>CAZPCB010000028.1:0-2527 GCA_964585065.1 uncultured Candidatus Saccharibacteria bacterium | reverse complement strand
ATGTAGCCTCTGCTAACAGAAATGCGCTGACGTGTGATTGTTATCTATCCCTTCGGGTTACGGCTATCCGAGAAACGCCTTAATTTAAGCAACGTGATTATAGGACATCTTTATCGGGGGTCAGAATATAATATCTGATAAAATCACTGCACCATCTGCTCATCTACGGATTAAAAACTCATCTCTTTATCTTATCTCAATCCTATGTCAGAAAATATGAACTATAGATAACGTTAGGTAATTACCGAGGCTTGCTCTCACTAGATATTTATTTGAGAGTCAGATTTGATAAATTAGATTCATATGGGGAAACCGTGAATCTGACATTACTAGCTTAGTAATTAAGTGACGCATATATTTCTTATGATATAATGAGGCAATAATATGAAAATAGTTACGCTGCTGGAAAAAAATTTTTTACGAGCTTTTATAAATACTCTTGGTTTTCTAATGGTCTTTTTTATAGCAACGCCGGTAATTGCGAATGCTTCTCCAAAGTTTTTTACGGCTACATCAGCCTGGAATACACCCATACCAAGCGGAGCTGTATTTAGCTCGTCTCAAATTGGGGTAATTCTATATTGTGGTCTCGACACGTGGAATGATAATGAATGGACGATGCCACTTTACACAGCTACTCCCAACGATGGACTTCACCCGATTCTATATAATGTTTCCGCTTGGAGTAAAGTGTACAATGGAGAATGGTTACGAAGTGGAAATACAAAATCTGTTGAATCTGCTATTCTCTCTGGATCTAAGTCTTCTTTCCCATATCCGGGAAATGTATATTCATCTACCTCGACAAACTCTTGGATTTTACCGAGTGATTATAACAAAACATTAAATCCTAAAACTATACCAGCGCAAATATATTTAAATACTTCAATGTCTCCCGCTAAAGCTACTGACGGACATATTGCGATATTGCAACCAAATGGCTTGGTGTTTGAAGCTTACTCAGCAATTGTATTAAGTACTGGGCAGATAGTAGCGTTAAGTTATTCTATAACCAACCCAAATAGTAGAGGAGATGGTTGGCAGAATGGTCAGACTGCATCTATGCTGCCTAGTTATGCAGGCCTAATTTATGATGATGAAATATCAAATGGCATAAATCACGTCATGGCCGTTTCATTGCCCGCTACATTCCTTAATGCAACTATAGCCTATCCAGCATATGCATTCGATAGAAATGCTTCGACAGCATCCCCACCCTATAGTGGGTCTATACCAATGGGTGGTCGTTTCGCGATACCTCCGACCGTATCTTTGAGTTCTTTAAAGCTTCAAACAAAACAGGGCCAAAGTATCGCTAAAGCAGCTCAGACCTATGGCTTTATTGTTGTAGATAGAGACGGCGCTGGTATAACGTTAAAGGTCCAACCTAACGCGCAGACTAAAGATCCATTATTACATGCATGGAACTCACAATTACAAGCTGACTTACTTACAATTTTTAGGAATGTAAGACGCGTTAACTTTCCAATCCCAAATACTCCACATTGATATATCGAATTTTAAGAGTTGTCATAAAATAATGAGATATTCAGGTGATAAGCTGAGGACTATACAACGTCAGGTGCTCAAGACAGCTAAAACAGAGAATAACAACATAACACTCTACTCTTTCGACTAAAATGGAGTCCTCGATAGTATTGCCGCCTCTCTGCCAGGGGGGTTAAGCATTGATACGCATTGTTCGAAAGCTTACTTTCAGGCGCCATAGTATTACTCATAAAAAATTTATGAATGATGATAGATATCATACTAAATTTGTCTCACGGCTAAGGGGCATTATTGGCTGAATTATATATAAAATGTCATAATTTAAGAAAGGACGCGCATTCATCGGCTAGTGACATTTCATGGATTTTATGTATTCATCTGAATGAATTTAGAAAGTAATATGTCTAATTTAATCAATTATTATACGTATATCTAAATCATTCTGCTTGATTAATTGATTTGTTGGTAAGAATTATATCATGATAAAATATGCCCTAATTTATCTATACTATCGATTGATGTTATCACAGTAAATTGCAGGGCGAACTTTTTCGTATCGAACTAAATAACCCATCTCGTTAGTTGCGTATTGATAAGATACACATAGTTTACCGTGTTTTTGGAAGGGAGCTGTTGCTCCCCAAGGGTAATCTTGATTGTTGCGGTAATTTAGACCGATGTCTGGATAAGAGCCTGACTGGGGTTCAATATTTTCTTCTGAAAAAGTATTATTAAAGTTATAATTATTTTGATTTATATTTAAGTTTTCTTTTGAAGCTAAGGGACAGTTATTTTTTCTACATGAATAAGGCAAAGGTATCCATGGACCAATCTTCATCTGGATAGCTCCCTTATAAACATTATCTTTTGCTTCTACAAAAGTAGAATAACTAAATATCTCGACAAATACTGATATATATAAATATTTTTTTAAAGAGCCTGTCATAATATAATCCCTTATCTATGCGGAATTTATTAAATCATCATGAATTTACTGAATTTAGATTATATAAAAAAT
>CAZPCB010000027.1:0-2676 GCA_964585065.1 uncultured Candidatus Saccharibacteria bacterium | reverse complement strand
CGGCGCTTATAGAAAATGGGGTAAAGGGGCATTACGTCTAAAATCTGGAAATGATAGATTGGATAGCACTTTTTAACAAAATTTTTGTGAAAGATTAGATTTTAGCATTACAAATTAGTCGTAAGCGTTCGGGGAACCCGCCCTTGCTATTTAATTCATTCTAGTTTAACATTCCAAGGGAGGAGGTCTTCAATGCGATTGGCCTTATAATCTTGAATAACCTCAAAAACTTTATGTAAATATTTAACAGGATTTATATTATTAAGTTTTGCTGTTTCAATTAAGGTATAGAAAGTGGCCGCGGTATTACCTCCGTTATCAGAACCCGCAAAAAGCCAGTTCTTCCTACCGATAGCAACAGCTCTAAGTGCTCGCTCTGCGGCATTATTATCTATTTCGATATTACCGTTATCTAGGAATCTCCTTAATGCTGTCTCATTATTAAGAGCATATTTGATAGCCTTGGAAGTGGAGCTTTTATTCGGCAATTGTTTATATGCTTTATTAAGTCCAACAAAGAGTTCATCTACTAACTCTTTTGACTTGTCCCTGCGAACTTCCAACCTCTGTTCCGGTTTTAATCCACGGATTTGGGATTCAATTTCATATATCTTGGCTATTTTTTCAACAATTGCCAAAGCAATATTAGCTTTATCATTACTTACTATGATATCGTAAAACTTCCTTCGGCTATGAGCCCAGCATGCTGCTTCCTCTATCATAGCATTCGGATTATCTTCACTTCTATATAATCCATTGTACCCAGCATAACTATCGGCGTGTAATATACCTGTAAAATTCTTCAGATGAGATTCAGGCCTTTCTCCTTTCCTATCGGGACTATAAAAATAACAAGCCGCTACCGGACATTCATCCCCCTTAGGTCTACCATCCCTTACATATGTCCAGATTCTTCCAGTTTTGGTTCGACCGGTTCCAGGTTCCAGTACCTTTACCGGAGTATCATCTCCATGAATTTGACCGGCCTTAAATATATATTCCTGTATCTTTTTTGCTAATGGTTCAAGTAATTTTGCTCCCCCTCCTAACCAACCGGATATTGTTGATCTTGGTAAATCTACTCCTTCTCTCTCATATATCTGGGATTGACGATACGCAGGCAAGTGGTTACAGTATTTATTTACAACTATATGAGCAAGTAGTCCAGGACCTGCATTCCCTTTATCTATTACTTTTGATGGAGCGTAAGCCTGCATAATATTATCACATTTTATACAAGCACATCTTGGTCTTATATATCTTATTACCTTGAATGTTTCAGGTATATGCTCTAGCACTTCCGATATGTCTTCTTCTATAGTGCGGAACTCTTCTCCGCCACAGAAGTCACATTTGGGCTCAGGCATCAGTACTACTTCTTCTCTTGGTAAATGATCAGGTAGCTTCTTCCTTTTTGCGTGTGACTTTTCCCCTATCGTATCTCCTATAAAAGTGGTGCTATTTGTCTGGAATCCTAGTAACGACTCCTCCTCTTCCAGTAACCTTTCTACTATATCTATTCTGCGCTCTAGCTTTTCAGATGATTTACCAAATCTTTTTGCTTTCAGAAGCTTTAATTGTTCCTCCAGTTTATTTACTCGGTCCAATAATTCAGTGTTTTTCTTTGACAGTTCCGTATTTTGATTTGATAATTGCTGGTATTTAGAAGACCAATTGTTATTTTGCTCAAGTAGTTCCTGATTCTTGCCGTGTAAACTAGCAATTAGCTTATGTAATGATTCTATTTCAGGCGGTAAATTACTTATCTTATTTTCCATTTTTAATCGTTTTAAGCTACATACGCCGGACCCTCAGACCTTACCGGATTCCTCCAGTCAATCGCTTCCATTAACATACTCAGTTGTGCTCTTGTTATCGTCAATGTTTTTTGCTCCTCTAACTTTGGCCACGTGAATTTGCCGCTATCTAGCTGCTTGTAATATAAGCAAAATCCTTGTCCGTCCCACCATAGTATTTTTATTTTATCTGCGCTCTTGCCTCGAAATACAAATAACGCTCCTACCTTGAAATTATCAGATATTATTGTTTGTGCAAGTATAGATAAACTATGTACTCCTTTTCTCATATCCGTGTGGCCTGTACACAAGTATATTCTGCAACTGCTATCCGGATTTAACATGAAGCTTCCTCCAGTATTTCCAGGAGCTTTATCAGTTGCTCGCTATTTAATCTTCCCTCTATACTGCATCTATGGTTATCTAATAATAATTCTACTTTCTTAAGGTGACTCTTTTTTATATCGCTTCCTACCTGAACTTCTACAAAATGTCCCTCCGGTTTTGGTTGCTTTCCTTCTTCTGCTTTGTAGTAATCGCTTCTCCATTTACTAAGTGTCCTTACCGTTACTTGATATTTTTCTGCCAATAATTTTATATTGCAATTGGTTTCTATTAGTCCCTTTATAATTTCTTCCTTTTGCTCGCGTGATATGTATATTCGCTTCCTTCTTGCCATAAAATCTCCTGATTTTTTTACTCAAGAAATTTTACTCCTTATTCCCTTGTTTACTAGTCCGCCTTCCCCGAACGCTTACGTTGCTTCGGCATTGTCTAGCGACAACTATAATTACCGGTCGCCGACAATTATAATTACCGAATTTGGTCATAAAAAAATCACATTATTTTACATCTATTTTCCCCTCTGTTTTTGTTGATT
>CAZPCB010000026.1:0-2700 GCA_964585065.1 uncultured Candidatus Saccharibacteria bacterium | reverse complement strand
AAGGTAAAGGGATAATAGAAATCAGAATGGTCGAGTCTGATTTGATGTTCTTAAATATCCTCGGAGGAAAGCAAGCACCTAACCTCAACATGAAATTATAATATAGAACAGGGTAACTAACATATTGCTCTTCATTATGCTCAATACATTTTCCTATTTTTGATAATGTAAGCATATTGAAGAAGGTGCCAACCGCAAGCTCTATGTTAGAGGGATTGTCTCAGAAGCAAATGCCTAGGGTAATACCTAGGATAAGCAGACGGAGACACGATGGTTTGGATGGTAAAGTTGTTAGTAGTAGTTAATAGGTTATGAGCCAATCATTATGATTAGGTATGAATGGAATGAGATTCCTTGGCGAAAGCTAGAAATTAAAACATTTAAGCTACAAAAACGAATTTATCGAGCCATGCAACAAGATAATATCAAACTTGTGCATAAGTTACAAAGATTGATGTTAGCGTCAACAAGTGCAAGAATACTCGCTACTCGCAAGGTAAGCCAAGATAACAGAGGACGCAAGACAGCTGGGGTTGATGGAAAAATAGCTCTTACCCAAAGAGAAAGGATGAACTTAGCTTTATCAATTAATTTAAAGGGAAGGAGCAAACCATTAAGAAGAATCTGGATTGCGAAAAGTGGGACTAATGAAAAACGTCCTCTTGGTATACCTACGATAGAAGATAGAGCAAAACAAGCACTTTTAAAGATGGCACTGGAACCTGAGTGGGAGGCAAAATTTGAGCCTAACTCTTATGGTTTCAGACCTGGCAGGTCTGGGCACGATGCAATTGTCGCCATACATAATGCAATTACGAAAAAAACAGGTTATGTACTAGATGCAGACATATCTGGGTGTTTTGACAATATAAATCACCAAGTATTGCTAAATAAGCTTGCAACTACCCCGATGAAAAGACGAATTATTAAAGGGTGGTTAAAAGCCGGAGTAATTGATGGAGAAGTATTTTATACTACCAAGAACGGAACACCGCAAGGCGGGGTAATTACTCCCTGAACGCAATTGACACATTTTCCATAAGTCGTATTATTTCCTTGAATGATCATCCAATTTATAGTGATGGTCGTAGGTTTGCTGTATATCGTTGGGGAATTTCCTCAAAGCTTGATATATTAAAGGAAAATGGGGTATGCAAGGTAAAAGGAAAAAGTCAAAATGGAAGGTTAGTGAGTTATTGTCAAATGTTATGTATGAAAAAAATTAGGCAACATATTTTTTCTCATTTAAGTTATCGTTACTAATTTCACTTACATGAATTCCGTCTATAAATTTTTCCATATTAATAACTTGGGCAATGCGGTTTTTACCTCGTAAAGGTTTCCACCTTTTTTCTGCTTCAAGGAATAATTTATAGGTAGCAGCAATAATAGTATTTCTCGAAAAACAATTCCTAGATTTTCTAGTTCTATGCTTAACCGTAGCAAAAGTAGATTCAATAGGATTAGTTGTCCGCAAATGTATCCAGTGCACCCCTGGAAAATCGTAAAAAGCTAATAACTCTTTTTCATTTTTCAATAAGCATTCTGTAGCCTTAGGATATTTAGCAGAATAAGCCAAGATAAATTTTTTCCAACTAGATTCAGCTTCTTCTCTAGAACTAGCCATATAAATATTATGTATCATTTGCTTGGCTTTAGCTTGCTGAGATTTTGGTAACTTATTCAAAATATTAGAAGTCTTATGTACCCAACAACGTTGATGTACCGTAGTGGGATATTCTTCGGTTATAGCTCCCCAAAAACCAAGTGCTCCATCTCCAACAGCTAAGGCAGGAGAATGTATCAGACCTCTGCTTTTTATGTCGAGTAATAATCCTTGCCAGCTTTCCTTGCTTTCTCTAAAACCATCATCTATAGCGACCAATTCCTTTTTTCCGTATTCATCAACACCAATTATTACCAAAATACAGTTCTTCTCCGATTCCATTCTTGCCTGTAAATAAATACCATCAACCCAGAAGTAGACATATTTCTTTTTTGATAAATCTCGTCTTTGCCATAACAAATATTGATCATACCACTCAGATTTTAGCCTGGATATTACATTAGGTGATAAGTTCTTTGGCTTGCTACCCAATATAGGTTCAAAGCTATCAGCAAAATCCGTAGTAGATATTCCCTTTAAATAAAGTAGAGGTAATAGAACATCTATAGTAACCGTACGCCTCATGTATTGCGGAATCAGATTAGAAGAAAATTTAATATCCTCTTTACCTCTATTTCTTACCCGGGGTACTTTTACTGCCACCTCTCCTATGCCCGTTTGTATGTTGCGCTCAGGTAAGTAGCCATTGCGGACGACTTGTTTACTCCCATTAGTAAGTAACTTATCTTGGTAGGATGATATAAAATTTTGCACCTCTTCCTCTATAGCTAGTTGCAACATTTTTTGAGCTGACTCCCTTAAAAACTCACTTAGTACATCTGTTACTAAATTTTGTGATGGATTTTTATAATTAATTATATTACTCTTTCTCATGGTGTATTCCTTATTTTATTGTTAATAGGATTTGCAAATTACAATAATAATATTAATTTGCGAATACGCCACCTAATCTTCTATCTCACCTCCATACACAAAATTCCACTATAACTCATTAACTTTATTCAACTTAAGAAATTCTTTTAATTCTTGTTCATAGCCACCTGTGGGTTCAAACACAATAATAATATCTGTAG
>CAZPCB010000025.1:0-2735 GCA_964585065.1 uncultured Candidatus Saccharibacteria bacterium | reverse complement strand
CTAATCCTCCAATTTTTCCTGGAGTTTCTGCTCTTACAATAGTAATTTCTGGAAATCCTTTAGAAACTAACCAATTGCTAAACATTTCAAGATAAGCATACGTTTCTGGTCTTTCTCCACCAGTATCTGCAAAAGTAATTATATCGCATGGAATATTGCGATTAATCATTTCAATTAATAATGCAGTGCTATTTGTTCCAGCGCCATAAGATACAATATTCAATTTTTATCCTAATTTATTAAGACGATCATTCAAATCTGCAACTTCATTACTTTGCAAATAGAATTTAACAGCGTCATTAATAATAACGGCTTTAGGCTTTTCTAATCGTTTAGATGCTTTGTCTAGCAATTCAACACTGGTTGGGGTTAGTCTTACTAGGAATGGTTTTAATTCTGTCATACGTTCTCCTTATACTTTGTTATTTGCTTGACGATTCTTTTCTTGTCTGTCTTTGCCTGTGGTTTTGTATTTCGTAAAAATACTGGCAAAATACAATCTATCGCTTTATAGGCTTTTAGGTTTGGTGGATCTTCTTTATAGCCTGGTGACTTCAACTCTACTACGCCTTTATCATTCTGGTATTTAACTTTGTATTCGTATTTACCAAAAGCCTTGGCCATTGATTGCATCCACTCTTTAGCATCCATACGTGCAATATATATCTAAAAGATATACAAGTCAATAGCAGTTAGAACTTGACTTAAAAATAGTTTTGAATTATATTACTGATACGGGGCCATTACCCAGCCTTCCTAAATGTAGTAGCTGACAGATAGGGATAAACGTGTTGAATCGGTGGATTCTCCTTAAGTGTTGCTCTCGGATGAGATCAAGTAACAGTATCGGGGATCAGACCACTGGGGATGTAAAGTAGTGCATTACATCTAGACTAGATAAACGAGAAGCTACAATCCAATTGGATTAGTAAGATAATTTAAACAATACTGTTTATTATCGGGTTAGGTTCTCATATCGCACGATCTCTGTGTAAACATCATTATAGTATCTATAGGTAGCCTTTGACTTTATATTGTATCTATATCGGTAAATATAGTCAGTAGGTAAGGTTTGCTTTTGCTAAGACATACCATCTTGACACAACAATCGTTATCAAAAATGTGTCATATGCTACACAAAAAAAGACTAATTTGTAAGACTATCTATATGATTATATTCATAAAATCATAGTTTTTAGAGAGAACAAGAATTATAAAAGTGTAACCCATAGTTCATAAAGTTACACTAAGTGCTACTTTGAGGAACAGTTTTCAAAAAAGTGGGAAAAATTTGTGAGATACACCCCTCATAGAAGCGGACGGGGTAGGGGGGAAAGGTGCTTGTTTCTGCTATCTGCCTACTGCCATGCATGTTTCAGAGTGTTAATGTATTACCTATGATTCTTTTGTGATAGCTAAACGAACATTTAGCCAGTGGAAATGATCGCTTGATCTACTGATAGGCCACTAGCTAGACGCGCTTCCAGCATAATAGGATCAATTCCAGACGCCAGTGCCTTTTCAATCGCTAACATATCAGCATCAGTCTTTAGATATTTAAAAATAGCTAGCATAGGATCAATGCTTTGATTCACTGATTGTTTAACCTTATCTGGATCAGTATGATGCGCTTCAATGCTGTTTAATATAGTGTTATGCTTCTGGATCGCTAGAATGTCACCATTAGATAGATCATCATGCTTTAAATCTTCATGCTTGATCTTTTCATTGTAGATGATGCGCCTAGTATTGCCTTTTAATAGTGGAAAGTAATTATTAAACGATTCAATAATGCCGTGCTTTTCTAGTCTTTTTAAATGCTTATGAATGTTTTGAATACTGCAATTCAGATCACCAGCTATGGTTTTCAATGATACAAAACTATATCCAGATTTATTACAATAAGACGCTAATACACCAAGAACCCTTAAATTTTCACCGGTAATATTTCTATTTAATAAGGCGCGTCTGGGAATGACAACAAAATGCCGGTGGTCTTCATTCCGGATCTTTTTAAGTTTAATGGCTTCTGGAATGACATAACTTTTTGATATATTCATATATCTCATTATAGCAAAATAATATATCTTTTTAATAGCTATCATGCTATATTCCGATAGCCAATAACGGCATTTTAAATCCAGAAAGGATATAAATATGTATTATAACCCTTATGATCCGGCGTCTTATAAGCGTAAGCCAATGGATCGCGATCAATGGCATAAGCCAGAAACTTCATGGCTTGTTATATGCACGATTCTTTTTATCATTGAAACAATCGCTTTGATTATCTACATGGCCAACGGCCTATGAGATATGTTAAAGGTTTCATTTTGTTTTATTGTGGCGTTGCTATCTATCTGATTATCAGATTGATCGCTTCATTCATTAAATAAATCCAGAAAGGATATATATATGGAATCACGATTATTAAATTATAGTAGGTTGATATTTGACGATCGCTTGAAAAGTATGGATATTAAATCATTCATACACGAACAAATAAGAAAAGATAATTCAAAGCATGATATAAAGCGTCAATATAAGCATCAAATAAAAGAAAGCAGAAAATTAGGCCGGAATATTGGCGAATTTATCGCAAAGTTAAAAGGCCAAAAAGATAACCTTAATGCAGAAGTGCAATATGTAAACTGGATCAAATATAACTGCAATGGTTATCTGGTTAAGAAGTTAGAGCCACAATTAATTAATATTATGGATAAATGGCGCAACGG
>CAZPCB010000024.1:2192-2793 GCA_964585065.1 uncultured Candidatus Saccharibacteria bacterium | reverse complement strand
TCATAGATACCTTTTGGGGTATCCGTATGAGTGAGGGGAGCTTGTCAATCTTGTCTTTGTGTCAGCGTGTTATTATCAGTGCCGGCAGTTTACTCATTACTTCACCGTCTGTTAAAGTTGTAACTGACATAATGACGATAAAGCATCATAATGATTTAAAGATTTATTTTAAGAGTCTTTTCACAAAGCTAGCATTAATGCTGTCCGCCCTCATTCTTGCGATTTTTATATGCAAAGATCTTATTGCAACCCTTCTTATTAGGAATGATATTCCAAATATTCGAGCTAGATTTACTGAGACAATGGTTTATTTGCTGCCCGGAATGGGTTTTATGCTTCTATCAGCGGTTCTGACTAAAGCGCTTTATTGTTTTCCCGAGAATTCAATCAAATTATCTATTATGGGCTTAGGTTGGATGATCTTGTATTTTATATTGAGTATGATTCTTGTACCTCTCGATTCTATTGGCTCAGCAATTGCCTATTCAATTTCTTGGTTAATGTATTTATCCTTCTGTATTGTTCTGATTCGTAAACAGTTTAATTCGAGCAGGCAATCTCAGTGAAAATCGCTCTTAAATAATATGGAGATCTGCATACT
>CAZPCB010000024.1:1605-2182 GCA_964585065.1 uncultured Candidatus Saccharibacteria bacterium | reverse complement strand
GTTAAACCTTCGGACAAATAAAGAATCTGCCCCTAAAAGAAACGAGAGTAATATGGACTTAGTTTATGTAATTATCTGTAATCTCATTCGTAGCCTATTGAATAAATATGAATAGTATTCTTATTTTCAGATCCGCTGGCCTCGGTGACTTTATTTTATCAACCCCTGCTTTACGAAAGATTAGAGAAACTTTTTCGGATTCTAGAATTATTCTTCTAGCGGATTCTACGAGAAACTCCGTCATTAGAGATCGTATTAACAAATACGCTATAAATCATTCTAGTTATCCGTGGCTCGAGTTGGTTATACCTCATTTAGTGGATCAATCGCTAACCTTAGGCCCAAGCCTCCTTAACTTCTCACATTTGCTAAATCTACGAAAACAGTTTAGATCAGCTAGTATACAAAAAGTATTTCTGCTTTTAGAACCATGTACTCCTTATCTCGCTAGATTGAAAAAGATGGCTTTGCTAATTTTTTTAGTGGGTATCAAACCAATATATGGTTGGAGGTCCAAAGGATCTCTTCGGAGCAATAAGGCAGAACTAAAGGCTGCGGGGCTCCTCAAGCACCATGT
>CAZPCB010000024.1:0-1595 GCA_964585065.1 uncultured Candidatus Saccharibacteria bacterium | reverse complement strand
TTGGGGTCCAATGGAGTCGCTTTTAGAGTTTGATCCTGCCCTTTCTTTTTCATCTGATGATATCAAGTTTGATCTTCGCCCACCCAAGGTGGCTTTAGAGTGGTCTGATGATTGGATTTCACATCACGTAAAAGTCGGTCAGAAACTAATAGCCATAGCCCCTGGATCAATACAACCTCACAAAAGATGGCCTTGCGAGTCCTACATACTTCTCATACAGCTTATTTTAAAGAAATACACGGATGCTATTTTGATCATTATTGGAACTCCACAAGATAAGGACCTTGGTGAGGAGATGCAATCTCTTGATTCTAGTCGAATATTTAATCTATGTGGAGTTTCAAACATCTTACAATCAGCAGCGCTTCTCAAGAAAACGGATATCTTAATAGCTAACGATGGTGG
Organism: uncultured Candidatus Saccharibacteria bacterium; assembly: GCA_964585065.1. Lineage (GTDB taxonomy): Bacteria > Patescibacteriota > Minisyncoccia > SW-4-49-11 > SW-4-49-11 > CALRBF01. The sequence continues at coordinate 1,190 of CAZPCB010000024.1, read as the reverse complement.
TGCAGCGCATCTCGGTGATGCAATGGGTACCCAAGTAATTTCTCTGATACCCGGAATTGAGTTTGAGGATTCTATAGAGCCATGGAACAATAAGAATAATTCTATAAGATTTCCTATAGCATGTGCACCATGCTACTCTTTCACCAGTTGTCCCTTGCTACACAATAAATGCATGACGGACATCTCCATAGAATCTGTCTCTGCAAAAATTGATACAATCTTTAGGCATCATAAAATGTAATAAAGATTTTTTAGCCTTAACAGATAATTGGATTTAATAGGAAAACTCTCCAAACTATATTCAGGATTCTGTATATATATATCGCCGAAATAGATGATATAATAAATTATACTGACTTTGTCCAACCTTGAACTATACTCCATAAGTGATAATTAATGTTACAAGTATTAGCCCTCGCTGCCGATCATAATGGCGTAGATCAGAAAAGCGCCATCAAGGTGTACTTGGGTCAATTAGGCTACCGATGTGTAGATTTAGGGCCTTTTTCTAGCGACACAAAAGTTGATTATGTTGATTACGCCAAGCAACTAGGAATGACTGTTGCTTCGGGAGATGTAGACGCAGGAATCTTAATTTGTGGAACCGGTATTGGTATGAGTATTTCAGCCAATAAAATAAATGGGGTTCGAGCTGCCTTGGTACACAATAAAATAAGCGCACCTTTATCGCGAGAGCACAATGATTCTAATGTACTCTGTCTTGGATCATGGATTAATTCATTAGAGGATAATCTTGAAATAACTTCTTTGTGGCTAAACCAGGAATTTGGTGAATACCGGCACGTTAGACGTATTGAAAAAATAGATTCAAACAAGAAAGATAAAATAATATTTCTCCTCTAAACCTAATCAATTCTTTGCAGCCCAATATAGTTGTAAAAGGCGGGGAGTGGACAGCTGATGAAATTCGCAGTAGGGATCGCATACCACAAGGAATTGATATTAAAATTTTTCCTCTTTTAGATGGCTACTCAACAAAACGCCTCATAGCTAAAGCTAATGAGGAGAGACTCTAGTGCTTGACCAACTAAGAAATGAAGTCTCTGCTTTACATCTTGAGTTGCCCAAAAATAATTTGGTATCTTGGACTAGTGGTAATATAAGTGCCTTAGACGAATCAACTCAATTAGTAGTCATCAAAGCAAGCGGAATTAAATATGACGATATTA
>CAZPCB010000023.1:0-2881 GCA_964585065.1 uncultured Candidatus Saccharibacteria bacterium | reverse complement strand
TGCATAACGAATTGGATCTCCATTTCGATATGTACTTGCATCCAATTTTGATGTCCATAATTGATTACCAATTTTTATAAAAGATAATGTATCGTCTAAATTAAGAGTAGTGCATTCAATTTGATTACTGTAGTAGATTCCGAATTCATTAGAAGAAAATGCTCGCACATAGTATTTGGTATTCTTCTTTAGGCTATATACAGAGTTATAAAAGTTCATATTGTCACTCCAAATAGCCTTTTCCTTAGTTGGATTTTCAGAGGAACTCCAACAAAATCCGCATTGACCAATTGAACTTCCCCCTTTAGATAGAATTCTTGCTTCAAACAGTGCAGTGGTATTTGTTATATTCTTAATATCAAGTAAAGTAAGGCTTACTGGAACTACTGATACATGAACAAGACTATCTATTTCTTTTAAGGGGGTTGTAATTATGCTTGTATCACTTTTATACATGCGTAAAAATGGTATTGATTGGTTTTGACTAAAAACATCAAGCGTGTTCAACACAAGTAATATTAAAACTAGATATTTCATGATTATTGTCCTGATATGTGAATAAGGGGAATCTTGTAAGAAAATGTAGACCCCATAAGACACAATATATATTGTCCTGATGGTATTTGGGGAATTGTCAATGTTGATATATGTTCTCCCTGATATACTTCTCCAAGAGAATATGTAAACACCATTTCACCTGTCATAGAATAGAGATCCATTCGTACTATTTGGCTTTGTGGTACTGTATAAGCAACTGTAAACTGATGCTCAATTGGTTGAGGGAATACTTCTACAGAAGGCTTTATGTGTGTTTCTTCAACTGACGTAGATATTTGTGTATAGACAATTTTCCTTAGCTCTCCATAACCCCATTTCTTTAATACAGTAGTATTCCGATTAAATATAAATGAGGTTGAATCAAATGTTACTGTCAAAGGTTGAGATAAAGAATAGATCTCTTCTTTACCACTTTGAGAAATCGCTTTTAATGATTGGGATTTACTATAATGATATGTTGCTAATGAAACCATGATCATAAGTATGAACTTCTGCATCTGCCTTCTCCTCTATATTTTTAATATTCATCCCTTATTCATTAACTAATGAAAAATTAGGGTTTATTTCTGTTTCAGTATCTACATGATTTATACTTAAGACAATCAGACTTCATATTCTCCCTCAGGAAATAAGGGGGGCAAAGATTCTAGTCCCTGATGCAACGAACAGAGTACCCTTCCCCTCTATTTACACCACTCCTGTATACCGCGCGATCAACATCATTCAGGCCTCGAGTCCAAGCACTGCTACTATTGACCTCAGTTGAACTCCACCAAAAACCGTTTTCTCCGGCCCTTTCAAAGTGTCCATTGTAATCAATGCCGCCGCCCGCAAGACAGTTAAATAAACTACTATTATCGCCATTACCACTATCGTACCATCCTGTTTTACTCTTCATTTTATAGCCAGCTATACCATCTCCACCTAAAAAGTCTGTCAATACAGTCCATTCTGCATCTGTTGATATGTGATACCCCTTAGGAGCTAAACCTCTTGAATCCTGTACTGCGTAAAAATTATACAGTTTACCATATTTCTCTCCATATTTCATGTCAAAATTATAATAGCAAAAAGCTGCTTTATTTTCCTTTCCAGCTGCAACCCATTCAAACACATTTTTTGCCTCTGGAATAGTGTCGCCATTCCTAAAAGTACTCACATCCAAATTCTTAGAAGTCCATACCTGATTGCCAATAGTAATAACTGTGCTATAATTTTGTAAAATAGTATTATTAATTTTCTCAGAAATGTTCTCTACCTTAGATACATTATTAGAATTAGATCCCAAGTTAATATCCCCATTTTCTCTAAGGCAACGAACTGAAAACCCATAATTCATTGGACTGCTTGAAACATCTAAATATCCAAATACATTCAAACTAAAACTGTGAGCATAACCATCATAATGTTTTGAAGAACCCCACATATAAACACCTTGTCCAATCGAACCAAAGTTACCATCTAAAATATATCCGCTTGGGAGTATACTTAATCCATAAACATTACTTCCATTTCCCGAAATACTTCCATTTTTATTCCAACCAGATTTATTTTTCATCTTTGAACAAGCGGTTGCACCTCCCCCTAAAAAGCTAATTAAATTTTCCCAATCTTTACCACTTGGTACATGATAACCCGCAGGGGCTAATCCCCTAGGATCATTTACCGCATACCAATTGTAAAGTTTACCATAAACCCTACCATTTTGACTGTCAAAATCATAATAACAAAATGCTGGTTGTCTAGCATATCCAGACTTTCTCCATTCTTCTGCATTCTTAACTTCTGGTATTGGATCTCCATTTCTAAATGTACTCACATCTAAATTCTTAGATGTCCATACTTGTGTTCCTATCTTTACATCACCTTGTGCATTCACAATTTGTGCATTAAATAATATTACAAAACATGCAATAATGTAAGCTAAATGTTTCATTCTTGTTCCGCTTGATTATTGATAAATAATTATAATATTTATTAATATTAAACTTACCATTTCCTCTTTCAAAACTCATTACACATTATATACTTAGTGACCATTCAGAATAATCAATTACTTACATTATTACACTAAGTAACAACCTATTCAACTGATATAACAATGGCGGTGATATAATTAACCGTAAACATTGGAGGATTTACTACAATTCTATATTAATTCCATTTTACCTCTTAATGCATTGATTTGGTATGAAATATTCCATTTGATACACTCTTCAAAATAGGTGGACACTTTTTCTATTAATGTGAACACATATTATATAGTATCCCAATAGTCAAGTACGAGTGAAAAGAAAGAAGAAAGAGTAGTTACATACTGTTA
>CAZPCB010000022.1:0-2901 GCA_964585065.1 uncultured Candidatus Saccharibacteria bacterium | reverse complement strand
TAAGTATGTCCTTTTTGTTACTTTTTAATCTTAGCCATTAATTCTGTTAGTATGTCTATTGCATCTGCTATTTCCTCGCTTAATGGTCCTTGGTTTTCTATCCTTTGATTCAATACTGTTAATGTTCTAATTTGTTGTTGAATGTCCTGGGTGAATGGTTTCATGTGAGTATAGTCCATTGGTGGATCTATTTCACTTAATACCTTTTGCACTTCTTCTCTAATGAGTTTTTGTAGTTCCTGTGTTTTCATTTTTATTGTTTATTTTTGTTGTAGAAAATCTATCATGTCCATTATCCCAGCATCCGATAACATGCTCTTGTTTTTGATTATTAAGGCATTTGGAAAGTCATCTCCTCTACCTATTGCCCATTCATAATCTTTATCTTGTTCATACTTCACAAGCCCATATTCGTTATCACATTCATCTTGTAAGTCTTCCATGTCGCCATTAAATAGTCTAAATAGCTTCATGTTTAATTCTATTACTTCCTCGCCATTTGCTTCCATCCTTAAAGCCTTTTTAATTTCCTCTCGGATGAGCTTTTTTAGTTCTGATTGTTTCATTTTATTGTTTATTTGTTTGGTAGTGTTACTATATACCCTTTTCCATTCCGTCCTGTTGAGACTTGTGCTCCTGGAATCTGTTTTGATATATATGCTTTATAAAGGTTAGCTCTTCTTGTGTCATCCTTATCAGCTTTAGTTGGAGCATATACTAATGATTGTATTTCCTTGTGTCTTTTCAACATTTCCTTTATTATCATTATTACTGTGGCCATGATTCGGTATTGTTCATTTTTATTTGTTTCCTCATCATAATCTCCTTCCACTGACTTAAATGAAATATCTAATACTGGGAATGTTAATGTTTCGGCTGATGTGGTTCCATACATTGTTGTGTATTGATCTTCAGTAAATATGATTAAATCTACTTCATAATCTGTGTTGGATTCCTCGGTGGTGAATGTGTAATTTGAGCTTTCATCATCCCCATAAGAGTATTCATACTTGTATGGCTTTGATGTTCCTTCTCCTATTTCCTTTAGTATGTCCTTGAGTTTGATCACTGTTTCTTGTTTTTAGGTAATTCTACTACATACCTACCATCACTAAAAATATCAATTTTAGATCCAGGTAGTTGTTTAGCTATATAAGCTTTATACAAGTTCGCTCTGCGATCATCATCTTCAGTTTCTTTAGAAGGAGTGAAACTTATTTCAACAGCTTTTGGTACTTTTGATAAATACTCCTTAACTGCAGCAACTACAGTAGCCATTATTTTAAAATGCTCTCCTGTATTTGTAATAGTGTCATAAGATCCGTCTGTTGGTTTAAAAGCAATCATAAGTCGTGTTTTGCTACGAGATATATCTTTGTGAGCTATAGAAATTTCGTATTTTAACTTTGAATCAGTAATAAACTCATAATGTATTTCTTCACCCGGATCTTCATATGCCATTTTGTATTTATATGGCTTTAAAGAAGCTTCTCCTATTTCCTTTAGTATGTCTTTAAGTTTGATCACTACTTCATTGAATTTATATATTTTTTAACGTATTTAGTGTACTCTCTATCAAAAATGAATCCTGAAGGCGTACCATATTCTTCATGATCAAACTGTATAATATCTTCAACTGTAGCTGCAGATCTATATAGTTCCTCACCAAAGCGTTTGTTTTCATTTTTAACCATTTTATTAAATTTTTCAATCATTGGCGCGAAGAAAGGTTTAGCTGAAGGTAGACGATGTATGAAATTATCTTTAGGCTCTAATCTCCAAGTGTTGAATACTATTTCAGTATCTACAAAAGCTTCGAAAGTTCCTTTTTCAGCAACTCGTACAATTTCATCTTCTCTTCTTGTTTCAGAAAAAATGATGTTCATGAGTTTTGGATTAAATATAAAATCTTTATTTACTTTAGTAGCATATACTACTTGCACAACTTGCACAGCACGATCATAATCTGATTTTCCATCAAAATTAAAAGCTACTTTTGGATCTATTGTCCAAGACTGAGCAGTTCTATTAGGAGAATAATCTAAATTTTTAAAATGAAATACTTCTCGTCCTTTTATTTTTACTATTGTAAACTTCTTTTTTCTAAATGCTTGCTCTAAAGAATCTATTTTAATTGCAGTGCCTCGATATGCTATTTGTCCTATAGGCGGTAACAATAATTGAGGAAATTCTTTTGCTAAACGATTTAACAACTCTTTATTTTTCATAAAGTACTTAGCAAGTGTATCACTTGAGCTGCTCGTCCAAGCATTGAGTTTATCAAATAAATCATTTTCCCAAGTAGTGTTGGGTTCCGCTACACCATCTTTAGGAGGTTTTATTCCTTGAGCTTTTGTTATCTTCCAATTACCTCCGAAAAGAATATTCCCAACTTTCTTCTGTAAATCGGGTGGAAGTTTTTCTTGTAGTGTTCCGAGTTCATTTAATATGTCTTGCAGTTCAATCATATTCTCTTGAGTTGGTTCTTGCATTAACTTTTCAATACGCATAGTAAGAAGAGGTCTACCATTAACTATAGGTAGCCCATATTCATCATATTCAATAGATTTAACTTTAACTCGTTTGTTTTTAAATCTACCTACTCGTACTATATCGCCGATCTCTATTGGTATTTTAATCATTGTTAGTATTCTCCACCAATCATTGTTAGTAAGTCTTTTGATTTAGATACTGCCAAATTGATATAATTAGTACCTCTATTATAATCTACCGGGACAAATGAGAAATACTTATATCCTTTAGCAGCATAGGTTTTTGCCCAATCAGGATTAACTTTAGCTAACTTTGCTATTGGGGTTGGTGTTTCAATGTAAGGATTTAATGCCTCATCATCATCACCCATGTTAGAATCATCCAAATCTACTTCTAACTCCAATGCTT
>CAZPCB010000021.1:2327-3001 GCA_964585065.1 uncultured Candidatus Saccharibacteria bacterium | reverse complement strand
GACTCGCAAAGCGAGTCTTGACATTAAGAGTACTTAACTTCGGTACTTGGCGGTACAGAATATAAATAGTATACAAGTAGATAATGAGGCCACTATTTTCCGATAGCTGGAATTCACTGTGGCATTTTATATTTGGTATGATTGCTGCAAAATATAATATAGTATTGATTCTTTTCTTGGGATATGAAATATTTAAACATCGTACTATTTCACAGTCATATGCGAGTATAACAGAGTTTTTTATTGGCTTTATATTTGCTAAGATACTTTATATATATTTTACCTATTAGACCGCTGGGCATTTGAAATGCCCATTGGTCTAAGTGTAATATTTTGTCACTTGGCTCAGCGCAGCAAACCCTAGGGAGTACTTAGCGTGAACTGCTTAATTTAAGCACTCTACGGTATCAAAAGTTATCACGTTTATCTATATGCCCATCAAAGCGAACTCTTTGAAAATTAAATTTAACACGCCTTATAGATATTTTATTATTAAGTATTATTTTTCCAATTATCTTTTCAGAATGAAGAGGTTGTTTTTTACTAAGTTCTAACAATTGTGTAAAAACTTCACCATATATTTTATATGTATTTAAATTTGTTATAGAAAATCGGTCATTAAACTTCGTAATATCGTCTAAATGGAAATTTGGTATAACTATAGAATGGTCATC
>CAZPCB010000021.1:0-2317 GCA_964585065.1 uncultured Candidatus Saccharibacteria bacterium | reverse complement strand
ATTCTAAATTTATCTAAATAAAGACAGTCTGGTCTCATAAATAAGATGTATTTATAATTATTCTTCGTCTCCTCTATCATTTTTGTCAGTTTTAACTTGGAATATTGGGCTAATATGAAATTGTCTACAGAAATATATTGCGTATTCCATGGATCTTTATGTGTTCTATATAATGACATATTTATATTTTGTTTTATTTCCTCTTGATTATCTATTTCTATATAGTGTGCATTTAATAACTTGTATTCCTCGTTATCTATATCACTATCATTTACAACTTCCCCTGTCCTTATATTTTTATAATTTGTTAAATGAAAGGTATGTATAAATATATGATATTCTATATTTTTTTCTTTAAAGATATCAAAGATTTTTTCATTTATTGATTTAATAGTATGCTTTAAACTTCTTGTTATTCCGAAAAATCCTATTGCAATTAACATAATAATTATCTATATTTTATGAAAAAGTTAATTTAAGCACTCTACGGTTTCATACCTAACCGAAGCTTACCCCACCGAACAATCTTCTTCAGTTTATCTTGACCTATAGACTGATTATATCCACGAATATCAAATAAACTCCCACTAAAGAGCTCAGCCTTGTTTTCATATTGAGAAGACGCATCTAGCCAATTGGATTTTCCTAGATAATTATTGCTAGTTAAGGATGACTGTGGTAAATGGCCTTCTGGATCCTCCGCCATCAATTCCCCATTTATCCAGATTTGCAAGGCTGGTCTTACTCCATCACCCGAGGCGGTTGTGATACATATATGTGTCCATTCTTTCAACTTGATACCACCCTGTACCTTCATGTGCTGCATTCGCAATTTCCCATTCCAGACTTCATATAAGAGTGTTGCCGTTTCACCACCTGCTCCTTTTGCCTCCGCCTGCGGGGGTGGAACAGGCTTCAGATTTCTAGGTAAAATAGGTGCCTGATATGGCTTCTCATTTACGTTAGCAGATGTTGTCAACATAAGTTCTATTGGCCTCATGGTCGGCACAAATTGTGCTCCCGAGGGAAAATCTGGAACCACCTTATTCAAATCAATGCTTTCACATGCGCTTTTTCGTATAGATGAACCCTTCTCTATAGTACCATCTCCGCGTCCTAAAATGCCAATGAACACATTGTCCATTCCAGGGCCAGAACCAAAATCCAAGAAGTGCATATTATTACGGAACTCATCACAATATACCCACATGGATATAGCCCGCATAGTCGTAAGAGTTATCTTTTTGCCAAAACTCATATCGGTAGAATCACCAAGACGCATAAACTGGTCCATACCATTAAAGTGTACTCCGCGTGTTATTTGAACACGTTCATCCAAATTAGTTAATCTATTTTCGCTACCATCCAAGAGCTGAGACGGCAGTGGCTTTACTTCTGCTTCTTCAATACTCATATTACCGGCGGTAAACATGGTTAAATTTTCAGCATAATCTTTCATGTCATCTATGAACCGAAACCAGAACATAATCCCCTGATAAAATTCCAAGATATCCGCCATATCCTGCGGAGGATCGGGGTCAAATTTCATAACCGTATCAAATTCGGTATTCAAAGCCCGGTAACAACGGGCTTCCCAAGAACTGGCCGACATTTTTATAATTGCACAATAATCGGCTTTTCCATCACCTGTAGTATCACGCATATAGTCATCGCGGCTTGTTCTGAATCCATCCTTAATATATGCGGTTCTATAGGATATAGGTGACAGATTTTCTGTACCAGCTAATGCGCATGCAAAAAATTTTGCATCTTCTTTGGAACCCTTGGGTATTACCATTCTACAAAAATCGTGTTTTACACCTAACCCCTGAACGTCTACATACCCCCGAACATTGCGTTTATCTTGTATATACCCGGCTTCCTCTGTATCAAAGGAAATATCTCCCCGACGAGGAAAGTATCCAGCTAAAAACGGGTTATCAGTTGCATTCACTACAAATCCCTCTAAAGACGGTAAATATGAAAGGGGTTTAGTAATATCTGCGACTAGCGTGATGATTAACACGACTATACACACATATAAGAGTATATCCCAACTCATCTCCTATTCGGTACGGGGTTTTTCAAATGGAAGATACTCTCGCAGAAGAGTAGAATGAAGGGGGGGTTCTTGAGAGGCCAGGGTACATACGGCTGTGTTTTTCAACCAGCGCTTTTGTGCCGTGGTTCTAAAAATCCAACAGATCCAAACAAAGTAGGCAAGATAACCAGTTACGAGGACGCCAAAAATGAACTTAAAATCGGAAAATACCGCCGGACGATTGATGGTTATGAAAACTAGGTAAATACAGCGGAA
>CAZPCB010000020.1:0-3011 GCA_964585065.1 uncultured Candidatus Saccharibacteria bacterium | reverse complement strand
AGAAGCTTTGATCTCAGGATAACCTTCTGGTTTATGTCTATTTGCTTTGTCAACAAAAAAGAAATACCCTTTCCCTGTAATCATTTTTATCTTTAATGCTTTTTTATATCGCCGTAAAGATTCAAAATTATTACTATCTAATTCTTGTATAAATTTATCAGATATTATCCAACCAACATTCAAATCGTCTGGATGGTGGTGCAATAAATCAGCAAGCTCATCAAAATCAATATGGTCAATAGGTAAATATCCAGCCCATGCTCCGCGCCTAGTTGCCCCTTGAGAAACTTCCTGCATGTCCCGAACAAATCCTTTATATACAGGTAGCACACCACTAGCCTTTCCCCCAATAGATATATCACTTCCTCTTCCCCTTATATCACCTAAATACCCAGAAGTTCCAAACCCATATTTAGTTAATATGGCTGTTTCTCTTCTAGCTGTATAGAATCCATCAATGCTATCTGGAATATATCCACCAGAACAACTAACAGGAAGCCCCCTAGTAGTGCCCATATTAGCTAGTATTGGTGTACTGGGACTAAGCCAACCTTTCCATAATAAATCAAAAAAAGCAACACTAGCAAAAGGGAATTCATGAGTAACATACTTTGCTGCTGTTTCAGCAATGATTTTGTATTGTTCTTTTACTGTGGGCTGATGTAAATACTTCTCAACAAATAGTTGATACCCTTGTGTAGTCATCCATTCAGGAACATTGCCTAATGCTTGTTGCTGTTTTCTTTCTTCAGAATACTTATTCACCATGTGAATTTCTCCTCGTTCCAATTCCTAACATACTCACGCCCTGCCCCTGAGAAAAAATCATTCATTTGGTAATTATTAATTCCCTTATAGAACCATTCCCCTATAAAATCAGTACCAGGATGCTCTATCCAAGGAGAAAATCCTAAATTAACTAGGCAAGTATTTATACGACTAACAACAAATAAATGCATTTGTGTAGCATTAATACCCTCTATATCACCCTTTTCAAACAACATATTGATAATAGCTGATTCATGGTCATATATATCAGTTACCACAGCAATTATACGTTTTTCAAGTATTTCCTTCTCCCAGGGGGTTATTTTACGTTCCTTACATAATTCCCTAAAACACCAGGCACTTGCCAGGGAATGCATGTTCTCATCTCTCACTGAGAAATTAATGCCACGTACCACATTTACAAGCTTATTCTTTCCCATACTCTGAAAATGCTTTAAATATGCAAAATTAGAATATAGTATAACACCTTCCACCAAAGAGAAGCCAGCTAAACTAACCAAGTCGTCATCTGAATTAATGATGGAGTCAATATACTCCATTCGGCGTTTAAGAACAGGAGATTGTACATAACTTGTGTAGAAATTATCATCATGTGAATTTAATAGAATGTTGATTTTATTGTAAAAAGGTGCATGGACAGTTAATTCAAACATGCCAAATACAGAAGCCATGCTAGTAAACTCATGTCGAGGAAACATCTTCATAAATCTACCAGTCCAATAATCCTCACCCGCTTTCATTTCATAATGAGTGAATAATTTTAATGTGGTGTAAATACCATGTCTTTCAGCATCAGTGCAATTTGTAAGTATATCATGAACATCCTTCTCCAGATTGATTTCGTCGGCAGTCCATAATACTTTTAACTGATTGTCCCTGAATTTTACGGGTGTATCGTATAGCGTTATATAGCTTTCTGTTGGTGTTTGGATTCTTGTTTTCATTTTGACTAAACCATATTAGCTTTCTGCGTTGCCACAATTTTTGAGATGCGTTCATAATTTTCGTCCGTGGATTTTACAAAAGCACCTTGGAACATAACGCCTTGTCTATCCTTAATTTCTTCCCATGCTTTGTCTAAACACGTACCAAAATCAGTGTTTGCCATTTCACAAAGATTAATTAACACTACAAGTTCATCCCCTATGGCATCCTCAAAGTCATTTTTATCACCCTTTAAAATTGCATCAGCAAGTTCTCCAAATTCACTTGCGCCTTTAGCATATTGAGCTAATAAACTGCTACCATGAATAATATTCCGTTCATGTGCCCATTTCTTAACTCTATTAATCTTTACCTCTAAGCACTTGTCTTTATCTAGTGTTATATAATTATCTATCATAGAACAACATCCTCGTCAACTTCTACAGATTTATGTCCCAACATTTTTAATTCTGTAGCAATTATTTCAGTTGTGTAATGAGTAACACCTTCTCTATCTTCCCATTTCCTAGTTTCAAGTTTACCTTCAATACACACCAATCTACCCTTTTTCACATATTCAGATACAATTTCTGATAATTTCCTGAACAACACCACTCTATGCCATTCAGTTTTTTCTTGTTTAACTCCATTTTTATCTTTCCAGACTTCTGTAGTGGCCACAGACATATTAGTCACCGATTCACCATTAGGCATGGTACGTGTTTCTGGATCATTACCAACATTACCAATTATAATTACTTTATTTAGTGTTCCCATTTGATTCTCCTTTTATATACCCACAAACTTCAGTTTTTTTATCCCCCAAAGACAAGGGGAAATTGTCACCACCCCACCAATCAATTGCCAATGTCCTATCATGTTCAGTAAAAGCATGTACACAATTAGAATTTATACATTCTTTCTGATAATAACGTGAACAGAAGGTGACATCTCTAAAACACATCATAATGCTTTCATTGCCAAATTCATGCCTCTGGTTTCATCGTATAACCAAAATCCGCGATCACCACCAGACTTGAATTCGCATAAAGTAAGCGTATCACTCAATTTAACAACACTATCAGATTTTTGTGACATTCCATTTTCTCTAAAATATTAATATTTTAAAATTACATATTATTGACATTACAAGAGCAATTATACAGTAAAAATTTCTTACTGTAAATAGTTTTTTATTCGCGTTATTTTCTATGCCTAAATGATTGTTTCACATCAAATCCATATTGCGGAATTTTATGTCTATCGGATATTTCAACTGGTGGTTTAATATCAGGATT
>CAZPCB010000019.1:0-3111 GCA_964585065.1 uncultured Candidatus Saccharibacteria bacterium | reverse complement strand
CTTGAAAGCTTTCAAGGACAATATTTTCTAAACTTGAACCAATACGCTTATCCAGCCTATGTAGCCAAAAAACTTAAAGCAACAATAATTTCGGTATCAATAATAAATTACGCTCAATTTGAAAATCCTATTGGTAAAATAAATTACTTATTTGGTAGGGTGTTTCTGCCAAGAAGTATAGAGGTTAGGAAACCAGAACCCTTAAGTCAAAATAAACAATTAGATAAGCATCAATTTCGTGTAAGTAACGCATTATTTATTTATAACATAGCATCAAACCTCCTTTATAGATCCAAGAATAAATATCAAACAATATTCGAAGCCTTAAAAGCATCTGCTGTGCAGCATGGAATGGGTCACAATATATTAGAAGACCCAACTAGTGGCATATTAAATTACCGAAAGACTTTAATTTCAATTCGCGTACTTGCAAATAAAATTCATAATTTAAAAATAAAGAGTAAAAGCATAGGTATAATGCTTCCAAATTCTTGCGGCGCTGCGATAACATTTTTATCAGTTATGTCATCTGGTAAAATATCTGCAATGATCAATTTTACCTCTGGGTATTATAACATATTAAATTCATGCAAGGCGGCAGGTATTAATGAAATAATTACATCAAGATTATTTATCAAAACAGCTAATTTAGAGCCTATGATTGAATCGATTAGTAGTAGTATTACCATCATTTACCTTGAAGATATCAAAGCAGATATAACAACAATTGATAAAGTTATTGGGTATTTATTTATGCGCTATCCTATAATAGATATTAATCCAAATAATTGCGCCGCAATCTTATTTACTTCTGGGTCAGAGGGAAAACCGAAAGGCGTCGCACTATCCCATAACAATATTCTCTCTAATGCAGCGCAAATATCCGCACAAATTCACTTTGATCACAATGATATTGTTATGAATATTCTCCCTGTATTTCATTGCTTCGGATTAAACATGGGTTTAATCCTTCCTCTAATATCAGGCGTAAAAGTTTATCTATATCCATCGCCACTACATTACAAAACAATCCCAGAGATTATCCATAAATCTAATGCTACAATTTTTTTTGGAACGGACACATTTCTATCCTCTTATGCCAAGGTTAGTAAATTTGAACAATACAAGAGTATCCGGTATATTTTAGCAGGCGCAGAAAAACTCAGATCTAATACTAAACATATATGGAAAGAAAATTTCAATATAGATATTCTTGAAGGATACGGGGTAACAGAAACTTCTCCAGTAATTTCTCTGAATACGCCTGCTTTCAACAAATGCGAAAGCACCGGAATAATACTTCCTCATATCGAATTTTTCCTAAAAAAAGTCGATGGCGTGAATCAAGGCGGCCAACTTTACGTTAAGGGCCCAAATGTAATGATGGGGTATCTTCATTCTGATGAACCAGAGGTTATTACCCCACTAGAAGATGGATGGCACGATACAGGCGATATTGTAGAAATAGACGAGAACAAATTTTTGTCGATTAGAGGCAGAGTAAAGCGTTTTGCTAAAATTGGTGGTGAAATGATTTCACTGGCAATTATCGATGGATTCGCCTCAGATATATGGCCTGAGGCCACATCAGTAGCTGCTGCAAAATTTGACCCGAAGAAAGGACAAAAAATTGTTTTAATTACAAACTGCCTTGAGGCTAAATTAGAGGATTTAAGGTCCTTAATCAAATCGGCAGGACTGACAGAGATCTATGTACCAGCACAATTAATCATTATTGAGCAAATACCACTATTAGGATCTGGAAAAGTTGACTACTCAAAAATTCAGGAGCTGATAATGGAAAAATAGCTCTAATTATTACCTCATATAATCGACATTAATCTTTAATATACCCAATATTATTGACCATATTTTCAACTGTATACTAGAGAGATTTCTGAGACAGAAATCTATTATTTGGAGACAACATATTTTTTGGATTATTTTCTACCATTTGACTTTTCTTTTTATTTTTTACAGCTGACTGAATTTTATTTTTATCATTTATAGAGTCATAACTTCTATCCCAAGCATATTTTAATGTGGAACCTATAACCAGCGTGAGACCAACAGAAAGAATTAATTCTCCACCAAAACTCGCTACTGTAACAAATGTTGCCGCGGTCACAACGCCGTTTTTTAGTGCTTCCTTTCCGATATCTTTTACTGCTTCTGCCTCAGTAATTTTACCAGTACGCACTTGTTCGACATTTTTTGCTATCGCATTCGTTCCGCCAATTATAGCGCCAAGGGCGCCCATACCAATTGTTGATTCCGCCAAATAAGGCCCAAGTCGAAAAGGCAAGAAAGTCTCCTTTAGTATTACAACATCAAGCTCATAGCACTAAGCATAGAATTTATTATTCAATAACTCTAGGACTATTCTGATTTTTCCCATCAACAATGCTCCCGTAGTGAATATTATTTTCATTTTGGATCGAGACCAATTGATCTTCAATAAAAAAACCCGTCTTCTTTGAAGAAAACGGGTTTAAATTTTGTTCAACCATTAGGGAGTATCCGATTTCTATAATTGCTTCATTTGTATGAATAAATTATGACAAATTTAGCTAATTTTATAATCTCTTATCCTTTAATTATAGGTTTTTAGTAAAGTTATTTTATCCAAAGCAATTCCATTTTCCAATAAAAACTACTGTTGCATTCTTGATTAGTGTTCTTTATCCAAAACTCTACTGATTAGAGAGAATTCATAATTTCATGTCGCCTTGGAAAAGACTGTCCCAGCTTGAACGACAAGTAGAAGCCAACAGTCTGCTCCCTCAACCCAAAAAGCATGATTGTGATGTCTATGATATCCGCCAGGTTCTTATAGAAAGAATTGGTCTTGGTCTTCAAAAACTAACCCCAACATTATTGAATAAGATTAGAAATAATGGATATGACAATTATATAATAGAAAGTGTAAATTCTACATCAAAATTAGGAAAACCCCTTTTTAAGGAGCTTGTGGCTTTAGGAAGAATTGAAACAACAAATGAATACATCGCCTTTCATTATTTTCGTGATAAAATCAATAACACCTCCAGAATAGCTATTGCGCGCCTCCTTTCACAAAATTTCGATATCAAGCAATGATATTGATTTCAG
>CAZPCB010000018.1:0-3112 GCA_964585065.1 uncultured Candidatus Saccharibacteria bacterium | reverse complement strand
TTGAGCGTCCGTAAGCGTTTTTGCTTGTTTGCCGAGAGCCATCGTGAAACCTCTTTTGATTAGATTATTCACGATTCTATAAGGATTATAATAAGCCTCAAGGGAAATCTGGAAAAGCAGTTTGAAGAAACCTGAGTCCAATCAGTGGCTTGCTAGGCTATGGTTAGAAAAAGCTACTTTTCTAACATTACTACTGTCGATTTGTGTCTTGTCTAACTAAAGCAAGCAATGTTTCCATTTGGAAATCGCATATACTCTGAATTGAGCCAGCTATCTGTATGACGATTATAGTCTCACATTCACAAAAATCGCCGCTGATGCTTTATGGCGTCTTTCAGCAGCCAAGCCACTAAAAATACGCAAAAGTATATTAGTAAGAGAAATGAGAAATATTTGAATAGTTAGTTGAGCTAGATATCTTTAGGCAGGATAATGAAAATTATTATATTCCTATAAAATATTCGTCACATATCCGCTTAGCAGTCCAATAACAACAATAAAGTATGAGGGTATTTTAATAAACACTAAAAGAAAGAACATAAGTACAACTAGGATGTTATCTTGTTGTGATTTTACCGTATTTAAATAAACAGGGTTATAAAGCGCTGCTGCTAATATGCCTATAACAACAGATTCAATACCTTTAATTGCCGATAAAATATTTTTATTATTCTGAACATTGTTCCAAATAGGAACAACGATATTAAGCAGGAGAAAAGAGGGAAGAAAGATTGCGATAAGACATAAGATTCCATAAATTAAATTAAAGGGATATTTAACAAGTGCAGCTCCCAAATAACTACTAAATGTGAATAGAGGTCCTGGGATAGCTTGAGCCATCCCATAGCCTGATAAAAATACATCGTTAGACATCAAACCAGTTGCTACTACAACTTGGTTTAGCATTGGCAGGACAACATGACCTCCTCCAAACACTGTACTACCAATCACAAACATCTCTGCTAATAGTTTAATTAATGCATTGTTGGAGTAATAAATAAAGATAAAGGATATTGTCATTAGACTGACAAGGATCAGTGCTGAGAGTTTTGCTAATTCTCTATTTACATATATCGGTATTCTAGTAGTAGTTTTTTCTGTTAAGTCTATTAAAAAAATTAAGCCATATAATGCTCCTAATATAATAACGATAAACTGCGTGATTTGTGAAGGATTCATGATACAGATAAATGAACTCAAACATATCAAAAAAATTTGTCTCAAATCTTTTCGTCTAGTAGAAGTCATTCCTACAACGGCTTGAGAAATAATTGCTGCGGCAACTAATTTTAGTCCGTGTAACCAAATATAATCTGCATTATTTGTATTATTTGAATAATAACTAGCAAAAGCTATAAGTATAATGGCGGATGGTAGAGTAAAGCTACACCATGCTACAATAGCACCTAATATGCCACCACGCATCATACCTATCAAAATACCAACTTGACTACTTGACGGACCTGGCAAAAAATTACACATCGTTACGATGCTAAGATATGTATCCTCATTTAGCCACTTACGTCGCAAAACAAATTCTTCTCTAAAATATCCCAAATGGGCTATTGGACCGCCAAATGCTGTAAATCCCAATAGAGAAAATGAAATAAATAATTCTCGTAAAGTAGTACTATTTCCAATACATTTTTTATCGTTGATTATCTTCACGTAATTCATCTCTATAATTTAGTAGGATATAATCTGGATAATTTAATACCATATTTCAGGAGATGTACCATTAATGTAATAAATTTACTACGAAAATTCATGAATACAATTCTAGTTAAATTTTAATTCGACTGAAATGATCCTCTGTATTTCTCACAGCCGTTTAGCTGCCAAACCACTACACATATGCAGAAATACCACTAAAACATTCTAGACTGATTATGACCACGAAGTCACAAAAAGTGCCGTTTATTGAGCCTATAGCCGCTAGCCAGAGCATAGTAGTCATAGAATCTGACTAATGAAAAACAACAATGGAGCACTGATAAAGATACCAAGAGAGTTCAGCTCATTGTTTTTATAAAAAGAATAAAGGCAGTTATCAGTCTTAGATTCAGAATCATCTACTCAATTGCAATGAATTATAATCTGTAAAAAATAGCAGACTTGGAAAGTACTTTTATCTTGGGGATTGAATATCGGCCGCTTTACAAACGTCGATTAAAAGAATGTGGGGAACTGCTAGTGCGGCAAGACCCACAAATAGAACCTTAATATTGACAATCTCGAAATTAATACCTGATCTAATAAGCCAAAAATATATCACTAAGGCAAAAACTATTACAAGGGTAGTTAGTAGGGTAACAGCTACTAAGAATTTTGATCTATTTTTTGTATTTGTCATGTCCCAAATACGGCTCATATGTTGAAATGAATGTGCGCAGCAGAAGTAGATTGTAAAATACAATATTGGAGTTATTATGCATGCCAGTATTACATATAGCATTATATTGGAAATATTTCTTACTGTCCTCATATCGTTAAATGACAAAATAGTATTGTAAATTAAATAACCGCAGGAAGTAATGAATAAAATTATCTGGCTGTCCAGCACATTATTTGCATAATTTCCTATAAGAATTTCATATAGTGATAGGACTTCTTTATTATGAAGTAACAATGGAGAACTTACAATAATAACACCAGAGCAAAATCTTGTAAAAAGGCTTAATCCTAATCTTTCATCGTCGCCAAAATGCCAGGCAGAAATGATAAGGAATATTGCTAGCGAGATTGATGGAGAAATCATCCAAGCAAAAATAATGGATATAGCAACAAAAGTATATGAAACTAAAAAAGTAAAGAGATCTTTTAGGTTGCTTATTATGCCAACCCGTTGAGCCAGCCATGCGTCAGCAGCTCCGTGTGGTAGACCAGCCAATGAAATTATAAACGAAGCAATAAAAAGTTGCGTTTCCATTTCCAGATGAAAAAGATTTAGTAAAAAAGCAAATGACAAAGTAATGAAAAGAACAGAGTATAGTCGTAATGGATAGGCTGACATAAGGTTAGTCACGGGGGTAACTCCTCAAGGCATACCTAATTTTGACTAATGATAAATGGAACATAGAATATTACTCTAGACATGATTAGATCGAGTTAC
>CAZPCB010000017.1:0-3138 GCA_964585065.1 uncultured Candidatus Saccharibacteria bacterium | reverse complement strand
TGGTCAGATATGGGCTACGCAAAATCAAGATAAAGGGGTTACTGTTGCGTTTTCTTTGCCAATTTAATTAAAGTTTTAGTATTTTGATTCTTCACTAACTTTTAAAGGTGAATTATTATAAATTAATTCGCAGTTCATGTTTGATTATTTCTGAGTCAGTAGTAATTAGCGATAAACCTTCATGACTAGCTTGAGCTATTGAAATCCTATCAAATGGGCCTCTATGTGTAAGGGGGGTAATTCAGACAGGGTTATAATATGCTTGTAATTGGGTGTCTAATAAATCAAATCCATTTTCTTGTAATTGAGGTATAAAATCGCCAGCCTAAATAATTTGGGGTTTTAACAAGCCTAATCTATTACAACTTTTTATAGGTTTGTATTTAAGAATTTTAGCTATAGGTTTTCCAGTTCTTTCAATTATTATTTCTTGCAGTTTCTCCTTATTTTTTAGCAAAGATGATAAATAGCCTTTTGCAGAACTAATGTTTACTGATTGCATAAGATTTACCTAAATAGACTGGTCGGTATATATTTAATTTTTGTTATTAATACAATCCATAATCGCAAAGGCGACTACTTCAAGTATATCAGTTGCAGAAGAACCCATAGGTATGATTTGCACAGGGTATTCAAAACCATTTAAAATTGGGCCAATAAATACCTCGCCTGCTAGTTCTTCAAGTAAGTGAGTTGCAATAGCAGCCGAATGGAGACCAGGCATAATTAAAACGTTTGCAGGACCTGTTAACCTACAGAAAGGGTACAATTTCTGCAAATTAGTATTCAATGCTACTTCTGCCGACATTTCCCCATCATACTCAAAATCTAAATCCATTTTATCAAGTATGGTGATTGCCTCGCGAACTCTCGATGATTTTTCTCGAAGTGGATTACCAAAATTGGAAAAAGACACTATAGCAATTCTTGGAGTATATCCCATAGATTTAGCTACTTCTGCTGTCTGCAGAGTAATTTCTACTAAATCTTCTGCTTGAGGTAATTCACAAACCGTATTATCAGCAAAGATTATATTATGTTCCCGAGATAGCATTATAGAATATCCAATAATTCTTTTGCCTTTTTTAGGCATGATTACTTTTGAGATATCATCTATACTGTCGTAATAACTTTTTGTAAGGCCTGTCACCATAGCGTCAGCATCTCCGCAAGCCATCATACAAGCAGCAAAAATGTTTCTATCAGATTTAACAAGCCTTGCACAATCTCTATATAAATATCCTTTGCGCTGTAACTTTTTGTAAAGATAATCTATGTATTTGTTCAAATTATTATTGATTGCAGCATTCATAACTGTAATATTTTCAAGGGAATATCCTTCCCCTAAGGCTTGGACAATGGGATCAATTTTACTGTGTCTTCCTACGAGAATTGGGCTTCCGTAATGCTCATCACGTAACATCATTGCTGCTTTTATTACTTCTTCCTCTTCACCTTCTGCAAAAATCACCCTTTTAGGTTTATCATGGGTGATTTTATCAAATACAAAATGCATATAATTCGAGGTAGGATTTAATCTGTTTGCAAGTTCTGACCTATATTTTTTGATATTAAGTTCCTTAATTTTTGCTACACCACTTTTAAGTGCAGCTTGTGCTACAGCTACTGGAACAGTAGTAATTAACCTTGGATCAAAAGGGACAGGAATAATGTAATCAGGACCAAATGTTTTCCTACTGCTATTATAAGCACGATAAACCTCTCCTGGCACGGGTTTTCTAGCTAATTCTGCTAAGGCGTAAGCGGCTGCTATTTTCATTTCTTCGTTAATGCAAGTAGCTCTAACATCGAGAGCTCCTCTAAAAATATAAGGAAAACCCATTACATTATTTACTTGATTATCGTAATCTGATCTGCCAGTAGCAATTATTGCATCATTCCTGACCGATTTTATATCTTCAGGTGTAATTTCTGGATCAGGATTGGCCATAGCAAAAATTATCGGGTTTTTAGTCATTGAAGCTACCATTTCCTTTGTCATAGCTCCTTTGACTGAAAGTCCCAAAAATACATCTGCACCTTTGATTGCTTCGCTTAATGTACGATGAGGAGTATCAATAGCCTTTTCCTCTTTCCACTTATTCATTCCTTCTGCACGTCCTTTATATATAACGCCTTGAGTATCACAAAGAATAATATTATCTTTATTGACTCCCAGAGATATGGCAAGGTTGATACAAGACATAGCTGCTGCTCCTGCTCCATTTACTACCATCTTAATTTCTGACATTTTTCTTTTTGTCAGAAGAACTGCATTAATTAGAGCAGCTCCAGTAATTATAGCAGTTCCATGTTGGTCATCATGAAAGACCGGGATATCCATTAATTCTTTAAGCCTTTCTTCGATGATAAAACACTCAGGAGCTTTTATATCCTCTAAATTAATTCCACCCCAGCTATATCCTAGATGCTTTACTGTGTTAATGAATTCTTCAGGATCAGCTGTATCTACTTCTATATCAAAACAATCAATATCGGCAAATTTCTTAAATAATACCGCTTTTCCTTCCATGACGGGTTTGGAAGCTGCTGCTCCTAAATTGCCAAGACCTAAAACAGCTGTACCATTGGATATTACTGCTACCGTATTACCACGTGCAGTATATTTATATATATCATCTGGATTATTCTTAATTTCAAGACAAGGTGCTGCCACTCCCGGAGAATAGGCCAAAGACAGATCATGTTGAGTTAAAAGATGTTTTGTAGGTTTTAAAGCAATTTTCCCAGGCTGACCTTTTTCATGATATTCTAAAGCTTTTATATAATCGGGTGAATGTTTTTTATCCATTTTAATATATACAAATTAATTTAACTACATCATCGCTACGCGAGGATATACACAAGTATAGATAATGACAAGATAGAAAATACAGTAGTAGAAGTAATTATCGATGACATTGTCTCCGGATCACCACCAAGTTGTCTCGATAATATATAGGCAGAGCTTGCGCATGGCAGACAGCTAAATAAAATTCCTACAGATTTTGCTATACCGCTAATTGACATAATCCATAAAATTATAAAAGTTATTACTGGGGTAATAATAAGTTTAATAAAGCTTGCAGAAATAATTATTTTCATATTCTTATTTTTAGAAATTAGCCTAAAATAAAT
>CAZPCB010000016.1:0-3364 GCA_964585065.1 uncultured Candidatus Saccharibacteria bacterium | reverse complement strand
TATTCTAAATTGTGTAGATGGATCTAGACCTTCTCTACCAGCATTATAGCCAATATAATCCGTCAAATCGTTAGAAATACCTGAAATATCATATCCAATAGGAACTCCTTTCAGTGTCAAAGAAACATTAAATGATGAACTATTTGGATTTAATGCAGTTAGATTAGAGTAAGTTGGTAATCTAGTAAAATCTGTATTATAGTTAGTGACAAAGGGGTAGTTAGTTACATTAGAGTTGTCATATGGATTTGATGTCGGGTCAAAATTTACATAGTCGGTTTTAATCTCTGTATATGTGGAATCGTTATAATATACGATTGGTCGATATGATATATTAGAACAGGAAATATTATCACTTCTAAATATGGTATAATACTTGTGACCTGAGAACGTACTGAATTGTATAGTTATATCTGATTTCGCGGAAGTTGTAGATGCCGCATAAATATAATGTAAGGGATTTTCATTCCTAGGAAATTCCAAGTCAGCCATAAATGCACCTCTATCGTGATATACAAATGCAGAGAATGAATCGGCGAATAATGTGCTCAGATTTCCTGATAGCATGGATACAAATGATATATTTGTATTATTTGCAAATAAACCTGTAGAAACTCCAGATGGATATGGTGCAATAAATTCAAATTGAATATAGCTTGTCTGAGAATTTGCGTTTAGAGTTGTCCCGCTTATAAAAGACTCTTGGAAACTCTGACCAAAAACAGGATTTAGTATATTAGGTAAATACTTAGAACTATCCATTGTCATGTTAGTTGAATTATAAACAAAATTATAAGAAAGGTCAAAATACTGTTGTGGAACATTATTTCTGCTTAAATCGAGCACACCTTTATATTTACCCTGAGCATTGTAATCAGCATACCTGTAATAATAAGGTAGGGGCAGGGTTTCAACCTGTAGTGTTTGCCTTGCAGAAGAACGGAATTTGAATATTGTATATTGACTAGGATTGATTTTAATAATGGAATCTATGCTTCGAGATGCTTTATTTGTATTGAAGAAGAATTTACTTGAGTCGATAATAGTATCACCGAATTGAAAATTTTTCCCTGGCACGTTATAAGGTATTAATGAATGGGGTGTGTTAATTCTGCTTAGACCTGTTCCTACATAACCGTTTGTAGAAATCATATTTGGCCAATACCTAGGCGAATTACTATAATTTGTAAGCGTGGATATCAGAGGCACTTCCCCAGAAGTCAAATATTCTAAAGTGTAGCCAGAGCGAATATTTACTGCATTTAATCCATTCTGAAAATAAATTATATTATTCACGTTATTGAAAAATTGGGGTGAATATGTAGCAAAAGGAATTCCTGCGAATTTTGTTAACTGGGCCTGTAGGAACTGGAACATACCTGTATAAACTACAGTAGCCTTATCCACTGTAGATTTTAGAGTATTATAACTAGCCTGTGTAAGGCCCAAATTAGTAAATATACTCGTCAAAGCAGACGCAGACGTATTATTAATAAGATTGACTAATGAAGTATTCAATGAGTTTGTCAAAATATATACCTGTAAAGAGTTGGCATCATATCCCAGTTGATATCGGTTTATTAAACTATAACGAAATGTGTTATTTAATCTATATTTATCAAGAAGGATTATATTTTTATTAATCAAGAAAAGTGCAACTGCATCATTAATACCAGACATATTAAAAACTAAATGAGAATACACGGTTTCACCTGGGCCTAGAAGGTTTGCAGGAACATTTAAATCAAGCTGAGGTTTTATAACTGTATCTGTTTTATCAAGAAATACCTCATATAACACAGGGTAATAATAAGCAACCTTTAACTGATTTATTGAGTAATCAGGAAGTCCAGCAAACCTAGAACCCCAATAGTGTCCAATTATTGTTGTAAGACTAGGATTTTGAATAAATTTAGAATTCAGTGCATCATAGTATGTATCACCTGGTTGATTAAAATTAATACTATAGTCGCCATTTACAGTGAAAATTTTAATAAAATCAGTAAATCCATTCGGGAAATCATAGAACAGTGGAGTGTAATTAAGTTGCGTTTGAATTTCATTCAATAAATCACCAATACCATAGGTACCCTGACGGATTGTTGCGACCCTTGTCAGAGGTGATCCATTATAAGTGGCAATTGATTCACGGCCCCTTTCCCTGACGGGCAAATATATGTTAGACTTCGCAATGCTATCACTGAAATAATAGAAACTACAGAGTAATTTAATTTGTGTCATAGAAATCGATTTGACATTTCTGTAGACACGAGGTAATTTCAATGTAAAAGATGTAGGTTGAGGAAATGCACTTTTGTCACGATTGAGACTGTCAATAAGAAAAAGTGTAGTTAAATCGGTTGTCTTAGGAGGGTCTTTCTTCTCCGTAAAGGTTGTAGGAAATTCATAAGTTCCTGCCTTTTCCTCCTTTTTAACTTGCTCGTACGGATAAAAATATTCATTTCCCTCATTGTCTTTCTTAAAAGTAAGCTGTCTAGCAAAGTCTGCAAAATTCGGTCCTGATGCACTCTCCAACGATTCGTCAGACGCAACACTTGATGTATCAGATGAAGAATCGTATTGTTTGTATTTTTGGGGGTCCTTCTTCTCCATGTCTACAATATGAAGGGGTTTGACTATAGTCAAGGATTCCGGGTTTAGACCTTCCATTAAACACGTATTGTATCTTTATTTAATACATTTTATTACAATAGAATATGTCAACAAATCCATATGTAGTAAATATTGTGCCATTACAAGGTATTGCCACAGGAATTACTAGTTCTTCAGATACAGCTGGTCAGATATTAGCCCTTCAAGCCAATATAGCCAATATACAAACAATGGTAAATTATGATACACATACAATTTCTACAGATTTCATTACAAGTTTCACAGAGGATCAGACAATACAGATAACAGAAAACATCAACCTGAGTAGTGCCTCTTTATATCAAAATGGATCTCTAGTATCTCTCGGAGGAAACAGCGGGACAAGTTCAACAATACAATCGGGTCTAAGTTCATTCATAACATGTCAAAGCAGCACAATTACATTCGTATCTGCCGGAAATAATAGACTTCAAATAGACGAAACAGGAACTGCCGGGGTTAGAGTAAATGGGAACCTGTATGTGTCAGGAAATGCATATGTAACTGCCTTATTTCAGACATCTGATAGAAATCTGAAGTCAGATATTCAACCTTTTACAACATGCTTAGAAGACATACTAAAACTCGAACCTTGTACATTTAAGTGGAAGGAAACTGGTAACAACGATACGGGCTTTATTGCGCAAGATGTAGAGAAAGTATGGCCTTCTTTAACAGAAGGTAATGCAATTGCTTATTCTCGATTTGTTCC
>CAZPCB010000015.1:0-3630 GCA_964585065.1 uncultured Candidatus Saccharibacteria bacterium | reverse complement strand
AAATGTCATTGTCGTATTCTCGTTTTCATTAATGTTGAAACTATTATCTCATAAATATTTACATTTGTAAACATAATTTTTAACATTAATTTCATTTATTTTTAAAATATAGTCATCAGAAGGATGAACATTTAAATCATTAAACGATTTTATTAACCTCAACTCTAACATTGCCTTTTGACGACCAAATGGGTGATTTTTAATTTTAGAACTATTCCATGTAGAATCTCGACAAATATGGTCATAATCTTTACCTGGTTTAATATAATTCTCAATCCATCTAATACTATCGCACATGACGTCTTCTACATCATAAGGAATACCTCCTGTGTCTTCGCAGGCTTTCTCTGTCACTAAATCTAAAAAGTCTTGTTCATTCATCTTCCCTTTAGGTTTTGCCATGTATTTAATGCATTCACGAGCATTAGTACCGTAAAAAAATAAAGATTTTGAATCTATTAAGTCCGGATAAAAATCAGCAACATCTGCTAAAAATGCCGCATATTGAAATTTAAACGCCCTTAATCCTTGATCTTTATTCCAGTTTACTAGAAAATCCATTGCATCCCTAAATGACGTATTAGGAACTAACCATTTATAAAAATCATTAATAAGTATAGGAAGGTATTCACATATAAAGTAATCACCTCCTCTTTTATATAAACCAATTGGTTTTGGAAAAGTTGGGAATTGATAACCTACAGAAGTATACATAGGACCTTTATAACCTTGAATTTTAGACACCATGTCATTAATACATACGGAATCATAAAATTCTGGTAAAATAGTATTGTGGTAACCACTAGGATTTTTTGCATAGTTAATACCAGATCCTGTAACTCTATGCACCATGAACACGTACAACCATTCTTTAATACCCCATTCTTGATTTCCAAACTTTTCACATATAGGAAGTCTAACATTGTGAAGTTTTCCAAAATATGGATGATCAAGATCTAAACCATACCACATATCTAATAGTATTTGACTAAATCCTGCGTACTTTCTATTGACCACATCATACAAATGAACATTCTTCATAAGATCATCATTTATTGATGATTCTATATGAGGAATAGAACCTAAATTACATTCTTTTTGTTGAATTTTTGCCATATCATAATATCGAAGGAACTCATCGTAATAAACCGTGGTTTCGATGTTCATCTTAAATCCTTAAAGTCATACCATTCTCTATGAGAATCAATAACCCCATTATAGGGTTTTGATATATTAATATCACACGATACGTTCATAAATATTGACCCTGGTTTAGACTCTTTTTCAAATCTTTCCCAAGCTTTACCGTCATAAGCTACAGTCGTTGGAAAATAAGGAAGATTTTTAGCAGGTTTTAAAAAAGGAATAGTAGCAGACATCAAATCAGCCTTTCCTATCTCACCTGGTTTCATATTCCTAGCCACTACTACTCCTTTTATATTTGCGTTAGGCCACGCTATCTCAAACGCGCGTATTGCGGTTCCTGTAGAGACACTCATCCAAACTTCTGATGGATCAATATTCATACGTGATGCTGTATAAATAAGTCCCGCTGTTACTGTAGGAACTCCTGATAATCCAAATGGTAAAAATTTTGCTCCTTTTTGTTCTGCCCATCTTTTAGCATAAATATTTAAAGTAGGCATTGCTGCAATTTTTACAAATCTAAGTTCAACATTATCAAAATTCATTAATGAGGTTTGATGATCTGATGCAACTTTAGACGCCGGACAAAAGAATATGCACTTTTTGTTATACAATTTAGCAATAGTAGCTACAGCATTAGCAGCAGCTCCTGCTCTTGGTGCACAATAAACCAATACATTTTCTCTAATACTTGAAATTAAAGGTTCAGCACCATAACCTTTTAAACTGGTTGCTGATAAATCTCCTCTAAAAATATATCTATCATTCCATTTTTCAATAACAGGTTCATTAATTTTTGATTCAAAACCTGTGAGCATACGTAAATATTGATCTTTTGTAAATAAAGCATCTTTATTTGATGTATCTTTAGTTATTTCAAACATTATCCCATCCTCCATATCTTCTATAATGTCTTGGTGAAATATGTACAGAACTATTTAATTCCATATACTCTTTAGCATAATCTTCAGGGTCCATGGTATACCATTCCATAGGAGGTGATACCACATTGACTCCTAAATCTATAAGTGTGTTTATAAATAAAAATGTCCATGCCAGTCGTTCGTGTCTTTTCCCTGTAAAAGGTTGCCCTTTATAAAATCCTGTTTGTGGTATTTTACGAGCCTCATACTCTATAGGAACAGGTGCTGCTACGGATATGTTGTTATCAAACACAAACATAGCGAGTCTATTAGCAAGATCTACAATTGATAAATCTTTTTGGCGACCTATATGATGACGTATATCTATAGATCCTAATACTACTAAATCTGTATCTTCTGGAATAAGATTATCTTCTAATGCTCTATATAAAGTCATTCCATTATTTCTAATAATATGAGAGTTTTTAGGAGCAAATGCTGTAGCATGACTATCGCCAAACACTTTATATTTATTATGAAAATTAGATTGTTTAAGAGTTATAGCTCTTTCTAATCTTTCCTTTAATCCTGTAATAGTGACTCCTCTTTTTCGTAACATTCCATCATAATCAGGCATATCTATATCCAAACTATAAAGTTCTCCTGGACAGTCAATCATTTCTATAATACGATCAACTAGTTCATCACTAACTCCTCCAAATAAATTTAATATTCCTCCAAAGTTTACACCATGGTCTAAATATAAATCTCCTTTAAGATTAGTACTTTTATCAGCAATTGATACATCTAGGCATTCTGCCCAATGTTGTGCCCATCCTCTGACATGGGATTTGTCAGATTTTGGAATAGGTGTAAAAGGATTAAAAATCATAATAAACTCCATTCAAGTCCTGCAGATAACCATAGTTCTTTAGATCTAAGATCCGAATATTCTTCTAAAAATACGATTCTTTTGCAAGAAGTATTTAATAACACTTTAATACAATGAATGCAAGGTGAAACCGTTACATATACTGTATGAATATCGAATACGTTATTACATTGTAATAAAGCGTTCATTTCGGCATGAACAGCTAAACATTCATCTAATCTTGTTCCTGATGAAGCATTGGAACCCGAACATTCGTTTGCTATACAATGATTTAGTCCTTTAGGAACGCCGTTATACCCTGTTGCCAATATATAACCTTTATTGTTGACCAAAACGCAACCGACTTTGCGTCTAACACATGTAGCTCTAGAAGCTGTCACTTTTGCAATTTCCATTGCCCATTGATCTAAATTAGGCCTCATATCCACCAACCTTGGCCCGTCAATCTTATCTCATGAAGAACATTAAATATTTCAGTTTTTGTTAACTTAGGAATAGGATCTGATGACGTATAATCATGTTTTAAACAATTAATTGCTTTTTCAAAGTCTGTTTCATATAAATGAGATGATGCTGCAGTTAAGTATAAAGTTCTAGGAGTTACATTATCTAGTTCAGAACATACTAAATGGGATAACATACTGAAATTAAATACATCGTAAGGGATTCCTAAAAATAAATCAGATGACCTCATAAATACAAAGCAATCTAATTTATTGTCTCTAATTT
>CAZPCB010000014.1:0-3648 GCA_964585065.1 uncultured Candidatus Saccharibacteria bacterium | reverse complement strand
ATAGGGGAAAATTAAACGGGATTCCTTATCACTCCAAAGAATCCCGTTATTGTAAATATCCTGCTTGTCTAACTCATATTGATAGAACCATGCTAATGCCTTTTGAGGGTAATTAGTATCACTGTCATCTGGTAAGTTTACCCCAGTATATTCAGGAGAAACCTGTGGGTTTCGGCTATCCAAAAATCTATTAACAACACTATCGCCCAGATCGAAGAACCTGCAACTCCAGCAATGGCTAGAACCATCAGAATAGACGGCAAGATTATCGCCGTGTTTATCTTTACCTTGTTCTCTACACTTTGGACATGCTGTGTTTTTGATGAATTTGTTTTCATACATAACGCCTCAATCGAATATATAAAGAAGAAATGCAACAACACCAGCACCTACCAAAGTTCCCAGTATTGTAGGTATTATTACCCATGCAAATATTTCTTTTATCATTGTTCCCATCCTGTAAAATCATCTTGATTATAAATAACCTCCACTTCACTATTCTGTAAACATTCTTCGCATAGTTCGATAGATTCCCCCCATTCGTAAACCTGTGCTATTTCTTCATCTGTTAGCGGTCTATTACAGCTTAAACATACACTCATTTTGATAATCTCCAGGTAGTACCAGCAAAACAAAAGGCGTTATGAGTTTCTATCACTTTATTTTCTATGATAGATCGCACTGCCTTCACTGGTATATGTAAGCAATTTACTTGTAAATATGCTACCGAAAAATGAATTATTGCCTGTTCTTTAGTCATTTTTATATCCTTGAGTAATAAATTTTAAAGCAGTATCAAGATGATCATCATTAGCATAAGGATATATATTATCACAAATCCATTTGCTTAATCCTGGTGTAGCATAGCACCAATCCCAGCGCCAGCGCTTCTCGGATAATCCTTTGGATGTATAACTTGACAAAAATGGGGTTTTACTACTTTTACACATTTCTGTTCTCATATAATCTATATGCTCTTTGGTAATTTTCATGACCGTCTATTCCTTTATATTATATAATTTTTTATTTAGTAGAATAAAAACATTACCTTATGAGATATTCTTCGCCATCAAAGTCTACACTGGTATAATCCTGTTCAAGAGCGACATAGTCTAGCGTAATTGCCATAAAACTAGGTAGCTCAGGTATTGTGTAACAATCCTGAATCATTTCATCCATATATGCCTTGAAGTAATTACGATGTATCAGTGTAGATCCATATTGCCAGTCATCCGAATAGTGTTCACATTCTTCAGCTAACGATGTAAGTATATCATATTCTTGACACCATTCTAGAAAATCTGCATTTGTGGATTCATCCGCTATTAGATTTTCCAGTTCTTCAATTCTCTCGATGATGTCACGGCTATCTATTACGCTATCTTTATTTGTAAATGAATACATTTTTAATTCTCCTTAAATTTCATTAGAAAAGACATCAAACCAAACAAAAGCCAGTATAGAGAGTAAAATGTATAATGTCAACATTTATCTACACCGTAGAAAAAATCATTGATATTTTCTTCAAGATTGCCATAAATATCAGTCAACCCTACCCGCGTCTACGGCTTTTTTAATATCTTCTACACTATTAAACATAGTGACATTCCTCCTGCTCAGTGATAATGCAGTCGAATTCTATATCATAATACATATTATAAAATTCTATAGCTTCATCCCTGGAATTAAAGCCTATTATAGTTGTAACAAGATGACCGTCTATTCTATTATACACTTGCAATGTAAACATTTTGCAATCTCCTAGCTAGTTTAACAACCAAAGCGCCATTACTTGACAACATAGCACGTCTAATTCTGTTTGTCAAGACCCTTGACTTATGTATTTTATAACGTGTAGAAGTTTTAGGATAATTCATTTGTTTTTTCCTTTGTCGAAAGCCAAATGATTGGTAAGAACATGACAGTAGCTGCCGTCTTTTAGTTGGCCTGATACAAAGTCGCAGTTCCAGTTCAATTTGCCTATTAACAAATCGCACACTCTACTATGATTCTCTTCTACATTCAGCCCATAGTCCCATGAAATAATGATTTTACCTGCTTGACATTCTGCCTTAATTCTATTCGGATTGGTGTTGGTACAGGGTATAAAACTTGTTTGGATTGCTTGCATTTTAATATTCCTTTTAAAGGTAAGTAATTATAGTTATGACACTGTGTACAACAAACAAGATAACAATGTAGCTAGTAAAATCTGATTTGTCAACTAATTTGTTATAAGTTTTCATTTTTGTTTCTCCTGTTTGATTGTTTATGCTGGTTTACCTGCTCTTAAGACTTATGGTAGCTACTAACTTGAGACCATTTTAGACCCTTGTAATTTAAAAAGCGAGTGTTTTTATTAAAAAGATTATAAGAATTTCTTATGCTAATAAGAAACACCATAAGAAAATAATATAGATGTTTCAGGTATGAAACCCTTGACAAGCAACAAAAGCCATGAGATACTTTTAATTTTTTGCTCTGGAAACATGAAACATGCTGGAACGTAGTGAATCATGACCGACCTTATATATATTTATATAATGTCATTTCAAACTTGAATTGTTATTTAATGCTTGCTATTTTTTACCAGTGTGTTATTATGGCCTGTAAATTTTCAATTTTGATAAGGAATAGCATCATGAGCACAATAACAATTTTTAGTAATCAATGTGGATGGGTAGGTGATCACTCTAATCATGTCTCTGCGCAGGCTATTGTGCGCTGTGATGATTGCTATGATACATGCTTTATCGATTGTATTGGTATATCCGATATGTATGATGTGATTAATAATTTAGAGCTACAAAATACGCATTACAATTTTGAATACGATTTGATAAAATAAAAATAAAATAGATAATTTTAAATTGAGAGTACAACAATGACTGACATTACAAAATGTTTATCTGTATCAAAACCATTTAATAAAGCTAAGGGTGTATATTTAACGCATGAGGGGGCTGAATATATAAAAACTGTAATTGTTAACCAACAACAATATATAGAAGCATTGGAAATACAGATAGAAAAACTAATGAAAGAAAACCAGGAACCCATCACAGGAATAGGACAATGTTAAACAAGCTATTTAAAAGCATATTATATATGTTGATATTTATATCCTTGTATTTTGTATACATCAGCAAAACAGAACAGGACAAAGAGAGCATGATTAAGCACAACACATACACCATAAGAATGTGACCGTCTAGTGATATACAATGATGTAATGCTGATAGCATTAGCACTCATACAGCCATTGGTTTTCCTTTGGCTGTTCTTTTATACAGGTATACAGGATAATTAAATATGAAAGCTTTAACAGAAGAAAGATTAAGAGAGATTAAAGAATCCATGCCTGATGGAACAAGCAAGTTATTTATACACACACTAATTGGAATGTGCAAAGAAATAGACACATTAACAGTGGACAAGCTGCGGCCTATGTATGATGCACCGCTTGACGATGAAACCATATTGTGCGTAGGTAGAAAATATAATACATTCATAAAAGTTTATTATGATGGTGTACATTATAAAGACGATCATAACGAACTTTATAATTATGAGGATTTTATTGGGTGGATACCCTACCCAGTATATAAACCCTAAGACATACATATCAATATACAATATGTAGTGGTG
>CAZPCB010000013.1:862-3836 GCA_964585065.1 uncultured Candidatus Saccharibacteria bacterium | reverse complement strand
GATTAAATAAAAAGAAGTCAAATTGCTCTTTATAATTTATAGTGTGTAGATCTCTGTGGTCGCCGTAACATTAAAAAAGTTTATTATAGCTTAAGAACTCTAGCTCAGGATCAGAAGGATATGTACATGCAAGTGAATCAGGTTTTATATTATACTTTACAACCCACTCCATGAAATCTAATAGAGTGAGAATACGTGGACAATCGCGATCATTCCACTGATAATTCCATGACTTAACTGGGCAATCTGGTACAACATGATATTTATTGAAATATGATGGTGGCAGTTTAATACTAGTTTCATAAATCTTTTTTATTTCGTTTTCTGAAAATAGTTTATACTGCATATACAATACTAACTAGTTTCTACCTTTAAACTATTTAAAAAATCTATATATCTTATAATTAGAACCCTCTTTATATAAAAAATCATATGATAGACCATTTGATTTGGCAAACTCACTTACTGCTTTACATACATCAGGCATCCAATAGTCATCTCCTAGCATTTGACCTCCTATACGCACCTTCTTCCACCAAAATTCCAGATCCTTTATAACTGAATTATACGAATGATCGCCATCAATAAAAACACAGTCTAGAGAAGCATCTAACACTTCGTCATTTGTTATACTTAAACTTTCCTTTCTAAACCAAGAGTACCTATGCTTCCAGGGGGAAAGCTCCTGTTTTATTAAATCGTATAACTCGTTAAAATTATTACCTGGAATTTCTGGGACATGTCGCATTATATCCTCAGCAAATCCGTCATTTGGATAGTATTTGGTAGGATCAACTAATAATAACATATCTACATTAGTATTCTTCAATACACTTTTTGCATGTGTTCCATAGCCAATACCAATTTCTGCAATTCTCTTATAGTTATTATCATTAATTACTTTTTCTAGAACTCCATAATATATACTACTCCATCCACCTTTACCTGAGTCATTCAGATCAACTGTATTTCTATAGTATTCCTTTAATAACATATATATATACTTAAAACACCATATTTAAGTATAAATATATGAACCCTGTATTTGTTCTTAAAGATAGATTGGGTTCTACTGTTTTATATCATTTTATAGTGTTAAATCTGGGCGGTCTTTATTATATAGAACAGTATGTAAGAAATAATAACCTATCATATCCTGTTGATATTTATATTGATTCTAATGGTATTTTAAAGAAAGTAATTAAAGATGCCTTCTATATATTGCGTGATAAATTCATACTATTAGACACTTTACCTACTGATCGTAGTATTGTTAATATATATGGTGAATCTTGCTCAACAAATCATATATGCGACAATCCAACTATAATTTTTCCATATTTAAGAGAATTATTTCTATCTAGAATAGCAAATACCACTACTAATTTACCAAAAAGAGTTTTTATTGGTAGAAGATTATCTAATACGAATAATGCAACTGTTCATAATATTACTATAAGGTCTGTAATAAATGAAGAACATTTTATAAGTAAGTTAAAGGACTATAATATAGATGCGATATATTTAGAACAATTAAACTTTATTGATAAAGTCTTATTATTTATGAATGCAGAATTAATTATTAGTACAAATAGTAGCGCATTGACCTGCTTACTTTGGTGTAATACTAATGTTAAAATTATAGAGATAATAAATAACCCTGTAAGAAATGGAGAAGGCTTACATTATAAATTATTATCTGATACCCTAGGATTAAAGTATTATAGGTTTTCAGATATAAATGACGATTCTAATGGAAACTTTATTATAGAAGATAATTCTAAGATATATAATTTAATTGAGAATATGAATATTATGCCAGCACAAATAAGAAAGGAGAATACGGTGTCTATACAATTAAAGGAGTGGCAAACCATTTTTAAAGATCCATCAAGCCTTATTGTTCAGGCATCCTCTATGGATGCCGATGATGGCTGGCGTCCTTGGCCAATCGGTATGTCTTGGCAATATGTATTGAATTACCAAAAGGGTGATATTATACAGATTGGTAACCATACAGAATTAGTTCTATTAGCTATATTACCATCTACAGATAGAGCTCGCAGGCCATCAGGTATAAATCGTGATTCTATACTTAATGTACTTTTAAAAAATGGAATATGCAATACCAATATCAATCACAATGACTACTTTGTAAGACTACCATCCTATAAGTTTGTAGTATCACCAGAAGGTAATGGTATAGACTGTCATAGGCACTATGAAGCACTCATAGCAGGATGTATACCTATAATGGAAAGAAACCCTTTGACCGAGGAAAAATATAAGGGGTGTCCAATCCTATGGACAGTGGATTATTCTGAAATAACGCCTGCATATCTCAACCAGAAATATAGTGAAATGATTAAGAATGTATATGATTATTCCCGTCTTTTTCTATCATACTATGATAAAGAAACACAGAATTTGATAAAGGCTTCTGGAAACTTCTGGTTAAAACGGATTGATGCCACGAAATGGTGTACATGGTATCCATAATTATAGGCGCCAATTATATGTAGTATTAAAGTGATCCATTTGAGATGCTTTACTTAAATATAGCGAACCATCATGAACAACATGAATATACTTCATATTAGGAACAAATATAAGAGTATATCCATTCTTTACTAAATCTCTATTCATAACCTTACATTCAACAAGCAAATCCTTTTCGTATGAATCTGATAATGACATCCATGCTTCCCTTGGGAAAACACAATTTCCTACATTCAATCCATATTCACACCCATCTACATTCAAAAATTCATTCCAAGATGACTTATCAACTGATATACCTGATAATTTTTTAATTGGAAAATTACTAAAGCTATCATTCATATGAAAGGATTTAATTGCTGATGGGATGTATATAGTTTTATTATCTATACCATTATTTATCCAGTATTTGTATAGTTCTTGGAAATATTCTGGCAATAATTCATTGTCACTATCAATTAGAGCAACCCAATCA
>CAZPCB010000013.1:0-814 GCA_964585065.1 uncultured Candidatus Saccharibacteria bacterium | reverse complement strand
GGTTGAAGTTTGATCTGTTCAATATCTTCACCGGTTTCATCGCCTATCATGATAATATCAACCTGCGGCATCTCTAGAACTTTTGGAAGATTCTTTTCTAGAAATCCAGAATATCGCCTAAATGTGGGAATTGCTACTGTAATCCTTGGTTCTACGCGTATATATAATGCATCACCCCATCCCTGATCTGTCATTTTAATAGTGACTCTTAGAAATCCCTTCTCCTGTAAAAATGCATCTAGTTGATCTAATGTACCACAGCCCTTGTATACCTCCTGGGTATTTACCTCACAGTATAATGCATCTGCATAAACAAGATAGTCTTCACCACTGCGCAAGACATCCAACTCCTTCCCCTGGATATCTAGATTCCAAAAGTTACAACCCTCCATCTCAAGTTTATTTGCCTCAATAAATGATTTCAGTGTCTGAGTAGTAACTTCTCTTGACTCTACTACATAAATATAGGGATAAGATTCTTGATGAGTACCAAAGTCCAAGAGACTTGATGACTCGCCGTTATTTGTTATATGAAACTTTACGGTCTGTTCTTTGTTATCTAGGGCGACACAAAAAACATTTGGAACACCTCTTGATTTCATTAAATCCACCTTTTCTTTTATCGCATCTATCCAATATATTTTCTGCGGATTTATATTATTTTGCATATATGCTTGTAATTCTTCACAGTGGTGCGCACCGATGTGAAGAACACCTGTAGGTACTTTATTATATGAGCTCAAAATCTGGCAACAGTCGGCAAAGGGAATTAACATATATTTTATACTATAACTAGTAGTTTAAATAGATTATT
>CAZPCB010000012.1:0-4035 GCA_964585065.1 uncultured Candidatus Saccharibacteria bacterium | reverse complement strand
CCGCCCTCTCCGCGGCAGACTTATGTCGGGAGAGCCATGGCCTCAGATGAGGCCCACGCCCTCAACCCGCTGGAACCCGTGGGGGTCTTGCACTACGCAGCGGCGGCGCCGCCCTCTCCGCGGCAGACTTATGTCGGGAGAGCCATGGCCTCAGATGAGGCCCACGCCCTCAACCCGCTGGAACCCGTGGGGGTCTTGCACTACGCAGCGGCGGCGCCGCCCTCTCCGCGGCAGACTTATGTCGGGAGAGCCATGGCCTCAGATGAGGCCCGCGCCCTCAACCAGCTCCCCCCCGCGGCGGCCGCCGCCGCGGTGGCGGCGTGGCCGTCGACGCAGTCGTCTTTTGTCGGGAGAAACAGGAGCTTAAATCAGGACAATGCCCTCAGACAAACTGGAGGCCTTGGTATAATACTTCCACCCTTGCACGTTGGCGGTCCCAAGAAACGTAGTAGAAAGAACAGGGCTAGAGGTGGGTCAATGCGTTCTAGAAAGTCACGGAAATCACGTCGTAAGCATACTCGCAGACATTAATACGAGTAATCATAAAAAATGAATCCTTGACTAGGCTATCTAAAAGCATGCCTAGCCACGGAGTTGAAATCATTGATGGTATCCCTGTAATTCTACGTAATGGAGAAATGATTGCATTTCAACCTGGTCTTTTAAGTAAGGATATGAAGATTAAACTGGGAACATACAATGCTGATACGCATACAGCTACATGGCAAAATACGGAAGAGGTAAAGAAGTGGTTAGAGGAGTATCAAACTGGAATGGTTTCTCGTTCTCGTAAATAATGCCGGAAACTTTATAGTAAAAATGAAACTATTTTTACTATAAACTGAGGTATGGACAAAATAATACAGATGGATAAGCATCACATCGAGGCCTGGGGCCTTTGGTGGTTTGAATGGCAGAAACAAACGAAAGAAAGTCTTCAGCAGCAAGCAAGTTCAATTCGTTCCAAGGCTAAAGATCTTCCTAGGAACTCCGCAACTCGCTTGGTTTTGCCGCCCAAGTAAATATTGCATTCTTTCATAACTAGATTTAAACATTACATTTCCAGTTGCTTCTTTTCCAAGAGTTCCATTTGTCGCAGCAGTAACCTTGCTATTTTTTGCTTGATAGATCATATTCGCAGAATTCTGGTATGCTACGGAATCAAATATAATAGGCGCATATTGTTGCGTGGTACACTGGCATATTCTGGAATTATAAGGATTAGCAGACATTCTAATACAGTAAAATAATTTAGAAAGATAGCTTTGTAGGGTCTGCATCTTGTTCAAATGGATCTTTATAATCATATGTAATAGAGTTATATTTACCAACTGCTGCGCCTGCAGGGTCATTTTGAAATAATAATCGTTGACCCAAACTATAGAGCCCTTGTTCACCTTCCTTGAAGACATAATATGCTAACGTCTTATTTCCGGCTATTCTTAGTCTACGCACATATCGGTTATAATCCTGGATACGAAAGAACGTAGTTTGCGCTTCTGAGTATTTTAAGCGTTGTGCATTTGTCATTGCTTTCATATCGCCAAAAACTATGCTATATGACATTTCTACTTATCTTTAATATATTTTGTCGGGTTTATATTCTTTATAAAGAAAACTATTGTATTGTAGATTAATATGGCAGACGCAGCGGTAGAAGGCGAGCGTCTTAGATTAAATACTATAATAAATCTATATGATCCACCAAAAGACTTAAATGAACCCTCTGCTGGTAAGTGCGTCTTAGAAAATAAGAAACTAGCTCATGCTATTTTAAGAGATAGTATTATAACCTTATTTGATCCCAAAGATGGACAGGGGCTGGGACCCCCTAAATGGTCTCCTGTTGGTAATAATTCGGGAGTTATATATGATGAAATTAACGGTTCGGCACCATTTTCTTCTAAGAATTTTACTTACACCGAAATTATTCGCGAAAAACATTTATCTGGACATTCATCAAAGCCATCTGGTTTATATATATTTCAAGATTGTGGCCCATTAAATGTAACTATTGATCCAATGTTAGTGATTACACCTGGCAGTGTAATTGATCCAGCTGGAAAATCCAAACAGGTAACAATGGACCTTTTTGATAATCCTGCAGGCCATCCATACTTAACAATGGAAAGTCATTATATGAATAAGTCTGGGTTTCAACACTGTATCACTGGTAATATTCTAGCAAAAAAAGAAGGGGATAATTATATTATAGAAATTCCAACAAATTTTGGTACGATATCTGGGACCTTTAACAAAAGTTTTAAGGTGGTTGAAAATGAATTTTCAAATTATTTTAAAGGAAATCCTGTTAAAAATCAAAACATTTGTACGTTAATAAACAATAACAAGCCTCTTAGTAAAGAACAGCAGGAAGAAATACTGGCATATATATTAATTAAAGAACTGGGTGATACTTTACAAGTTTTATGGGTGAGTATGATGTTTGAAAAAACGAAAGGGCCTTTTACGCAATCGAATACAGCAGTAATAACAAATGACAATGTGGTAAAATATAGATGCATGGTGAATGGTGTCCCTGTGATTCATACCGGTTCTGGAAAAACAATGTGGATTTGTTATACTCAGCAGGGTGATGAAATAAATAAGGCTTTCGTCAGAACATGGCTCAAGGAATTAGTTTCTCACAATCATAATATTATAGAAATCATTGAGGCAGTTATTGATCAAAATGACAATAAGAAATGGTTTCATTCTGATTTTTCATGTAAACCTGTAGATCATGCTAAAGGGAAACAAGTATTAGAAAAATTAAAAAATACAATGATATATATAACAAATTTAATTTCAGAAAAAGTTAATCAAGCATTAATGGATCCTGTTACTTCAGACATCTTAACTACAATCCGAAAATCACTATCAAAATATCATTTTAAGACACCTTTTTTACGTAAAGGGAACCAAGGTAAATTCAAAGCAGTATCCACAGTAAATTCTATAATACCAGGTTTACCGTTTAATACTACCAAATTTGTTCCTACATATATGAATGATTATGATATTAATAAATTTTTTGATCCTGAATTTAAAGTAGAAATACCCGTAGTTATTTGGGGTGGAAGTATAAATGATTATTCGGTTCATAATAAAGAACAAATTGGTGGAACATATTCTTTATTAATGGATAAAATAAAACCCATGGCTGCCGCTGCGTGTATTAGTAGTATGATTGCTAGTTCTATGCATGGAGCCAAAGATAGTGTCAAAAAAGTGCAAACTGCTGGAAGTCAGAGGGGTGGGGCGTTTGAGGATATAGATGAGAGTTCTATTTTAGAAATTTGGAAGTCTAGAATTCCACTAGCGATAACATACGATATTCAACCTGTTAGCGAAGATACTACTGATGAATTAGACCTCATTGTTACCACTTTAATTACAAGAATACGTACTGGTGGGAAGATGTTAAAATTCTCTAATAGTTTTACAAGTCTCTCTGAATATATTAGCCCAGGTGAAATATATTGTATAGTTAAGGATTTCTTTCCTGAAATATTTGTATATGCAAATGTATATTTAACGGGGCTAGAACATACTACTGACATTGATAAAATTATTATTGAAAAGGAAAATGAAGGTGGCGGAGGTGGTGGAGGTGGTGGAGGTGGTGGAGGTGGTGGAGGCGGTGGGCCAGCTGCCGCCGCCGCCGCAGTCGGCCTCGGAGCTAATATGAAGATTCTTACGTGGTATAAACCTATCGATGAGATAGCATCTTATTTTTGGGATGATGAATATAAGTTTAACGATAGAATTAAAGATAGTGTGGTGCAAAAGGAATTTAAGAAACAATTAAATTATTGTGCAATACGTTCTATATATATTGTAAATTATATCTTAAACACATATACTGACTTAAATAGTAGAAAGCTAACAAATTTTATTAAATCGTTTATGTCTATAGCAGATTTTAATGCCTTTAAGGGACTATATCATTATACCGGAACCCCTGAAGGTCTAGGGGCGCCAGCGGAAAAGTCGGAGGCGGAGGCGAAGGCGGCGTCGGATGCGGCAGCAGCA
>CAZPCB010000011.1:2390-4514 GCA_964585065.1 uncultured Candidatus Saccharibacteria bacterium | reverse complement strand
TAGAACTGCTTGAACACCTTGCAGCTTTTATTACACATTCTAAATTAAATTAAAAAATATACCTTAAGTATTATTAGGGTATATTTTTAGAAATTTGGCAGTTAACACTAGGTCATTATTGGTTTTAAGGAGGATTATATATATTCGTGCTACCTGGCAGTTGAGCAATGGGGCTACCTGGCGCTCGACCAAGGGTGCTACCTGGCGCTCGACCAAGGGTGCTTCTCGCGCCTGTTTGTCCACTCGCGCCACTCCGTGCTCTACTAAGTGAACCTGCTGGATTCCTAGGTACTAGTGCAATGTTTGAAAACTGTGCAGAGAGGTTATTCATGTTAGATGAAGGGCTGGTAGCGGCAGGGATAAACCCTTGAGTTTTGGGTACACTGGTAGTATAGGGTGGCGAGGCATGCATACCAAATTGCGCGGAGGCAGGGGGGAGAGATAGAGGGGCGGCGCCCACGGGCGCGGAGGCGGGGAGAAGAGATAGAGGGGCGGCGCCCACGGGCGCGGAGGCGGGGGGAAGAGATAGAGGAGCGGCGGCGGCGCGCTGGGCAGCGGCCCTGGCGAGCTCAACAAACTCCTCACCTAGCGGAGGAGGAGGACGAGTAGGAGCTACTGGAGCAGGAGCAGGGGCAGAAAGAGGAGGAGAAGCAGGAGCAGGAGAAGCAGGAGGAGAGGCAGGAGCAGCAGGAGCAGGAGGAGAAGCAGAAGCAGGAGAAGCAGGAGCAGGAGGAGAAGCAGGAGCAGGAGCAGGAGCAGGAGGAGAAGCAGGAGCAGGAGGAGAAGCAGGAGGAGAAGCAGGAGCAGGAGGAGAAGCAGGAGCAGGAGTAGCAGCAGAACCAGCAGCAGGAGGAGAAGCAGAACCAGGAGCAGGAGGAGGAGCAGCAGCAGGAGCAGCAGCAGGAGAAGGAGCAGGAGCAGCAGCAGGAGAAGGAGCAGGAGCAGAGACAGAAAGAGGCGCAGCAGCAGGAGCAGCAGCGTTAGAAAAAATCCCTTGATCTATAAAGGGTTTCACCTTACCTTTGCCATATTTTGTCTTTAGTGCAGTCCATAGCTGTGCCTCCTTTCCAGCAAACTCCGTCAGCACCCAATTCACCTTTTCGGGCTGACCAATCAAATTGTAAAAAGATTTTATACGATTCTCAAACGACGGATCACAATCACACCCGTTTTCCGATACATCTTCCAATAAGCCTTTTATCTTCTCTTCTGCTTTAATTATTTCGTTATCATATTGCTCTATTATTCGCCTTATTCGTGGACTTGATATGGGAACACTTGGATATTGCTTTGTAAAATCAATCAAGGCGGTCTCTGCTTTTCTAAGCTTGGTAAATGCTTCAGAGGTGTCCTCTTTATCTTTCGTCTTTTCTTCAAGTTTAATAACGGCATCCTCAAATTTTCTTTGTAAGAACTCTAGCTTTTTGCTTAAGCTAGCTGGTTTAAAAACTCCACTTTCAGCAGATACCAACATTGAATTTGATGCACCTAATACAATAGTATCATCAACTATATCATGAAATGAATACTTCCCAGTGTTAATATCCTGCGTTTCGAACATTACAGTTCTTCCATCGGAAGTTACAATATAATCACCCTTTTGTATAGAACTTCTATATTCAGCTGGAACTGCTATATATTTACTTAAAAACCCAATTGAATAGTCGACAGACATCTACACTGTGCTACTATTATTCATCTATTCCAAGATCCTCCCAAACCGCATATCGAGGGTTTGTTGCAAAAAGTGGATGCT
Organism: uncultured Candidatus Saccharibacteria bacterium; assembly: GCA_964585065.1. Classification (GTDB taxonomy): domain Bacteria; phylum Patescibacteriota; class Minisyncoccia; order SW-4-49-11; family SW-4-49-11; genus CALRBF01. The sequence continues at coordinate 2,758 of CAZPCB010000011.1, read as the reverse complement.
TTAAATCTTTGCTCCTATTGCGATGTCCATGTAACCCATATATCTCAGAAGTGAATAATGATGTTTCTGACTTTTTATTCGGCGGCGCATTGATATAAAGTTTTATTATATTATTTTCAGTCATTACTTCTTTTATGTTCATATTTACAGGAAATTTATCTTGAGGTATTTTTAAAATTTCAGGTATTGCCTCTGAAGCTATTTTTATATATAAAACAATAACTTTCATGAGAATTTGGGCCCCCGTATTTGTATCTAGTAAATCTTCATATAGCTTTCTTAAAGTTGGTAGATAATCACTGCCGGAAGATTTTGCTGGTGCTGCTGGCGCTACTGGTGTATCTGCACCGCCTCTAAGAGTAGTAGAC
>CAZPCB010000011.1:0-2380 GCA_964585065.1 uncultured Candidatus Saccharibacteria bacterium | reverse complement strand
TTTAAAACTCGATCTTCTTTTTTTAGTTATATTTCTTGTCTTTTTAGATATAGCTGAACCACCCATCGTTTTTCTTCTCAAGGGCGGCGCAGGAGCGGCTGGGGCGGCGTCGACAGCTGGGGCGGCTGGGGCGGCAGCGGCTGGGGCGGCGGCTGGGGGCTGTGGTTTAAATACATCATCAATAAGTATGGTACATATCTTGTCAGAAAAATCTTTATTTGAATAACCTACCATTTTAAGTTCACATGACATTGGACCCCCCTCTTTGAAATACTCTAACTCAATCGAGACTGGTTTTTCTTTATAATAATTACTAATTAATTTAACTTCTTCATCATAACTAATAGCTGTTTTCACTACTTGCTGCATATATAACTGAGAAATTGTAAGGTCAATTGATTTATTCACATAATCAGCAATTAATCCCATTTCACCTGCTTGGGCAGGAAAGAAAGATAAATTGCTTTGATTAAAATCAAAGACCTTCTTGTAAAAATACCACCTTATTATATTTCTGCGCAACTGATTACTTAAAATACAAGATAATACATGATGAGTAATTGTTGCAGATTTTTGTACCATTTCTTTTTCTCCACCAAGTTTGGCAGCCCTCACTTCAATCAATAATAAATATTTTCGTAATAACTCAATTGCGTGATGTGATGTATCATAATGTATCATCATAAATGCCACTTTAATATCGGCATATGTAATCTGCCTACCTCGCCTGTAATTTTTCTGCATTTTTTTTCTTTGACCCTCATCATCATCTCTTATATTTTTCTCCTTTCTTCCTATAACATTTCCTAAGAACATTGAAAATAATTCATCAGTCGAATATAATGGTAAATCAATACGTGTAGGAAATCTTCTAGGTAACCCTTCATTCCTCGCAAAAAAACATTTCTCCATAAAATTATTATAACCTGCTACTATAACTGTACCTATACCCTGATGATTTGCTATAAACGGGAGTAGGACTGAAATAAATTCTTCGCCATAGCTATCAGCAACCAAACTACCATCTTCTTTGAATGCACAACCTGCTACAGCATATGCCTCATCAATAAATAATGTTTTCTCTAAAGACGAATATAATACCCCCAGTGTCTTGGGTGCAGTTTGACCCATATATTCACCTATTAAATCTGGCCTCCCTACCTCACGATACGCACTTTCTTCATTGTCTAAATATATGTCACCCGTTAGTATTCCTAAAACATTATACCATTTTGCCAGCAATCTGGCAAGGGTTGTTTTACCAGAACCAGCTGGGCCAGTTATAGAAGTATTCAAAATAAAAGATTTTTGAACAATTTCTGGACTATATGCTATAAACCGTATCATAGAAAACAGTAAATTCCGTAAGAACTTATAACGTATTCCCTTGTATTGGTTAAATAACACTTCTGCCTGTTTTATAACCTGGTCAGTTATATGTTTAAATCCGATATCAGGTGAATTCATATGATACACTAAATAATCTCTCCTGCCGTGTAATTTAGAAACAGCCTCGTCATATCGAATACTTTTTTGAATTAGTTCATAATATTGTGTTTTGTATCCCTTATTTATATCTTCACCAATGGAATCCTTTAGCGAAATCTTTTGTTTGCCCTCAAATGAGAATGGGTTCAGCATACCCATTGTTATCGCTCCAGAAACCTGAGCAATACCTGCGTCATAATCATCATTTACACCTCGAACCTGCGCGTTTAAATTTCTAGAAATTTCTGATAAAGTTAATTCTTTAGTCATCAAAATTCGACCAACACCGAGTAGATAGAACTTATAGTTATTACCTGTTGCAAACCATTCCCTAATTAAGTCAGGTGTATCGATATATTCTTCCTTTGATAATTCAATCAATGCCGGGCTAGCTCTAACAATGTGGTCAGATCTTAGACCTACTGAACTACCTAGACCAGAATTAACAAGTTCGACATTACGAGTTGTCATCTCTTATCTAATTATCCGTATAATTATATAAAGCAAATAACGTACCATCGATTGTCGAACTTAAGTAGCATTTGGTCCTTCGAAGAAAATCATTTACTATGGTATTTTGAATATTTTACTACGAGTAAAATATTCACATTACTATTTTATCTTATGCTATATTTTTATCCATATTTTGTAAATACTGTTTTTATATCTCGAGTTTTATCTCCAAACAAACTCCATGCCTCTGGTAATATTAATCTAAACGCACCCCCTGCAGCACCATTGTGATTATGTCTACTCGCATCTTCCAATACATATCCATCTTTCCTCATCTGTTCAATTTGTTTCTGTGATACTAGTTTGCTTATTCTATATCTGTCTGGATTAGTATTGGCACTGCATCCAGCTTCAGGGGCCATTCCAGCACAACAACTAC
>CAZPCB010000010.1:0-5139 GCA_964585065.1 uncultured Candidatus Saccharibacteria bacterium | reverse complement strand
TCTCATCCAATTGCATTATCGGTCGATACTTCTCATCCAATAACTCAATATTTGTATTACTATTTCGCTTGTTCATTGCTTCTATTATCTCCGGAACTGTTCTCAATCCCATAGCATGGATCTGGTCATCCGAAAGATTTGGTCTGTTCAGCATGACTTCTTTCACTCGTTCTCGTTCGATGACTCTCTCTCTGTCTTTTTCATACTCTGCTTTTTCCTTTTCAATTCTCTTTCTAATTATCCTCGTGATCTCTGAATAGACTCCATCAATGTCGTTGGAGAATCCTCCATGACAAAACTTGAATGTCGGATTGCAACTTAGATAGAGTATTAGATTCTTATTCAATAGCTCCGGGTAAAGTTTATCTCTAAACTCTTCACCGTGTTTTTTGATTAGATACAACTTAGCCATAGACTCAACAGTCTGGTAAAACTTTTTGCTCAATGCATCTCTCTCTGATGGCTGTGAACTGTTATATTGACTGATAGCAGACTTAACCAGCTCGATATCCTTGGGATCTTCCTTTACCTGATAATCCTCTGGTAGGTGTTTGTATATAGAGTCTAGAACGTGCCTGGGATTGTTGGTAAATCCAAATCCGATGGATTGGATAAACTGGTTAGATGTGATTAGCAAGTCCTCTACTCTTGCTACTATAGTAGGTGGTGGGGGGGGCTGTTGCAGTTGCTGTTGTCGTGCCCTCTGTTCTGCCATAAGTCGATCATTTTCTTCATGTAACAATCTCACTTCTTCATCTAGCTGTCTTTTGATTTCTTCATGAGAAAGTTCAGATTGGGGTTGTGGGGTTTTTTCCACGTCATCTTTGTAATGAGAGTCGGTCGGTTGTTTTTCTTCCCCCCCATTTTCGGTAGACTCGTTTTCGCCCCCCTTATTGGTATTCTTTATATTGGTATTCTTATTGGTATACCCCAAAACCGATACATCGCTTTCCGATATATCGCTTTTAGGTATATCGGTAAATTTATTTCCGAACATGTTTAATATATATGTCCAGTTCCCTTTATTCCCAGCCTCTCTAGTAATTTTAAGATAATTGTTTTTTTTGAGTTCCTGGATACCTGTCTGAATAGCTTTTTTACCATCTGATCCATGCTTTATTAATGTTTTACTGGTTATTGTAAATCGTTCGGTATCGTGACTTAAAAGATGGCATAGTATACCCTTAGCTTTGTAGCTAATGTTTTGATCTGATAGCATCTTATTTGATACCTGAGTAAAGCCCTGACGGTTTTTTATTATAAATGTTCTAGTTTTTTTCTTGCGTTTTTCTTGTGATGTGTTATTCATATCTTACCTGCCTCATTAGTGGGTATCCTTTGTTTGGCTATTCCGAGTAGGATTTCCGCCTACTCGGTTTTGTTCTAACGTTCTACTAAATAATCTACTTCTATTTTTTCCATAAGATTTTGATATCTTTTGGATAAGTAAACATAACCTTCTGGAGTTATCAAAATTTTTTCTCTGGACTCTTCATTTTTAATAACTCTTTGAATTTTAAAGTATTTAGAATATTGTTGATAAGGATGGTTTCTATTAGGATAATCCATAAGAATTCCATCATTCCTTAGTATCTCTAAAAACTTATTTTTACCTACAATTATTTTAAAATTATCAATAAACTCCTTAACACTAAAATTTGTTCTATGTCCTATTATGCTTTCGGCAAGTTCTACTTTTGGCTTATCTTGTTCAATTTTTCTTGCTTGTTCTTCTATTTTTTCATATTGATCGGCTGCTAGTCTTAATGCCTCAGCAAAATCTTTAGGCATACTTCTTTTTTTTAGTTCTTCCTGAAGTCTGATCTCAAAAATAAAATCTTGTGCTTTTTTAGTATTCCCCATTAGTTCAGCTAATTTTATTATTCCAATTCCTGACCAAACAATAGATAATTTTGAACCTGTAACAGTCGTTACGGGTTCAGATTTCCAGTGAATATATTCTGTTAAATTATTTAAGTTTCGAGATTTGCACATTCTTATAGCATCAGGAGTACAATCAAAACCTTTTGCTACTTGTTCGGTTGTATACCAATTATTTGAGACATTATTATATGTTAGTTCCATTCTATGGACTCCTTGTAGTTGAGTCCCGATGTGGGTAGATATTGCGGTAGGATTGATTCTCCCTCAAGAATCTACCCGATGTGAGGGCATCGGGCTTAATGCTATGTTATGTCGCTTGCTTATTTTGTAAAGTTATTTTTCATCTATTATTTTTAAAATAATTGTAACTCTTTCATTCTTTTTTCATTAATTATATTTTTTTGTTCATTTATTGTTTTTGTAAGTTCATTAATAGTATTTTTTAATTTATCTATTTCAATTGTTAATTCTAAACTTTTTATTTGAGCTACATTTTTATCTACTAAAAGAATATGTTGATTTTTATTAAAATATTCTTGCCATTTATTTTTTAATGCTTTTTCTACCTTTTCTTTAAAATCATTATTTTTAATATCTTCAATTTTTTTATTAAAATCAGATTCTAATTTTATTTTTAATATATCTTTAAATTCATTCTCTCTTTTTTTTATTTCTAATAATTGATTGTTAAAATACTCATCTTTATATATTTGCAATTGAAGATTATAGCAACTTGTATATGTTTTATTAATAAAATGTTCATAATTAAAATTACTTTTTAACTCTTCAAATATTAAATTATCAACTATCTGTATATTTAAAATATTTTTATGTTCATATATATACAATAAATTGTTATAATTATTGTATATATCAGAAATAAAATTTTTTCTTAATCTTATTTCTTTTAATTTAAAAGGATGAAATTGTTTATAAAAATTTAATTCTATAGATTTATCATTATAATCAAAAACCCAAATTAATTTTTTTCTTAATTTATTTATATAAAATTCACATCTTGATTTAAATTCATTCATAGATATAGCTGAATGCTGAAATTCAAAAATAAAATTATTAATACTTACGTCAGCAATATGTTTTTCTCCAGTATCTTCATCTGTATAAATAATTTCTCTATTTTCCTCTGGAAATTTATTTTGCCACTCATAATGCCATTGAGTCATTTGTTTGTAATTGCAGTTTGTATCTCCTTTATGAGACCAATGATGAATATTAATTTCTCCCATTTTAGCTATTAAATATTCATTGCAACTTGGGCAATATCCATCTATTTCTTTGGTTGGTTGTATTCTATTTTTATTTTTATCCAAAGCAAACTGCATATTTAATCCTCCATAAAATATATATTTTATTTATTTCCATTACTCCTCCTCTTATCCCGTCTCTTAGCATCCTCCAAGACCTTACTAAAATTAGCATCTATCCAATCCTTAGGATACCAATGCCTCTTATAGTTACCAACAACATATGGAGCTTTAGAGATATGCAATAACCTAATAGCATGCACTTTGGATATATAATACTTGATAGCAATCTGATTAGCAGTATAGGATTGCTCTTGTATCTCGATTGGCACTTCATAAGCTTTGTCTTTGCGGTGATACGTCGGTGGCACTGCTATTGATTTTCGGTATTCAATCTCTTCTAATACTTTCTCGGTTTGTTCTCGATTGTAGTAGTTCAGATGTTTAATCTGAACCATTTCCACTTTGTATTTATCCATGAATTTTAGCATCATGTGTTTACTGCTAAAACTACTTTCCAAATCTTTACCTAATACATACTGACTCAAATCAATATTCTCCATTGTTTAGCATCTCCAAAAGTTTAACTCGTGTGGATTCCAGGACTCGTCTGGTTTCTTCTATTCTATTTCTCTCTTTTTTTTGCATCCAAAATCCTTCCAAATCTTTTTGAAGTTTGCTATCCAGTACTACAATATCAATCAACTCCTGTATTATCTTTGTGTCACTCATCCCAATCCTCCCACTTTATCATGCGACTCATACATGTGACCTATGATCCTAATCGACTTTACGTTCCGAGACAATAGATATGCAATGCCTAAAGATGGGCTAAGTATCTGAGGATGAAAATCAAATATAACATCCCTCCCAATCTTATGTTTTATTATTGCCACTCGATGCTTATTTCCAAAAACAAAATCTACTTCTATCACATCGCCTGTTATGATCTCAACATTGTTATCATCTACCATAGTAGTTGCATAATGTATGTCTAATATCTTATCGGTGTATGGGAAAGAATGCTCTTTGTTTGCTTTATCATAGCATTTAATGTAATTGACACTTGCTCTAATATCGCTTTGCTCCTGGAATATTGGTTTGTAAAACATCTCTTCCTTTTCGAGATGCCACAACCTATTAATACTTAAATTCATTTTGGTTCCTCCTTTTTTTCCTTGATCCAGTTGCCTCTATTGCATTGGTCACATGGATCTATAGTTACTGTCTCGATGTAAATAAACGGATTGTATTTCTCGATCGTTTTACAATATTCTTCGATACCTTTTAGATTATCGAAAAAGAACTTACCGTATTCTGGTATAGCAGGATTGATGCTTCTGATATAACTCCAACACATCCGATGGATTCGTTCATAGCCTTTGACTTCTTGATTAGGTTTGATGTATTCCAAATCCTTTCCTGTATATCTCAGGGTTTCGACCTTTCCAGTATCATTGCAATTATAACAATAATACTTATGAGTTGTTTTGAGATTGCTAAATGTTTTTACTATTTCATCCATGATGTCATCCACTTTATGTTTATTTTATCTTCATCTATTTGTGCTGTAAATTCCTTTAATAATCCTTTTCTAATTAACGTCACACTAATAAGATTTTTTTTACAATCTCCATTATATGTATCGTAATCTTTTAGTATTGGGAATATTTTATTTAGTTTTATTTTGATGGAATCTATTTTTTTAATATCCTCATCATAATCATATCCTAATTTATAGCCCATATAATAATATTTATAATAAGTTTTATATTTATCATATCTTATAATATTATCTTCGCAAGATGATAATTTTATTATGTGTTTTTCTTTGTTATTTATAAATATATCTAATAATAAAATGTCATCGTTTGCTTTATACAATCTACATTTATAATCTACGCATTCGTATGCTTCTGTTTGCATTCTCTCCCTCTTAGTCCTCTCTCGTCCCATATCTTATCTACTATATTAATCAAATTTCTATGTC
>CAZPCB010000009.1:5382-5816 GCA_964585065.1 uncultured Candidatus Saccharibacteria bacterium | reverse complement strand
GAATTAGAAAATTACATTTCAAATACAGTATCTTCTAAACAACAGATATCAAACAAAAAGAAGGAGGAGTATAAGAGATTATTGGAAAAGAAAAGACCAGATCTTGTTCAGCAGGGACTGATAGATAGTGTTATATCTGAAGTTGAAAAGTTTGGAGAAGAAAATTCACAGAATGGTCAAGGCAATCCTAAACTTGAAAAACTTGCTTTTCACTATATAAACAATTCACATTTAATACTGCCAGAAGATGGTTATAAAGTAGTAGAGGCTGAAAGAGTTGCTACTAAAAATAAAATAGATCCATTCTCATATAATAATCCAATAGAACTTATTGAAAAGTTTAAAGATACAATTAAAGAGAAGCCTATTAATCCAGACTCTATAAAAGAGTTTTCTAACAATTAGTCAAGATATTTTCATATTTTACCAATTTA
>CAZPCB010000009.1:2388-5372 GCA_964585065.1 uncultured Candidatus Saccharibacteria bacterium | reverse complement strand
GAACTAATATAATAGTATATGATGTTGATAATACCAGAGAGGGTCAAGCTGCCGTTAGAAGAATTATTGACACTCATTTTGGAGAAAAGGCAAATCCATGGTGCATAGCAGCAAGAACAGCCGGATCATTAGAAAACGCTTGGAGTTTATGGATTAATAAATATAATAGAATACCTAAGAAAATTGCTTTTGACAACGGTAAATTAACAGCCTTTTGTGCAAGCGCAACAACTATGGATGAATGGTGGGATAGACAAGACGATCCACATCAAGGCATTCCTTCAAATAAAAATATTGGAGATGGTAAAAAGCAGGTAGTTGAATACTCTGAAGATGGTTCTATTGTAAATAGTGGTAATATATTTAGAAAGACAAAAACAAAAGAAGAGGAGTGGAATAGTGATGGAACTTTAATAAGAGAGGAAAGTTTAAAAGATGGAGTTAGAGATGGACTTTCAAAAAAATATTATGAAAATGGCACATTAAAAGTTAGCTCAAATTGGTCTAATGGAAAAATAAATGGAGAGGAGTTGGCATATTATTCTAATGGTACATTAAGATTATCTACACCATATTCTGAAAACTCTATAAACGGAACTAAAAGAGGTTATTATGAAGATGGGTCTTTAGAGTTTGAAAAGAGATATATATTTGATGTTGGTTATGATGAAAAATACTTTTATAGAGATGGCGTTTTAGCATCAGAAAAAATATATATTTCAACTAATGAAGGTAGTTATGATGAGATTGAATATCACCCAAATGGTCAATTAAAAAGTAAGTTTTCACTTAGAGATTATGTTCCATCTGGAACTGTTGAATATTATTATGATAATGGTCAGTTAGAATCAATAGCTACTTATAATGATGAGGGTGATATTGAAGGTTCAAGAAAAACTTATTATCCTAATGGCCAATTAAATTATGAGCAATATTATTTTGACGGAGAGCTAAACGGACCTTCTAAAGCATATTATGAAAATGGCCAGTTAGAAGAAGAGTCTAATTATTTAGATGGAGAATTACAAGGAGTTAAAAAAACATATCATGAAAATGGCCAGTTAGAAGGAATTGGTGAATTTGTTGAAGGTGAAAAACAGGGTGTTTTTAAATTGTACAATGAAGATGGGTCTTTGTATTCAATATCCGAGTATGATAATGGTGGATTAGTTTCTGTAGTTTATGCTGAAGGAGAAGTTGCTACTGATGATAATTATAGAGCAGTTATAGCAAGAGATATAAAGGCTAAGCAGCAAGTTAAGTCAAAAGAGCAAATAGTAGGTGAGAGGGGTATTGAAAATGCAAATGATAAAGTTGCTCAAAAGGATTTAGAGACGGCTAAACTTATGGCTTCCAACAACAGGCCATCAACAGACATTAAGAGGGCTACCGGTTGGGAGATGGGAGCTGATGGAAAGTGGAGATATGAGTATCCAAATGTAACATTGAAGGATGATTTACAAGATGAGAATGACTTTAGATTAGTTGTTAAGGGGTACAATCAAAGCCAGGGAATCAGTGACCGATTTGAAACGAAGCCGCCAGCTATTCCGTTATCAGAAATATTAAACTTTGGAGAGCTACAAAAGGCGTATCCATACATAGAGGATTTATACTTTGAATTAGATGATAGCCTTCAATCAGAAGCTTATGGTCAGTTAGACATTGCTAGAGGATTGGTATCTTTAAATCCAAAGATAATAAATCAAGTAGGTATAGATGAGGTTCAGAAGGTTTTGATTCATGAGATACAACACTACATACAAGATCAAGAGGGATTTGAGAATGGTGGTAATGTAGAGATGATGCAAGATAGAATCAATCGTTCTCAAGATGTATAAAATACCAGGACTCACATTAGTTGGTAACAGCGTAGAAGATTCTATTAATTACGGTGTTATTGATATACAGGTAATGGCTGATAATGGAGTTAGCTTAATGGATATATATAATGGAAATTATGATAAATCTCAATACGGCAATAATCCAGAAGCTTTACTAAAGGCTGTTTTCAGACCGGACCAAATACAGGAATTAGATTCTAATTATCCAGAAGCTTTACTAAAGGCTCTCGTTAACGTTGCTATATCTAAGATAAACGAATATGCTGTTTATTCAGCGGCTCATAAGGACTATTGGAATATGGTTGGCGAGACCGAAGCTCGGAACGCCGCCAAACGCTCTGAAACACCATATTTAGAAAGACTATATGGTCAGACACTTGAATCTACTGAAGATGTTCTTAGAAGAGATCAGATAAGAAAGGATGGTGGAAAGATATTCAAAGAGATGGATGTTATATCTAACAAGAGGGGATTAGCTCGTCAGAGGATGGAACAGCAAAATCGTGAAAACTTTGGAGAACTTTATATGAAAGCTAAGGAAATAAATGATAACTTTGAAACTATTATAAACCAGTTAGGAATAACTAAAATTTGTGGACTATAATGAAAAACGCTTTAATTTCAAATGATTGCATTGATAAATTCAATCAAGCTTTATATCAAGAGATGTATGTATCTCACCTATATCGCCATATTGCTAATCAGCTTCAGGTCTTGGGTTATCTTGGGTCGTATAAGTTTTTCAAGCATGAGAGCGAGGAGGAGGTAGAACATTATCAAAAGATAGCCGACTTCTTAAATGATGTAGGCGTGTTAGCAGAGATGCCTATGATTGATAAATGTGATGAAAAGATTGAAGGTATTGTAGATGCCATTGAAGTTGCTTATGAAAGTGAGGTGTCACTATTAGAGTTCTATACTGATTTTTATAAAACTGCTGATCCAACTTGTCAGCAAATACTATTAGAGTTTATAGAGATTCAGAGAAAGTCGGCTGGATTATATGGTGATTATTCAGCTAGATTAGCCGTAATAAACGGTGATACTTGTGGTTTAATTATCTTTGATCAAGAGTTAGCAAATGGCTTGTAAATATTATTTTAACGGAAGGGAATATACCGAGGAGGATATAAAAGCCTC
>CAZPCB010000009.1:266-2378 GCA_964585065.1 uncultured Candidatus Saccharibacteria bacterium | reverse complement strand
AATTCGCTGACAAGGTCGGTGTTGAATTGCCTTCATCTGTACCGCAAAAAAGTGTGATGGCCAAACAGCAGGTGTCTGCTTTTCACGGTTCTCCCTATGAGTTTGATAGATTTACTACCGAAAGAATGGGTACTGGCGAAGGAGCGCAAGCGTTTGGATGGGGACTGTATTTTACAGATGTTAAGGATATTGCAAAGCATTATCAATCTTCTTTATCAAAGGTTAAGTCAAAAGAGCTTTGGATTGAAGATGGATCGGTAGAAGGAGAAGCTGATAGATATCGTGAAAGAGCATCTAATACAAAAGATCCTGATTTATATGATTTATATGAAGAAAGAGCTGATTTTTTAAATGAATTAAGTAGGACATTTGACTACACCAAATCTTTAAATGTATCAAATAATCCAGATCGTCTAAAGAAATGGGCAGATAAAAACGTGCTTCCTTTTGTTAAGGATGATATAGGGGCATTGTACGAAGTATCACTTCATAAAGGAAAAACTCCTGACCAATACACTTGGTTAGAGTGGGATAGACCTCTATCCAAAAATACTATTGAAAAATTATTAGACCAATATAATAAAAAAGACATTTTTAATTTTCCAACAAATTGGGAATTTTCTTCTGATTTGTCTAAGATTACAGATTCAGGAATAGGTACTGAGAAAGAGATTGTGACAGGCGAGATGTTATACACATTCTTAGAAAAAAAGTTTAATAGTGATAAAGAAGCATCTCTTTATCTTTTAGATGCAGGAATTGACGGCGTAAAATTTCCTGCTGAAAGCATATCTCGCGGCGCGACATCTGAAACAGCAAGAGGTTTTAACTACGTTGTTTTTGACGAGAATGCAGTTACTATCGAAAGGAAAGTGAAAGAGCAAAGGATAGGACAAAGAAATGTAACATTTAACACCCCTTCCAGTAATAATAGAAATTCAGCACAGGTATCATTAAACCTACTCTCTCTTCCTAATGTAAACATAAAAGCAGATCAACAGGATTTTGACTTTGCTCTTGTTAACTACCCTGATGCTGTTAGAATTACAGACCCGTCAGGTAATATTACAGCTATATATTTTGGTGGTGAAATTTTAGTGGACCCATCATCAGCATTTGCTGAAAATGCAAAGATGTCCGGTCTTGGATACGTTTGGATGGAGCTTGCTAAATACAAGGATCAAGCCTTGTATAATCAAATTATAGAAACTGTAAAGGGTACTGATTATGAAGCTGAATCCATAATTGCTGATCAGAATATGCAGAATCAAGGGTATCCACCCTTGACTCAGGAGCAAATACTTCAAAGAGCAGCAGCATCGGCAATTTCGGAAGCCGCCGAAAGACGCTCTCAAAAAAGTATAGTATCTAAAATAAGAGAGATGCTAAATAACTTCTTAAACAAGTTTTTTGGCATGAGTAAGAAGGTAGATATTTTAAACATGACCGTAGAGGAGTATGGTGATATTGTTTCAAGGTCATTGATGGGTAATAAGCCAATATCCGATATTACAAGTCAAGAGATTGACAATATTGAGGATCCTAAAAATGCTGCTATATCAATAGATGGTGCGCTTCTTAGCGACTACGAAAATGCAGGGTATTTAGATAGATTAGTTAGACGTTTAGCACCTAAAGATGATAGAGGTAAGACGGCTAAATTTATAGCTAATACTCTTGTCCCTCAAAGATTTACAAATGCAAAATCATTATTCCAATACTGGTTTAAATCTGGAGATCAAGGAGATATAAAGAGGTTAATGGAAAAGAGGGGTAGGAAAATTGATGCAGACATGCGTAGAATTAAAGACAAGGTGTATCAATTTAGAAAGGCAGCCAAACCTGTATTGAAGTCTTTAACGAAATCAAGACAGGCGGAGTTTTTAAGGGACGCTAGTCTTTATATGGAGGGTCAGATTAGCATGAATGATTTTAGGAATACATGGGAGCGTTCTTTACCTATGGGTTCTAAAAACAGAACTAATGCAAGAGAGTTTGCTAAAATATTGCAATCTCTGCGTAGAGATATTGATGGAATGTCAGCAACTGTAAATGGTATTATAAACGACCCTAACAGCCAAATTAGCGCTACCATTAGCCAGAATTTGGGAG
>CAZPCB010000009.1:0-256 GCA_964585065.1 uncultured Candidatus Saccharibacteria bacterium | reverse complement strand
ACAAGAACATACGCTGCATTTAAGAATGGTGCTTGGAATAAGAAGATGTTCCCTAAAGGAATGGCTACTCCATTTACTCAACAATCTGGTAGAAGCCCTGAGATGCAGCGAATATACCAAGCCGCCGTAAACTACATAAAACAAAACGCAGGTTATCCTATTACTGATAGAGAGATAGACTTGAAGTTAAAAGAGTATGCTGCTCTATCTGATAGAGGTACTGATGATTTTGCAACAGACACAAGTACTGGAGTTA
>CAZPCB010000008.1:0-5901 GCA_964585065.1 uncultured Candidatus Saccharibacteria bacterium | reverse complement strand
GGTACCACATATAGTAACCAGATTTCTATTATTAATACTCTCTCTACTACTCATGATACAGAGCCACCATCTTTTGCAATAGTTTCTTTAGATATAACTGAACCTACAGTTCAGACCTCCGATATTTCTGATATATCTGAAATATTTGCTAATTTGGAAGGGAATGGAACGGCTGAAAACCCTTATATTATTACAGATGACTGGGAATTACAGTCTATGAGTCAGGATCTTTCTGCTCATTATAAGCTTGGTAATCATATTGATGCCACAGGAACCGAAACTTGGAATGATGGTTTAGGGTTCACTCCTATTGGTGGTAATGGATTTACGGATACACCTTTTACAGGTTTTACAGGGACTTTTGATGGCAATGGATATGGGATATTAGGGCTTACTATTAATCGTGAGGGCACGGAGTTTAATCAAGGCTTTAATTATTATGTTGGGCTATTCTCTCGTACGAATAATGCAAAGATTTATGATATTGTATTACAAGATAATTATATATTAGCAAAGCAATATGTAGGAGGTCTAGTGGGATATGCAGATGGTACAACGGAAATACGTAATGCTGTTGTAGAGGGTGTATCTTGGGCAAGATTTGGTTACTATGGAGGCGGACTTGTGGGTTGGATGAATAATGGACTTATAGACAATTCTCTTGTTAATGGACAGGTACATGGTAGTGGAAATATTATTGGTGGGCTTATAGGTTGGATGGAAGATGGGACTATATCTAATTCTACAGCTAATGCTGATGTTGATGGGGGGGCATCTATTGGTGGACTTGTAGGACAAATGCAGAATGGTGAAATACTCAATTCTTGTGCTAATGGAGATGTAACTGTAGTATATGAGCCTGGTATAGGAAAATTAGGAGGTCATGGAGGAGGATTTGTAGCTATAATGGACGGCGGAAGTATTCGCAACTCCCATGCTACTGGCAATGTGTCTGTTGATACCTATACTGCTGGTGGTTTTGTTGGTAGTATGAGTGGAACGACCACTTCTATTATGAATTCATATGCTACAGGTAATGTGTCTATTGGGTCTGATTATGCAGGAGGATTTGTAGGTAATATGCAGGGAGTAAATTCATTATTAGTGTTTCCAAGTGAAATAACCATTGCAGATACTACTCCAGAAATAGGTATTCATAATTCATATGCCACGGGTAATGTGACGATATTGCCTAATTCAGATGTAGTCGGACCTCCTACAGACACTCTCCTATTGGGCATCTATACTGGTGGATTTGTTGGCAATAATAGGGATTCTGTTATTAGGAGTAGCTATTCTACTGGAAAAGTCATTTCTGAAAATCCTCTTGCTATAAACCCTATTAATAACGGTTTTGCTGGACAAGTTGAGTTTGTTTTTACTAATCCTGGAGATTTGGCAGTAAATAATACCAATAATTATTGGAATACTGAGACTAGTTTACAAACATCTTCCGCAGATAATGCCACTCCTCTTACCACTTCTCAAATGTATAATGCTAATAGTTTTAATACTTGGGATTTTGATACTATTTGGCAAAGTAATGGTGTGTCATTCCCTACTCTTCGTAATAATGCAAATTGTGTATTTAGTTGTTTTAAGGCAATACCTATTCCTGAACCACCAATTGCTCCAATGAACTGTATAGCCCCTCCAATAACCAGTGATTTAGTATTATACTTGGATGTATGTGCAAGTGCATACTCTGGAAGCGGGTCTATATGGAAAGATTTAAGCACAAGTGAAACAGATGGACAGCTTGTTAATGGGGTTGGTTATGATTCTAATGATGGTGGTAGCCTAGTATTTACAGATAATACAGGAATTACTGTACCATTACCTTCTGCCAAAACAACAGATACTTATACCTATAATACTTGGGTTAAAACTAATGGTTCATCTGGATTTGCTTCAATTATTGATTTAGTTAATGATACTAATTTACTGAACACCTATAATAATCAAATACAATTATTTAATCCTACCTATACTACTGGTTTAACCCTCAATACTGGTGAATGGTATAATATTGCTGTCACTCATACTGTTGGAGATGTAATTAAATTTTATGTAAATGGTATATTATGGTATACAACCCTAGATACAAATTCCTCTGAAAATATATTTGGCTCTTATAGTATTGGGGCTGGATTTGCTGGAGAAAATCCTAATGAGTCTTGGAAGGGTAATATTGCTCATGTCTCTATTTATGATAGAGCCCTTGATCAAACCGAATTACAACAGTTCTTTGACGCTACTAAGTCAAGATTTACCACTGTAGCAAATCCAATCCTTCCATTTTAAGGGACTATATTGCTTTTTTACTAAAAATAAGTATAATAATAGAGATGTTCGGGCGCATAGCTCAGTTGGTAGAGCAGAAGACTCTTAATCTTTTGGTCGGAGGTTCGAGCCCTCCTGCGCCCACCTTTCAAGTAACAAGAAGTCTAGTAGACTTCTTGTTAGGGCTCGAAGGACGGAGAAAGTGTGAGTTTGTGCAAAGCACAAGACGAACACGCGAGTCCCGGCCTGCAGGAATTTTCCGTCAGGGGGAAATTACCGGAACGGCGAGCCCTCCTGTGCCCACCCTTGCAATTACCCCTATTTTATGCTATAATACATGGTGATTATTGTGCCTTCATTTTGTTATTATAAAATGTATCAGAATTATCGTATTATCAACTAATTTGAGCCCTTGCTACTATGACTAAAACTATTACTACAATGGAGTCTCTCCTACAAAGCTATCCGATTGATTTACCGGTAGCTGGAGAAGATATCAAAGGAACTGTTCTCGATATTGGAACTAATGCAATGTATATTGACCTTGGTCCAATTGGAACTGGAGTTATTCTTGGAGAAGAACTTCATGATGGATTTGGAACTATCAAAACCTTAAAAAAAGGTGATGAAGTAACTGCAACTGTGGTTACTACTAATACTGTTGATGGGTATATTGAATTATCTCTTAAACAAGCTTCTGAAGATAAAGTTTGGGATGATTTACTTGCAAAACAATCTGCTGAAGAACCGGTAGAAGTTAAAATTATTGATGCTAATAAGGGAGGTCTATTAATTAGTATTAATGGAATTAATGGCTTCTTACCGGTATCTCAACTTGCTTATGATCATTATCCTCGAGTTGATGGTGGAGATAAAACCAAAATTCTTGGACGCCTAAAAGAATATACAGGAGATATTTTCCGAGTAACTATTATCAATGTTGATAGAGAAGAGAATAAATTGATTGTATCGGAAAAAGCTGCTCGTAAGAGTGAAGAATTAAATCTGGTAAATAGCTATCAAAAAGGTGATACTGTAGAAGGAGAAGTAACTGGAGTTGTAGACTTTGGAGTATTTATGAAATTTGGTAAAGATGGTCATAAACTTGAAGGATTGGTACATATTTCAGAACTTTCTTGGCAATTAGTAGAAAATCCTCGAGACCTTTATAAAGAAGGAGATAAAGTGAAAGCTCAAGTCATTGAAATCGTAAATGGAAAAGTATCTCTTTCTATCAAGGCATTATCTGAAGATCCTTGGAAAAAAATTACTGAGAAATTTACTGTAGACCAAATTGTAGAAGGACAGGTAGCCCGAATGAATCATTTTGGAATATTCATTCAATTAGATAATGAAGTTCGAGGTCTTGTACATAATTCAGAAATTGAAAAGGATCGCAACAAATATATTGCTCTTAAAGAAGGAGCAACCGCTCAATTCAAAATCTTATCTGTAGATGCTCAGGAGCATCGTATCAGTCTTGCCCTCGCCTAATATAGACTAACTCAATACTGTATGAAAACATTCACCAAAAACATTCTCTCGGGATTGTTGTCAATTTTGGCTATTATTGTCATATTTGGATATTTGGTGACACAAAATAATAGTAATATTACAAAAGTTTCCTTTTCAGATATTGTAAAAGAAATTCAAAATGATAATGTAAGCTCAGTTACGGTATCTAATAATACCGTAAAAGCTAAGCTTAAAGATGATAAAGTTAAACAAGCTGAAAAAGAACCATCTGGGACATTTATTGAATCTCTCACAGCCTATGGTGTTTCAGAAGATAAAATTAATAATCTCGAGATAAAGGTAGAAAATAATGAAGGAAGTAGTATAGCCTTTTCTATATTCCTTAATATTTTTGTACCAATTCTCTTGATTGGTGGATTAATTTGGTTTTCTCTCCGGCAAGCCCAGAAAGGAAATTCTCAAGCTATGATGTTTGGTCGCTCCATGGCAAAAGTCATTATGCCAGAAAAGGATAAGAAGAAAATGATTACCTTTGCTGATGTAGCTGGACTAAAAGAAGCCAAAGAAGAATTAGAAGAAATTGTTGAATTCTTGAAGAACCCACAAAAATATACAGATATTGGAGCAAAAATTCCAAAAGGAGTATTATTAGTAGGGCCTCCAGGAACTGGAAAAACTCTTCTAGCTAGGGCTGTCGCCAGTGAAGCTGAGGTACCATTTTTCTTCACCTCAGGATCCGAATTTGTAGAAATGTTTGTAGGAGTTGGAGCTAGCCGTATTCGAGATTTATTCAAAACTGCAGAAAAGAATTCCCCTGCCCTGATATTCATTGATGAGCTTGATGCTGTTGGTCGCTCTCGAGGAACAGGAGTTGGTGGTGGTAATGATGAGAGAGAACAAACCTTGAATCAAATTTTGGTAGAAATGGATGGATTTGAAGCCAATAAGGGTCTTATTGTACTCGCTGCTACTAATCGTCCTGATGTACTCGATTCTGCCCTTATGCGACCAGGACGATTCGATAGAAGAGTGACCCTTGATTTACCAGATATCAAAGAGCGTGAGCAAATTCTCAAAGTTCATGCACAAGGGAAACCTCTGGAGAAAAAAGTAAGCCTCAGAATTATTGCTGAGCGAACTCCTGGATTTTCTGGAGCTGATTTATCTAATCTTCTTAATGAAGCCGCTATTCTTAGTGCTAGGCATAATAAGAAAAGCATTAATCAAAATGATATCTTAATGTCAATTGATAAAGTATTAATGGGTCCAGAGAGAAAAAGCCGAGTTATTAGTGAAAAGGAAAAGACTATAGTCGCCTATCATGAAGCCGGTCACGCTGTCACAGGACATTTCCTGGAGCATTCTGATCCTATTCAAAAAGTTACCATTATTCCTCGTGGAAGAGCTGGAGGATATACTCTCAAAATGCCAACCGAAGATAGAAGACTTATAACAAAATCCCATTTTGAAGCCGATATGGCTGTAGCTCTTGGAGGATATGTAGCTGAAGAGCTTACCTTTGGCGAAGTTACAACAGGAGCTTCTAATGATATACAGCAATTAACACAAATTGCTGAACAATATGTACGCTATTATGGAATGAGTGATTTAGGTCCTGTTCATTATTCTGATTATCGTAATAATCGTACAGGAGAAATCCCTAATCATAGTGAGAAAACTTTACAAGAAATTGATGCTGCCGTCAAAACTATTATTGATACTGCATATGAGACTTGTAAAAAAACTCTTACCGATAATAAGGATAAGTTAGAGCTATTAGCTCAAGCCCTTATCAAAGACGAGACCATAGAAAGACCAGAATTTGAAGCTTTAATGGGTGATACTCCAAAAGAGGAAGCTCCCAAAGAAGGAGAATAAAAATTCATTATTATACTAGTATTACTCATATTTTTTATGATATACTAGTATATACGGATGTGTAGCTCAGCTGGTTAGAGCAGTCGTCTTATAAGCGACAGGTCGGTGGTTCAAGTCCACCCATATCCACCTATTTCCTATAGTATATCTATTCAATAATATGATATACTATAAATATGTAAATCAATATACAAATATACTTTATGGAGAATATCCCCTTTAATATAGAGCAGGATCCTGCTATACAGCTCAGGTTTAATGAAC
>CAZPCB010000007.1:3811-6635 GCA_964585065.1 uncultured Candidatus Saccharibacteria bacterium | reverse complement strand
CGCGAGGGCCGCTATTTCAACGAGGTCCAGCCCTACCAGCACCACACCAACGTGCCTGCCACGGGTATCAACGTGTATTCTTTCGCGCTGTCCCCTGAGCAGCACCAGCCCTCTGGCACCTGCAACTTGTCCCGCATTGATAACACCACGCTCCTGCTCACGGTCTCCAACAACGCTGTTGGCACGGCGACGAGCGCGACGGTCCGCGTCTATGCGACGAACTACAACGTTCTGCGTATCATGAGCGGCATGGGTGGCCTTGCCTACTCCAATTAATAAGTTTTGCCACCTCGGTAAAATTACATATATCCACAATTCTGTGAGTGAGACATAATGTCTCAGTCAGACTAATTGTTTATGGCGAAATTATATGGTTGCACCATGTGCTAAAATTAATATATTAATTACTAATATAAGAATGTCAGGAGGCTCTAATGAAGAACTGGTTATAGCAGTGGAACAAATAAAGGTATTGTTTGCTGAAATAAATCTTCTAAAAGCGCAAGTTACTCTCGCACAGACCACATTGAATACTGCAATACATACTGGACAGGGCATTGATAGCGCAAGAGCTGCTAAGGGCACCGCTGATGCACTTCTAGAGAACGCTGTGGAAAATCTAAGAGAAAAAATAGTTGCAGCAGAGAACCTCCTCCGTGAGATTCAAGCCAGAGCACCCGGTAGTCAGGCTGGGTCACCGCAAATATCAAGTCTGATAGCCGCATTACAGCAGCTAGTAGTCGCAGCTCCTGGCTCAGTTAGCGCACCTGCCTCAGTAGGCGCACCTGCCTCAGTAGGCGCACCTGCCTCAGTTAGTGCACCTGCCTCACCCCCTGGCTCAGTTAGCGCAGCAGCGGCCCCACCTGCTGCAGCGGCTCCCCTGGCTGGCTCAGCAGGCGCAGCAGCGGCCCCACCTGCTGCAGCGGCTCCCCTGCCTGACTCAGCGGCGAGGGCGCTGGAGGCGGCGGCGATGCTACCCCCAGGTAAGCAAGAGAGTTTTTTGACTAGAATAACTGAATTTGCACGGGAAGTGGTGGCACCTACAGCGGTGGCGGTGGTAGGGGTTAGGAACTCGCAGCTGTTTGCAGTGGCGTTTTGTGTTCTTATAATAGGCTTATTTGTGGGTAACGTGGTTACAACATCATTTAGATCTAATAAAAAGCGTAAAGGTGGGGCTAGTACATTAAAAAAATCTTTATCTATAAATCTTCTTAAAAGTAAAGATATTTCATCTGAGAAAAAACAGATAGCAGGACGCGTATTTAATACCTTATTAAAGGAAGCTCAGCTAAAGTATCCAGGGGTAATAAGCTTTTCTAAAAAAATGGATCCAGAACTCTTTAATTTAGAAGTAAATAAATTATCTAAAATTCTTACAAAGAATGAAATAATAAACTTAACATCTCAAATATTTGGTACTGAAATAATTCAACGTATTATAAAATTAGTTAATTCAGGTAAGAGTATTAGGATAAATACCATTCGCAATAGGAAAAATATGTATAAAGAAAATAACTACTATCCACCTACATCAATTGCACTCTAGACCGCTGGATATTTGTCTCGTGAGCGGGACAAATATCCTAGCGGCCTCAGCGCAGCAAAGGCTAACGGGTATTTCAAATGCCCGTTGGTCTAAATTCGTAATATTTATCTAGAATACTAGTTAAATATAGCAAATAATAATATCACTGATAATCAATGAGGTCAAATAACTACCTTAGGGAAACCCCTGAAGAAAGGTTAAAAAGAATTTCACCTGAAGTAGCAGCTTTACTGCAAAATACATTAGATAGGAAAACTAATGATATTCAAGCTCAGCATAAATTTATTCTCTCAAGGCAAACTTATAATACTACGGCTAAAACTATAGAAAGACCATTAGTCAATAATGAAAGGACTTTACCTTTACCTTCGGCTATACCTTCGCTTTTACCTTTTGTGAACAATATTCCTGTCGAAAACAGTATCCTTCGTAGAGAAATTCTAGGGAATTTAGTTTGTCCTTCTTTACGTAACGGTTTAGCCAACAGAATATTTCAAATGTTAGCGGCACTTGGATATGCTGAAAAATATGCTAAGCAATGTGTAATATCGAAAGCAAATAACTCAATTGGTTCAAAGCCCCATGAAAAAAACCTTGACGGAATGTTATTCAGCATATTCCCTAATGTACCAGTTGTAGATAGGGTTGAAAATCTAAGGGTAATATCAGAATTAAAAACATTTAATTACTCGAAGTTGCCAAATTCCTTATCCAATGTGATATTGTATGGATATTTTCAAGATGAACGCTATTTTCCCTCTGCACTAATACCTAAGATAAAAACCGACCATTATCCAAATACATACTTCATACACATACGAGCAGGTGATTATTTACCTAAAGGAAGCTTTGGTTATGACCTTTCTTATTATCATAAAAAATGCTTCAATTTACTTAGCCCTCATACGAAATACATAGTATTCTCAGATGATGTTACATACGCTACAAAGTATATGAAGCAATTCAGTATTTCATACACCATTTCAAATAAAGTAAACCAATTGGATACCTTAATTGAAATGTCAAATTGCGAAGGCGCGATCTGTGCAAATTCTTCCTTCAGTTGGTTAGGAGCTTTCTTCCAAGATAAAAAAAAGGGTCAGCGTTTTATGCCTTCTATATGGATTAAAGGGAGTGATTGTTCAGGGGTTTATCCGACATGGGCTACTATTGTTGATGTATCTATGTCATCCAATATTATTATTAAACAAAATATAGAAATATTCGAAAACTTACTCTGTTTTTCAGAATGGCAAAAGCTATACAAGGACCCATATA
>CAZPCB010000007.1:0-3801 GCA_964585065.1 uncultured Candidatus Saccharibacteria bacterium | reverse complement strand
TTCAAGCAAGTAGTATTTGCGGAGGAGATTTATGGACGCCATTTCCAATAGGAATGAATTGGACTTACGTTAAATATTTCGATAATAATCCAACGTGGCAAATTGGTCTCCATGATAAACTAGTCTTATGTGCAGTTAATATTATAACAGACAAAAGAAGAAGATCTAGTGGTATTAATAGAGAACAAATTATAAATACTCTAGGAAAAAATAGTATTCAGAATATTAAATTAGAACGCCATATATATTTTTCTTCATCGCCGTCATACAAATTCATAATATCTCCTGAAGGAAACGGTATAGATTGCCACAGACACTATGAAGCACTATTAGCAGGATGTATACCTATTATAGAATATAACGAGAAAATTGAAGAAAAATACAGGGGTTTACCTATACTATATACAAAAGACTATTCCGAAATTACTCCAGAATATCTAGAAAATAAATACAATGAGATAGCCAATCAGCAATATGATTTCAGTAGATTATTCTTGTCATACTATTCCAATGAACAACAAGAAGAAATAAGGAAGTGTGGAAGCTATTGGATAAAAAGATGGTGTGGACAACAAATAGAATGGTATAAGAATACACAAGAAGAAATTAAATGGATTACTATTATTAACTATGGATATATTGACTTTACACGGAATTTTTTAGAATCGATGAATGTATATAATAGTCATTTTAATATAACTATATATTGTCTCGATAAGCAAACTATGGATGCATTAAAAGACTATTCAAATGTCACATGTATAGATACAGCTAATATTATAAATAATTCATTATCGAGCTCATTTTCCAAGTGGGGTGAAAGCGATTATAAGACTGTATGCTTTTACAAGTTAGATGCTATATCACATGCACTAAAGAATAATTATAATACACCAGTTGGTTATATAGATACTGACATAATAGTTCTGAAAGACCCAACTAAAACTGTTATTCATAATATGAATATCTTTTGGCATATCGATTTATTTGCACAATGTGATGAAAATAAGAATCATAAAAAATGTTCTAATCCTAATAAGTGTCCTAATTTCTGTGCTGGTATATGTATTTTTAGAAATAATCCCACGACATTGGACTTAGTAGACTATAGGAAACGCGATATAAGAAAAAATTTCACAGACCAAGATTATTTATTGGAAATATGTAATAAAAATCATATAAAGCGTATTACAATTTCTAGGGAAATATTTCTAAATGGAGAATATCCAGGTGTAAATAATGATACACTTCTTACTGTTCCACCATCTGCAGAATTAATCCATTATAATTATATAATAGGTAAGGATAAGATTAAATTTATGAAGAAAAATAAGATGTGGTTTTTATAATATTAGAATTATTTGTTAAGAAAGAGATATTACATGTCTCACCAAGAGGTATAAAGTATAAAATTGTGCGGTTCTAATCTATGCACCTAAAGTTACATATGTATTCTTATATATCATGGATTTAGGTTATACGTATGAAGAATTAGATACATTTCTTAAAAATTATTATTTAAAAGAAATGGATTCGAATGGTGGAGGGATGAGGATAAATGACATGTTTTCATTTTATTTATTATTAAATAAATTAAAACCTGAAGTAGTCGTTGAATCGGGTGTTTGGAATGGTCAGTCAACTAAACTTATACGAAGAGTATTAGGTGATTCTTGTAAAATAATATGCTTAGATCCACGAGCGATTGACGCTAATGGGTTCACTGATACAAATCCTAATACTATATACTACACCGGAAATAATTTTATGGATTTTTCAAGTTTAAGCTTAGAAAAATATAACCTAGACAATATACTTTGTTTCTTCGATGACCATCAAAATTCTGCTCAAAGATTACTACAATGTATTGAAAAGGGTATAACCCATGTGTTTTTTAATGATAATTATCCTGTAAATGCGGGTAGTCATTATTCTGTCCAACATCTTATAGATAATGATAATAGAGATAAATTTACATTAGATAATCAATATTCATATGCTATAAATACACTTCCTCAAATAGATTTATCTAAAAGAGATTACTTGATTAATAAAATTAAAATTTATAATGTATTTCCTAATATTTTCCCTGGAACAATTAATCTTTTTGAAGGTAAATTTAATGTATCTGGCTTCTTTGATGATAATGACACAAAAAATATAAAGAGATATAATGAGTTTTATAAAGATAGAAATGAATATTGTTGGAATACTTACTTAACTTTATCAAGAGTTTAATCAATTTGGTTGAATCTCTAATCCAGGCCATTCACCCATCATTGCCTCCATTGCAGCCTGTCGACGTTCCAGTGGATTTCCCTTTAGCTTAGCAGACCGACGTTTCCACCACCATTCGAACCGCAACGCCTCTCGTTTCGATTCGAAGCCTTCCAAGTAACAGACCCTATACCACCCCCCTGGAACCCTAGAAGTCGCTCTAGCACCGCCTGATAAAGCACCATTATGTTGCTGTAATCTACGGTCAGGATCTACAGTAGCACCCACATAAGTTCTTGTAGGAGCTTCCACAGTTGCTAGTAAATAAACGAACCATGGTTTTTCTAAAGACATCCGAATGTAATCTAATCTAAGACATATACAAATGTTTAGACTATATTAGAAAGATGGACACCAGAGTTCTTCCCAGCATAGCAAACGTTGCAAACTACAGAGCAAATGAAGACTGGTGGTTTTACATTCCTGCTATTCTATTCGTTGACACCTTCATCATTTTCCTAGTGCGCTTCATGCCCCAGGTATTCGGAAGACCCATTAACCAATGGTATGATGACTTTGGTCTAGCCGCTGTCTTATCAGATGTCACCATAATAGCCATTGGAATTGCGATTGCCCGGTACATCTATAGCGCCTTTTTCTTAGAGCAAGAAGGATGGCACATACTTTACTTCATTGCCCTTGCGGTAGTCATCCAAATCATCCATGATATGGCTTTTAACTTTGGAGTTATACAAAAAATTCCAAGAGGACATAATTCTATGATTGATGTCTTCAAGGCCTATGCGGAAGCTGGACCCAAGATTATTTTAACAGACGCCGTTATGGTTGCAAGTTCCATTGGAATAGCGGCTTCTCTAAAAGAAATAGATTACCATTACACTGGTTTCTTAAGTTTGGTCACCTTGTATTCATTATCCTATATATTGTTTACGAATATACGTTAAACTAAAGCTTCATAGAAACGGAAATACAGAGCAAATTAGTATTTGCTGCGTCTTTCCATTCGATTTTCATCCCAATAGTGCCAGAAAGGTTGGGGTCAATAAGATAAGACGACACCGTATCTAGAATTCCTACCTTAATAGGACAACCACCAGGGACCTCAAGGCAAAGGTCTTTCACTTCAGGTGCAAGAGGAATGAAATTATAAGTAAATGAATATGTCGCTGTCCCTGCAAGAACCTCACTGGGGTTGTCAAGAGAAAGTTTCAGTGTAGAATTCTGACCCTTCACTGGAGGGTCAGGTAGGAAACTCATGGAATTCACTCTCATCTTAGATAGACCGTTGGAGCAATCCTTCACGGAACCAATCGAATAGGAATAAGCGAGTAGAGCAAGAACACCCATAATACCTAAGCCTGGCTGATAGAAGTAATCAATTTTTGGAATTCAGTGATTATGTACGTATTTTCCCAAACATGAATGCATTTATCAGATAATTCATATTTCAAGGTTCCATCTTCTCTTGTATAAGGTCCATAAGGATTGAAAAATATATATCCGAATTTCGAACACTCTTCTTCAAGCATCTTATTAAGGCAATTTCTATATATAACACGAGCC
>CAZPCB010000006.1:0-7905 GCA_964585065.1 uncultured Candidatus Saccharibacteria bacterium | reverse complement strand
TAATTAAATCTTTTGTTTCATCATCATACTCGCTCGAAAGTTCATCTCTCAAACGCTCACTCATTGCAGATATCCACTTGAGGTTTTCCATACTCGAATTATATCACTCTCTACATAAAAAGAAAAGGGGAGACTCGAAAATCTCCCCTCGAATTGTTTAGTCTTGTTGCTCGATTTCGCCACATAAGACAATCCGGCAAAGATAGCCAGAGTATGTATCAAGAGCAGGATGTACTACTTCATCAATATAATCTAAATTTACTTCTGGATTATATTCATTTTTAGAATGTACAGCCAACACAACTTCAGTGTCTTTGCTGTACTGTTCATATTTCTTTTCTAACTCCTGCAGTTTGAGGATTAGTTCTTTAAGAGACAACTTCTTCACTCTCCTCGAAAACCATTTCCCACTCTGCCATTCCACCCCATTTACCATCCATTACTGCTTCCTTAAATGTTTCGTAACAGCAGATTTCTTGATAGTTACCATTATCACAAACAAACTCATAATGGTTGTCGTTCTCAATGGAGCCTGTTATCATTACAAAATTGACTTCAGGATAGAGTGTGGAAAGAGTTCGGACAAATTGTTCAGGACAATCCCAAGGAGTATCAAAAGCAAGTGTGATTGTCAGGAGGTCAAAATTAACAGTGGGTCTGCAAGCGTCCCATTTAACACCCCAATGAGCAATGTTCCAAGAAAACCAATCATAGTATCCAGTGGCTTCAAATGCTTCTTGGTTTTTGATTGCTGTTTTCGCCACGCCAGAAAACCATCTGTGATTAGCGTCAATAACTTCCTGGAGTGTTGTTGCTGTATTGCCTTCTTTATTAAAATCAGCAATTAGTTTATCTGGATTAATATTGGGGGATTGTGTACCTTCCAATATCTCAGGCATAGGAATGAAGGAGTTGAAAAGACCTTCAAGATTGATTTTGTTTTTAAATGAGTCGAATTGCTCTTGTTCTTTAAAAGAGCAAATCAATTCATTCATTACCCAGTTCGGCATATTTGGCTTCTTTCTCGTACATCATAAATGTACAAGATGTTATATCATCTGCTATAGTGAATTGCCAATAGTTCCTAGAGATATTTCTCTTGTATATATTGTAACCATCAAGCTGCACATGATAGAAATTAAAAGTTATAAGGGTCCAGTTAGCTAGATGTTTACTCTTTCTAGCTAACTGTTTTGCATTATTCACTTTCAAAGAATTCTGCATCATCGTATCTAACGTTTGTAATACGATGATTTTCCATATCCTCAAATTGGTGGAGAATATCAAATCCACCAGCACCTTGTTCAGCTACAATACATACTTGGAGCATATACATAATGTCGTTGAACTCTAATGCATATAATTTACCAGCAACATCATAGTGTTTGATTGCGTCGTCAGGTATTTCCATCGTACCTGTTACTCTAAAATCTATTTTCATTTGGCTTACTCAGAATCTTATGGCTTGAAGTGTTTGCTTATTTCTCTATTAAAGATATAAGGATCATACCAGTAACATCCAACACAACTTCCCTTGTATGATTCATCCCCATTGTACCATCCAATAATGTATCCAAGCTTCTTCGCGTCATATCTGCGGTTATTATTGATACAGTTATTGCAGTGTGTTCTTTTAGATAAATTAACGTTTCTATGTAATGGTTGGAAATCATTAGTGTCTTGTTCTGAAACATTGCTATATGTATCAGAGCTATAACGGCCATCTTTATGGTCGCACTCTATGTTCTCTCCACCAACATCTAATATGCGACAGTTTTGAGATCTAATATATTTTAAAATATCAGCTCGAATTTGTCGGTCTTTAGATTTATCCTTAAAGCCATCTAATCGAATTCCTATTGTTCGATTTTTGATTTTTTCTCTATGGATAATAAAATCTTTTAATTGACCATCAGACCTATTCCAATCCCCACCATTGCTAGTTTGGAATTGCACTCCAGGAAACATCTTTTCCAATTCACTAAACAACCATAGCTGAGTTTTACCTTCACTATCAGGTTGCGCTACTTGGAGAAACATATGTGCTTTTGTCATTTAATTTATTGATTCTTTCTATTGATTTATTATAGAATGTCTCATCTAACTCGCATCCTGTAAAGTTTCTGCCTGTATTAAAACAAGCAACAGCACAAGAAGCACTACCAGCAAAACAATCTAAAACTAAATCATCAGGATTACTATGCTTGTTAATTAAATCTTGTAATAAATTTAGTGGTTTTTGTGTAGGGTGGAAACGGTCTCTCTCATGACAAATAGCATAATTATAAATGCCTCTATCATACACACTATGAAATGTTGGCTTACTCTTCTTAACAGCAGTAAGAGCTATCTCTCTAGCGTTAGTTAAATAATTTATTTTACTATTGATAGGAACAGGATTAGTTTTTATCCACTCGATATATCTAATCTGTTTAAACTTAGAGTCCTCAAGCCACTTTTTTAATGTCTCGATTTTCCATAAGTCATAGAAACAGATAATAGTTCCTTGGTCTTTTAATACTCTATAGCACTCTTTGAATAATTCATCAAGGGCGAATATTTCATTATCCCATTCACCAAACTCATAGGACATTTTAAATCTTTCCACACCTTTTTCCCCACAACTCTCGAAACCTGTTGAGCGAGATATAGTGTATGGTGGATCAATTAAAATTAAATCAATAGAGTTCTTCTCTAATGTGGGAAGAAAATCAAAGCAAGATTGATTAGATAAATTTATAGACATAGTGGCTTTCTATTAGTATTGTATCAGCTTCTAAGTGGAGGGAGAACATCTTTGTTCTCCCTCATTTTACTAAGGAACAAGAAGCCAAAATCATTCCTTAGTAAATCTTTAAAAATCAAAGTGTAGTTGGTTCTCTAAACAAGATGACCAATACCTCGAATTATTGTGTCCTTGTTTTACGTCCCAATAGATACACCTTGCAATATAATTAGGAGCAGACATTTTGTTGGCTCGATAATGCCACTTTCTTTCTCCCTGTTCATATTCAGCAACATCTTTAGCACTATCTTTCTTATATCCGTTTTCATTCATTCCTAGTAAACGGAGCATATGAACATCAAGACAAACTGCTTGACATTTTTCAGGATAGCATAACTCTAATGCGAAACTGGTTTTTGCTAATCCAATCCCCCATAAATCAAGGGAGAGACGATTGCGAAACTTAAACCAATTCTCCTTATTAGTCTTTTTAAACTTTTCAGGATTAGCCCAAAACTTACTCGAAAAATCCCAGATATACTTTGTACGTTGATTATGACAACCTGCTTTACCTATATATAATAAGTGAGCAAGTTTATCTTTATCACCAATCCAAGACTCGAAATTCTTGATATGGTTGTATGCTCTAACATTGCTTTCCCACGTAGTATGGATAGATGTATATGCGAACAACCATCTTTGGAATATTTCTCCATCTGTTTGTGGAGCAACATTATTCCAATACTCTTTATATTGATTCACCTTGTGGGAATCAACACTCTCTAAAACACTCTGGAAGGTCATTTTGGCTTCGACCCTTTCTATTGATAACTTATATTACCAGACATCAATCTTGATTGCAAGATTATTTTGCAGAGCTGATATAATGTCTCCAGAAGTCTCGAAAAACACTTTTATTAATCCATAGTGTTTCGCATTTAAAATCCTTAGGACTCCATTTAGTAAATGTCGCATAAGAATTATCAAAGTGATTAGTAATATTGATCCTATGAGTTCTATTCTTTAAATAAAGGCCCTCGAAAAACTTTGTAGTGTTCTGTGGATGGCGAACATCTAAAGAATATTTTTTAATTACATCAATATAAAACTTTTTACTTTCTTCATCAGGTAGAATTTCTGGATTCATTTAATGGCCTCTTTAAATTTATCAATAAAAGCTTTATTGATTGGCAGATCTAAATTCAAGTTTACCATTAAGCTTTCAGTATTCATATGCGTGAGCGGCTCGTGGCTATATTCTACTTTTTGATGATTAGCTGTTTCAAGAGATTTTAATAATATATGAAACAAAAGGCCAGCTTCTTCCTCATTAAGGGATGATTGTAATTTCTGCAGTTTCTGTTTGTTCATCTTGAAACAACCTCAATATTTTTAATATAGTATATATATGGAAATCACTAATCTCTGTATATAAGTTGATTTTATCATCTTCCCATGATAAAATCAAGCTCTCAAGTAAATTAATAATACTCTCTGATTCACTTTCATCAAGTGAATCAATCAACTGTTGTAATTTTTCTATCATTGTATCTTTTTATTATATCCAATATCGCGTAGTCTTTACTCTTTAATTCTACATCAAACAGTACATCTTCATTGTAATTTTCAGGAAGATCTTCTGCCATATCTTTATGAGCTCGTGTGCCATCTTTTCCTTCACTATAATGAAAGATCGGAGTACAGTTCCAGGTAGAGTATGCATCATAAAAAGCATCCCTTTGAGAAACACCATGATTCAACATATTGTGATGAAGATTATCAAATGTAACAGGAATACCAAAAGGCTCGAAAAAATATTTCTTAAGATTAGCAACAGTCCAGGTGTTGCCAGTATCGTTGTTCTCTAATACTAATCTACTCTTAACTAATGTTGAAAGCTTATTATAGTTATTCATGAATATATCACAAAGTTGCTGAGCTTCTCCTTCTTTACGTATATGTATATTTAAAGGATTATAGTAAGACCCTTCTAATCTTAAGCGCTCGAAAATTTCAGCGTGGAATTCAAGATCAATAATACTATGCTGCACTTTGATTGGATCATCAGAAGTAAGAGTTATATATTCAGATGGATGTGCACTAACTCTAATGCCTGTTTCTTTTATTGTATTAGATAAATCTTTAATTGATTCTTCTATCTCTGAATAATTAGGTAGGTCCTCTAATCCCATCATAACACTTGGATGTTTTATTACAGGACAAAGATCACTCGAAAGTCTATATCCCTTAATCCCATTAGCTGCACAATGACGAACGATCTTCTCTGATACATTGAAATTATTAATAACAATACCAGACAGCTTCTCTAATGACTCTTCCCTCGATTTACTGGAAAAACTCTTATAAGTCATTGTTCGAAATTTGTACCCCTGCTCAGCTAGGATATTAGAAATGCAACACAGGGATAAGTTCATACATTAATGATATCATAGAAGGTATAAAGCTACAATACACGGAACAAAAAATCATCATGAACGAAGACAACTTGAAAAAACTTGGTTACAACAATATTGCTCTCGAAATGTTATTAAAAAGAGAAGCACAGATTAATGCTGATGAGATTTTTATGCCTGGTGAAAGACCAAGATTAAATATAGACTCCACATTACAAGATATTGAGCCAGATGATGTTGTTAGCAAAATTGAAGAAATAGAAAATCTCCTAAACACATTAAAAGAAAAAGTTAACAATCTTCCTGAGTATACAATTAAAGAAGAACAGTATGATGAAGATGTTAGAGAATTTCCTACACACAAGAAATATATATTAGAATATTTAGAAATGGCATTAGATGAAATACCTATGCTCAAAAGAAATGCATAATAAAAAAGGATCCCTCTAGAAAGGATCCTTTTTTATTTAATTCCACAACTAAATGTATAGGGAAGAGTAGATTCAGTACTTCATTGTCTTATTCGTCTCTTCAATAATATTATAATAGATAATAATATATTCTTCCTATGCAGTAATCATATCTAAACTGAATTGCATCTGTCTCATTACAGGGATAAAATCATTAACATCTATCTTTTCGTCTAGTAATTGTTCAAATATTTTCAGCGCATTAATCTTAGCACTGTCTGGCATATCTGAACAATTATAAAAATAAGAAACATAGTCGATCAAAGCATCATACAACATTTTATTTTTCCTAGTCATATTATTCCCCCTATAAGAAGAATATTCTATATTAGAATATTCTTTCATCTATATCTTTTACTGGAATATATTTCTTATCCACTGCTTTAACACAAATTCTTAATGCAGATTTATAAAGCTCGAAATCTATGCACCAAACAAATTCACAATCATTATTATTATTAAACTTGTAAATTAAAAATGGTAGATCAAAAAAACATAATTTAAAATAAACATAATCTTCACTATCAAAACAAAAAACACTCATACCCTCTAATAGATTAAAATTAATAGAGAGTTCATTAATCACCCTAAAAGCTGGATCGATTTTTTGACCATATAAGAGGGCAAAAAATTCTTCAACACTACTCTTCTTACTCTCTAATAGTAAAAGTTCTCTTATTGTCATTTTAATATTACTCCAAGACTCTTCAAAACTTTCCTCGAAATATTAGGAAAACCTGTAATATATATTTTATCACAAGCTACTCCAACTTCTATTTCTTGATCTATACTTAATTCATCTGGGTGAATTTTATCTGAGAAGTATAAGATGTTCTGATTTTCACTGCCCCTCAAACCACTCGAAATTCTCTTTTCTTTCTCATACCTACCATCTATCAAAACATCTATGTAACTTAAAGATTTTCTCAAGAGAAAATCTTTATTTATTTCATCAATAGAGAATCCAGTAAAAAGAATTATCCCCTTCCTCAAATTTAAAGAACTAAGTAATAATAGTAATTCTAAAATATCTTCTTGCTCTAATGGATCTCCGCCAGTTATTGTCACACCATCAATATCATAATTCTTAATTAGCTCGAAAATCTGATAGGGTGTAAGAGATATATTTTCCCTAACACTCCAAGTACCAGGATTAAAACAATCAGGACATCCCTTAGAACATCCTTGAGTCCATAATACAAATCTATTACCAGGGCCATTTACTCTGCTAGTACTATATGCGTGAATATTCATAAATATTTTTAGCCTCGAAATTCTTAAGGTATATCTATTATAAAATGTTGAAGCTAAATCTTTCTCACACAGCCTTAAGCTTGTGTGAGAAAGATCATTAAGTTTTAGCCTCACTTTTTTCTGGTAATAATGTGGAGAAATGTTGAGCCTAAATATTTTTGCCCTTATTTTTAAATAGCTCGAAAAACTTGCAGGAAAAGATTTATCTAACATAGAATAGTATATATTACGACTCTTTTTGATAGTTCATTTTAAAAAATGCTTGGTTTTTCTTAAGAGCCCCGATATTTCAGATCAATCTTTTAGTGTATTAGACTCATCTTTTGGTGTATTAGACTCATCTTTCATTATGATAGATGTTCTTTTTCTTCAATAAACCTTATATAAGAAGCTCGAAATTCTTTTTCTCTAATGGTGTAAATACATTATCTCTTATATAGTAAAAAGAGATATAATAGCTCGAAATCTTATCCTTCCCTCCTAAAAGATTTAATTCTTACTATAAGAAGATATCTTTTTTTCTCTATCTCCTTAAATAGAAAAACACCAGCCCTCGAAATTGTAGGTTGGTGTTTTCTTTTATTTAAGGTCTTTGTAGTGGATTATTATCTTTCTATATAAGTTATATGTATTCCTTCATCCTAATGTTAATGTTTATATATTATCTATAAATATATTAAGTTCAAGATATTGGTAACTATATATCGTTTATTATAATAAGTATATAGTATCCATTATCTCTCCACTAAGTCTCCATCGTCTCTCCACGGGGTCTCCACTTATATATATGTTCCTTCTAAAGATATATATATTGGTCTCCACTAAGATGTTAGCATTATTATTTTTTTAGATTTGAGAAAAACCTCGATTTTTTATGCTCATTTAGTGTGAAATGTTTATGTTTCAGCTTATCTTAGGCTTATGTCTAGGGAGCAGTAATAAAAACTATTATATCTGGTAGTTTAGGGAAATGTGTAAGATGTTATAGATTTTTCATATTAGTATGAAATGTATGAATAGTAGTATATCACATACTACGGGT
>CAZPCB010000005.1:0-12091 GCA_964585065.1 uncultured Candidatus Saccharibacteria bacterium | reverse complement strand
TCAATACTATTGCTGCCAATATCCCTATCACACCTATTACTAATAGTATTTCTAATAATGTAAATCCTTTTATCCGCCTTTGCATCTTTTTATTTTACTTCTTTATTTTTATTATAACATAATATTTATCATGTTATAAATAATCTAAAATTCTATCATAATTCAAAAATTTTAATCCGCTGAATAAATATTTTGCTATTATTTCTAAATTATTGGTAACAAATAATATTCCAATTAATACCAAAAATATTCCACTTATAATTCTTAATATAGGGGTAATATGTTCTATCTTTTGCAATACTTCTCGCCCTTGAGCTAATGATAAAGCAGTAAGTAAAAATGGTACCGAAAGTCCAAGAGAGAATACAAACATCAAAAAAGCTCCCTCTAATACCGTCCCATCATTGATAAGAAAAGTAAGTATAGTCCCGAGTATTGGCCCAATACAAGGACTCCAACCCACGCCTAAAAGCATTCCTAATAATACCGAACTCTGAGCTGTCCCTGCTCTCAATGATTTGATTCGCGGGGTCCAGGTTTTTTGGAATAATGCAAATCGGAATAATCCTATCATCTCTAATCCCCAGATTATAATAATAATTCCCGCAATACGAGAAATAAGTAGTCGGGTTTCTGCATTTAATAACCCAGCTAAGCTCGTTGCAAAAATTCCTAATGTCACAAATATACCCATAAACCCTAATACAAATAGGGCTCCATTGCGTATAGTTTGGAATCTATTTAATTTTCCATCCCCGGTTATAAAGCCAATATAGGCTGGTATAAGAGGAAATGTACAAGGAGCAAGAAATGTGAACATACCTGCCACAAAACTTGCCCCGATTAATGAACTGGTCATAGTAATTTATTTGTTTCGATATTGCATTACTAATGCTCCGAGTGAAGTATATACTACTACCAATCCTATGATGAACCCTACAATTGGAACCCATGCCAAGAAGGATAATAATACATATATTCCTAATGCAATGAAATATATTTGCCAATCATTTTTCCCAAATTGATATGTTCTATGTAACCATTGAGCAGTTACAATACTTGCTATTGCTTGAGAAAATATAATTAATGAAATATAGGCAAATAATGTAAATAGAGCTAATGGAATACCAATAATAGTAATTATAAGTAATAGAATCACCATGATTGGTATAAAGAATAATAATGCCCCATATCCAAAAGCTCTGAATCCCTCTTCCCAATTAGAAACCCTTTTTACTGATTTTTGAATGAATTTTTTATTGAAATTGAATATGAGAGCAATTACAAGAGCTGCTGAGAGTACCTCCCATACGAGGAATCCCGAGAAGGCTTTGGCTGCCATACCCTTTTTATCCCCTTTATCTTTTAAGAGCTCAGCATCAAATGTTGCTTTTGCTCCTTCTGCAAGATTTGGTTTGAGATCTAATTCTTTGGTAAATCCATAGGTTACATTACCTCCAAATCGAGATGCTTCACTAATATCTACGGTTTGACTTGCAACAAAAGTTGTTTTACCTCCCAAATTTCCATCTAGAGTAAAATCTGCTGTTCTGATATTACTATCTCCTTGTACTTCTCCTGTGATAGTAGTATTCTCAGAAGCTACTTTGATATTACCCTTTACCGTCCCATCTAATTTAAGTTGAGATACAAAAGCAATAATGTCTCCAGAAATAGTCACATCCTTATCTATGATCAAAGTTTGAGCAAATACAATTACATCTCCTTTCACATTACCTTTGATAGTAACATTAGAGGCTGCAATTCTGACATCATCCCCAATATCTGTATTAACAGCAACAGAATCTCCTGCCACTATTAAATCTTGCGAGATAGTAGCGTCAATATCTACTTTCCCTGCTGCAATTACAGCATCGCCCTCTATTGGGCTATCTATTTGTACTGTCTGACCAGCTAAATAAGCATCCCCCTGAACTTTTTCTTTTGGATTAACAATATCACCAGAATCTAATAATAAAGCAGAAGCTGACTGAGTTCCAAATAGTACTATTATAGCTACCAGTGCAATAAGATATTTTTTCATAGCAGTATTCTTATTAATATATGTATAGTATAC
Source organism: uncultured Candidatus Saccharibacteria bacterium (assembly GCA_964585065.1). GTDB lineage: Bacteria > Patescibacteriota > Minisyncoccia > SW-4-49-11 > SW-4-49-11 > CALRBF01. The sequence goes on along the minus strand of CAZPCB010000005.1, from coordinate 10,014 downwards.
ACCTTTTATATAAAATAAGAAATATTATATCACTCACTAGTGAGGCGATGTATGGACAGAAGTCTTACAAAAAAACCTCCGGAGTGGATTTTTATTTTTAATTGTATAAAACAAAAAGAGGGATATTATCCCCCTTTTTTACTCTCTGAGTCCCATACTACCCCTTATTGAGGCTGATTACCTTCTTACTAGAATCTGAGTTTTGCTGTACTTTGATGACAATCTCTCCATCTTTATAATCTGCCGTGATAGAATCTTCATCTATATTTCCTGGTAATTGAACGGATCTACTGAATGATTCTTTGGAAATGGATTTGAAATAATAATGTCTATCTTTATCTTCTTTTTCCTCCTCGGATGATACTTTTCCTTCTATGGTCAGAACTCTATTATCTAGGGTAATCTCAATATCATCTTCCTTGAATCCTGGAGCTTGTAGTCTAACTACTAACTCTGAGCCTTCCTGATACATTTCCATATCATTAACAGATCTTGTCAAACTTGGGAATGATGTTTCAAATATCTCGTCAAATAGCCTACTTGGGCTTAGTTCAAAAGTGTTTACTGTTGGTAGATTTCTAATCCTCATATATATATTATTTAATACTACTATGTGGTGTACACCTATCTGGAGGTTTCCCTCCTTAATTATATTATAACTCTAATTTTAGCAGTGTCAAGAGATGATTGCTAATTAATTCACCGCTATTTCACCTAAGGTTTTAGCCCATTTGGCATCGAGGAAATGCCCACTATTTGGGATTGTTATTAATTCCCCCCCTAAATCTTTTGCAATATTCTGAGCCTGTATAAAAGGGATATTAGCATCATCCTCTGAGCCTACTACTATTATCTTATCTCGTATATGTTGTTTGATTCGCTCAATATCGATGCTATGCTCAAAAAAATTAGAATAATTGCCATCTCGAAATTTTGCATTATCAGTATTATTATCAAAAGGCCCTATGAGGACAATACTCTCTACACTTAACTCTGTTTGCTCGAGGAATAATAATACTGCTCTTGTTCCCAAACTATGCCCTACTAGAATTACGGGGTATTGAGCTTCTCTCACTGCCTGCTCTATAATAGGATACCATTCTGTAAAAACAGGATATTTACCTCCTGGTAAATCAAGAGTTATGGCTTCATTTCCCACTTCTGCTATCAATTGCCGAAATTCTGGATGCCAAATACTTTCACTATTATGATTATATCCTGGTATATCTATGACGGTAATTGCCATTATTTTTGGAAATAATTAATAATTAATTGTATGAATCCGATAATAGTAATTACTATCCCTACTCCAATCAAAATAGGGAAAATAATCTGGGCAATAAATTGAGCTACAAAACAAAATACTGCAAGCCCCAAGCCTCCCCAAATTAACCATTCTGGTTTTGTTTGTCCTTGAGTTTTATCACCTACAACTTTAATTTCCATATATGATATTCCTTAATCTATACTCATTATAGCATATGCTTATAAAACCAAAAACCCCCACGAGGGGGGCTTGGTAAAAATATAAAAGAGCTTGAATAGTATACCGATTTTAGATAATTATGTCAAGATTTATATTCCCCTCTTGAGGGGTGTCATCTTTGAGACGGGGTGGACTGTCCTCTATTACTCCTTTGTAATTTTAGCTGAAATAATTTTTACATCTTCAATTGGTCTATCACCAGGAGATGTTGCTACATTTCCAATACTTTCTACAATATCGAGTCCTCCGATTACTTTACCAGCATTAGTGTGTACTCCATCTAACCAAGGGGTTGAGTCAGCGGTTACAATAAAGAATTGTGAACCATTGGTATCGGGTCCGGAATTTGCTAGGGCAAAACTTCCCTTTACGAGAGGCTCATCATTGAATTCATCATCATATTTTTCTCCAGCATCTCCAGTTCCATATAAAGCTGATTTACTTGGATCCTTGGTATTAGGATCTCCACCTTGTATCATAAAATCTTTAATCACTCGATGGAATATAGTGTCATTATAAACACCTTCCTTAGCATATTTAGAAATATACTCTACTGTATTCGGAGATAAATCTTTGAATAATTCGATAGTTATTACTCCTTTGTTGGTGGTGAATTCAAGTATTGGGCGCTCTTTCATAATATCTTCATTTAATTTGGTAATTTGTTCGGTAGTATTAAGGCTTGCCTTAATCTCATCATTTCCTTTTTTACTAAAATCTTTATTAATGTATATTCCGATTCCTGCTACTATTAAAAAGATTCCTATTGCAAAATATCCTAATTTTCTCATATCTGTGTTCATTATTCATATTGGTATGAATATAGTATATCATAAAAAATTTTTATCAAAAAACAAATCTCTATTTCTCCAAATGAGAATGATCATTATATGCCCATACTCTCCATCCGGTATAAGGATATTCTAGATGATATTGTAAAATCGTGAGTCCGGTATTCTCTATCCAATATTGTTCTTGTAATCGAGTATATAATTCGGGATTAATACTATCCCCTAAAATCGCTCTAATAATTAATGTATTGAGGAAAAATTGATGAGTGACAACTCCTATATTTTGTTCTGGTCTTGATTGTAATAATTCTAAAGCTTGATCTACTCGAGCAATAAGCGTGTCGTAACTATCCCCATCTTCTACCTGCTCACCTGTATTAAATAAACTATGCTTCCAAGCATTTTCTGTAGCTAATACGAGCTCATCACTACGTAATTTTCCAATAATAGAACTTGGTTTTTGTCTTTCACCAAATATATCTAAATATTCAATATTATAGTCCCTATCCTGACTAATAATTTCCGTTGTCTCCCGAGCTCGAGTTAAAGTGCTAGATAATAGTACATCAAATTTAAATTTAGCTATACGCTTAGCTAATTTGTGAGCCTGCTCTCGCCCTAATTCTGTAAGATGCTGTTCCGCTAAATGTATATCTTCATTGATAGAATCAAGATGTTGTATATTACCTTCACTTTGGCCATGCCGGAAAAAATAAATAGTTTTTTGTGATTTTGATTGCATAATAAAAGGTTAGTGGACCGTACTGGGATCGAACCAGCGACCTCTTCCATGCCATGGAAGCGCGCTACCAACTGCGCCAACGGCCCTTTATGTATCTAGTATATCAATATATGGGGGCTATTACAATATGGTTGTTAGCTCTAATGTCCACACCCGTCAAGCAAAGCTTGCCACCCTCGCCAGCGAGGGACAGAAATTCTGTACTCCCTTGGGGGAGGTGTCACCAAGGGTGACGGAGGAGAATACTACTACAATCTTAGTTGAAATCTAGGCAAATATATACTATACTACATATATATAGTAACTAATCTAATCATATGACTAGTAAAAATGCTTTTGGAATTATTATCATTGGAGTTGGAATAATATGGCTATTAGATAGCTTTGGTATTGTACCTGCACCATCTCTTGGAGATTGGCTACCTGTTTTGTTTATTGCAGCTGGAGTATGGAAATTACTTGAATCTCAATTTAAGTCTATTACTTTTCCTATTATTCTGATTGGTGTTGGAGTAGTATTGGGGCTACTTCGATTGGAAATTATTACTTGGAATGATTTCTGGCTTGCTGTAGGGCCTGCTATTGTGATTTTAATCGGTATCAACATACTTACAGGTAAAAAACAGGATAAGGAATATAAGGAGGCAAAAGTGGATTCTAAAGCTACAGAAGCTAAGGCAGATGCTAAAGACAAAGAATAATTCTGTTGACATTTTTTTCATTTCGGTTCATACTTAATTTATATTAAATAAATACTAAATCTATGATTTCTTTCAAGTTGCACAATGGCTTTGAGCGTCTTAAGATGTATAATGGATTCATGGGAGCTGTACATTTCTTCCAAGCTGGATTAATGTTATATATTTCTAAAGAATCTTTACTGCCTGTATTTACCAATTATCTCAAATTTGATGCTACAAATCGTGGCGCTGTACCTATGCCAGTACAAGAAAAGTTATTTGATGTAAATATTGGACCAGCTGTTGCCCTATTCTTATTATTATCAGCTATAGCCCATTTTATTACTATTTTACCAAGTGTATATCCTTGGTATATCAAAAATCTCAAGAAACATATTAATGTAATCCGATGGTATGAATATGCTTTATCATCATCAATAATGATTGTAATAATAGGATTATTGGTTGGTATTTATGATTTCGCTACTCTCTTATTACTCTTTGGACTTAATGCCGCTATGAATCTTTTTGGTCTTGTGATGGAGCAAATTAATCAAGATAGAAAAGAAGTAAATTGGCTTCCATATATATTTGGATGTATTGCTGGTATAATCCCTTGGATTGTTATTTTCCTTCATTTCCAAGGAGCTCTTGCTAATGCTGATGTGGATGTGCCAAGTTTTGTATATTGGATTGTATTTTCATTATTTGCAGTATTTAATATATTTGCAATCAATATGTTCCTTCAATACAAAAAAGTTGGGCCTTGGAAATCATATGTATTTGGAGAAAAAATCTATGTTTTTCTATCCCTATTTGCAAAAACATTATTAGCTTGGCAAGTATGGTCAGGAACTCTTAGAGGTCGTGAGAATGATGTATCAGCTGCTATTAACCATATTATCCACTTGATTTCATAGCTTAGAAGAGAAATTAAGTACTAAAAAAGCTCCGATTACTCGGAGCTTTTTTAGTATCGAGGACTTATTCTCGAGGCTTAGCAGGTTGAATAGAGATTTCTCTTTCTAGAAGAGATGCTCCATCTAACTGTTGAATTGCTCGCTCAGCTTCTTCTTCTGTGGCAAATTCGACGAAACCGTAACCTTTGCTACGTCCCTCTTCTTTGTCAAAGATGATTTTTGCTGATACTACAGTCCCAACAGTCTCAAAAAGAGATTGTAAGTCCTGGTTTGTTGCTTTGTACGCAATATTTCGTACAAATAGATTCTTGCTCATAATTTACATTGTTGAAGAAAGATTGCTCTTTCTTGCTAATACTTTATCTCCTGTCGACCTGCCTAAGCCCAGGATTAATATCAATATACCATATATGTCAAAGTTTGTACAATATTATCCACAATTTAGAGAGTAATATACTTATCCTACCAAGATATCTTGTAAATCTGAAACTAAATCAAGAGCCTCTACTTTTGGTCTTTGGAAAGCATTTCTTCCCATAATAGTTCCAAAAGCTCCTCCTTCGCGAATAGCTTTTATCTCATCTTCTAGAGTTTCAGCATTGGTAAAATCTCCACCTGAATGTATAACAATACGATGTCCATTATAGGCAGCCTTCATAACAAGAGCTATTCTATTTTTGAGAGTTTTAGTATTAAGATTATCATAAATACCAAGTTTTTTATTAGATTCAAGTCCATATCCCTCAAGTGGAAGCTTTACCTTGATAATATGAGCCCCCAAACTAGCTCCAAGTGCAACTGCATAAGCAATAATATCTACTGCCCTCTCTTGTCCTTTAATCAATCCCTCTCCTCGAGGATATATCCATAATACGGTAATGAGTCCGGCTTTTCGGGCATCAACTATTAATTCTTTCGCTTGTTGTTCTATTTGATTACTATGTATTGATCCTGGATAAAGGGTAAATCCTACTGCTTCACATCCTAGTCTCACAGCATCACCCACCCAAGAATGAATTGATGGTCGGGGATTTTTCTCATCTGGTATCATTAAATTATGAGAATTTACTTTGAGAATAGTAGGTACATTATGCCGAGCCAATACTTCAAAACCTCGCTCGAGGGAACCCAATGGAGCTGCAAAAGCATTAAATCCCCCATCTACAGCAAATTGTGCTTGCTCTAATGGGTCATACATAATAGGATTAGGTTCAAAGGCTCTTCCTGGTCCATGTTCAAGGATTTGATCAATAGGAAGTATCATCAATTTACCCGTACCTCCAATTCTTCCGTGATTCAGAATACGTAATAGATTTTTTTGTTGAGCTGGGGTATTAGTGCTACGATACCAAGAAATAATTTCCTCCATACGAGCTTTATGTTTTGGTTTTGTAGAAGGCATAAAAATAGTTTTAGATATGTTCTTTTGATATTACATTATTTTCACTATCTAAATTATATACCAAAATATCTCCAATAGCAAACTCTACCCCCTCAATTTCATTATCGGATAAATGGTCGAGATATTTTAATATAACTCTCAAAGTATTACCATGTAGGGATAATATGATTTGCTCATTATCTTGTAATGCTGAAATAATATGTCCCTCCAAATAAGGGATTACTCGCTTATAGGCATCATCAAGGCTTTCTGTGCGGGGCAATAATTCTTTAGAGATAGAAATATATTTAGGATCAAAATAGGCATTACGAGGATCATCTAATTCCAATTCTGCTGGTCTAGTACAATATCCTCGACGATAATTATGTAATTGCTCCCAAGATAATTCATCCAAAATATCTACCTTTGATTTACCTTGTAATTTTCCATAATGCCTTTCATTAAGACGCCAGTCTCGAGTTGTTGGGATATTAGTCTGCCCCATTTCCTCTAAAATAATATCCAATGTTATGATAGCCCGCTTCAAAACAGAGGTGTATGCTCTATTGAATACCAATCCTTTGGTCTTAAGTTTTTGTCCCATTAATCGAGCCTCCTCCACACCCTGAGGAGTTAAATCAACATCTGTCCAACCTGAGAATAAATTTTGTTTATTCCATAAGCTTTGTCCATGCCTTATTAATACTAATTTCTTCATTATTCTATATCTAATTCTAGTACTACTGGACAATGATCAGAACCATATACATCAGACAATATATAGGCGTCTTTTACCTTGTCTTTTAATAATTCACTCACAAAAAAATAATCTATTCTCCAACCTACATTACGGTCTCGAGCTCGTGTTTTCATATCCCACCAAGTATATAATTCTGGCTTATCTGTTTTGAGCCTCAGAGTATCTGCGAACCCATATTCTTGAGTTAAGGTATCAAGCCAAGCTCGCTCTTCTGGTAGGAATCCTGAGGTTTTGAGATTGTCTTTTGGGCGAGCCAAATCTATTTCGGTATGAGCAGTATTCACGTCTCCCGTAATAATAATTTGCTTTGTATGATAATCTATACCTTTCAAGTATTGTAATAAAGCCTCATAAAATTTGAGCTTATAGCCAAGCCTCTCAACTCCAGAACCACCATTAGGAAAATAAATATTAATAAGAATAAATTTCTCATAAGTTGCAATTTGAATTCTCCCCTCTTGATCAAATATATCATCGAGCTGAAATCCTGTTTGTATAGATATTGGCTCAGTTTTAGAATAAATAGCCACCCCACTATACCCTTTGCGGATCCCTGATTCAAAATAAGAAGTATACCCTGGTATATACAAAATATCATCAGTTAATTGCTCCCGATGAGATTTGGTCTCCTGCATACACAGAATATCTGGCTGATATTTTTCCAAAAAGGGCTGGAATAATTCCTTTCTTTGCAATGCCCGCAACCCATTTACATTCCACGATATTAATTTCATATCCTATCTTTATCTATTCTTTATATTATAGCACAAATGAATTTATCCCTTGAATTCTTCTAGGGGAATACTTTCCTGCTCTCCTGATTCCATATTTTTGACGAGTACCTCTCCGGCTTTAGCCTCATCAGAGCCAAAGAATATAGCCTCAGTATAGCCTTTGCGGTTAGCATATTGTAAAGCTTTTTTGAAATTGGTAATTTCTGGATATAAATCAAAAGCTATTCCCTGCTCATCTCGGAGCGCAATAATTAACTTGATATCATCCTCCACAGTATCCTCATTTAATAAGAATACTCCTATTTTGGTAGTATCTCCATATTGCATTTCTTGGAACCAATCTTGTTCTCGCAGGATTCCAAATAGACGACTTACTCCAATAGAAGCTCCAAATCCGGTAATAGGAGTATCAATATAATGTCCCACCAAATTATCATAGCGTCCTCCTGAGCAAATACTTCCAAAAGACTCTAGTCCTGCAAGAAAACTCTCGAATACTGTTCCGGTATAATAATCCTGTCCCCTTACTATAGAAATATCTATACTATAATCTTTAATTTGGAATGAATCCAAATATTGAATTAACTCAATAAGCTCATCAATTCCCTCTTGATACAAAACATTATCGATATTCTGTTGCTGTAATAATTCTATTATTTCTTGATTATTTTTCCCGTTTTCAAATAAACTTAATAATATATCTATTACTAAATCTGGCGTTTGTATATCCCTGAGAGCTTGTATCCAATCCGCCTCGGATAATTTAGCTTTTTTATCTACAATTCTCAGAATTGAAGCTATATCGGTAATGCTATATGAATCCAATAATCCCGCAAGAATTTTACGATTACTCACTCTAAAGGTAATTGCTGGTAATTCTAAAATTGCAAAAATATTCTGAATAACAGACAGCATCTCAGCCTCAGCAAGTCTACTATTATTACCTAATATATCAATATCCGCCTGATATAATTCTCTATATCGACCCTTTTGTGGCTTTTCGGCACGCCAAGATTTGCCAATTTGATATATCTTTGCAGGCAATACCATATTACGATTATGCTCGGCAATGTATCGGGCTAATGGCACCGTCAAATCAAAGCGCAAACTCAAATCTCTATCCCCTTTTTGAAAACGATATATTTCTTTATCCAATTCACCTCCAGCCTTAGCGAGAATAACCTCCGAATATCCAATAGACGCCGTCTCTATAGGGGTAAATCCCGCATGTTCATATTCTTCTCGAATAGTATCCAATATATAATTAAACTTCACCTGCTCTTCAGGAGTATATTCAATAAATCCAGATGGCAATTGGAATTTCGACATAACAAATTACTCTAAGACAATATTTCTAGTACTTGCCCAGCATGCTTCAAAGGATTAACCTTTTTAAAATGTTGTATAAGCTTACCCTCCTCATCAATAAGGAATGTATCTCGCTGTATACCCATATATTTTTTACCAAACATAGATTTCTCTTTCCAAACCCCATATTCCTCTACTACTTTTTTATCAGTGTCAGCTAAAAGAGGGAAGTTGAGATTATGCTTTTCCACAAATTTCTTATGAGATTTTACATCATCAACACTTACTCCGAGCACAACAATTCCCTTAGCTTCGAGATCATTCATAGAATCTCTCATCCCCTCAGCCTGTACTGTGCATCCAGGAGTCATATCTTTTGGATAAAAGTATAATACTACCTTTTTACCTCGATATTGTGACAAAGTATGAGACTTCCCATCCTGATCTTCTAATGTAAAATCTGGCACTAATTCTCCAACTGTAGGCATATATGTATTCTTAATACTATTATATATACTAGCATATTAATAATAATCCTTCAATCAACAAAAAAGTTATCACGCAACACCCATCAAAAAGCTGAAGTGGGAGGAGTAAAGTTTGTATTATACCGAGCTATTCCTTTAGTAATACGTAAATCATCAATATATATACCAGCAGGGGCTGACCAACCCGTACCAGACCAAGGACTCAATCCAATCAGTAAAGGATCAGTAGTTATAGCCACCGGAGTTGCATTAATAGTTGTTTGCAAGACACCATTTAAATAAAGTGTATGTGTATTACCTGATCTACAGATAGCTACATGATACCACGTATCAAGTGACAGAGCCCCTGTAAATGTAGTCCCCGATGAGTTGGTAGGATAATATCTCAGAGTGTTCCCAAAGTGGTACATAAGTGCAAACTCTGTACTAATATAGGGATTACCCTTGGTAACAACCATCCCCCCAGAAGATCCAGTTGTCAGGTACATAAATAGCTCAATTGTATAATCAACATTTCCAATTTGTAGCGCTGTACTACTTGGTATGGATAAATAGGAATTACTATTTGGAATATATCCACTAGCCCCACCAAATCTACTTTGGGTTGTACTAGTTTGCATACCATTAAATGCCGTAGATATATGTGCATTATTACTTCTATCAGTAAAAGTTGTACCTCCATTTGCCCCATCAAAATTAAGTAGCAAAGAAACATTCTCAAAAT
>CAZPCB010000004.1:37919-73608 GCA_964585065.1 uncultured Candidatus Saccharibacteria bacterium | reverse complement strand
TCAATACTATTGCTGCCAATATCCCTATCACACCTATTACTAATAGTATTTCTAACAATGTAAATCCTTTTACCCGCTTTTGCATCTTTTTATTTTACTTTATTATTTTTATTATAACATAATATTTATAACTTCTCTATATTCATAATTAATGTATATTCTCCTTGTTCTCCCTGACGAATAATACCAGATAATTCCATAATGGATAATATTGCCATCAAATCCATAATTTCCTGTGAGGTTTTCTCGGCCAATACTTCTATCGCCATTGGCTCTTGTATTAAATATTGTATTATTACTTGTTGTTCTGGACTGAATTCAGATAAGGCAAAGCTTGGTATAATTGCCTCTATACCAAATATATTAAGAATATCCTGAGTTCCTGTAACTAGATAGGCTCCTTGCTTAATAAGAGCATTTGTTCCCTCACTATTTTTGACATCAATATTCCCAGGTATAGCAAATACATCTCTATTTTGCTCTAGGGCAAATTTAACCGTTGTCATAGTACCACTCTTAATGGGGGCCTCTATAACTAATATCCCCCGAGAAAGTCCACTCACAATACGATTGCGTAATATAAAATTCTCACGCCTGGGTTTACTCAAAGGAGGAAATTCACTAACTAAAGCTCCTCCTCCAGCAATAATAGCCTGAGCAAGTCTCTGATTAGATTGAGGATATAATGCCTTGGGGGATATTCCTCCACCCAATACCGCTATTGTTTTACTTTTACCATCAAGACAGCCCCTATGGGCAATACTATCAATTCCAAGGGCAAGTCCACTAATAATTGGTAGTCCCAGCTCCGATAACTCTTTACTCATTTTCTCGGCAATATGGGCTCCATAATTACTATATTTGCGAGTACCCACAATAGCAAGAGCATTATCAATATCCGTAATATCTCCCTTTATATATAATACTATTGGTGGTACGGCAATTTGAGATAATCTCTCAGGATAAGCATTATCTCCAAAAGTAATTAGATATATTCCCTCTGATTGTAAATATATTTCTTCTTGTATCAGAAACTCTTCCTTATCTATTGATTCAAATTCATTATACCAATCAAATTTTGCTCTTGGAGAAAAAATTCTTTTAAAATCTCCTAGCACACCTTTTTTCCATAATTTCTCAGCCCCTGCTTTTTGAATAGCAGCTAAAGCCTTGGGTCCAATTTGAGAAAATGTATTAAAACAATGTAAACTCAAAGCATTAATATCCATATCCTATTCTAGAATTGATATTGATTATAATATATTGTATACTATTGCAACATATTATATATCTATATGAATAATATCCTAAAGTCACAAGTACAGCAAGGCGTATCCATTATTGAACATGGGGGTATTGTAGCTTTTCCTACTGAAACTGTTTATGGACTTGGTGCTAATGTATTCGATGAACAGGCCATACAACAAATATTTGATACTAAAAATCGCCCGGCAGATAATCCTCTTATTGTACATATTAGTTCTCTTGAAATGCTCAATCAACTTGTTGCATATATTTCCCCAGAGAATCAAAAGCTTATGAATACATTCTGGCCTGGGCCTCTGGGTATTGTATTTCCTAAATCTAAACTTGTACCCGATATTGTAACGGCAGGACTTGATACTGTGGTGATACGATTTCCGAGTCACCCAATTGCACAATATTTTATATCTGAATGTAATACTCCTATTGCAGCTCCCTCAGTCAATCCATCTGGAAAACCAAGCTCCACTCATCATAATCATATTATTGACTATTTTGGTAAACATATATTTGTGATTGAAGGTGATTTTAGTGATATTGGATTAGAGTCTACCGTTATTACTACTATTGATAAGCCCACTATATTAAGGCAAGGTGCTATATCTCAATCTGATATAGAAGATATTTTACAAGTACCGGTATATATTGCAAAAAAACATATATCTACAGTGCAATCTCCTGGAATGAAATATAAACATTATGCTCCTAATGCTCCCATACACCTCATTCCCATTGAGGAGAATATTATATTGATAATTGATGATTATATCAAAAAGGGATATCATATTGGAGCTCTTGTGTCTACTGAGATTTATATACAGCTTCCCCAAAATATATGTAAATTTGATCTTGGTAGCCAAAATGATTATGAGGCGATATCTGCTCATGTATATGATGGATTACATTTTTTTGATTCTCAAGATATTGATATTATTATTGCTGAGAGTTTTCATCCAATTGGAATAGGTATCGCTCTTATGGATAGACTGTCGAGGGCGGCCTCTATTGATTGATAACAATATGCTATACTATGTATATATTGATATTAAATAGATAGCATGATTCAAAAAATACCCCTACCCAGAAGATGGAGTTTATTATTAAAAACCGTACCCTTTATTCTTATTATTATTGCTCTTAAATATCTTATTCATATATTAGGATATGAATTTTTACAATTTAGTCCATTTTTTACCGCTATTATATCAGCTAATATTTTTTTAATTAGTTTTTTGATTTCTGGAGTATTAGCAGATTATAAGGAAAGTGAAAAAATCCCCTCTGATATGGCCTCATCAATAATTTCATTAGCTGATGAAGGCATGATTTTATTAAAAGGAGAATATTCTCGACAGGGAAAAGATTATATCAAGCATATACAAGAATTAAATAAAACTTATATTGATTGGTTTCATCAAAAAGCCACCACTTCATATGTTATTTCTCAGCTAAAAGATCTCAATATATATTTTGAATTATTTCAATCCCATATGCCCGCTCCTTTTGTATCACGGTTAAAACAAGAGCAAAATATATTGCGTAAATATATTAATCGTGTTGATACAATTCGAGAAACATCTTTTTTAGGGACAGGATATGCTATTGTAGAAACAATTAGTTTTATACTCATTATTACTATGTTATTTATTCACTTTGATATTATTTATGAAGGTATTTTCTTTAATGCATTTGTAAGCTTAATACTTATTTATATGATATTTTTTATTAAAGATTTAGATAATCCTTTTGGATATGTTCAAGACGAAATATTAACTGAAGAAGTTTCCCTCAAGCCATTATTAGAAAATAATACTATTTTAAAAACATATATATCCTAGCCTATATCAGATTATAGACTTACAAAAACTCACTCGATGTATATCAGATAATGTATGTTCTTTAATTGCCTGTATATGATGAGCCGTCCCATAGCCTTTATGCTGAGCAAATCCATATTGGGGATATGTATTATGATATTCTTGCATTATATTGTCCCTAGTCACTTTGGCATATATAGAGGCAAGAGCAATACTGAGATGCTTATTATCACCCTTTATAATAGGCATATGAGGATATTCTATTCCTGCTGGGGCAATATTCCCATCTATTAGAATACCGATATGAGCATCTAGGGGTAATTGTAATAAGCATTCATCAAGAGCCTGTAGCCAAGCTAATTTGGTAGCCTCTAATATATTGATTTTATCAATAATTTGGGCTGATATAATACCGGTACCAATATGATATTGATTCTGTATTGCATTATAAATTGCTTGTCGTCTTTTAGCAGTTACTTTTTTTGAATCTTGAATATATTGTAAAGGCTCTTGATACCAAATATCTTGGGATAATAATTCAGGAGTTAAAGCAATGGCTGAGGCAATCACAGGTCCTGCCAATGGACCTCTTCCAGCCTCATCAATACCAATAATATAATCAAGTTTCCATTTATCTATATATATTCTATCTCCTTTTTGCAGGATAGATATCATATTAAAGAACCTTTAATTCAATAAAAGCTTGTTTATAAATATCAATAGCTTGTTTAGATTTCCCTTCTGTTAAAACAAATTCTGTAGTATGTACTAAGTGATTACGTAATCTATGTGCTTGCCATACATTATCAAGACTCGGTAATTGAGATCTGGGTATTGCTTTTAATCTCTCTCCCATGGTTTCCCCTGGAATAGTTAATTTTTTGAGAACGGTATCAAGTAATTTATCTGCTTCTATTACTGCTAATTTATAATTTGCCTCATCTTTAACAGCAAGTCGCTTTGTGATAGATTCCCATTCTTTTTTTACCGTAAAACTTTGACTAATATCCCCAGCTTTTGGTAATTTTCTATATCCAATAAATATATTATAAATTTTCTTTTTCCAAAATTCTGTTTTAATTGCAAAATATACAATAAATACAAACATTATCCAAGAGGCAACTCCTGATATAATTTTGAGTCCCAGATACAGAATATTAATTATTGTTTCTAGCATATCTTATAGTATCTATAGCATTCGCTAAGGTTAATAATGTTTGTTCTTGAAAATGATTTGTCATTAACTGAAATCCTATTGGTAATCCTGCATTTGATAAAGTCGGTACTGATATTCCTGGTATTCCTGCTAAATTAGTCGCCACAGTAAATATATCTTCCAAATACATTGACACAGGATTATTTACTTTTTCTCCAATTGCAAAGGCAGTATGAGGAGAAGTTGGGGTAATAATAGCATCAACTTGCTTGAATACCTCTACAAAATCCTTTCTTATCATAGCTTGCACCTGTTTTGCCTTACCATAATATGATTCATAATATCCACTCGATAATACATAAGTACCGAGCATAATACGACGCAATGGTTCATTTCCAAATCCTTTTGCTCGACTAGCCTTATATACTTCTTGCAAATTTTGAGATTGCTCTAGTTCAGATAATCCATAGCGTATTCCATCAAAACGAGCTAAATTCGTACTGACCTCAGCTGGCATAATAATATAATAGGTAGGAACAGCATATTGTGTATGTGGAAGAGTTACCTCTATAAATTCAACTCCTAATTTTTTATACTCTTCAATAACTTCATCGATTGCAGATTTTACTGCTGCATCAATTCCATCAATAAAATATTCTTTTGGAATACCAACTTTTAGACCTTTCACATCTGCTTTCCTGATAGCCTCAATATCTAATAGTTGATTGGTGGCTAATTCTGCTGAAGTAGCATCCATACTATCTTTACCCTCAATAATATTCAATATATGAGCAGTATCTATAACATTATGAGCAAATGGTCCAATTTGATCTAATGAAGACGCCATTGCAATAAGTCCAAATCGTGATACACGACCATATGTTGGCTTTAACCCAACTATTCCTGTAAGAGAAGCTGGCTGCCGAATAGACCCCCCTGTATCTGATCCAATTGAAATAGTAGCCATATTAGCAGCTACACTAGCAGCAGAACCCCCAGATGATCCCCCAGGAACTCTATTAGTATCTGCTGGATTCCGAGTAGGACCAAAAGCTGAATTTTCAGTGGAAGCACCCATGGCAAATTCATCCAAATTTGTTTTTCCAATCACAATAGCTCCTGCTGCTTTAAGCTTTTGAATTACTGTTGCATCATAAGTTGCCGTATAGTCTTCTAGTATACGAGAAGAAGCAGTAGCCTTATGTCCTTCAATTAAAATTGCATCTTTAACTGAAATAGGAATTCCTTCTAATAAGCCAATTGTCTCACCTTTAGCTAATTTAGCATCCAATTCCTCAGCTTGTTTTAAAGCTTCATCAGCAAACACTTCGGTATAGGCATTAATAGTATTATCTTTCTCCTCAATAGTTGATAATATATCTTTTACTACCTCACTTGCTTTAATAGTTGAATCTTTATATCCCTTATGTAATATATCTATAGATTGACTCATATTATTTTTTCAATACTGATTTTACTACTAAATATCCATCTTCGGTAAGGGGCATTTCTGCAATAATATTTTGCTTCACATTATCACTAAATCGAGGATTATCAGCAAATCCAATATCTTCTCTTAGAGTTTGGGTATGATATTCTGGAATTGTTTTCGATTCTAGATTCAAATCAGATAAGGTATTCACATATTCTAAAATATTTCCAAAATCTTGCTGTAACATAGTATCTCTTTTATCTGAAAGATTGATATGAGCAAGATTGGCAATTGTCTTTACATTATAATCCATATTATTGTATTAATACTTTAAATTCTTCTACCATATCAACTGGGGTAGGATCAATACCATAAGCTAATGCCAAATAATACGCTGTCCAATCCCCTATTAATGTCATTGCAACTAAGTTAGCAAGATGATTCCCAAAATTAGGGACAATAATATCCTGTATAGCAAGCCCTCTTGATTCGAATAATTGTTGTAATTTTTGAAATCTTAGAATATTACGAGACTTTTCAGCTTCATTATGAATAAATACAAATTGAAATTCTGCTTGGGGACTCGTAAATCCTACCATTTCATTATGATTAAGTTCTGGAATATAATTCCAAAAAGCAGGAGTTTTGGCATTCTCATTTATTTTAATTTTCCAAAGATGTGCGACAAGTTTATATTCTTGAGTAGCATAAATAACGGGAGTTTTTCCTTTTATATTATTTGCTAAAGCTTTTCCTTGTTCCTCAAATGCTTGAGGACTAATAGCCTGTACATATTCAATAAGTTTTTGCCTTATATCAGCTGTTGTAATACCATATTGGATAAGTACTTCAATAATTGCTTTCAAAAGATACAGAGTGGCATATCTTGGTTGAAAATGAGGATCAGGATTAGGGATTACAATATACGGTTTACCTAACTCCTGGGCCCGAGATATAAGAGCTCCTCCAGCAGCCAGAGCAATAACAGTATATCCCTTTTCTATTGCAGTATTATAAGCTGATAATGTCTCCTCGGTATTCCCTGAATAACTAATAGCTAATATAAGAGATGTTTCTTTAATATGACGAGATAATCCATAACTTCTATATATAAAAATAGGATATTGTGTTTCATCCTCTACAAATTGAAATAAGGTTTCAGATAATAATTCGGCTGGCAAGGCAGATCCTCCCATACCATTAATAACAATATTATCAAATTTCTTGGTACTATTACTATTGTCAGGATTTTCAATAGTATAGCTATAATTTACCTGATTAATAGAATCAAGAATTACCTGTCTTAAATTTGATTTGTCAAGATTAGTCTCACTCATACCTATTGCTATTTCTTATCTTATTATTCTTAGTATATCATTAAGAGTTTTAAAATGCCACTTTGAATACATCTTCAAATCCCTCTACTAATACAAATTGTATTTCCTCTCTTACACTTTTTGGAATGTCTTCTAAATCAGCTTTATTAGCTTTAGGGATAATAATTGTCTTAATACCAGCTCTATGTGCTCCAAGAACTTTATTCTTAAGTCCACCGATTTTCAAAGCTTTTCCTCGTATATTAATCTCCCCTGTCATAGCAACTATACGCTTGACTTTTTTCTTGGTCAATGCTGAGAGAATTGAAGTTGCAATAGCAAGTCCTGCAGAAGGCCCATCTTTTTGCACTGCTCCAGATGGTAAATGTACATGTACCGTATAATTCTTTAATAATTTCTCATCAATAGCATATTTAGTAGCATTCGCTTTTAGATATGAGAAGGCAGCTTGTGCTGATTCTTGCATTACCTTACTAGCATTCCCTGTGACTTGCAATTGAGGCTCCCCCTTAAAGATATTAGTCTCTATAAATAGAATATCTCCTCCATATGGATGCCATCCTAGTCCTGTTGATGCTCCAACTTCATCCTTAGCATTAATACGACTTTCCTCATATTTTTCCCCCTTCAGATATGCCTCTAACATATTAGGTTTAATAGTAATATGGAATTTTTTATCTCCCTTTAAGAGGAATGCTTTAGCAACTTTACGCGTAATTTTGGCAAGTTCTCTCTCAAAACTTCGAAGTCCAGCCTCAAAAGTATATCTATTAATAATAGTCTTAATAGAATCATCAGTAAATTGAAGTTGTTTATCACTAAGTCCACTTTTTTTAAGAACACGAGGAATAAGATATTGTTTTGCAATATTCAATTTCTCATCGTCAGTATATCCACTAAATTCAATAATTTCCATACGATCAAATAAAGGCTCAGGAATTGCCCCTAAATCATTAGCTGTAGTGATAAAAATAATATCTGATAAATCATATTCCGTATCAAGATAATGATCGACAAATTCATGATTTTGAGCAGGATCTAATACTTCCAATAAGGCAGCAGAAGGATCTCCTCTAAAATCCGAACCTAATTTATCAATTTCATCCAGCATAAATACCGGATTAGTAGTCTTGATATTGCGAAGTCCCTGAATAATACGTCCAGGCATAGCTCCAACATAAGTTCGACGATGTCCTCGAATTTCGGTTTCATCACGAACACCTCCAAGTGATACTTTTACAAATTCACGTCCTGTGGCTCTCGCAATAGATTCCCCAATAGAAGTTTTTCCTGTTCCGGGAGGTCCATAAAAACACAAAATAGTACCTTGTGGTTTTTTGGTTAATTGTTCTACTGCTAAATATTCCGTAATTCGCTCCTTAGTATCCTCCAAGCCATAATGATCTTGATCTAAAATTTCTTGAGCTTCTAATAAATTTCTTTTAAGCCGAGCTTTTTTATGCCATGGAATACTTACTAATACTTCAAGATAATTTTGAATATAAGAGCTTTCCGGTGAAAAAGGTGGCATTTTCTCTAGCCGAGACAATTCATTCATTGCTTTTTTTGCAACCTTGGATGGCATTTTAGCCGCCTTTAATTTTTTCTTTAAATCAGAAAATTCATTTTGTTCTCCACTTACTCCTAATTCTTTTTCTATAGCTTTCATTTGCTCACGAAGCATTGCTTCTTTCGCAAAGCGTCCTACTTGTTTTTGAGTTTCTTTTTGTACTTTTTGACCAACTTCAAGAATTTCTCGCTCTTTAGTAATATAAATATTAATATGCTTTAATCGTTCAATGAGATTAGTATTCTCAAGTAAAGCTTGTTTATCACTATTTTTAATAGAGAGAATAGAGGTTATCAGATATGATAATGTAGCAGGATCTACCGCATCATTAATAATTTCATTCATCACAGCAAGAGGAATAGAAACCCCCATATTGACAATATCCTTAAATACATTCGTAATATTACGTACCAAAGCCTCAATTTCTATATTAGTCTCATAATCCTGTTGTTCTAAATGGGTATATTCAGCCCATAAACCCGAAGAAGTCTCATGTACTTTATGAATTCTAATAGGATCTAAACCTTCTACCAATACTCCAGTAGGACCTTCTGGCATTCGCCAAATACGAATAATTTTTCCTATTGTACCTACTGAATGCAAATTATTGGGATCAATAGTATGATCATCAGCTTTTTGGAATACAAAAATTGGATCAATATTCTCATCCATGGCATTATTCAAAGAGAATAATGACTGTTCTCTCTCAAAAATCAAAGATACCACTTCATGAGGGAAAAGAACTTTATTCTTTAATGCTATAAGAGGTATTCCTGGTAATTTACTTTCTTTCATATAATCTATTTATGAATTAACTTTAAAATATATTGCATAATCTTGGTCTACAAATTCACAAAATTCCGTAATATATCGCTGTACAAGATCATAATAATCAGTAATTTCTAATTGATCTTTTGATACAACATAAAGCATTTCCGGTGAATCAAAATATTTACTTAATAAAATGGGATTATGAAGAATTGAGAAAATTTTTTCTTTCGTAGTGTCAAGACTGAGTTCGGTATTATCCTCCCAATCAAAATCTTCATCTTGCCAAATCATCGGATCAATATCCGTTAAAGTACTATGGGATAAAAATACATCGGTAATGCCATTGGATGGATCCTCTAAGATGTGGAAACTCATTACTTTCACTCTTGTATTCTTATACTCATATGTTGTCTATTATACCGTATTTTTACCTATTAGACAATAGAGAGTATATAATCTATATCTACTTTTTGAGCCTAGTAGCTAAATCTTTAATACGACGATTTGCTAATGTATCACTTGGCTTTAATTTCACAACATAACTAAATGCCTCTAGAGCATCAGGATAATTTTTCATATCTACATATAATTCTCCCAGTTTTTTATAGGCTTCAATATCTCGTGAATTAGCAACAATTCTATCAATATATCGTTTTTCCATATATTCATAATAATAGGTATCTGAGACTTCATCTTCTGCCGAAGATACTTCTGTAATTGCATCAGATTCAGATAATAATTGCTCCACAAAGTTACTTGCCTTAGTATCTGGACTAATTTCTTCTTTTGTCTCTACAATTTTTTCCTCAATAGCTGTTTCTGTGCTTTTGGTAGTGGCTTCAAAGACAGATGTATCAGCCTCATAAGTACTGGCCTTACGAGCAAGTTCTAATTCTAAGGCTTCTTGATCGCGCTTTATCGCTTCTTGAATTTCTTGTTCACGTTTTTTACGCTTTTCTTTTTGATTCTCTTGATATACTTCTCCTAATTGACTTATTTTGCGAGTTTGATTCTGTAAAAATGTATATATACGGCTCAAATTTAAAGCAAATCTAGCTCGAATAGACTCGAGACGTGAATTAGATATATTTTCATCTGAAAAAGTTTCTTTTGGCTCTTGGCTAATACTAGTAAAATCTGTTATAGAACCTTCTTCAGCATATATTTCAGGCTCCAAATGATTGGCATGAGAAAACCTTTTAATTACAAAAAATAATCCTATACTAAGTGCAATTATTAAAATCACAATAATGATAGCTGCTGTCATATATAACTAATATGAGATTAATCTACAAAGAAATTTTCTTGAAAGCGGTAATTTGAATATTCTCTCCTAAAACTCCAATTTTAGTTTTGAGTAATTGAGCAATAGTCAAATTTGGATCTTTGATATACTGAGAATTAAGAATCTCTTCAATACTAGCACTCTCATCAATTAATGCGGTAATATGAAGGGCAATATTTTGAGCTAATTCTCTAAATTCATCATTACGAGAAACAAAATCCGTCTCACAAGCAAGGGCAACAAGTGCTGCTGATTTTCCATTATGAACATAGGTTCCAATATATCCCTCTCCTGTTTCTCTATCTGCTTTTTTGTCTGCTTTTTCAGCATAACGAGATTGTAATAATTCTTGAGCTTTATCAAAATCTCCAGCGGCTTCCTCTAGAGCTTTTTTAGCATCCATCATTCCAGCACCAGTAATTTGTCTTAATTTTGCAACATCTTGAGCAGTAATCATAGTACTTATTCTTTAGTATTAGCTTTTACTTCGGGAGTAGCAACAGTTCTCTTTGCTTTTGCCTCCTCAATTGTCTTTCCTACAAGGGCATAAATATATTTGATAGAACTTACTGCATCATCATTAGCAGGAATAGCATAATCTACTAATTCAGGATTAGCATTGGTATCAGCCAAAGCAATCACAGGAATTTTCAAATCATGAGCTTCTTTAATAGCAAGAGCATCTTTTACTACATCTTGTACAAATACAGCTCCAGGAAGTCCTTTTACATCCTTCACACCAGCAAATAGCTTATTCCCCTTCTCTACTTTATCTCCAAATACCTTTCTCTCCTTTTTGGTATATGATTGTAATTCATTTGCCTCTAATTTCCCTTCGAGAACTACTAATTGCTTTACTCTTTTCGTAATAGCTTTGAAATTGGTAAAAATACCACCAACCCATCGTCTTACCATATATGGCATTCCTGTTTCCTCAGCAATATCTCTTACAATAGGAATAGCCTGCTTTTTGGTTGCTACAAAAAGAATATCTTTTCCTGAGCTTACTATTTCAGAAATAAAATCTAGGGCTATTTCTAATTTTTCTTTAGTCTGATTCAAATCAATAATATGAATGGAATTTTTACTCCCATAAATATAGTCCTTCATTTTTGGATGCCATTTTGAAGTATGATGACCTAGATGAACTCCAGCCTTCACCATATCATCAAGAGAAATTGTAGATCGTGTATTTGCCATAACTATTCTTATTACTGCTTAAATATGATATATAATATCTATATATAGTAGCACATTTAGGATAAAAAGCAAGTCATATCCCATATAATTTATATTCTATTAGTACTAATATTAGCAATAATACCAAACAATACACATAAAATCAATATAGAAGTACTTCCATAGCTTATAAATGGAAGAGTAACCCCTGTTAATGGAATTAATTTTATTGTAGCGCCAATATTCAAAAATATTTGTAAAGATAGCCAGGTTGCCGCCCCAATGAGAATATATCTTGCAAAATCATCTTTAATATTAGTAGAAAGCCAAATAATACGAAAAATTACCACTCCAAAAATACTCATTAATAATGTGATGCCAATTAAACCTGCCTCCTCTCCAAAAATAGCAAAAATTGAATCTGTTTTAGCTTCTGGTAAATATAAGAATTTTTGTCTACTTTGACTCCAACCAACACCCAATATACCTCCAGATCCTACTGCAATAAGATTTTGATCAATTTGATAGCCTTTTCCTAATCTATCTTCTTCCTGGCCTTGTAGAAAAGTCTCCACTCTCTTAATTCTATAATCTTTACTAAAAACAAATATTGATGCTCCAATAATTCCAATAAAAGCTAATATGACAAAATATCTGATTTTCAAAGGAGATTGAAATAACATAGAGCCTGATATTGCTGTTAATAATATTCCTGTACTTAGATTCGATTGTCCTATTATTACTAAGCCAACACTCATACCAATTACTCCCAATACAAAAAATAATGTTGAGGGTACATTAATACTTTTCTTAAATTTAGTAAGTAACATAGCCAGATATAATAATAAAGCTAATTTTAATAATTCAGACGGCTGAAAGCTAAATCCTCCTATTTGTATCCAGCGAGTAGCCCCATTGACTATAGTAGCAAATGAGGGGATAAAAATCAGACAATTAATACCTAGCGTTATCAAAAAACCTATAAAGGTCAATTTTCTTAGCCATTGATAGGGAAATTTAGCAAAAACAATAAATAATATAATTCCAGGTATTACTCCCTTTATTAATTGTTGTAAAAAATAATAATAAGGATCTTTATATTCCAAAAATGAAATAACACTACTGGCTGTTTGTAAAATAACAAGTCCAAATAATATTAAAAGTCCGAATGATATCAAAATAATAGGATCTATTCCTTGCAAAAACTGCTTTGATTTTGTTCTCATAATGATCTTTTTGACTCTATTATAGCTACAAATTTATCCCCTCTCTCATAGGCATTCCGAAACATCCCAAAACTCGTAGCCCCAGGAGAAAATACAATTCTATCACCTGATTGTGTTAATGATAAAGCTTTATCAACCGCTTCTTCAAGAGAATTTACTTCATATATAGGGATATTTTGCATATGTTGTTGTATGAGTTTACTTCCTGATCCAGGTAATAAAACTATACCTTTAAGAGTATTATATATATGTTGAGATAATTCTCCATATTCTAATCCCTTATCTTCTCCCCCACAAATCACTATATGCCCTTTATCTTTGAAAGTTTCTAAAGCAACAATAAGAGCTCCTGGCATGGTACTAGCCGTATCATTAATCACTTCTACTCCGTGTACAAAGCCTAATGATTGCTGCCGCCCAGATACTCCTACAAAAGATTTTATTGCCTGCACAATATTATCTTTGGGGACCTTAGCAATATTGGCTACTCCAATGGCTGCCATCACATTATATTGATTATGTTCTCCTCGTATAGGAATATCATTAATATGAATAATGGTTTCTCCTTTATAGAGAATATAATCATTTTCAATATATATATTAGCTTGATTATTATGAAGAGAATATGTTGTTACTTGAGATGTAATTTGTGATATTAATTCTGCAATACGAGTATTATCAATATTAAATACTGCAAAATCTGATGCTTTTTGAGTTGTAACAATATGAGTTTTTGCTTCAAAATACTCATCTAATGAATTATATCTATCAAGATGATCAGGAAAAAAAGAAGTAAATACACTAATATGTGGGGAATATGGTATTGACTCTAATTGAAAACTTGATAATTCCAATACAATATAGCTATTTTCCTGAATATGAGGAATAATACTAAGAATTGATTTGCGAATATTACCACCCAGTAATACTCTCTCTTCCCCATAATAATCACTCAATATATGATAAATAAGAGCCGTCGTACTCGTTTTACCTCTAGTACCTGTAATGCCAATAATACTGGGAGGATTTTGAAGAGATTGTATATGAGTAAAAAATAATTCAATATCGGTAGTTATAGTAACTCCCGCCTCCTCCGCTGCAATAAGAAAGGGAGAATTCTCAGGAATTCCTGGATTTTTGATTAAAATATCAATATCAATATAATTTTTTGTATCTTGTTCTCCTAAAATATATTGTATAGGAATACTATGTGGGGGTAAGGCAGTAATTTTATCTATAGTATCTTGTAATAAATCTGCTGTTCTCAAATCGGTAATAATAATTTCTGAGGCTTGCTCAGATATTGCATATTTGACAGCACCAAAACCACCGTCATTGAGACCCAATCCCATTATCATTACTTTTTTTCCTTGTAATTCCATATCTGTATTATTATGTAATAATATCTCCCTCCCCTGCTATTATTTCTCCGTCTTTCAAGGTTATAATTCCATTTACAATCACCGTTTCTATGCCTCTTGAATATTGAATAGGTTGTTGAAATGTAGCGCAGGATTCTAACTCTTTAGGATTAATAATTACTATATCAGCCTGTTTATTCTCTTGTAATAATCCCCTATTATCTATATCAAAAATTTGAGCCGGCAGAGACGTGATTTTAGGAATAGCCTTTTCCCAACTCAATTGCCCTGACAGAACATAATCTTGTAAAAACTTAGTGATAGCTCCGAAGGAACGGGGATGTTCATATCCTTTTAATCGAATTAAGGCATCATCATATCCTGCTGAATCAGATCCAATAACACTATTTTCATATTGTATAAATTGCTTAATATGTTCTTCTGAAATTGCCTCTACAATAACTCGAGCTCTTCCCTCTGAAGCAATAATTAATTGTATCAAAGCATCTTCCACACCTAAATCTTGATGTTTTGCTATTTCTACAATACTTTTACCCAAAATAGATTTATTCATCGGACTATCAGAGATAATCATACGACTATAATCATAGGAATTGGCTTTCATTTCTTGTATAACTTTACGCCGAATACTGGCATCTTGTAAATTTTCTAATAATACTGCATTCCCCCCCAGAGACACCCAATCAGGTAAAAGAATATAGGCAACAGTATTATTGGCAGTATAGGGGAAAATATCAAATGTGAGGGGTAATTTTTCCTCTTGAACTTGATTTAATAAACTATATATATCCTTATCATATTTCCAATTCTTATGACCTAATATTTTAATATGATTAATATGTGTCTTAACCTGAGTTTGCCTTGTAATATCAATAATTTCTTGTAATGATTCCACAACCTTTTCACCATCATTACGAGTATGCACGGTTAATATCTTATTATGTTTTTTGACAATAGTTGTAAGCTGTATAAGTTCAGCCTTAGATACCACTTGCATATGAGAAAAAGCAAGCCCCAAGGATACTCCAAGAGCCCCTTCAGATAAAGCCTTATCAATTATATCGGTGATAGTAGCTTGCTCTGATGCGGTTAATGCTCTTGCGGCATCCCCTATTAATCCTCGCCTAATAGTAGAATATCCTATTAAAGTTCCAATATTGGGAGCAAAAGATTTAGAGCCGAGTACAGTAAAGTATTCTCTTATGGTATGCCAATTAATATTAATATCAGCAATATTACTCCATTTCTGAATAGATGCAATGGCAGAGTTACTAATAAGTGGAGCCAGTGAAGATCCACAATTCCCCCCAATTAAACTGGTAATACCTTGAGTGATTAAACTTTTTTGTGAGGGAGCAGTAAATAAGGTCAAATAGGTATCCGAATGATTACTCACATCAATAAATCCAGGAGTGATAATTTTATTCTCAGCTGATATTTCAATTAATCCCGTATACCCATCACTATCAGAAATGATTTTATGAATTTTACCTTTACGAATAATAATACTACCTTTATATGGTTTTTTACCAGTACCATCTACTATTAACCCATCTTTGATAATAATATCTTCCATATTTATAATCCTAATAGACCAATAGTAAGTCCTATAACACTCATGAACAGAGATATAATCCAAAATCTCATAACAATTTTGGTCTCAGGCCATCCTTTGGCTTGAAAATGATGATGAATAGGAGCTGCTAAGAATATTTTTCTCTTAAATACTTTTTTAGAAATAACCTGAATCAAAGATGAGAATCCTTCTACAAAGAATAAAAATCCAATAATAGGCAATATCACGAGAGAATTTGTAAGCATAGCTCCAACAGCAAGTACCGCTCCTAAAGCAAAAGCCCCTGTTCCACCCATAAAAAATCGAGCAGGATGAATATTAAACCATAAAAATGCCATCAAAGCTCCAATCAAAGTCCCCATAAAAATTGCAAGAGATATATTTCCTTGTGCTCCAGCTAATACTGCCAATACTCCCAATGGAGGAATCATAGAACCTGCCAATAGGCCATCTAATCCATCCGTAATATCAACAGCATTCATAATAAATACCACTAATATGATGAAAATAGGTATATACCAATAACCAACTTCTATATCAGTAGGAAGCCCCCAAAGAGCTCCTCCAGGAATATGAAATGATGTCCAATTTAATTTAAATGTAAACCAATATGCTCCAAATCCAGCAATCAATAATTGAAGTCCAAGCTTAAGCTTAACCCCTAATCCTTTAATTTTACCAATACCACGAATATTAGCAATATCATCTACAGCTCCCAATAATCCTGCTGAAATAAGAAAAGTTAAAGGTAAAAATGTCTCTGCTCGAGTTAAATTAAATGCTATAGTTAATATTGCTGTGATAATCCAGAACAAAATACCTGCCATGGTAGGAGTACCTTGTTTATGTTTATGAAAAGTATTAAAAATTGGAGTTTTTGTATTATCCCAAGATTCTTCTCGAATATTTTTTCCTAATTTAGTACGGAATAAGAAGTCAGTTAAGAATGGAGTGAATATAATACCTAATATAAAAGCTAATATTGCAAAACCAAATACTTGTGTTACAGCTAAGACCGTATCAAAATTCTGAACATATTCCATACGTATTTCTATTAATAGTTAGATATAGTATATCAAATCAATACAATAAGTACAATATAAATTGCGAGTCTTTAGCTTATTTTGATTTTTCTAATTTATTCAGCTTTTCTTGTACTACACTTGCCTCAGGATCTAATTCAAGAACTTTTTTATACTGCTTAATTGCCTCTTGCTTTTCATTTTGTATTTCATATAATTCTCCCAATTTGAAATATACATTCGTATATTGAGGGAAAGCATCTAATAATTTGGTATATATGCTAATAGCCTCAGAATATTGTTCATTATTCTGATAGGCAACAGCAAGGGAATATACTACATCTTTATCGGCAATGACATCTTGGCTTGTAACTGTTGACACATATTTATTTAATATAGTAATTTGTTCAGAATAATTATTGTCTATACCATATACATCAAAATAGGTAAGATAAGCAAGAGCAAAATCTGGTTTTATTTCTATACTTTTATCTAATAAACTTTTTGCCTTAGCAATATCGTCCTTATTCACTGGATCTGATTTTTGACTTTGACGAATATAATATTGGGCTTCATAGAGATTCCAATAAGGAGAACTTGGTCTTAATAGAGAACCAGCCCTTACCGAATCTGTTAATAATTTACTATCAATATCTCCATATTTCTGTATTACTCCATATAGTTCTAATTGCCATCTTATAAGCCTCTCATCTCTTGGGAATCTGGCTTTATAATCGTCCAATAATCCCTGTACCCTATTTATCTTATCTTGAATAGGCTTTGTCTGACTATCATCTGCTTTAGCTTGTGATGAAATTAATGCCAATATATCTTGATTAATTTGTTGAGTTAATAATGGTATTGTAATTTGAGCATAATCGATAATTTGTGGAGCTAATGCACGGGCACGTTCAGCTAATTGTAATACTTCTCCTATATTAGTATTCCCTATTGTCTTGGTTATATATAGTTGTGCCCGAACTATATTAATAGCTTGAGTAGATAAGAATAAAGTCCCTGCAATAATAGTAATAGCAATAAATGTGAAAAGTGAAGCTATTTGAGGTTTACTCTTAGTAAGATCAAGGGAGAATTTAGTAATAGGATGAAAATATTTCGTAATAGTAAATAGCCATAATATTACTCCAATAATAATTCCTAATTTCCCCACCACAGTAAATGGTATTAATAGAGAGCCAACAAATAAAATAATAATAGGGAATAATTCTGGGGGAAATATTCTTTGAATAAATAGTATTCGTATAAATGAAAAGGAAATCCATATAGCAATTAAGCCTAATATAATCATTGGTATAATTCCATATCGAACCGATATATTGAAATATTCATTATATAAGGTATCAAAACTATAATCCCATAATGATGTCTTGAGAAAAGAATCAGGTAAATATTGAGCCCAAGCATATAGAACAGAGCCGGCCCCTAAAATAGGGCTATTTTGTAGGGTATTCTTTACTATATTAGCTGAATCCCGTATATCTGGATTAACTAATAATTCATATTGTGGATTAAAGGGCTTCACAATCATAAGAAAAATAGCTCCAATAATTACAATAGCATATATAAAGGTAAGCCTAATTGCCTGTAATGAAGTAATAGATTTTTGTTTTGTGTCACGAATATCTCGAATAGATACAATACCCTGTACAATTAATACGAGTATAGAAAGTATTTGTATAGGAAGAAAAGGAATACGAATTAATAATAAAATATGAATAATACTACTGATAAGATATAATACTTTGAAGAAAGTATTTTTCCAAGTTGAATTACGATATATATGAATTAATACATACCATATACTCAGTCCAGTTAAGCTCAATAATAATAATTCTTGTGGAGATTCTGTTAAAAATGAATAGCTAGGAGCTAATTTAGAGCCTAAAGTTAGAATATTAGCTGGAAGAGGGAGATATACTAATACTACTGATACTAAGGAACCTAAGAACACAATAAAAGCATATATACCACTTAATACTATAAGAGATTTATATTCTAAAAATAATCGTATAATAAAATATATGATTATCAAGAATAATATTGCAATACCTGAATCAAATATTCTCGATATATTACCCCAGAATGTAATTTGATTTGGATTAATAAGGCTCAGGATAACAATAGCAATACCCAGAATCAA
This sequence comes from uncultured Candidatus Saccharibacteria bacterium, assembly GCA_964585065.1. GTDB lineage: Bacteria > Patescibacteriota > Minisyncoccia > SW-4-49-11 > SW-4-49-11 > CALRBF01. Next base: position 54,431 of record CAZPCB010000004.1, on the reverse strand, counting down.
CCATAATATATCTAATAGGGTTATTTTAACCGTATGTTTGATATTTCCAAATATCCATAAAGTTATACTCAAAATCAAAGCTCCTGTACCTCCCAAAATCAATCCTAATGTTTTAGGTAATTGCCATGGACTTGTCCAATTATTGAGATATATTGTTATTAAAATAATAAAGAATATCGCAAAATAACCTATTAATACCCATTGAGATAAGCTATTAGGTGATTTTTTTTGTATATCAGTTTGAGCAATATCTAAATTCTTATCCGTATGAGATATTTTTTCTAATTTAATATCTTTATCTAGATATGATTCTTTAATCTCTTTAATTTTCTCACTTTGTGGTTTTATATTGCGTAAATCAATTGCCATATATTCATTTCTATACAGTAGTATATATAGTATACCATAATACTATATATACTACTGTATCTATTATTTAGAATTTAGTTACAAAAACTTTAAAGGTACCACTTGCAGGATCCTGTGCAACCCCAGAATTATTCGTAAATCTTACTGTAACAGTACCAGCAACACTAACCCAAGCCTGGAAATCTGTTGCGGCAGCTGGAACACTACCATTAGGAAGACCTAAACTCACAACATCATTGAGAGCAGTATTAGCTACGGCCACTGTCAAAGTACTAAAGGAGTCATTAGCAGTAGAAGGAAAATCTAGTGTTGCGGAGCCTGTGAGTCCCTGATTAATTGTTTGTCTTATAGCACCTGATGTAGTTAAGAAAAGATTAGTACCATCCCATTCTAATGCCCCCGCCTCAGGGGTGGTTAAATTAGTACCCGCAGTAAATTTAAATGGAGCGGTATTAGCTGTAGCTGTACCGGCAGCTAAGTTTAATCTTGCAGTAGGTGTTAAGACACCCAATCCCAAATTCCCCCCACTCAATAAGCTAAATACTGTTGAGTATCCTGTATTATTTCTATCAAAATTAAATCGTAATGATGAGCTTGGTACAGCTCCACTAATAGGAATATTTTCTATGGCCCAGTTAATGGTATTGCTAGCTGCAGTCGGAGTTGTATTCCAAGCAGTACCAGAAAGCCTTATTCTTGGTGAAATTTGAACTGGAACTCCCGCTGTAGCAGCAGTGGTATTAGTAATAATCTCTCCATCTGTTGATGTTGTTATGATACCATTTCTTGTAGTAGTTAAAGTAGTCGTAGCTGAGACTGCTCCTGAAAAAGTACCAGTCGTCCCTGAGACTGCTCCTGAAAAAGTACCAGTCGTCCCTGAGACTGCTCCTGAGAATACTCCTGTTGTAGCGGCTACACCTCCAGCAACTGTCAATGTACCACCACTATTGAGAGTTAATCGTGTGGTATAGGCTGCATTATTAATTGAGCTTGCAAATATTAAGTTCGCTGTAGGGTCAGTAGCACCTTGCACTGGTTGGAGATATGATATAAATGAGGTATCACGGCCTGCAACAGGAGTTGTTGCAAAACCAGAACCTCTCCATCTTAATGTAGGCGAGAATTGCTGATTACCAGTGGTTGCTACTGTGGAGTTAGAAAGGGAAATACCCGATTGTGCATAGGCAGGATTAATGGTTGGATTTACTAAAGCATTGGTATTTACATCTAATTTTGCCACTGGACCAGCAGCCCCAATACCAACATTCCCATCACTTTGAATCCTTAGTCTTTCTACCGCTGCATTTAATGTGGATCCTGTTAATCCTGCTGGAGCTGTTTGGAATACAATACTTCCTCCTATACCAGTACCTGTTCCTTGTCCTCCTACAATCGTAAATGCACCACCCGGTATATTTGTACCAGAACCATTAGTTGCCCTTAATAGTGGGCTTGTTGGTGTACCTGAGGTATCACCATTACCAATAACTAAATCACCATTATTAAGTAATAGCATTTTATTGGTGAGAGTTGAAGCAGTACCAGCAGTTGCAGAAATTGCGGTACTAAATGAAAGCTGACCACTACCAACACCAATAGCAGAAGATACTCCGGTATTTCGAGCTATCCAGTTTGTACCATTCCAATACACATTATTTGTAAGAAAAACAACTGAACCCGTATTGTCAGCTGACAGGGAACCACCATTAATCTCTAGAGCACGATAATTGGAGTCAGTCGGGCTCGGGGTGGTATTAATACCAATATTTCCCACTGAATTAATCCTTAATCTCTCATTAGCACCATTTGCTCCAGTAAAAAATCGTATATCTTGAGCAGTTGCATTAGTAGTAGCTAAGACCAGTGGTTGAGCTGAAGTTGTACCAAGATAACTTCCTGTGGTACCATTCCAAGCACTAGTAGTATTATTACCAAGCAAATTCCAACCAGAACCACCTCCACCAAGAGTAGATATATTAACTTGACTAAATTGGCCAAGATTATTAGCGAGCAATACCCTATCAAATCCAAAATCTGCAGCACCATTAGCTACTCCACCCAATGAAGTCGCGATTACATTACCAGCCACATCTAATGATAAGGTATCGGTATCAACACCTCCAGGAGGTGTAACGAGTCTTAATGAATTAATAGCTGATACAGCTGATCCAATACGACGACGCGGAGCGAACACCTCTTCATATGAACCATTATTATCCATATCAAGTCGTATTTCTAAATATAAGGTATCATTATTCAAAATGGTAGGGAGAGTTGTATTTTGACTTCCCAACAATATATCAAATCGTCCATCATTAATTGATAATGCAGGAGAAACACCAGTACCTGGATATACCGTAATTCCATCTCGAATTTCTTCATATATTTGAGTACCTCCACTCAATGCATCCCATAATACAAATTTAGCTCTATATGTAGACCCATCTGAAAGAGCTACTCCAGCATTATTGACTAAACTACCTGAATATGGAATTTGTTGATTTACTCCTGTTCCAGCAAATGCGGTATTAATTTGAGTGGCATATAACAAAAAAGCACATATTATATAAAAAACAATAATATATGATTTCTTGGAATTTGATTTATCTCTATTATTAAGATAATTTTCAATAAACATGTATCTATATTTGATTTATTCCGTATTATATATATACTAGCACAAAATTAAGATATATTCTATATACCTTATTGTGGATAACTTACATACTTGACTTGCAAAATTTTACTATTAAGAATACTCTTAGTATAGAGTTATCACTAATATAATAAAACTCATATGAAAATAGTATCAGGTCCTCAGAAAAAAGGGTTCACTTTATTAGAAATTTTGTTAGTTATTGCTGCTATTGGTATTTTAGCTGCAATTGTTCTTATTGCAATTAACCCTAATCGTCAGCTTGCTCAAGCTCGTAATGCACAAAGACAATCTGATGTATTAACTATATCGAATGCTGTGTATCAGAAAATTATTGATGATGCTAATTTTGTAGAAGGGCTACCAACCTCAGTAACATATATAGATGGAGAAGATTTCCCGATGGTAACAGGAGATACTTTTGACAAATCTAATATATTTACTCTCGTACCAGTAGCTCAAGCCGATGTCTTGGCACCATCTTGTTTTAATTTATCAGCTCTGATTACTGAAAACTATATTGCAGATATGCCACAAGACCCTACAAATACTGACACTACATTGTGTAGTGGATATACTATAGTAAAAAATACTAATAATCGTATTACTATAGAAGCTCCTTTCGCCGAGCTTGATGCTGATATTTTTATTACTAGATAATTAATACATTATAGTATAATAAAAAATGGGGGATATCCCCCATTTTTTATTATTCAGGCTTATATCAATTTTATTTATGGTATAAATTAACAAAATTGTGGATAACTTTATATTGACAGATTTTACTATTTATAATACTCTTAGTATAGAGTTATCACTAATATAATAAAACTCATATGAAAATAGTATCAGGTCCTCAGAAAAAAGGGTTCACTTTATTAGAAATTTTGTTAGTTATTGCTGCTATTGGTATTTTAGCTGCAATTGTTCTTATTGCAATTAACCCTAATCGTCAGCTTGCTCAAGCTCGTAATGCACAAAGACAATCTGATGTATTAACTATATCGAATGCTGTGTATCAATATCTTATAGACAATAATGCCCTACCAGCTGGTATTGATGCTACACTAAGAAATGTTATATCTACATCTGGTACAACTACTTGTACTGTTGTAGGGGCAGTTGCTGCAGCAACCGACGTATCTGATTTTGTTACAACAGTTACAAATCCCGTATCATATGTTGCAGCTATTCCAAGAGATCCAAGAGTAGCTAGTGCTGGATGTTCTGATTATCTTATTCAGACTGTTTCTGGAAACAGAGTTACTGTATCAGCTCCAAGAGGTGCCTTAGATGCAGTTGTAGCTACAATTTCTGTAACTAGATAATTCTCATCAAATAAAACAAAAGGAGCTCATATGAGCTCCTTTTGTTTTATTTGAATTCTATATTAATACTCACTTATTTATAAACAATATATTAATTCTCTATAATATTACTAAGTCTATTCCGAACATCTTCCATAATAGCTTGAGTTTTTCCCTCTACAATAAGACGTAATACTGGCTCAGTATTAGAAGCTCGGACTGAAAACCAATATTCAGGATAATCTATTCTAATTCCATCAAGTTCACTAAGAGCCCCTTGATTAAATTCTTGTTTAATAATAGTTAATATTACTTCCTTTGACTTCGATATTTCAAAATTAATCTCTCCTGAATGACTATACGGGAATAGAGGCTCAGTTAACTCTTGTAGGCTGAGTTCATTCTCAGATAATAATTCTATAATTTTGAGTATGACAAATAATGGATTTTCAAAATAGGCATGCTTCCCATCTTTAACAACATCAAGATAAAAATGGCCCGAGAATTCCCCTGCAAAAAAAGCTTTCTCAGTTCTCATTTGAGCTTTGATAAAAGAATGTCCTACACGAGTCTGCAAAGCAATACCTCCCTGCCTGACAATTTCCTCAGGCGTAATATTGGATGAGCGTAAATCATATAATATCTTAGTCCCCTCTCTTCCAATTAATAATATTTGAGCTAATAGGGCTGTGGTAATATCTGGTCTAATGGTACGCCCGGTATTATCTACAAATGATACTCTATCAAAATCTCCATCTCCTGCTATTCCAAAATCTGCCCCTAATTCTTGTATTTTTGCCTTTAGGGCTATTAGAGTTTCATCTTTAAGGGGATTTGCCTCGTGATTGGGAAAATTACCATCTAATTCTGGATAGAGATATGTCACTTGTAATCCTAGGAAATGGTCAAGAAAAGCTTTAATAGCAGGATATCCCATACCATTAGCAGTATCTACCACTATATTGAGTGGCTGTATTGTAATTGATTTATTACGATATTCTAATATATTCTGTATATAATCCTCAAGAGTACTTGTCTTTGCAACTTCAATAATTGCTTTATGCTCTAAACTCTCTATACTATCTCCCATTACGATATCTCGCATACTATATATGCCGGTATCTCCTGATACTGGTATTGCTTGTTCTTTTACTATTTTGAATCCATTATATTCAGCTGGATTATGGGAAGCCGTAATCATTATTCCCCCATCTACTCCATATTCTAATACAGCATAATAAAACATTGGGGTTGATGAGAGACCAATATTGATTATCTGAATATCTTCATCTGCAAGTCCTTGTTTTAATTCTTGCTCAAGCTTTATACCTGATTCTCGCATATCTCGAGCAATAACTACCTTGAGTTCAAATCTATTTGGGTATTCTTTACTTAAAAATTGGCCATATGCCCGTCCTAATCGATAAGCTGTCTCTTCTGTGAGTTCACTTCCATATAAACCTCTAATATCATAAGCTTTAAATATATTAGGATTTGTATGCATAATACTATATAATTAATTTGTTTGTTCATTCTTGTGCCCCGAGTAAGACTTGCACTTACGACACCAGGTTCTTCAGACCTGTGCTCTACTACCTGAGCTATCGAGGCATTACTATCTAATTATCCGATGAAATCACAGATTTGTCAATAAGTATATGGCTATTATTATGCTCTAATATATCCAATACAAATTTATCAAACATATTTTGTCTATATTCAAATTCCTTGAGAGTAAGTATAGTATAGGTTATTTCTTGGGCTAATTCTGCTTCTATCTCTTGTATTAGGGCATCAAACTTTTTCTCATTGATATCATCTGCTACCAGGAACATATCTATTCTATCATTTTCTCGCTGTAGGAAAGCTCCCATTACAATACAAAGATGTATATTCCCAACTTTGTCAAGCTTTTGGCTAAAGGCTTCAAAAAATGATTGGCTCAAACGAAATATCACTGACTCTAGGGCTAAAACTTCTTCTATAGGATTTAATATATAGGTTATTTGCTTTTTATCCTTAATTTCCTGAATAATATTATATTTAATTGCCTGTCTTAATTCTATTTTTAATGTATTGCTCGCAATATGCGTTTTCGCTATTAATTCATCTAAAGTAAATGCTTGTGTACGATCTTTCAAAAATACTTTTAATATTTTTACCTTTTCAATTCCTAATAAATAGACTAATGGACTTTTCACACTCAGAGACATAGGCAGTAATTATCAATCTTTATTCTATTGTACCGAAAATATTAAGATAAATCAACTATTTCAAGTATTTTGAGCTCTTGCTGTACTTGCTGATAGACTTCATTTAATATGATCTGATCTTCTGAGTGTATAGGTCTTAAGACAAAATCTTGAGCTTTTTTACCGATAAATCGCTCTGCCCTAATACCAATTCTAATACGCTTGACTTCTTGTGAAATATGATTGAAAATTGAATCTATGCCATGATGTCCACCACTTCCTCTATTGGCTTGAATTTTATATTGACCTAATACAATATCTGAGTCATCATGAATAATTACAATATCATTATCGTCAATATCATAATATTGCTTTACCGCCAATACCGCCTTACCTGAATCATTCATATACGTATGAGGCTTCAAATACAGAATATCTCCTTGTTGATATATTTCCCCTAAAAATTGTTTTTTTATCTTGAATACTGCCTTAGTAGTGGTAAAATCAAGAAAATCAAATCCAATATTATGATACGTATGCTGATATGTGTCTCCGATATTACCCAGTCCTACTATTAATTTCATAGTTTAGAATATTATATCTGAGGCAATATATAGTATTGGAATATTATTATCTAGAGGAAATGTGGTATTCATATCTGCCTTGAATACTGATTTTATATATTCATTTGCTATATTTGGCTCAGTACCATCAGTAGTACTATTATACGGATTATTCCCGATATATAAAGTATTGATATTTGGGATACTTGATAATGAACTATTACTTGAACTTAATACCTGAAGAGTAAACCCTCTTGCTTCTAGGAATGCTTGTATATATTTCTTTTGTGTAGTAGTAATATCATCTCCCCATATAATATTTAATTGGGATTTTGCTTTGGCAAGACTTGTAATTTTATCCTGATAGGCTGTGATATCATTAATATTAACAATTTCTTCTTTAATTTCAAGATAATTCTGCTCTCCTATACGAGGCTCAATAATATATCCTCTATTAGTTCCAAATTGTCTATAACCCTCTTTCATATTACCCGTCAAAAGATTTTGTCCGATTACAAGAGAAGTAATAACATAGTCTTTACTATCTTTATAGGTATCATAAAAATCCTTCATATCAGTGAGGGATAAATCTGTTTTAAGGGAATCTTTGGCAATTCCTAATAGAGATACAATTTTAGGTGCATCAAGTATGGGATTTAGCTCAAATATTTTATCTTTTACATTACTTAAAATTTGCTGTTGCCTTCGAGACCTATCTAAATCGCCTCCTTTTGAAGTATAGCGACTACGAGCATATTTGAGGGCGGTCTCACCATTTAATGTCTGCAGGCCTGGTTGTATAGTAAAACGTTGATAACTATAATTAGGACCTGGATAATATGGGTCATCAATAGCTTCTTTTACATCGACTTCTATTCCATCTAATTTATCAACGAGGGATACAAAACCTTGAAAGTCTACCTCGGCATAATGGTCAAATGTAATGCCAGTTATTTCAGTAATTTTATCCTGTAATACGTTAATTGCCTCTGTCTCTGACTTACCCTCAGCAATTGCATCTATATATACTGCATTTAATTTGCTATAAGTCCCCTTTTTATCGAATACTAACATATCTCTTGGAAGAGAAATAAGATAAATTTTCTTTTCTTTATTTAAAATTTGGGCAATCATAATGGTATCAGTAAGTCCTCCCCCATCATGATTCTTACCTCCAGCCCCGAGTAATAATATAGTCTCTTTATCTGGCTTTTGTTTTACCTGATCTTGTTTATTAGGATTAATACTCTGTATTAACGGAATATCTTGAGTATAATTAGATACCGCCCAAGCTCCAACTCCAACAATACTTGAAGCTAATAAGAAAGCAATAGCTGCTAATAGAACGGTATGTTTACGCCTAGACATTATTGTTTACTCACTTTATATACTACTCCATTTTTTTGATCAGTAATAATCATAGAACCATTATTATCAAAAGCTATACCTGTTGGTTGTCCCCATATTTCTCCCTCATCTGAAAGCCAACCTGTGATAAAATTCTTGGCGGCACTTGGCTTATTAATATCTTTAATTACAACTTTATATCCCTTTGGAATTGATTTACTTTGCCCCCCCTGATATACAAATACATAATTATTTTTGAAAGCTGAAGAAAAAGAATCAGGCATTGCATCAAATCCAATTACATTATTACCTTGTGGTAATTCTGTTATTGAAGACTCAGATTTCGTTTTACAAAAATCAGTTTTATCGGGATATTTAGGATCTATATTCCCCGCTCCATAACAATAAGGCCAGCCATAATCCTTTCCTTCTGCTACTTTATTAATTTCTACTAGAGGAAGTCCATTATCAATACCAGAGCGTCCAATATCAGTAACTAATAAGGAATTATCTACGGGCAAGATGTCAGTGATTTGCTTTAATCCCCTTGCAAATAGTTGCTCATCTTTACCATCTAGATTAAAGGATATAATACTTCCTCTTCGCTGATCTTTTGATTTACAAGACTCACAATTTGCGGGAATACCTATATATATTCTATCATCCTTGAGGGCTATAGTATTATGATTGTTTGTTTGGGGCTTTGGTAAATTATCAATTAAAGTTTTGCGCTCTTTATAACTTGCATCAGATTGTATATCAGAATAACTAATGACTTTAGTATCTGTCGTAATATATACTACCCCCTTATACCAATCAAGCCCATATATATTATTAAGATTAGTATCTACTTTTTTTGCCTCTTTTGGATTTGATACGGGCAATATCCATAATGTATTTGCTTTATTATCAGTTACAAATAAATTCCCTTTATCATCTGATTTAATTAATTGTGGAGATTTTAATCCTTGTGCGAGTACATTAATAGTAAATTCTTCTGGAAGATATAATGTTTGCTTTTTATCTTTTATATTAATAATTTGAGGCTTGAGACCATTTAATACTGGCTCTTCTATAGATTCCTTTGAAATAAGATTATTCCTTTGTATTTGTTCTGTACGGAATTGTCGAATACGCTGATTTTGAGAAAAAATCCATATAAAAACCCCTATTACTATAAGTATAGTAATACTATAATAAATGTATTTTGATTGTATGCGTAATTTCATATCAATAATATATATTCTTATCATATCATATTTGCTATGATATTTCTATCTTCACAAATGTTCAGCTCTATATTATACTTAAAATAATCTAAATTATATTCATATGACTAAGCCAAAAGAAATACTGATATCTGTAGAGAAATCAACTGAAAAAATCACTAAAATGGTCCCTGAAATTAATCCTGATCAAATTAAAGAACAAGGATTTAATTTTATTCAAGAATTCAAAGCTTTTGCTCTACAAGGGAATGTAATTGACTTAGCTATCGGTATTATTATTGGAGCTGCTTTTAATTCTTTAATTCAATCTCTGGTAAAAGATCTTATTATGCCTATCTTTGGTTGGCTGATGGGGGGTACTAACTTTTCAAGTCTTTATATTTCTCTTAATGGGTCATATAATACTTTAGCCGAGGCTCAAGCAGCAAAAGCTCCCATCATTATGTATGGGACATTTATTAATGAAATTATTAATTTTCTTATTATATCTTTTTCTATTTTCCTTGTACTCAAAATATTTCTCAGAGGAAAAGCTGAGGCTATTATTGATTCAAAAAAGAAAAAATAAGTTTTTTATTCTAAAATTCCATCTAAATTAACATCATAGAGAATTCTCTCATTTGCAAGACGATATTTTATAATCTCAGCTTCGCTAAACCATAATTGTATTTCTCTCTCAGCTTCTGATACTTGATCAGAACAATGTAAAAGATTTCGAACTGCCCTTGATGAAGAATTAGCAAGAGAATAGGTGTCTACGGTATAATCTCCCCGAATTGTACCAACATCTGAGGTTAAGGGCTCAGTTCCTCCTACAAGTTTTTTGACCACTCCTACCGCTTGATTTCCTTGAACCACAAAAGCAATTACAGGACCTGATGTCATAAATTCAATATTTGCTCTCAAAATATCCTTCCCATATTCAATAGCCTCTTTTTCTACGGGAAGTCCTTGCTCTGTTCGAGATGCAATAGCAATAGTACCTTTTGCGATAAACCAAGCATCATCTTTATTATAATGCTGCCATAAGATATCTTCACTTGCAACAATAAGTTTTAAAGCTGTGATTTTGAGTCCTGTTCTCTCAATACGAGAAATAATATCTCCTATTAATCCCCTTTGTACTGCATCTGGCTTGATAATTACTAATGTTTGCTCTTTAATCATACTTATATCTTATTTATTACTACTCGTATTATACCTATAATTTCTTATTTTAGCAAAAGAAGAGGCAATATACCCCCTCCATTCACGCCGTTCTACATCATTCCAGGCATTCCCATTCCTCCCATTGGGGGCGTTCCTTTATCATCATCTGATTTTGGTAATTCTGTAATGACGGCTTCTGTTGTAAGCAAAGTAGCAGCAGCTGAGGCAGCATTTTGTAGGGCAGTTCTTGTAACCTTAGTAGGATCAATAATTCCTGCCTTTACCATATCTTCATATACACCTGTTGCGGCATTATATCCAATATTTTCTTTAGCTTCTTTAACTTTTTCTACCACAACTGAACCTTCTACTCCTGCATTATTGGCAATCATTTTCACTGGCTCTTCCATAGCCACTCTCAATATATCAAGACCAACTTTTTGATCTCCTGTTAATTTGAGAGAATTAAGCGTATCAATAGCTCGAATCAAGGCTGTTCCTCCTCCTGGAACAATTCCCTCTTCTACCGCAGCTCTTGTCGCAGCTAGAGCATCTTCAATTCTATCTTGTACTTCTTTTTGCTCAACCTCGCTCGCAGCTCCTACCTTAATCACCGCCACCCCACCTGCTAATTTACCAAGTCTCTTTTTGAGATTATCTCTATCATATTCAGAATCAGTTTGCTCAATTTGAATAGTAATTTGCTCTACTCTTGCTTTTATCGCCTTCTCATCTGTATCTCCAGCTACAATAATTGTTTTTTCTTTTTCTGAAATAACTTTTTTGGCTTTTCCTAATGAATCTAATTCAGTTGTATCAAGCTTTAATCCAATTTCCTCTGAGATAACTTGTCCTCCTGTTAAAATTGCAATATCTTTAAGTAATTCTTTACGATTATCCCCAAATCCAGGAGCTTTAATAGCAAGTGCTGAAAAACCTCCTCGCATTTTATTAAGAACCAAAGTTGTCAAAGCCTCTCCTTCTATATCTTCTGCAATAATAACAATTTCTTTACGCCCAGCTTGAGTTACTTTTTCCAAAACAGGAAGTATATCCTGAATTGATGATATTTTTTTATCCGTAATAAGAATATAGGTATCATCAAATTCTGCAATCATTTTCTCAGAATTAGTGACCATATAGGGTGAAACATATCCTTTTTCAAATTGCATTCCCTCTACTACTTCACTAGTAATTCCAAATGTTTGCCCTTCTTCTACCGTAATAACTCCATTAGCTCCAACTTTTTCCATAGCATCAGCTATTTCTTTTCCTACAATGTCATCTCCATTAGCTGAAATAGTAGCTACTTGTTGTATTCTATCCTTATCATCTTTCACTTGTTCTGATGAGGAAACCAAAGCTTCTATGACCTTTTGCACACCTTTTTCAATACCTTTTTTAATTTCCATTGGATTTGCTCCTGCAGTAACATTCTTAAATCCCTCAGCCACCATACGACGAGCTAAAATAGTAGAAGTTGTTGTTCCGTCTCCTGCCACATCAGCAGTTTTTGAGGCTACATCACGTACAATAGAAGCTCCGATATTCTCTAATTTATCTTCCAATTCTACTTCTTTTGCTACACTAACTCCATCCTTGGTAATTATAGGAGCTCCAAATCCCTTATCAAGAACAACATTACGTCCTTTAGGACCTAATGTTACTTTCACAACATCAGCTATTTTATCAACTCCAGCTAAAAGTTTTCTTCGAGCATCTTCACTATATGAAATTAATTTTGCCATATGATATTAATTAGTTATTTAAAATGAAATGAATATTATAAAGTTGCTAGAATATCTTCTTCTTTTACGATGAGATATTCTTGTCCTTCTAGGGTAAGTTCTACTGGACCATATTTGGGAAATACTACTTTTTGTCCAATTTTTACGGTATTCACTTTTTCCCCAATTGCCATAATTTCACCCAATTGTGGTTTATCTTGTTTAGCAGTATCAGGTATATAAATACCACTAGCTGTTTTTTCTTCAGCTTTTTCAGGTTGAATTAACACCTTATCAAATAATGGTTGTATCTTCATATATTTTATCTATTATTGTCAATTTTAGCACTCATAGTATTTGATTGCTAATACTATGAGTATACCCCCATATAGGGTGATTGTCAAGCAAAAAAGCTTGTATATGATGTGGGTGCAGGTGGGCTCGAACCACCGACCAAAGGCTTAAAAGGCCTCTGCTCTACCAACTGAGCTATGCACCCTAAGTTTTCACACTCAAATAGTATATACAAAATATCATATTTTGCAATACTTTTTGATTTACTATGTGGTGGGCAGAGTAGGACTCGCACCTACGTAGCCTGAAAAGGCGTCGGTTTTACAGACCGATGCGTTTGACTGCTCCGCCATCTGCCCAAATGTTCACGCATTATATCATAGAAAAAATCTATGGAGCCGAAAAGAGGACTTGAACCCCCGACCTACCGCTTACAAGGCGGTTGCTCTACCAGCTGAGCTATTTCGGCTATATTATGTATAATGGAACTTTATTGAGTTTATCACAATTATTAGTATTTGTCTATAATAAACTATATTGTGATTTTTGTGTATTTTGCTCTATAAATTCATCAATATTATATGACATATTAGCCTTTAGCCTCAACCACCCATCTCGAGATGGATAAATCAAATGCTGCTTATATAGACAATATTCAAATAATTCTCGTGTTAATTTTACATCAGTCAGACAATAATCTGCTAATTCTTGCAATTTACCCTCTTGATATAAATTTATTGCATTAGAACCACTACCTGATTTATGGAATCCTAATGTCATACCTGCAATAGCATCAAGTCCTAATCGTTTTCCCGTACTTGCTCTAAATTCTCTTAATATATCAAAAGAAGCTATACTCTCCAAATCAAATGAATAGTATTTATTCAGAATAGGGGTGTCAAAATGATCATTATTAAAGCCAACCAATAATTCTGCTTTTTTTAAATCTGACTCTAATTCTGGTAATTCATCTAAAAAGTATGTCTTATATTCATCTGTAGCATAATGATATACTCCTATTACGGTAATTTCCATTTCATCTACAAAACGAGGACTTGATATATTTCCAATTGTCTCAATATCAAAAACGATAATATTAGGAAATTTTTCACTAATCATAATACTGTATATCAGCATAAATAATACGGGCTAAAGACACCACTGGCATTGCAATAATAATACCTAGTGGCCCTGCAATAACTCCTCCAACCATTAATGCTAGCACTATTAATAGTGGATTATTTCTTTTTACCGTATTAAATACTATAGGTAATAAAAGAGTTTGTTTAATAATTTGCAGACTAGTAATTAATATGATAATGGCAATACCAAGTATTGTAGATTGAGTAAAGGCATAAATCATAATAATTGAACCCACAATAATAGGACCAATAAATGGGATTAATTGTCCAATACCTGTAAATAATGCTAATAATACTGCATATTTAACACCAAGAATAGCCAAAATAGTATACATAAATATGGACATTATCAAAGCGATTACCCCCTCCACAAAAGCCCATTTACCAATATGATATTGCAGTCGATTTACAATAGTAGGAATATCATCTTTAATATGATTTGGTACACATAGTCTAACAATAGTGAATACTCCTGTTTTATCAATAGCAATATAAAAGCCTAATACTAATATTAATAGGGTATATGTCAATAATTGCCCAAATACACCTACAAGTCCTAGAGTTATTTGTCCTAGATTAGGAATAAGAGATGCGAATTGTTTTAAACCTTCAATATCCAATGGAATCCCAATATTTGCCAATTGAGTTTCAAATTGCCTTAAAAAATCACCCAAAGCCTGAAATAACCCATATCCTTCTCGTATAATGATAGGAAATAGTAATGATATACTCGAAAGAATAATAATTGTTATTATTAAAAACGTTGCGATAAGACTGGTTGTAAATGGTATTCCATATCTACGTTTAATAAGATTTGCAAAATACTTTACAAAAGAAGCAAGAATAAATGCAAGGAATACTGTTACAATTAAATATCTAAGATAAATTATTGCAGCCAAAATAACACCAAATAACACTATCTTAATCACTGATTGCTTTGATACTGCTAATGTTATTTGATCTGGTTTTTCAGGCATATAGTTATATTCTCTCTTCCAGTACTAATGATAATATTTGCTCTTTGCCATCACGAATAATAGTGAGCTTAATTGTATCACCTATCTTATATCGTGGTATCGTATCTGCTAATGTTTGTTTTACTGTTAATTTTGTATCTCCTATAGCAGTAATAATATCACCACTTTTAATCCCAGCTTTAGAGGCTGGAGAATTAGGAATAATAGCTGGAGACTCAGCATCTCCCATTACTAAAGCTCCCCCATCCACTCCATATTGTTTTGCTTGATCAGATCCTGGAATTATCATAGTATATCTAACTCCAATAAATGGGACTTTTACTTTACCATATTCTTTAACATCATTTATCATACTAACGACAATATTTGATGGTATTGCAAATCCAATACTTTGAGCTCCTTCTGCAGTTGCAACATTTACTCCAACTACTTTTGCATTAATATCAAATAAAGGGCCTCCTGAATTTCCTTGGTTAATAGCTGCATCTGTCTGTATAACTTGAGATAATTGTTCAGCATTACCCTGGCCATCTGAAGCAGTAATAGATCGCCTCAATCCAGATATTACCCCTCGGCTTACCGTATTATCAAATTCACCTAAAGCATTTCCAATCGCGATGGCTGTTTGCCCAACTCTGAGCTTATCTGAATCAGCAAAATCAACAGGAGTTAAATCTTTTTTATCAACTTTAATAATAGCTAAATCTTGAGTTGGGTGAATAGTTTTTATGTCTGCTTTTGCTTCTGAACCATCATTAAATAATACTGTATATGTAGCGCTGGGGTCTGACACCACATGTTTATTGGTTATAATTAATCCATCCGCTGATACAATAAATCCACTACCGCCACCTATGGTTTGCTCTTTGCCTGTATCATTATTGGTATTATCTTGAGGCAATCTTCCAAAGAAATAATCAAATGGGGAGGATTGTCGAGTAACAGGGATTAGTTTTGAAATAGAAATACTCACTACTGATTTATTGGTCTTTTCTACAAGATCAATAATAGCAGACTGTTCTTCTGAAATATTCACATTGCTAGTTTGTCCATTACCCTTTTGATCCCTATTCATATAAGAAAAGGCAATACCTCCACTGAAGAACCCTGTTATGGCTGATGCTAATATACTAATAAGAATAATATTTGCTATTTTTTGTTGATTTAGTTCTGTAGACATATTATTAAATATATTATCTAGTAATTTATAATTTTATTATATCATATTTTATTTTAATCTTAATAAATAAGTAGCCCCTTGATTATTATAATTCGCGAAAGATCCTCCGACTAATATCTTACCATCACTCTGTATGGCGAGGGTGTAAACGCTACCATTATAAACCCCTGTACCTACATCAAAATTTGTATCGAGGCTTCCATCTATATTTAATCTTATTATTCCATTAGATGCTTCTCCTTTATAATTACTAAACCCCCCTCCAACTACTATCTTACTATCACTCTGTATAGCGAGGGTAGTGACACCATTATCAAATCCTTCACCCACATCAAAATTTGTATCTCGGCTTCCATCTGTATTGAGTCTAATTATTCTGT
>CAZPCB010000004.1:0-37819 GCA_964585065.1 uncultured Candidatus Saccharibacteria bacterium | reverse complement strand
TAGCTGCTTCTCCCTTATAATTGCTAAAATATCCTCCTACCAATATCTTTCCATCTGACTGTATGGTTATAGTATTTACATTTCCATCAAATCCTCCCCCTACATCAAAACTTGTATCTCGGCTTCCATCTGTATTGAGTCTAATTATTCTGTTAGCTGCTTCTCCCTTATAATTGCTAAAATATCCTCCTACCAATATCTTTCCATCGTTTTGAGTTGTAACTACACTGACATCTGAGTCAAAAGAAATTTTGTAGGTAATTTTAAATCTAGGTGACCATTCACTTTCAAAGTCAGTAGATCTACTACCATCCAAATTAAATTTCAGAATACTTCCAAAAGTTAAGTCAATTGCTCCTCCATAAGTAAAAAAGTCATAAATCCAATCTTCGTCTTCAAAATCTATCATCTGCATATCAATCAATTCTCCATCAGCATTATATAAATTATCAACTGTTACAATGAATCCTCCTGTAAAAATAGTGTTATTAACTAGTAAAATTTTATTAGGAATGTTAGGGAAACCAAAAGGACGTACTCTTGCTGAATCTAAACTAAAACTTGCATCTCTACTTCCATTACTATTTAGTTTTACAAAACCCCTTCCAAAATCCTGAATAGTATCAACGGCACCCTGAAATGAGATAAATAATGTGCCATCATTTTGTTCATAAATATCTTGTATATAAAAATATTTATTTATATTTGGTAAAGACATATCTGCATTAAATGAGAGATCTGTTTCACCATCACTTGTTAACCTAATCAATCTGTTTACTGAATTATTTTTATATGCTCGAAAATCTCCTCCTACCAATATATTTCCATCACTTTGTACTACTATACTTGTTACTGCATCTCCCCCAAATCCTGTTTGTATATCAAAGCTAAGATCTCTACTTCCATCTGAATTGAGTCTTATTATTCCATTTGCAGACTGTCCTTTATAATTCCAAAACTCTCCTCCTATCAATATCTTTCCATCTGTTTGAATAGCTAATTCGAAGACCCTACCATCACCACTATGAAATCCTGTCCCTATATCAAAACTAAGATCTCTACTTCCATCACTATTGAGTCGTATAATCTTATTTGCCTCCACACCATTATAGCTAGTAAAATTACCCCCTACTATTATCTTGCCATCTTCCTGTATGGCTAAAGTATTGACAGAGTCGCCATTATTTACATTCCCACCAAATCCTGTCCCTATATTAAAACTTGTATCTCTGCTTCCATCACTATTGAGTCTAACTATCCCATTAGTTGATTCTCCTCGATACTCATTAAAATCTCCTCCGACTAATATCTTTCCATCTGACTGTTCCTTTATATCAAATACACAACAACTTATATCCCCTGAATCAAAACTTTCATCTATATCCCCATCCTGATTCATTTTAAATATATTATTGATATAAGACTCAGTATTAAATGTATTTACTAATATATTACCGTCACTCTGTATTGCTAAAACAGTGGTTTGTGATATTTGAAAATCAAAGTTTTCAATATCAATGTAAATATTTGGATTCGAAACTAATTCAACACTCTGTCCTCCTGTATAAAAATCTCTATCTCGTATTCCTGTAGCTGTGTTCAAGGGATTATCTATATCATCATCTTCTCCATTATCTGTATCTGGAGGGATAATTGGGATTGTTGGAGTATTCGGGATTGTTGGAGTATTCGGTATAGTAGGAATTACTATACTAGGGTTTACTACTGATTTGTACTTTGGTAAACTTGTTAATTTCTTTACGGGTGATATATTATCATTTATAGCAAGTTCAGATAAAGACTGTTGTATAGCAGTATCTTGAGTATTAAATACAGGAGAATCAGGTTTTGTAGGCGACAAAACCTTAGGTGGTCTAGAATTATCTACTAGAGGTACTTTATTACTCTGTCCCTTAAATAAGGATGGTATAATTCCATTAAAAATCCCCACCATCAATAATACAACAAGAAGAATAGCAATAATAACAATTATTCTGTTTCTTCTCTTAGATTCTTGTTTTTTTTGTTGATCAATTTGAAATCCTATAACAGGATCTTGCTCTATATTAAAGAGTATATATCCCATAGTATATCTTTTTTATTTTACATTTACTTTTTTTAAGACTATCACTCTTTTCTATCTTTGTATAGGGGGGTATCTTATTCAGTTTTTTATTTTTATTCAGGTTGTTCCTATACTTTTTTAGAGTATTATCCTTTTGAGGTAATATTAATAAGCTCTTGAGCTAATTTACGATAGGCAAATGCTCCTTTAGACAATGGTGCATAATCATGAATTGCTTTTCCAAAACTTGGAGCCTCTGAAAGACTTACATTACGGGGTATCACGGTATCAAATACATATCTTGATTATCCCTCATAAAAATAGTTCCCTTTGCCTCCTGATTATTTTTGATTGATAATAATAATCCTATTAATATCCAAGAAACTATCATTGAACTTCCTCCATAACTCATAAAGGGCAAGGTAATACCGGTAATTGGTAATATACCAACATTCATACCGATATTAATGAGTATTTGTATCAAAAAACACAATATCACTCCCAATATAATCATTCGAGCAAAACCATCCTGAGTTTTCAGTCCGATATATATCATTCTTCCCAATATACATATCATGAGAATAAAATATACCGATATACCAATAAATCCCCATTGCTGTGCAAAACCTGCAAAAATAAAATCGGTATGAATTTCAGGTACGGTAATTAGTTGACTTGCATTCCCGAGCCATCCTCCGGCACTCACCGATTTAATTACCTGCAATGTATTATATCCACTACCCAAAGGATCTAATGTTGGATCAAAAAATGTTAAAATCCTTTGCTTTTGATATTCTTCTAAAAACCAAGTCCATAAACTGATAAGAGTTATAATCCCTATCGAAAATAATATCATAATATGTTTAAAGCGCACCCCACCAAATATAATCATCCCGAGCCAAATAGAACCAATAATAGAAAAGGTTCCAAAATCTGGCTGTATCAAAATTAATGCTCCAATAATACTAATTGGTAATAATGAAGCAATAATAGTCCAAAAATTATTAAGTCTATAATGATATCTATTAAAATATTGAGCAATAATAATAATTACCACAATTTTTGCAAGTTCTGCAGGTTGAATATTAAAACCACCTAAAGAAAACCAACTTTTTGCTCCATTTACGGTATTACCAATTAATAATACCAGTACCAATAATCCCGTAATGGTAAAAAATAATGGCCTTATAAGTGATGACAAGCCCCTATAATCAATATTTGATAATATAAAAGCAATGACAAGACCCAATATAATTGAAATACTGTGTTTAATGATAAGTCCCACAGTTACAATTTCAACTGAATGTATATAAAAACTTACCAAGGTAATTATCCCCATTATTGAAACAAGTATAGTTGGTATGACAAGCACCCAGTCTATGCGGTATAATAATCTCAACATATCTTATCTATCAAATACTGGCTTTTGTTGTAATTGTATTAATAACTCTTCTGTATCAAGGACATTACTTTGTGTTAATATTGTGGTATTAGCAGCTGAGGCATTAGGAATATTAGAATCCCAAGTTAATTCAAAATCTCTTGATTCAGTTTTCAAAACATCTCTTATTAATGTTTCATTTACTCCTATAATAGTATTGGTATCATCTGTTAATATTGCAATCACTTGAATATTTTTGAGATTAAATTCACTGGTATTGGTTAATACTCCTCCTACAGTAAAAGCTTTTCCTGCTTTATCTGATATCCCTACTGTTATATTTTTTTTGCTTAATTCTGGTAAATTAAATCTTGATAATTGAGCCCATACTGGATTATTAGATAATTCAAACCCTTGTAATGTATAATTCCCTGGATAATTTAATAAGAGAATATAACGTTTTTTATCCCCCGGTAAAATAAAAGTAGTCCCTGTTTTACGCTGAATATCTCCTGCTGAATTTTTGAGTATAAAGGTGTAGTCAAGACTTTTGGCTCCAAAATTATCATTAGGATTATTAATTTCAGCCCAATAATCTGAATATCCATTGCCAAGAGGAATACTATTATACTGAGTAATTTGTAATGCTTGTGGCTTAGGCTGTTCTACAATAATAGGAGCTGGTTTTTTCGGGAAAAAAGTAATCATAATCAAGAATACTATGCTGGAGAGAATAATAGCATAGGCAGTCGCAATGAGAATTTGTTTTACTTGTCTTTGTTGTGAATTCATATAGTATATTTTTACTTTATTTAGTATATCAAATATTTCATTATTATGGTATAATAACTATATGATAAACAAAAGTATATATGTATCGTTCTGGATTTAGCGTATTATTATTAACTATTATAGTTTGTGCTGTAGGAGTAGCTTTAGCTCTTAGTGCGCTTAGTTCTAGTACACAAGTTGCTAAAACAAATATTGATGTAGCTGATGCTGCCCAAGATGAGTCTCAAGCTCGTAATTGTACAGAAAAAGTATTAGCAAAACTTAAATTATATAAGTTTTATGGGGGGGATGAAACATTTCCAACTGAAAAATGTCGAGTATATACTGTTACGGGGACTGGTAATGGGGAGAGGTTAATTCAAGTAAAAAGAGGTAATAAAATTCTTGAGACCAAAATAACACAAATTAATCCTAAAATTATTATTGAATATCAAAAGTTTATTGAATCAGCCCCTTCTGATAACCCCTATACAATAGATCCTTTGGCATTAAGATTATGGCTGAAAGCTGATAGAGCAGAGAGTAATAATGGACAGCCCGTTACTAGTATCAAAAATGCAACTGATGATCTTATTACTTTTGCTCAAGTAGCAACAAGCCCTACTCTTGCACCGACCCTAGTTACTAATGCTATTAATAATAGACCTGCCTTACGATTTGATGGAATAGATGATTTTTTGACAGGAACTGCAACTTCTATACATAATAATAATACAGCTAGTACGGGTGGACTTACTGTAATTGTTGCGGGAAAATCTAATTCAGCTTCAACCAATCAAACCTATATTTCAAAATTTAATACTACAGACAATAAAAGGGAATGGCGTTTACAAAATGATGACTTTATTGCAACTGATCTTGCAACAGCAGAACAAGTAAATGAAACAGTATCATTTGCCAATAATACGAATCTTCGTATTATTACAGCTCGCTGGGTTCCATCAACAGCAAGTAGCCTTAATATCAATAATATACTCCCCCCGACAAATGCTCTTACATCTTTTACTGATATCACTTCTACTGACACCCCTATTATTGTGGGGGCTCAACAAAGTGGGGTAAATGGATTTTTCTCTGGTGATATTGCGGAAATTCTTGTTTTTAGTAAAAAATTAAGTGATACAGACTTAGACAAAATTAATATATATCTCAATACTAAATATGGCGCTTATTAATATGAAAAAATACTCAGGATTCACTCTTTTAGAAATATTATTATATGTTGTTGTTGGTGGTATAACTTTGGTTATTGTGGCTTTTTCTTTTATTCAAATTACTCGTCTTTCCACTACCTTTAGAGTAAATAATGAACTCAATCAAACAGGAGAAAATATTATTCGTCAAATTCAGAGTTATATTAATAGTAATATAACTAATCAACGTTCTATTATAACACCAATTGTAGGTGGTGGAACATCTCCTTCACTTATTATGCAAGACAATAGGTATCTTATAGTAGAACCATCTAGTATTACTCAAAATGCTGCTGATATTATATATACTGCTAGTAGTGTTCCTGTTACAAAAATCAACCCCACTAATATTCAAGTTTTAGCTTCTAGTTTATCATTTGAACAAATTAATAATCAGGATCAGAGTAACCACAATGGAATAATGCAAGCGATCAAAGTAAAATTTACTCTCGTATATAAAAAGCCGATACTCAGTGGGAATGAATATGATGCTGAAAAAGCTTTTGAAACTGTTATTCCTATTGAACAAGCCAAAAAAACATCATTTAATCCTGTTCTCAATGATAATCCAATTATTCCAGCTGGGCAGAGTCCTAATAATAATGATGGTGTAGCATATAGTTTACGCAAATTATCTGGTGTGAATAGTAGCTCTAATAAATTCTCTGATGGGTACACGGGAGCAGCGGTTAGAGTAAGACGAGATAGGGGCGCCGATCAAGCAGAAAGTGATATTGGCTTTACTAAATCTGGAGATTTTGATAGTGTCTCCCTCCAGAATTTTGTAGGATATCAGAATTTCCTTACTCAATCTGAAAATATTACTATTCCATTAGGATGGGTGTTCCCTAATCTCACAACAGTCGCCGATAATACAGTTGCACCTAATGGAACAAATACTGCTGAAAAAATAAATTTAAATGCTGGATCCCCTGATACTGCAAGATCTATCAGTAAAGATACCACTTTAACAGATGGTACAATTTATACCGATTCCTATTATGTTAAGGCTAATAATGGTTATAATTTTGTACAATTAGCTCCTAATGGAGCTGCCTTTCCAGGGAATACCTCTTATCAAAATTATAATCTCAGTAATGGCACTTTAGGTTCTTCTTCTGGAATTATTACAGGTCAGTCTACTATAACCTCAGTTGAAAATGGATGGTATAGAATATCCCTCTCTGCTACCGCTACTACTAATGGAGCTGGAAATATTACTCTTGCTATAGTTAATTCTAACTCCTCAACAAGATTAGAGACAGTAAATGTAGCCTCTGCTGCTGATTCTATCTTTGTCTGGGGAGGACAGAGGCATATCAATACATCTCTCACTAGTGCACCTAAGCCCTATCAGCAAACTGTGGCTGATGCCAATACAGGAGATGGATATGTATCCATCTGGTATGATCAATCGGGGAATAGTAATAATGCCATTCAGACCACTAACCTCGCCCAGCCTAAAATTATTGATGGGGTTAATGGTATAGTTATACAGAATAATAGACCATCCTTACAGTTTGATGGGGGTGATGAATTAACATCAATAAATGCTTTTAGTAGTGGGAATCCTGCGACATTTTGGGTAGGTAGAAGATCTGGATATACGCAATCATTTATTGCAAGAGATATAACTTATGCCACCTTAACATTGGGAAGTGATTTATTTACTACCTATTATCTCAATGGATCTACGACTGCTGCTACCAGCTCATCAGATAATCTTAGTAGTTTAAATCTCTATTATGCATCGGGGAATCCAATTGCTTCTAGTCAGTTTATTATTGGAAGAGGAGCGGGATCTTATATACGTCTCAGTGGCTTTTGTTCTGAAATATTAGACTATAATAATAGTCCTAATTCTGATTCAATTCGAATTAATATCAAGAGTTATTATGGATTATAAATTTATATTAGCCTGCTGGAGGGACTAATGATATAGGGTCTTTATCTATGTAGGTGTTAGTTTACAATGCTGGTGGAGGGACTAATGATATAGGGTCTTTATCTATTAATTGTCCGTCTACATTTATTAATTTACTAAATCTCCCATTTGTTAAAGTAATACCATTGGGATCGCTATATCCCGATACAGGAGAAAAGTCTATATTATTCCCACCATTTCCTACTATACTGATAGTAGGAGCAATAGTTATGATTTCATCATATATAATATTCCTATCATTTGAGCTACAGGTTCCTGCAACAATTATATAACGATGATTGGTATTATCAAGACAAACACCCCATACTTGTCCATTAGTTTGGCTTTGTGATAATTTTTGTGCTCTAGTTAAGGCATTATACAAAGATTCATGTGCAGAGGTTAAATCAGCTCTTTGTACTGTCTCTACTACAAGAGGTGTGGTTATTGCAATAAGAATTCCTACTAATACAAATACTAGAACGATTTCTACTAATGTAAATCCTGATTTATATTGTCTTTTCATATTATACCTCGAAATTACCAACAAGACTATAAATTGGGAGCAGAATAGAAACAGCTAAAAATACAACTCCTAACCAAACAATAATTAATAAAGCTGGCTCTAATAATACCGCAATATTTTTGGAAATTTGCTCTGCTTCTTCCTCATATCGCTCTCCAATTTGTTCTAATACTTCGGGTAATTTTCCTGACTCCTCTCCTGCAGTGATAATTTCTTGAACAGCAAAATCAAATAGCTTATTAGTCTCTTTTTGATTAACCCCAAAGCTATTATGAAAACTTTTTCCATCTTGAATATAGGCTGCTACTGATTTAGTATATTCCTTATACATATAATAATCATGGATTTCCGCTAAAGATAAAAGTGCCTTGGTAATAGGTATACCAGAATTTAATAACATAGCAAGATTATATGAAAATCGGGAGACTTCACTCATTTGAATTAAATCTTTAAATACGGGTAAATGGAACATTAACCATTGCCCTGATTTTTTGGTACCAGGAAATACAAATAATACTAGTATTGTTAAGATAAATGTTCCAAATATAGCAGGGACCATAATATACCAATATGTTCCCAGAAAATTTCCTACTTGAATGAGAATTTTTGTCATTAATGGTAATTTAACATTTACATTTTCAAATACTTGACCAATACGAGGTAAAATAAATGTTGTAATCCCAACTCCCAATATAATAACCAAACTCATAACAAAAAGTGGATAAAATAGGGCCGTTCTTAATTGATCCTTACGCTTCTTATCTTTATCCAGAGAAATAACTGTTTTTCGAATTTTATCAGCTAAATTACCAGATTCTTCTCCAATTCTAATAAGAGAAATCAAAAATTTAGGAAGGAAATTATGTTCATCCATTGTTTGAGATAAACTACTTCCACTTTCAACACTAACTAACATAGAATATAAGGTCTTTTTGAGAGCTTTATCTTGAGTGTTTTTTTCTAATGTACGAAGTGAAGTATTAACACCCATTCCTGAACTTACTAAAAGAGCAAGATTATCGAGGAAAGTTCTTTTTGCCTTAGTAACTTTACTGCTTCCTCTTTTTTTACGATTTAATTTATTTGTATTTTTTATAGCCTGAGGATTTGGTTGTGGAGCCTTGTCTGGATAAGCTTCGTCAATTTCATCAAAAATAGAGCTTTTTACATCAAATTCACCCGTTTTAACCGTATGCAATACTGAGGCTTCTTGTTCTGTTGTATTTGATTTCTGTAAAAATGCCATAATAATTAATCTTCTTCTGGTATTTGAGCTACACGCATTACTTCATCAAGTGTAGTTACTCCCAATCGTACTTTTTCTATACCATCTTCAAATAATGATTGACTCCCCTGCTTACGAGCTATTTTTGCTACGATATCTGCAGTTGGATGATGAAGGGTAGCCTCTCTTAATTCTTCTGTCATTTCAATACATTGATATACTCCACTTCTTCCTTTATATCCGGTAAAGCCACAATTTGAACATCCTTTTCCCCGATATAATGTTAATGTATCCTCAGGGAAAAATCGCACTAGGGGCTCTCCTATTGTCTTTTCTAATTCAACTCTACTGACTGTATAGGTATATACACAAGCTGAGCAGATTTTACGAATTAATCTTTGAGCAATAATTAATTGTAATGTAGAGGACAAAAGAAATGGGTCAATATCCATATTCAATAATCGCGGTAAAGTACTTTCTCCATCATTGGCGTGAACCGTAGAAAAAAGTAAATGTCCTGTTAGTGCAGCATTAATAGAAATTTGGGCTGTCTCATCATCTCGAATCTCCCCTACCAATACAATATCAGGATCTTGTCGCAAAATAGATCTAAGTCCACGAGCAAAAGTCAAATCTGTTTCTTTATTAACTTGAATATGATTTACCCCTTCAATTTTATATTCTACTGGATCCTCAATTGTGGTAATATTGCGTCCCTCATCATTAATGGTCTTTAGAATAGAATATAAAGTAGTTGATTTTCCTGATCCAGTAGGGCCTGTTACCAATACCATACCAAATGGTTTTTGAGCTGCCTTTCTTAAAATTTTAATATTTTTCTCATTCAATCCTAATGTTTCAAGAGTGATATTTGATAAGGTATTAGTGAGCACTCTTAAAACAATTTTCTCTCCATATACTGTCGGGACTATAGATACACGTACATCTGATACCTTATTATCTTTTTCAAATCGAAGAGCACCATCTTGTGGAATAAAATGTTCATCAGTTCTTAACTGAGATTTTACTTTAATTAAATTTAATACATTTTCATAATATGAAAATGGAATTCTTCCCACTTCTTGCAACATACCATCAATACGGAACCTAATTCTTACTGTTTTATCATATTGAGCTTCAAAGTGAATATCTGATACTTTCTCCTCTACCGCTTCTTGTACAATTTCCTCTACAATTTCCGGGGCAACTGTATCAAATTTTTGCATTATAGATACAAATCTTGATGCCAATGGAGCTTTATAACTCAAAAGTAATTTATCTACATCTTGTGTAAGAGAATATCCAAATTCTACCGGTTTTTTGAATAATTTTACTAATTCCCCTCTCAAATCTCTTTCCTCCTTTACCTCTTTTTTACCTCCCATTATACCAGCCTTCTCTTCTTTACGAATAATAAGCTTAGCATTTCCTTTTAATACCAAATCATTATCTGAAGCAATTTGAATTTTATCTGGTAAATCTTTAAAATAGACTAATCTGAGTTCCCGAGCTACCGCTTCTGGAATTTTAGTCACATCTTGTTTTGGAGGAATAAAGGTATTCAAATCAAGATATGGAACACCCCAAGATTCAGCTAAAGCCTGTCCTATAATATCATAGGTGATTAAATTGGTTTGTACCAAATAATCTACGGCTACAGCAAAATCATTATTAGTACTAGATAATGCCAATTTACGGTCTTCATCCGTAATATACTGTGTATTAACTAATAACTCAAGTATTACCTGTGGTTCCATATGATATTTATTTCATTTTCTTTATTATATCAGAGATTATAGATTATGTCTCTAGTATTTGTTTTATATTTTCTATCAAACTTGAAATTGATATTTCTGATTTTACATAATAACCGGATACAACTAAATCCTGCACTCTTTTTCTGTCTTCTGGTTGCCCTAAATTTGTCATTACAATAACCTTTGTGGCTTGATTTTTTGCTCTAATAGCTTCTAATATAGTAAATCCATCCACCTCTGGTAAAATTAGGTCTAAGAGAATACAATCATAATTTTGCGTTTTAACCAATTCTAAAGCCTGATTGCCTGTATTAGTAACAGTAGTAACAATACCCGCCTGCTTTAATTTTAAATCAAGCACACGTGCTATTGCTTGTTCATCCTCAACAATAAGTATACTATATGCCATTTTATTCTTTATATAATTTATTATATCACATTGTGATTATCCACGACAAGTGGAAGCTCTATAAAGAATGTGGTACCTTTATTTTCTTCAGATTGAAACCAGACATTTCCACTCATAGCTTCTACTAATTTTTTTACGACATATAACCCGAGTCCATTTCCATCTGTCTGACTATTTTTGGCATTATCTGCTCGGAATAATCTACCAAAAATTTGAGCTTGTTGTGATGCTGGTATGCCAAGTCCATTATCAGCTATTTCTATATGTACACTATTCTTCTCGGTAATGGTATAGGCCTTAATAGATATATTTCTATTTGGAGGAGTATATTTAACCGCATTATATACTATATTTCCAATAATAATATCTGTATATACTGGATCATTAATAATAGGGGTATTAATACTGATATCTTTTTGAATGTTCAGATTCTTTTTAACAATTTCTGAATTTAATGTCTTTAATAAAGTGTCTATATATTCAATAATATTAATTTCTTTAGTCACAAATTTAATTGTCCCCAAATCAATTCGGGAGAGATTTAATAAGGCATTGACCAATTTTTCCATTCTATTATTCTCTTTGTAAATATCATCAGCCGCATCCTTTAAATCCTGACTCAAATTATCTGCGGATAATAATAATTCAGCATTCCACTTTATAGAGGTTATTGGGGTTCTCAATTGATGTGATGCAATAGATACAAATTCTTTTTGTGCTCTTTCTGTTTCTTGCTCTTGCGTCTTATCTCGAATAATATTAACAATACCCACAATATCATTATCTACCTTAATGGGATTGGAAGTATCCTCTATAGTAACTTTTTGTTTATCAATAGGAGATTCATAACTAAATACTCTTGTAATACGCTCCCCTTCAATAGCTTTTGATAATGATGTATTGGGATTAGAATCTGTAGAACTATTTTCTTGAGATGGTAATACCTGACTAATAAATCTCCCCAATAATTTATCGGAATCTAGTCCTAATAGTTTTTCAGTCTCTTTATTGACTAAGAAAATATTACCATCTCGACTAGAGGCTAATAATCCATTTGGGATAGCATTAATAATAGCGGTTGTTTTAGCCTGTTCCAATTGTAATAATTTTTGTTGTTTTTCTAACTTTAATACTAATTGTGATAATTCTTCTTTAGATTTTGCTAATTCAGTATTTTGTTTAGTAAGGGATTCTAATTTTTTAATATATTCTTCTGTCCCCTTAGACACATCTATTTTACGAGTAATAGAGCTTTTCTTTAATTGAGACAAAGAACTTTGCATAAATTCCTGCAAATAGGCTACTTGATCACGGTCAATATCTCCACCCTTTGCAATACCATCTACAATTTGTGCAATAATATTAAATGTTTCATAACTTGGTTTAATAATTCCCGCATAAATACCATAAGAGAAAAACCAACCTACTACAAATAAAGCTAAGATAATTCCCATTAATACATTAGTGACTTGGGCGGTATAAATAATATCAATACTGCCTGAATATTGTAAATACCATAATCCTGCAACAAGCACATAAATCATTGCGGTGAACAAGAATATCAATGCCGTAAAAATACGAAACATTGCTGATTTGATAAGTGGTTTTTGTGATGTTTTTATCGCCATATGTTTATTCTATAGTATTAATAGTAACTAAGTTTTCTGCAAGAGGGGCTGATACCACAATTTTACCCTGAGCATTAGCATATACCGTATATCCCGTTAATATAGTCCCTGTCTGTACAGGGTCTATGGGAGGCTTACCAAGACGAATATATTTAGATATTTCTGTTGTAATATCAATTTGAGTAGAATCTTCAACACAACCAGGCTGACAGATATCTATAGCTGTGGTCGTAATACCTACTGGGAGATTACCTCTATTATCTTCACGATATTGATTAATAGCAGTATAAATACTAAGAACATCTGATTTACGCTGAAGATTATTCACATCTCCAAACCGTTTTTGAGGATTTACCAGTCGTAAAACTGTAGCCAGTAATACACCTATTAAGGCTATTACTAATAAAATTTCTAATAGGGTAAATCCTCTTTTAAGCATTATGGTGTTGGGTCTTTAAATGTACTTTGTGCATTCCCAAAATTATCATCTCTTAATTGATAATTTTGACTTGCAGCAGTAGTCCCTGAAGGTTTATTGGTTAAAATATTAGCAAGAGTTTCAGACAAACTAATTGTTTTAGTATCTCCTTCTGGATTAATTTGATAGGTTACTGTCACTGTTATTAACTTTGAGTCAAGAGCTGTTGTATCATTTGCAATAGTAATTCGCCTGGTTCTTAAAGGACTCGTTAATCGATCATCAGTTGAAGCTGGACTTGTAATAATACTCCAATCACTACCAGTTTTTGATAAAGCTGCTGGAGTAGTAGTATTTACTAATAATCTATAATCTCTATTTCGAATTGATCTTAATGCCTCTATTCCTTCTTGAGCCATTTCTAAGGCTTGACTTTGGGCAATGCTCGCTTGATTGTTTCTTTGCGCAATAAGAATAGCACTCACTATTCCAGCTACCGCTAAAGCTAAAATTGAACCCGCCAATAATACTTCAATCACACTATATCCCTTTTTATATCTCATATATGTATTTTGAATTGAAACCTAATACTATTTTATCATTTATTCGCTTTCTTTACAATAATTTGAGTTAATAATAGGGATATAATAATTAATATTCCAGCCCCCATGATAAATATAGCTATTTTACCACGAGTCTCCAATATAAGAGCAGATATTCCAAATAAAATACTAATAGCATACATAATTCCTACCGCGAATCTTTGTCTCAAACCAATTTGCAATAATTTATGATGAAAATGCCTATTATCAGCTCTAAATATTGATTTTTTATTCCAAATGCGCTGGGAAATAACTACAATAGCATCAATAATAGGAAAGGCTAACACCAGAGCAGATGTTGCAATTTTACCTCCACTAATAAGAGCTAAAACTGCCAACATATATCCTAAAAACATACTGCCATATGTACCTAAAAATATTTTAGATGGATACCAATTAAATCGTAAAAATCCTAAATATAATCCAATCAATATCGTTGCAATAAAAGCAATATGCGGCTGATTGACAAAAGGGGTTAATGACAAAATGGCTAAAGTAGCAAATCCAATCACTCCCACCCCCCCAGCAAGACCATCAACTCCATCAAGCCAATTCACTACATTCATAAGCCCCACAATCCATAAAGCGGTGATAATATCTCTTGGGAATACCATAGGTCCCAAATTCCAGGTATCAATAAACCATAATCCCCCATTAGGTAAACTCAAAGCCTGTATTCCAATACCGGATATAATTACAATAGCCGCAATACCGAATTGCCAAATAAATTGCATTCTCCAAGATAAATCATATTTTTCATCAATATAGCCATATATTAATATCGCTATTGCTCCCAATAATAATCCCCAAAACTCTCTCTGCCATAGAATTACATCATTCCAAATACCTAAAAGAAAAAATAATATGAATAATGGAATAATAATTAATCCTCCAATTTTAGGCTTTATTCCGGTATGAATATCACGGCCTCGTATAGATTGATCAAAAATATATTTTGTCCATTTTTGCTTAATTACAATATAAAACAGAACTCTTGTGATAATATATACAATACCTATTATCCAAAAATATACCCATTCCGGAGAATTCATACTTATGAAGATACTTTTACTCGAGCTGAGCGAATTAATGCTCCATGCAATGTATATCCTACCTGCAATACTTCAGTAATTGTATTCCCTTCTCCCTCACTGTCAACTGCCTCATGAATATGCGGATTGAATTCCTGTCCTAATGGATTAATAATTTCCACCCCTTCTGCTAATAGAATATCTTGTAATTGCTTATGTATATAGGTAATACCTTGAACCCATGTATTATCAGCTAATTCAGTTGGGAGATGCTTTAGGGCTAATGCAAAATTATCAAAAACGGGAATTAATGTCTCAATAAGATTTTTATTTGCAAGCTGTATACTTTCTACTCGCAATCTATCAGATTCTCTTTTTAAATTCTGATAATCAGCCTGAGCTCTTTGCCAACCAGCTAAATTATGTCCTAAATCTTGTTCTAGACGAGAAATAGTCTCTTGTAATTCTTGAATAGTTACTTCTTCTATACCAGTATTATCTTGATCTAATTTATTCTTCTTCATATGTATCATTATTAAGCATATATTCAACGAGGGCTATATTTTTTGCATATTGCATACCTTTAGGTCCCACTACAACTATTGTACCATCATCTGAGTCAATTGAGAATTTACCTACAATAACTGCGTAATTATGCATAGAAGTATGTGGGCTTTCCTCCCCAATATATAATTTATAGCTACCCTGACTCACATCACGACCTATTTCATCAATATGAGATTTAATTTCTTCTAAATCCTCCAAAGCATTATGAATAAATTCTACTGATGAAAATCCAGGTTGAGTCAAAAAAGTAGCAACCCCCTCTTCAAATATTAAATCTGTTGATAATTTACCCATAGCAACATTACCAGACTCTTGAGCAAAGGATAATAATACATTTTTAAGTTTTAAATGAATTTCTTGTATAGTATTCATCTCATTCAAAAATGTATGTGTCACTGATGCATATTGCCTCAAAATTTCTTGTCTTCCCAAAAGCCGATTAACATAATATCGATATCCTTTATCTGTGGGTATTCTACCTGAAGAAGTATGTACTTGCATCAAATACCCTTCAGCTTCTAATTCAGCTAATTCATTACGGATAGTAGCACTAGAATATGGTAATTGATATTTTTTTTGAATATTCAAAGAAGATACTGGTTGCGCAGTGTCAATATGATCAAGTATTACATATTCTAAAAATTGTTGTTTTCTCTCATCCATATAAACTTATTATAGCATAAAATAAGGATTTTTTCAAGATATCTCATTATCTAGTCGCTATATATTATTTTGTAATATTATCTTTGGTAATAATAATATGGTCTCCCCTTTTGACCTGATTAATAAGGAGATAATTGGCTAAATATGTTTCTAATATGGATGATACTGTACGCTCTAATTCTCTTGCTCCAAAATCTGGACTATATCCTTGCTCAGCAAGATAGGCAATTGCATCTGGCTCAATTTCTAATTTCACACCTCTTTCTTGATCAAATCTCTCAGAGAGATTTTCTATCATTTTAGCAGCAATTTCAGCTACTGTTTCAAGTTGTAATGGATAATAGACAATAACTTCCGTAAAACGATTAATAAATTCAGGGGCAAATTCTTTTCCTTGAATAATAGTATCTATTAACTCCTGTTTAAAGGCTGCTTTATCAAAGGTGGGATGTTCTCTTACAAAATTACGCAAGAATAAGGCTCCAGCATTAGAAGTAGCAATAATAATAGTATTTCTAAAATCTGTGCGTATACCTCTATTATCAGTCAAGAATCCTTCATCTAAAATTTGCAAGAATATATTCAAAACCTGAGGATGAGCTTTTTCAATTTCATCTAATAATATCAATGAAAATGGCTTATCTTGAACCCGTTTTGTCAAGAATCCTTCTTGGAAACTAGTATCTTCTCCAGCTGGGCTACCTAATATTCCATATACTGAATCTGGTCTTCCAAATTCATTCATATCCATACGAATCATTCTATCCTTTGATCCAAAATAATGTTTAGCTAGAGCCTTAGCAGTTTCTGTTTTTCCAACTCCAGTAGGTCCTAGGAAAAGAAATGTTCCCACCGGCTTATTGCGTGATTTTACATCTAATTGAGCACGTTTTAGGGCATTTGATAAGGCAGTTAACCCTTCTGGCTGCCCCTTTATTTCAGCTTGTAATTTTTCCTCTAGAGACAATAATGCATCTTTCTCTGTATTCTGTAATTCATTAATATTCATATTGGTTCTCTCAGATACCACAGTACGAATATGATGCTCTAATACAAAAGGGCTATCTTCTATATTGGCTTGATTTACTGCATCTGATAAAATTTCTACTGATTTACCAGGAAATCCCCCCTTACTAATATATCTCTCTGAGAAGCTCATCACCGCTCTCAGGGATTGATAGGTAATATATTTATTATATTGTCTTGTTAAATCAAATGATGTCATCATCAATACATTCATTGTATCTTTAGGAGAAGCATCTTCTACAGGCATTGATTCAAATAAGCTATCAATAATGGGAAAGCTTTTCACCCCGTTATGATACCCTTCCGGATTATCTATACCAATAACATTAATATGACGTGAATTCAGAAATTTTACAATAATGTTACGTATCGCATCATCTGCAGATATAAATAATTCTGAAATATTCTCAATAACAAGAATAATATTTCCTGAATGTTCAGCATAATTTAAAGCCTTCAATAAATATTGTGGAGCATCTGCAGTACCAGATAGTAAATCTGTTGTTTGTAATTTGAGAATACGAGTAAGATTATCATTATGCTGAATTTGATATTGCCTTATAGTGAAGGCTAAATTCTCAATCAGTGATTTTTTCCCAACCCCAATATTTCCCAATAGGAGAATATTATGTCGAGTTGATTTAGAAAGGCTTGTTAATATGCGTCGTAAAATATCTTGATGGATAATAACCCGATGGGGATCACGATATATAATTTTCTCTGATATATCCTCAGTAATCCTATCTAAATCATTGGTATAGCCAATTGTCCATGATCTTCCCAGCGCCCCAAAATTCTTCTCAACTCCCTCGGGACTCCATATTGATATAGGAATAGTATTATGATAATGCAAAGCTTCCCAAGAAATAATTTGTAAAAAGTCTTCTTTAGATAAATCTAATTGATTTAATATGGTGGTAAATATTCCTTCCTGTTCAAACAAGACATACAGAATAATATGCCCCCCTATTCGATATTCTTCCCATGAATCTTTTACATATTGTATTCTTGCGAGTAATTCATCTATTGGAGGAAGATTCGGATCCGTGTCCAAGCCTAAATCTTTTAATTTTGTATAAAAAGCATCTGGTACTAATCCCATATATGATAATATATCCTGTCCCCTCTTACTCCTCGTAACCGCATGTATAAGCTGACTATAACTTAATTCCTTTGGGAAATATCTTACTAAATATTGTGCTAAATCATAATCAAATATTTCAGCATAATTATTGGGGAATATAAAAGCATCTTTATCTGATCGTAATTTCAGAATAATAAATAAATAGGCAACTACATATATATAAATACTGGTTCCGATAAGAATTATAGCTAATTGATAATTTGCTGTATTATAGGTAATTAAGGTGACAATACCAATAAAAACAAGCCAGATAATATAGCTCAGCCAATTAAATATAATTTTCTCTAATATATTACTAAAGAATGTTCGGGTATGATATATAGAATAAAAATACTTCATATTATGAAAGACTTTGTATAATAAAAAAGATAAATAATACAGGATATAACACCCATATTACTAGTCCTACAGATCCTAGAAAAGCTAATACAATAACAGTAAGGATACCAAATAATATCGTAAATCCTCTTACAAAAGCTCCTACTATTCTTGATATCATATTAGAAGTCCATACCTCAAATATGTGCTTTATATCAAACCCCTTGCTTGGATAGGCATATAATTGATTTTTCCAAGGGGCAAAAAATGTTTTAATAAGAAAAGCAAAAGAGAAAATTTTGCCTAATACTACAATATATTGTATTGTTTTACGAATAATTCTATATGGCATTTCCACCCAATACCATTTAATGAATATGCCTATTAATTTTGCATTATATTCTGCAGTTTCTATAATCATATTATTTTTGTATCACCTTTATTTGAGAAGATGTGGAATTAAGATTTAATGTTATGGTTTTCTCCTCATTGTCACTTGAGACCTGATAATTTTGACTTTCATATACTTTTGAATCTACTCCTTTTTGAGTAAGCCCAATAAAATCATTGGAGGTAAAACTGTGAGACGTAGATAATAATACCTTTATATTACGTGGAATACTAAGTGTGACTTGACTTGCAGTAGAAGTAATATTGAGATTTGTGGTTGTCT
Organism: uncultured Candidatus Saccharibacteria bacterium; assembly: GCA_964585065.1. GTDB lineage: Bacteria > Patescibacteriota > Minisyncoccia > SW-4-49-11 > SW-4-49-11 > CALRBF01. Next base: position 18,477 of record CAZPCB010000004.1, on the reverse strand, counting down.
CGATTTGATCTATGACAATATTAGCTTGAGAAGCTCTAAGAGTAATATTAGCAGATTTCAATACTATCCCCTTTAAATCTAATGAGAGTGGTGAAATATTAGCGGTAATATCAAATATAGTTGGGATATTATTGGGCAATATTATATCTAATTTTTTACTATATGAACCAAAACCTGGTTGAATATCTAATTGTCTAAGATTAATAGTTTGAACAGCATCTGTATCAGTTGTAATAGTATTTATTAATACCCCATAATTAGCTGTGTACTGCCCATCAATACCAGTACCTCCCCCTTTAACTGATATATTTGTAGATGTTGTTGATATATCAGCATAAATACTTTTCACATTATTTACTGAACCTGATATTATTTGAGTATTAGTATCAATAGCATCTGCTCTTATAAATACTGAGAACATAGTAATAGCAGTGGCCAATACCATCAAAAACAAACCCACACTTAATGATGCTGAACTTTTTACTCGAAATATGGATAATCCCACTGCAATCAAAGCAAGTGGCCAAATATGGCTAAAAGGTATATATATGGAAAGATAATTATCTTGAAATACTCCTTGATAATATACAATCCCTAAGCTAATACCTAAAATGAGAATATATAGTATACCTAAATGAGAAAATATTCCTATAAAAGAATTTGGTTTTTTTTCTTCTGGTTCAATAATAATTCCTGACATATTTATACAATATTAGATTTTTTAACGGTAAGACTTTTTAATATGAAAGCTATTCCTACTGTGATAATTAAAGCTGGATATCTCCATGTATCTGGAATAAGAGCCCAAGGAACAATATCAAATTGTAAGATAAATCCGCCGAAAAATAAAATACTTATAGCCATAATATTTTGAGGAGTAATGAGCTCATCTAAAAATGTAGACTTTCTTGCTATTGTATTTCCCTCCTTACTTTGTAAACCCTGCACAGCTGTTTGATAAAATTCAAGATCTTCTTGTTCTACCACCTCCTGTTCAGTAGGTAAAAGTACTGATAAAGCTAAGTAGAATACTAAACCTATACCGCTAGCAAGGGTTAATAAAATAAATAGTATTCTAATAGAAGAATGGGGTGCATCCAAATAATCAGCGAGGCCCGCTGCTACGCCTGTAAAAACCCTATAATTTGTCGATTTATATAACCGCTTTTTTGTTTTAATCGCCATAACTAATATTAAAATTATGATATACTAGTAGTATATCATAATTTTATCCTTTCTGATAATAGTGGATAACTGTTTTATACTTATGTCTCATCCCCTAACTCAAATAATTCAAGATATCCCTCAAATTCCAGGAATATATCTTTTTTATAATTCTGATAATACCATTATTTATATTGGGAAAGCCATTAAACTCAAAAGCCGCATACAAAGTTATTTTCGGACTAACGCCTCTCTCAATGCAGCTAAAAGAGCTATGATAAAAGATATTCATCATATTGAAATCAAGCCCTGTGATAGCGAAATCGAAGCTTTAATTCTTGAATCTAATTTAATCAAAAAATATAATCCAAAATATAATATACTTTTAAAAGATGATAAAAGTTATGCCTATCTTGTGTGGACTAAAGAGAATTTTCCCCGCATATTTGTAACTCATAAAACCTATTTAGATTCTCATACAGAAAAATTGAATTATCTTGGTCCTTTTGTTAATGGAGATGCCCTCCGTAAAACATTACGTATTTTACGGAAAAGCTTTCCTTATAGGTCTTGTAGAATAATGCCAAAACATCCTTGTATTTATTATCGTCTTGGTAAATGTGAGGCTCCTTGTATACAAAATATCGATAAGGCTAATTATCAAAAACATCTGACCACCATACTTGAGATTATGAAGGGTAAAACCAAATCCCTATTAAGAGATTTAACGATACAAATGCAAAGTTATTCCGCATTACAAGAGTTTGAAAAAGCTCTTGAGATAAGACAACAAATTGAAGCTTTAGAGAAAATATCATTACATAAAGGAATTATCACAACTGATAAAAGCCGAAATATCAAATATACTGATGAATTACAGAAAGTCCTTAATCTAGATAAGTCACCTAAAAGAATTGAAGGTTATGATTCCTCTCATTTTCATGGAGATAAAGCCGTAGTATCTATGGTCGTATTCGAAGATGGGAAAGCCAATAAGGCTGAATATCGTAAATTCCGTATACAAAAACCCCCTGAGGGTGGTGATGATTTTTATAATCTTCATCAAGCTCTTACTCGTAGATTCAATCATAATGATTGGCCTATTCCAGATTTAATTTTAATTGATGGGGGTAAAGGACAATTATCAAAAGCCCTAGAAGCTCAGAGAAATGGAAAAATTGAATATCGGTCTATTCCTATTATATCCCTTGCAAAAAGATTAGAAGAAATATATATTCCGGGACATGATAGGCCAAAATTATTATCTCGGGCCTCTAAGGCTCTTCAATTATTACAACAAATTCGAGATGAATCTCATCGTTTTGCAGTTACCTATCATCGTAAATTAAGAGAAAAGTTACCAGAATAAAGTTGGGTGGAGATATGCTATATCTCCCTTTGCAAAAAATTGGTAGCCGCAAGGGGATTCGAACCCCTGTTTTCCCCGTGAGAGGGGGATGTCCTAGACCGGGCTAGACGATGTGGCCAATATCTGTACAGTATACAGATTTTAGATTTATTTGGCAAGAGATTTACTTTTTATTTAATTTATTTCGAATAAAAGTTGGAAGTTCAAATTCATCTTCCCCATCTGATTCTACTGTTTTAATAAATTCATCTTTTTTTACCTCTACTGCTTTTTGTCGCTCCTCCTCTTCTTTTTGCTTTACTTTTTCAACTTCAGCTTGTTTTTGTAATTCTTCTAAAGTTGGTTCTTTAACTTCTTCAGTTTTGAATGGTTTAATGGGTGGTTTTGGGTCTTTTTGATCAAATCCAGTTGCAATTACCGTTACTTGTACTTCCCCATCTGTTAATTTTTCATTAATAACAGCTCCAAAAATTACTTGAGCATCTGGATCAATAGATTCAATAATCACATTAGCAGCATCATTGATTTCTGCCATTGATAAATCTTTACCACCCGTAACATTAAATAATACTCCCTTAGCTCCCTTAATTGAAATATCTAAAAGTGGACTATTAATAGCAATTTTAGCAGCAGTTACTGCTCTATTTTCACCTGAGGCACTACCAATTCCCATCAAGGCAGATCCTGCATTTTTCATAATGGCACTCACATCGGCAAAATCTACATTAACAAGTCCTGGAGTAGTAATAAGATCAGAAATACCTTGAACTCCCTGTCTTAATACATCATCAATCATAGAAAAAGCATCGAGAACCGGGGTATTGCGATCAATAATATTTAAGATCTTATCATTAGGAATAGTGATAATAGTATCAACATTTTTCTTTAATTCCTCAAAAGCAGCATCTGCAATACGCTTACGCTGTATACCTTCAAACATAAATGGCTTTGTAACTACCGCTACAGTTAGAGCTCCGCTTTCTTTTGCAGCTTGTGCTATTACAGGAGATGCTCCAGATCCTGTGCCTCCACCCATTCCTGCAGTAATAAAAATCATATGAGACCCGTTTACTGCCTGATATACTTCTTCTTTACTTTCTTCTGCGGCCTTACGTCCAACTTCCGGATTCATACCAGCTCCAAGTCCCCGTGTAAGATTTTTTCCTAAATGAACTTTATGTTCTGCTTGTGAATGATGTAAATCTTGGGCATCGGTGTTTACTGCTACAAATTCAACCCCCTTAATTTCTGAATCTATCATTCTCTTTAAGGCATTACCTCCAGCTCCTCCAACTCCAACAACTTTAATTTTTGCGAATGCTTCTATCTCAGGATTAATTCTTGCCATATATGTTGAATACCTATTCAATACTTTCACACAGTATAGCCTATTTGTAGCCAAAAGTCAAAGCTTGACTTTTGATTATTGTTGATTATCTAGTATTTTTCCTAATTGCTGAGCACTCATCTTCCAATCAAATTCTTTTGCTCTCTCATAACCTTTATATATAAGTGATTGCTTCAAGAGATCATCTTGTAATATACTTTGTATGCCCTTTGCAATGGATTTAGCTGAGTCGGGATTTGCGAGCACTGCAGCATCTGCTCCGACCTCCTTCATAGCCCCAATATTGGAAGTAATAACTGGGGTTCCCAAACTCAAACCTTCTATTATTGGAATACCAAATCCTTCATAAAGGGATGGATACACCAATATTTCAGCTTGCTGTATATATTTAATCATATCCTCATCTGATATATATCCTAACAATTTCACCCTATCTTCTAGATTATGTGTATTAATTAATTGAGGAATATTTGGAATAAGAGGACTTTCAAAATAATTACCCACTATATACAGACTTAAATGAGGAAATTTGGGAGCTATAATAGCAAAGGCTTCAATGAGTTGTGGAACATTTTTCCGTATATCAAGCCCCCCTTCATAAAAAATATATTTTTCTTGTATAGGTAATTCTTCTTTGATTGCAATACGGGGAGAGGCAGGATATATGATAGGGATGTTTTTTGCCTCAAGCTTAAATATATCTGCTATTTCTTGAGCTGAGAAAGCTGATATAGTCACAATTTGTTTAACTTTTTGAATAGATGATTTTAATAGCTTTACATAAATACTCATTTTCCAATTTGGAATATATGCAGGTAATCGCCAATAAATCACATCATGTATTGTCATAATATGAGGGATTTGTGCTATATAAGAAAGACTTGGATGTGGGCTCCAGACTATATCAGCTTTTAGCTGTAATACTGCTTTTGGAAATATATTCTTTTCCCATAATACCTGGGCAATAAGATCATTGCGTGTATACCAAGTGGGAATATATTGAATATTTTTTTTAATAGGTTTAGGGATATTCTTGACTGAAGACTTGAGATATTCTGGTATTAAAATGATAATTTCATAATTCCAGTTTTGATGTTCAAGAATTTGTAATAAATATTGTCCCATCCCTGTTGTGGGTTTAGCAAGAAAATCTCCATTTATTATAAGTTTCATAGAGTATAGATTTTATATCATTTAGTATAGCATATGAGTACTTATCCATGCTATACTAGGATATATTATATTCTTTATTGAGACTATTTTATGAAGCCTCTTGCCCAAAATATTCGTGCTACTTTTGATTATACTATTCTTGATACCTATCAGGCTGGTCTTCAGTTATTTGGAAATGAGGTGAAGTCAGTGAAATTAAGTCATGCCAGCCTCAAGGGTTCTTATATCACTATTGAAAATAATGAATTATTTTTGATTCATTGTCATATCCCCCATTATCAAAATCATGCTGATACCCATTTTGATACCGAGCGCCCTCGAAAAATACTTTTGAAGCGTTCTGAAATCGATTCATTAATTGCCAAAAAATCAGCTTCAGGCTTGACAATTATCCCAATTAAGCTATACTTAATACGTGGACTTATTAAGATTGAAATTGTCCTTGCAAAAGGCAAGAAAAAGATTGATAAGCGCCATAGTATTCGAGATAGAGAAGAACAACGATCTATTCAAAGAATATTGCGAATCAAATAACTCAATCGGGGATGTTTCGCTTTGCTAGTTCATTCACATCTATATACAATGAGAACTCGTATGTCTGTCACGAGACCAAAGACGGACAAACCCAAATGCAAAACCTTTTGCAGCCCGATCCTCTTACGGATTTGGGTATGCAGTTGCCTAAGTAATTTCGCGACTGCCATCATATTCTTTTAGTCAACATACAAGAATATTGGTGTTATATACATGTTGATAGGGAAATAGTCATCCACAAAGACCATTTGCCAAAACTTTTTTGTGGCACTGATGTATTCTATCTTTGGAAATTAATTAAGAATATATCATAAAAAAGACCCGCAATTTCCTATTTCTCTAAGTAATTGTATACGGATGCTGGGCTATACATGGGTTCAATTCCCATCATCTCCACCCTATTAATAAGTATTACTCAATGTCACAACAGCCGAAGAGCTCATCAAAAAAAAATCAGCGTATTAATGAAAATATTATTGGTCCTGATGTACGTCTTATTGATGTCACAGGAAAAATGATTGGGACGGTTTCTCTAGAAGAAGCTCTCAGGCAAGCACGTGAAGCTGATTTAGATTTGGTTGAAATAGCATCTGATCCCCGCCCCCCTGTATGTAAAATCATGAATTATGGGAAATTCCTCTATACTCAATCTAAACAACAGAGATTACATAAGGCAAAGCAAAAGAAAGTAGAGCTCAAAGTACTTCGTATTGGATTCAAGATAGAATCCCATGATTTAGAGGTAAAATTAAAACAAGCCTATAAATTCCTGGAGCAAGGGCATAAGGTAAAATTTGATATGTATTTGAGAGGAAGAGAAAAAGCTTTTGCTGAACAAGCGGGTATTAAGATGAAAAATATACTCGACAATCTGCCTGATACTATACGCTTTGATCAAGAATTAAAGCGCTCACCTCAAGGTTTTAGTGCTATACTTGCAAAAAAGATTTAATTATGATAAGATAGACAGAATTGAGTATATAATTGATAATTTGAACATATGCCTAAGCTAAAGACCCGTAAATCATTATCCAAGCGCATTACCCTTACTAAGAATGATAAGGTTGTAGCTCTTAAAGTAGCTCAGAACCATTTCTTAGCTAAAAAATCTGGTGATTCAGGGCGATCAAAGCGAAAAACCCAAATTATTGATACTCCAGTCAAAAAGCTAAAAAGAGTATTGAATCAATAAGATTGTTAAGATAATAGTATGAGAATTAAACGAGGAGTTACCGCTAGTAAAAGAAGAAAGAATCTCTTGCAACATGCCAAGGGTTTTCAATGGCGAAGAAAAACTAATTTTCGAGCTGCAAAAGAAGCCCTATTACATGCTTGGACTTATGCATATCGAGATCGACGTAATAAAAAGCGAGATAAGAGAGTATTATGGCAAGCTAAAATTAATGCTGCCAGCCGAAATCTAGGCGTACAATATAGCCGACTTATTAATAATTTAAATAAAGCTAATATTGAACTCGATCGTAAAAGCTTAGCTTATTTAGCTGAACATAAACCAGAAGTATTTGCTCATATTGTAGAGAATACCAAATAATCTTATATATTTGACCTAAACTAAAAACCCATTCAATGTTTGAATGGGTTTTTAGTTGTATAATCTTGACAATTACCTATATTCATGATAATATAGAGGTGTTCCATTATGCTAGCTTTGCTAGCGGAGGATAAAGTGGGTGTCATCTGACAATCACACTCCAACTGAATACTCTCCGTAGAGGAAGTCGCAAAGCGGCTTCCTCTCTTCAATTTATTATTTCGTATCTGATTTTTCAACCAAAGTTAATATTTGCTTTATAGCTTCAGCAATTGGCTCATTTTGTATAATAACTGACATTATAGGCTCTTTGAATGAAGTAATAGCTACATTGTCATCAAATACCGATATATCAATAGGAGAATTATATTTAGACTTATCGATATAGCGATATAATACCTTTTCTAATTTTGAATCCTTCAAAATATCTCCCTTTGATGAAGAATAAATTGCATGTACATTTACTTTTTTCGTTAATCGCTTTTTATAAAAATTAGCGCTTTCCTCAGAAGTAAAAATTCCCTCAGTTGCATCAAGATCAAAAATACTGAAAATTTCTTTTTCTTTAGTCTTAAGCATTTCTTCACGAACACTATTAAGACCTAATTTTCCTTCATAAAATCGTACTTGTGGTCGTACTCCACCTTGTGTAGTATCATAAATACTTGCAAGTGTAGGTAATATTTCATTTATAGTATCCTCTTTTACCTGAACTTCAGCTTTATCTTGTCGAATCAATACAGATAAGGTTTCTGGAGATTCCGGAGTAAATAATCTCTTTTTCCCTTGAGTATAAGAACTCATAAGTCCTTTTTTCATGAACCCTTCTACTAATACATAGGTAGTAGCTCTATTTACTGTTGCTAATTTAGCAATTTTTTGAATAGGAGCAGATCCTAATTTAAGAGAAGCGACATAAACTTTAGATTCTTTGTCTGAGAATCCAAGAGAGCGAAGTTTGGCTAAGAGTTGTTCATCCATACTATGAAAAATAAGTGTTAATATATTATATCATTATAACATCTTTATAATAAAATGTCAATACCTGTCATAAAATTCTTCACTTCTTTAATTTCAACATTTCTATTCTCAAGCCTTTTTATTGTATCTGGGTTTGGATGATTATATCTATTGTTAACTCCTGCTGATATAATAACTTGTCGGGGAGTAATAGCATCTAAGAATTGCTCTGATGTGGAGCTTTTGCTCCCATGATGACCGGCTTTCAAGATATCTATGTCCAATTGAGGGTATTGAGCTATTATCTTTTTCTCTGTATTCTCATCAGCGTCTCCCGTGAGTAATACTGAATGTTTTTGGCTTCTCAGCAGCATAACAATTGATTCAGGATTATCATTGATAATATTTTGCCCCCAAAGATTTTCCTGAGGATTTAATAAAGTTAATTCTATACTGTCTGACAAGGTAATCGTAGTATTTTCTATTGAGGGTAAAATAGGGATATCTTTTTGTTTGATATATTGCAGTAATTCTTGATAACTTTTATTCTTTTCATCGAATACCCCATTTATCATCACCTTGCCTACTGTAAACCTATCAATAATATCCCTACATCCACCAAAATGATCCTTATCCCCATGAGTAATAATAATCATATCAATACGATGCGCCCAATATCCTAATTTCGCTTCTAATTGATCAATAACCTTTGAATTTGGTCCACAGTCTATTACAATTCTATCCCCTCTTTTAGATTGAATTAAGCTTGCATCCCCTTGCCCAATATTCAAAAATGATATTTGGTCTTCTGGATTTACTAATCTTCTATATTCCTGATAGCTATATATGAGTATGATACTACTAATAATACATATCAGTATTTTAATTTTCATATTTTCCTTTTATGTATATAAATCCAATATCCTAATCCCATTATAGCGTATATTATAATTAGCATATAGCCTGTTATATGAGGAACTGTTATGCTAGCCCATGATAGAGAGGCTAAATAATGATTCATGGCGAGCACTAATTGAATAATAATCACAAGAGGATAGGTAAAAATCCTCCATGGTAAAATCAAAGCCGTAATACTACCCCAAGCCATCGCAAAAGGTATGATAGGCACAATAAGTATATTAGCGATAATAGATATAAGGGATATTTGTCCAAAATAATATATGAGTAATGGTAATACTAAAATTTGAGCAAATAATGTCTCCCCTATCATTGGTAATATTCCAAGGCTCGGTATTCCTTCCGTATATGTTTTGAATAATTGCCCATATACTATAAGTCCTATTACTGCCAGGAATGATAATTGAAATCCAATATCATAGCCAATATACAGAGGATTTATTAATACTAACATAGTAGCACATAATGTCAGGGGTCTCATACCTCCTACATATCTTTGTAATTGTTCTGCTGAGAGTATAATTACAGCAAATATACCCGCCCGCATAATAGAAGCCTCAGCCCCGGTTAAAAGAGTGAATACTATCATAACTGCAATAGTAATCCAAAATGAAAATTGCCTATATATTTGTCTATTAATGAGCTGCTGATATACAAGTACTATAATAATTGCCATATTATATCCTGAAACAGCCAAAATATGGCTTACTCCCGTCTTTTTGAATGATTCCTTTATCTCGGTTGGTAATGTATCTGTATAGCCTATAAGAATACCTTTTAAGAATTCTCCTACTTGATTGGGATAAGCTGAATCAATTTTATTAATAATTCCCTTTTGCATTTGTATAATATTTCGCATTATATGGCATTGTATATTACAGCTATTATTAGCTTGTATTGTATAATCTGAAATAGTCATATACCTGTGAATTCCTCTTCCCAATAAAAATCTCCTAATCCCCTCTTCTTCTGGGATTGAAGTTTTTCCCTTTACGATAATTCGCTTACCATATATCAAATTATCATCTGTAATACTCATAAAGACCTTGGCCTTATATTTGGGTATATATACCCGATATTGATAGCCAAAAGCCTGTAGGCGTGGACTTGACTCAATAATGATTTCTGTATTCTCTATACGATTAGGGATACTATCTTGAATTGTATGATAATTATCAATAATAGTATTGATATAATATCCAGCTCCAATAAACCCAATCAGAGTTGCAGCGAGTAGCATAAGTCGTATATCTGAATAAAGCCAATATATTGCTATTACAAAGGGAATAGTCAATAATATCCATATTGACTGTAATACAAAAAAAGAGCCCAGCAAGGCTCCGCTCAATATACCTAATTGTATCGCCAAACTGGTATTCGGGATAATATATTTCATAGTGCGCATAAATGGATTCGAACCATTGACCTCATCCACGTCAAGGATGCGCTCTAACCAGCTGAGCTATACGCGCGTATATACAGTTATTATAATGAATTTATCAATAAATGTATAGTATAAAAGAGATAATACTCTTATTATCTCTTTTATACCTAATTATATTATATATTCCCTAAATACTCTAAAGCCATTTTATCGGTTATCTCCGCTGATACCATAATACGAAGTCGCTCCATATCAATTTGCTGTTGTTCCTTTTCTGAATATTTCTCAAGAATATGATGAATTCGATGTTTTACTTCTTTTTCATCGGCAATGAATTTTTGCTCTTCCGTAATTGCTTTTAAGATAAGCATTAATTTTACTCTTGATTCAGCTTGTGGCAGAGCTTCTTCTAATAATGCTTCTCGGGTTTTCCCAGCCTGAGCCAGCGCATCATCCAGAGTATGTCCTGAATAAAGAGCTCTTTGCTCCATTTCTTGAATAATTTGATCGCGTTCAGCAAGCACTAATACATCTGGTAGCTCAACTTGTATCTTAGCTAATATAGCATCAACTATAGCTTGAGTATATGTAGTTTGAACTTCTTGCTTGCGCTCTGCAATAAGTCCATCTTTAAGGCTTTGTTCTAGATCCGCAATAGTTTTCTCCCCATTGCTGAGTTCTTTGGCAAAAGTTTCATCCCAATCAGGTAATATAATTTCTTGTACATCTTTGATTTCAATAGCAAAATGTCCTAATTTTCCTGCTAATTCAACATTATGATAATCTTTTGGAAAGGGAATATCAAATTCTTTTTTATCTTCAGCCTTAAGTCCAATTACCTCATCTTCAAATCCAGGAATGAATTTCCCTGCACCAATTTCTACTGGCATTGCCTCAGATTTATCAAATTCTTTTCCCTCAACTGTTAATGTATAGCTGATAGATACAGTGTCTCCTTTTTTTGCCTTTCTCTCTACAATAGTTTGAGTACCACGAGATTTTTGTAAATACTTTTTAGCCTCTTCTACATCTTTATCCGTAATATCTTCTGCTTCTTTAGTTATTTTGCTTGCCAATTTTTTGTAATCTGGAAGCTCAATTTCTGGCATAATGCTAATAGTAGCAGTATATTCTAATCCATCTTTTGATTCTTTCTCAGATAATTTGATTTCCGGATTGGCAAGTGGAGATAATTTCTCATCTTTTATTGCGCTCTTATAGGATTCATTGACAGCATATTCAATGGTTTCATTTAATAGCTCTGGTCCACTAATTTGCTTAGCTACTAATTCTTTTGGAGCTTCACCTTTTCGAAATCCAGGAATAGTAATTTGTTTGGCAAGTCGAGCTGTTGTTTTATCAATATAGGTAACCATTTCAGCTTGCTCTATAGTGACATTAAGTTCTACTTGTGATTTAGGAAGATTTTTTCGAGTAATTTTCATAATAATAGCTGTTTATAACATAATGTGTATAATTATATCATCAAAAGAGCAAATATTCAAGCTATATTTGTTGAATATGCTTCTTTACTCCCTCCCCTATTTCAGGATGTTTGAGGCTAAAATCAATCATTGCCTGTATATATCCAAGTTTATCCCCACAATCATATCGTTTCCCTTCAATTTCATATCCATATAATGATTTTGTCTTTAATAATTCAATAAAAGCATTATCAAGACCCAATTCCCCCTTTACCGAACCCTTTAATCTCTCTAATTCATCGAATATAGCGGGGGTAATAATATATTTTCCAATTACTGCAAGATCAGATTGTGTTTCTGTTGGTTTTGGTTTTTCTACAAATTGATTAATTTCAAATAATCGTGTCCCCATTTCTGTTCCCTCAATAATTCCATATTTTGAAACCTCATCATGAGGAACTCGAGTAAGAGCAATAACGGGATCTTGATACTTATTATATACCTGTATTAATTGCTGTATTGCAGGTACTTCAGAGTCTACAATATCATCTTCGAATAATACCGCACATGGTTCATCCCCAATAAAACTTCTGGTCGCAAGTACTGCGTCTCCATTACCTCGTGCATAGCGCTGTCTTACAAAGAAAAATTCTGCCATATCAGATATACCACGAACTTGGGCCAAAGCCTCTTCTTTCCCTTTTTGTTCTAGGAGATACTCTAATTCAAAATGAGAATCAAAATGATCCTCAATAGATCGTTTTCCCTTACCTGTCACAAAAATAATTTGCTCAATACCAGCAGCCACCGCCTCTTCTACTAAATACTGTACAATGGGTTTATCTACAAGAGGTAACATCGATTTTGGCTGAGCCTTGGTTACAGGTAAGAATCTGGTTCCAAATCCAGCAACAGTAATAATAGCTTTTCGTATTTTCATAATAATTTCTTTATAATTCTACTTGTGAATTGTCTCCAATTACTAATTTATGCCCCTTAGGGAAAGTTTCTTCTTTATCGGTAATAATAACACTATTGCCTAAAATACTATCTACTATACGCTTAGAACTACTAATGGTAATAGTATTCATCAAAAGAGAATGTTCTATTTCAGCATTCTCAATATGACAATTTTCTCCCAATGAAGTAAAAGGCCCAATATAACTATTTTCAATAAGAGAATTCTTTCCAATAATCACAGGACCTCTTATAAAACTTTTACCTTTAATCTGAGCTCCTGCCTCTATTATGACAATTCCTTCTATGGTTACTGTATCTTCTACATCTCCTTTGATATCCGACTCATGAATCTGAGATAATAATAGTTGATTCCCTTCTAATAAATCTTGGGGCTTACCGGTATCTTTCCACCATCCCGTAATCTCTGAATAACCAACAGCAAAACCCTTGCGAATTAATTCTGTATGAGCATCTGATATTTCATACTCCCCCCTTGGACTTGGAGACAAGGCATCAATAATCGTATGTATATGTTTATCATATACATATATTCCTGCTACCGCATATTGGCTAGGAGGATTCTGAGGCTTTTCTATTACCTCTATAATACGATTATTTTCAATACGCGGAACTCCAAATCGTTCTGGATCTTTAACGAGAGACAGAGCTAATAATGCATTTAATTTTTGCTCATAAAAAGCATCAATAAATCCTCTCACTTCTCCCAAAATAATATTATCCCCAAGATAAAATACAAAATCATCATCTCCAAGAAAATCCTTCCCACTAGATATAACATGAGCAACTCCTAAAGCCCCTCCATTTTGTTCGATATAGGTAATAGTAACTCCATATTGAGAACCATCTCCCAATATATCTGACATTTCACTATCTCCCTCATTAATGACAATACCTATTTCAGATATACCTGCTGCAGCTAATTTTTCTACAGCAAGTTCAATCATACTTTTATTAGCAAGTGGTATACTATGTTTATTACGATTAGTTGTAATTGGCCTCAACCTCGTACCACGTCCTCCTGCTGCTATCAATCCTTTCATACTTATTTTGCTTCCTTATTATACTTTAATGGCTCCCACCATGCTTTATTATCCTGATACCAATTAATGGTCTTACGAAGTGCTGTATCAAAGTCAAAAGATGGACTCCATCCTAATTGCCTTAATTTAGTAGAATCAATTGCATATCGCCTATCATGACCTAATCTATCTGTTACATATTCAATAGCATTCTCATCTTTTCCTAATTGTTGTAATAATCGAGTTATTAAATCAAGATTAGTAAGCTCATAACCAGTGCCAATATTATATACTTCTCCTGATACCCCATGTTCAATAATGAATTCAAGAGCTCGAGAATGATCTTCTACATAAATCCATTCTCTTATATTTAATCCATCTCCATATAATGGAATTGTTTTATTCTCCAATATATTGGTAATAGCCAAAGGAATTAATTTTTCAGGATATTGATTTGGTCCGAGTACATTACAGCTATGTGTCACAATAACCTTAGTATTATATGTCTCATGATAAGCTCGGCATAATAAATCTCCCCCTGCTTTACCTGCTGAATAGGGGCTATTAGGTGCAAAGGCTGAATGCTCATTAAATGATCCTGTATCAATAGTACCAAATACTTCATCTGTACTCACTTGCAATAATTCAATATCATATTTGCGTACAATTTCTAAAATTGAAGCCACTCCAATCACATTGGTATTAATAGCTTTAAGGGGAGATTGAATAGAATTATCTACATGTGTCTCAGCTGCAAAATTAACAATTAATTCAATTTGATGCTCTTTTACAATTAAGTCTAATTTTGTAATATCAGTAATATCTCCTTCTATAAAGGTATATCGTTCATTATCTGCAATACTATCAAGATTATGTAAATTACCAGCATAGGTAAGAGAATCTACATTTACAATTTCAATATAAGGGTGTTTATCAACCAAATATTTGATAAAATATGATCCCATAAACCCAGCTCCCCCTGTTACTAATATCTTATTTTTCATATACTATTATTTAATATATTTAGTATATCATAAACACTCCTTATTCGACTATTGTAGATAAGTATATTGTAGCGATGCAATATACTTATTTAAATCTTGTGCTAAATCTGAGATAAAGCTATACTCTTTTCCTTTATAGGTAAATGCTATTTTATGAGCATGCAGAAATTGTCGTGGGAGAGAATTTTCACCCTGTGCTTCAAGTTTACCCCCATATAATGTATCTCCTATAATGGGATGCCCTATCGCTTTCATATGCACTCGAATTTGATGTGTTCTACCCGTATGTATTACTACTCTGAGCAAGCTTGCATGAGTATATTCTTGCTCTACCCAATATTCAGTATGCGCAGTCCTTTCCTTTATACCAGACTGTTTAGAATTAATTACTGCTACCCGCTTGGTGTGATCTAATTTGGACCTGATAATTGGATATGTAATATTACCATGAGGCTCTCGCAAATGCCCCCTTACAAGACAGATATATTCTTTATATACTTTTCTATCTTGAAATAATTGTTTAAATATTTCAAATGCTTCTTGATTTCTTGCCATTATTATAATTCCACTGGTATCTTTATCTATACGATGTACGATACCATCTCGCTCTTGTAATTCAGCTTCTTTTGATTGGTGTTTGTCTCGTACCCCTCGTATTTCAGGATATTGCCTTAATATAATATCCACCAGGGAATATGATTCTGGGTTATTGGTTTTATGTACGAGTAATCCTGCTGGCTTATCTATTATCAAGAAATCCTCATGTTCGAATATAATTCTTACCTTATTAGTTAAATTTGTCTTTTCTTCTTCAGATATTGACGCAAAATGTTGTTTTTTGAGCTCAATAGTATCTACCTCTATGATATCTCCCCTTGATACTAATTCTTTTGGTTTTTTTACAATACTACCATTCTTTAATACTAATTGATTATGAATTAAATCCTGTACATATTCTCTTGAGACATCGGTAAGAAAAGTTACTAGGAATTTGTCTATTCTGATAGGTAATTCCTGATGATATTGAGTTTTAAACATATAAATATTGACTTTTTCAATATACTTGATAGACTAATACTAGGTATAGTTTAATATATATATGAAAAAAATTCAATTTTCAAATTTTGTCTGGATAGATATTAATCCAGATATCCCTAGTGATATTGAGAATTTAGATGCAATTATTAATCTCAAGAATTCTACTGAAAAAATATTACAATCCCCCATTCATCTTCAGCGATTAGAAGAATTTCCCGATTATATGGCAGTAGTACTCCATTACCCCCTTTATGATAAACAGTTACGTAAAAATAATGCAGTTGAAATTGACTGTATTCTTAGTCAAGGATATTTTGTTACTTCGCATAAAGTAGAGTTGCATTTTCTTACTGATTTAATAACTCATATAGAGGGCAAAACCTCTCGTTTTGACAGTCCTGTTGAATTATATGTATATCTTATTGATATTATGCTAAATGCATGTATGACACCCCTTAATCGTATTGCGGAGAAAATAGATTTTATTGAAGAGGAGATTTTCAAGGGAAATGAAAAAAATATGATATCTGAAATATCTATTGTAAAAAGAGATGTTCTTGATTTTAGAAAAACCATAAGACTTCATAAATCTGTGATTGATTCATCATTTAAGCTTACCCCTCAATATTTCCCGGATAATTCTATTAAACAAAAAAATATTACCGATATAATGTCTTCCAATATTCATATTTGGAATATCACTGAAAACTTAAAAGAAGCCATTGAGGCCTTTGATCAGACCAATCAAACACTATTATCTCATAAGTTAAATAAAAATATTAAGACATTAACTACTTTCTCTACTACCTTAGCTCCATCAACTCTCTTTATAGGATTATTAGGTATTAATGCAAAAATGGATTTTCTTGCTAATGATTTAGCATTTTATATTGCAGTTGGAATCGCTATAACTATTTCCCTCAGCCTTTATCTGTATTTCCGAAGACAAGATGTGATTTAATAGTATTTAGTATATCATAAAGGAGGAATATCCTATAGAGATATTCCTCCTTTTCTCACCATATTCTTCTACTTAGCAACTTCTCGAATAGTTCTATCCCCAAAATTAGTTATATCTCCAGTACAGGGTTTCTCTTCTGTTCTTCCTAATGATCCTTTTGCTTCTATGACTGGATTGTATTTCCCTAGTCCTAATCCTGTATAATCTAGAGTGAATTTTTGTGTTATATTATCACTTGTTATTGAACTTCCATAATCCTCTCCTATTGTCCTTTTTATTCGCCATGTATATGGATTATTAGCATTCCCTACTGTCGCTTCTACTTGGGCTATTGGGCTCTCTGCACTTACTACATTCTTTAATATCTTACAGGTTATCAATGGATAACTTTCTACTACTAATACTATATCCTGATTAACTGCTATACCTCCTGGTTTTGCTGCACAACTTAAGTTTATAGTATATGTCACATCTGTTAAAACTGTTGGTACTATTTCATTTTTACTTGAACTTAATGGTAATCCTGCTTCACTTATATCATTAAATCCTACTGACGTTATATTACAAGTTCCAACTAGTCCATCTACTATACCACCATCCGCATCGGTTATATTCCATGCTGCATTTACATTTTCTCCTGTCTTTACTGTTAATGTTTCTCCTTTTGCTACTGTTGTACTTCCACTCCTTAAATTGAAATCTACGTTAAGCTCTGGATACTCTGTGGTTGTAAATGCAGTGCCATTACTCCAATTACTCCATGTGCTATTTGAATCTCTTACTCTTATTTTTGGATAATATGTTTCCCCTGGAATTAATCCTGTAATTATGTTTAAACTTCTTATATCAGCTCCTGCTGCAACACCTGTGAATACCTGACCAGTATTATAATCTGAGTTTATATATACTTTAACCTCTATATCTGTTTGTGGGTCTCCATCTGGATCACTATATTCCCAATGGGCTATAGCTGTATTATAACTTATATTATCAGTCTTATCATATTTTGCTGTTGGTGCTTGATTTGCTTGTACTCCTGTAACAGTAACTGATGATAAGACCGTGCCATCGGGAGATTTAAGTCTAAATACACAATTACTACCTACTCCAATCCATGGAGCTACCACTGTACCAGTATTTCTTGATGCAAATAAGTTCTCTGGGCCTGAATTACAAGAAACATAAATATTTGCTGTATCTAATTCTGTTGTAGACCAACTAATAGTAGTTGTCCCTAGAGTACCTGGTGGAATAATTACTGTACTAGGACTTGCAGAGATTGTTCCGCTAACTTGTACTCCTGTAACAGTAACTGATGATAAGACCGTGCCGTCGGGAGATTTAAGTCTAAACACACAATTACTACCTACTCCAATCCATGGAGCTACCACTGTACCAGTATTTCTTGATGCAAATAAGTTCTCTGGGCCTGAATTACAAGAAACATAAATATTTGCTGTATCTAATTCTGTTGTAGACCAACTAATAGTAGTTGTCCCTAGAGTACCTGGTGGAATAATTACTGTACTAGGACTTGCAGAGATTGTTCCACTAACTGGAGTTGTAGTTTGTGTTGATGCTTGATTTGCTTGCACTCCTGTAACAGTAACTGATGATAAGACCGTGCCGTCGGGAGATTTAAGTCTAA
>CAZPCB010000003.1:64812-146232 GCA_964585065.1 uncultured Candidatus Saccharibacteria bacterium | reverse complement strand
GTAATAGCTGCAATAGGGATATTGGCAGCAATAGTATTGATAGCCATAAACCCAAATAAACAATTAGCCCAAGCAAGGAATGCAGAGAGAAGATCAGAAGTAAATACGCTATATAAAGCATTAGAACAATATCTAATAGATAATCAAGGATATCCAGTAGGAATAACAGAGACAGAGCAAGACATATGTATAAATAATAATACGACAGGATGTGTAAATCTAGGAGTATTGGTACCAGATTATGTAGCAGGTATACCAAAAGATCCAAGTGGAATAAGTTATAAGATAGGAATAGTAGATAGTAGGGTAAGAGTAAGAGCATCAGAAGCAGAATTAGGATCAACAATAGCAATAAGTGGAAGTGGGGGGAATGTTGTAACCAGTACAGGACCAAGTGATCCTTATTTTGAGAATGTTTCTTTGCTACTTAATTTTGATGGGGCAAATGGAGGTACAACCTTTACTGATAGCAGCAGTAATAATCTTTCTCTTACAAGTTTTGGCAATGCTCAGATTAGTACAGTTCAAAGTAGATTCGGAGGTAGTAGTTTGATTATTAATTCAAGCTCATCATACTTATCTGATTCTATGAATAATCCAGTACTACTAATGGATGAAGATTTTACTATAGAGTTCTGGATTTACTTATTAGGTTTATCAGATCAAATAGTTTTAGGTAGTGATTCAGTAGAAAATACTCAGTTATTTCGGGTTAGTTATTCTGGCGTAGGTAGTCTTTTCTTTTTCTTTCCAAATGGACAAAATTTTGCAACTAATACTAATATTATATCTCCTAATCAATGGCAACATCTTGCAATGACTAGGTCAGGGTCAGAGTCGAAGGTATTTGTTAATGGGCAAGAAGTCTTATCTTTTATAAATGCACCAAATTTTAGAATAAGAAAAATAGGTTCTATTTTTGGTACAATTGGGAATGGTAGCTATATCGATGATCTGCGTATCACCAAAGGAGTTGCTCGATATACAAATAACTTTATACCTCCTACGACTGAACTATCAAATTAATCATATCGTGATATACTAAGGATATAAGAATCTCTCTATGAGAATACACTATCTAGCGATATTAATAATAAGTTTTATTCCTACCTATACATTTGCTGAGGTAGTGAAAAATTTTGATAGTATTGTCACCATCAATACCGATAGGAGCATACAAGTAGAGGAGAATATATCCTATGATTTTGGAGAAAATGAGAGGCGTGGAATTTATCGTACCATTCCACTGAGGGGAATTAATATAAAAGGGGATATACAGACATTACAAAATGGTAAGGCAGCAACACAAGATATTAGTCGAGGTGGAGATATTACTATCAAAATAGGAGATGAGGATACATATATCACAGGACTGAATAAATATAATATTACCTATCAAGTAAAGGGAGTGATCGAAAAACTCCAAGATAGAGATGAATTATATTGGCAAATAACAGGAACTGAATGGGAAGTCCCCATAGAGCAAGCTTCCGCAACAATTCTCTTGCCTGAGGATTTACAAGAAAAAGTAGGAGATACATTATATTGTTATACTGGTATATCTTCATCTACCGCACAAGACTGTAGTATTACTTGGACTAATGCTCGTACTATTGAGATAACAGCAAATCAATCACTTGCAGCAGGAGAGGGACTAACCTTTGCAATAGGATTTCCATTTGGTACACTTACCCCTCTAACTTGGTGGGAAGAGAATCAAGAGCTGATATATAGGATTATTGCAGCAGGAATTCTTATCATAGGAAGTCTAATAATCTATTTTGTCTGGAATACTTGGGGGCGTGATCCTAAAATCCGTACACCTATAGTGAGGCAATATGATGCTCCAAAGGGTATGAGCCCAGCTGGAATTATACGGCTCAAGAATACCTATTCTACACCAGTAGAGATATCTGCTACTATTATATCTCTTGCGCAACAAGGAATACTCAATATAACTCAAATAGAAGAGAAAAAATGGTTTAGTAAGGGGATATATCAATTTGACCTCAAAGATATACCAACAGAGAAAAAATTAAAGCCATTTGAGCAAGAATTAGTAAATATATTATTCAAAGATAATAGGAAAACTGTCACCACAAAAGATTTAACAGATGAGCATGTGGGAGATAAATTTAGTGCTATTTATAATAGTATATATCAGGATGAAGTAAAACAATATTATGTCACAAATCCAATTATACTGAGAAGTATATTGGGAACAATGGCAGCTTTGTTATTAATATTAACCTTTGTTTTGGGAGTATCAACTTCAATATGGATTGCAGTATCATTATTCATATTAGCAATATTCACTGTTATCTCAGCATCTTATGCTCCAAAGCGAACTGAAGCGGGGACAAGAGTATTAGAACATATTCTAGGGCTAGAAGAATATATCAAAGTTGCAGAAAAAGATAGATTACAATTCCAAGAAAAAGAATATATATTCTTTGAAATATTACCCTATGCCATTGCTCTTGGACTTGCAACAGTATGGGCAAAAGCCTTTGAGGGACTCATTACAACCAATCCGGATTGGTATACATCCAATAATGGAGTCATATTTATCCCAACTGACTTTGTTAGTAGTATAGATAGCTCACTTTCATCTGTCTCATCATCTTCATCTGGTGGGGGAGATGTTGGCGGAGGATTTGGTGGAGGCGGAGGCGGAAGCTGGTAAGCTTCTTGTCCACACCCGCCCTATGGGCACCCTCGCCAGCGAGGGACATAATACTGTCCTCCCTTGGGGGAGGTATCACCAAAGGTGACGGAGGAGGAGTACTAAGCAGCTGATAAAAACACATACCCCCAAAGGAATAATATTTTCCTATGAAACAAAATAATAATAATTATAACTCTCAATTACAACCTATTGCTCATAAACTCCGTAAATCAATGACAAAAGCAGAGGTTAGTCTCTGGAAATATGTATTAAAAGGTAAAAAACTAGGAGTTATATTCAGAAGACAGCGACCAATAGGTAAATATGTAGTTGATTTTATTTGTCTAGAATTAAAACTCATCATTGAAGTAGATGGAGAAAGCCATAATCACCCTGAAATTTATGAAAACGACCTAATAAGGCAAAAGTATTTAGAAAATTTAGGTTTTACCGTATTACGATTTACTGATGAAGAAGTACTTAAATCTATAAATAGTATCACCCCTATATTGGAGGATTTTATTAAGGGTAGGATTTAGTTGTAAAGGAATCCTCCTCCGCCTTTGCAGGCACCTCCCCCAAGGGAGGATAATATAATTTGTCCCTGCCTACCGCAGGCAGGCCTCGCTGGCGAGAGAGGGGGGCCACGTTAGTGGTGGGTGTGGACAGTACTTATTAATACCCCAGGAGGATGTATTAAACTCTAAGCAATAATTTCTCCAGAATATTCAAATTTTTCAGCAGCCCGATAAATCAAACTGGTAAGTAAGAGATTAAGAAGAGTGATCAAGAGCATCAATAATACTGCTAAATCTACCTTCTCGAGAGTCAAATACATAATATTAGATATAATTAAGCTTCCTCCAAGAGCAAGGCTTGTAAAGGCAAGGCCTGGTAATGTAGTAGATAATGTCTCAGGATCGCTAGAGAAGCGATTTGGGTATCGTATAGACAAGAATATAGCGAGGAGAACAATTAATATAATAGATAGACAGAAGACAAGCCAATAGATAACAGCAGGGAAAAATTCAAAATTCAAAAGAGCAAAATTTGTAATAAGTAGAGGACTCCCAATCAAAGTAAATAATCCTGCATATATTAATAATTTACCAACAGCAATATTCCAAAGAGATATCGGAGCAACACCTAATATCCAGGCAACTTTTCTCTCGGCGCTAAAAGTAGGGAATACAAATCTGAGGGCAAGAGCACTAATAAAGTATAATCCAATAGCAAGAATGAGAGGATAAACAAAATTAGGAATAGTATCAACAGACCCATAAACAGCTGCATTAGCAGTAACCCTCCAGCTCAAAGCAGTTTGGGCTCCCCATAGAGTAATCACGATTAATAACCAAAGAAGATTTTTCTTATCCCGCCAAATAAGAAGTAATTCTTTATCAATAATAGTGTGTACAATACTTGAGGATGGGAAATTATAGGGTTTATAATTGCGAGAGGCAATACTTTTATCAGCTACATAATTGCCCTCTTGTAATAATTGCCATATAGAGAGATATTGTATACGCAAAAGAGCATAAAGAGTAATAAGAGCAGCAATAGAGAGTGTAACTAATATCGCGACATATCTAATTCCAAATGAAGCTCCCTGGAATAATATATTATGAAGAATATGGGATAATCCAAAAGTAGGTAAATAGATTAGCTGTTCCCTAACAGTGTCTAGCTGAACCGTAGAACTCCCATCAAAAAATTGTACAAAATCTTGAGGAATAGCAATACGCCATAATCCAATAGCAGCAATAATAGAGAATATAATCAGAATCAATATAGCTCGAGATTGGGTAACAATATTTCTCTTCAAGAGACGAGATAATCCTTGCAATATATATATACTTACAAGATAAGCAAAAGTACCACTCACACTAGCCACAATAATCAAAGCAACAGTCAAGAGAAAACTTAAGACAAATCCAAACCAGCTAATACCAGTAAAATTACCGATAGCAAGCAAGACAGGAGTAATAATACCAAGGAAAATCCAAAGACTAGAAGCTAAAAGCTGAAATAATTGGATAAAAGCTAAGATAGCATAAGAAGGAGTAGTCGCAATCCACTGATAATTACGCCGAGCAAAACCAGAAGCAACAACCAGAATACTATTCCCAAAAGCAAGAGTGAAGACCAATATACCAAATAATTGAATAATATAGAATTGTAAACCTTCTCTCAATTCTGGATTGGTTTGAATAAAATTCAAACCACCAAAAGTAATCGCATAAATTGCAGCTGCTACCAAAGCAATAATAATCAAAAAGATACTAATAGTAAAAACTCGAGTAAATCGTTCACGGGATAAGTATCTTTTGATAACTTGTCCAGGATAAGACAAGAATAATCCAAATGATTCTGACATATTCTTTATTTAGCTAAATAATTTTTGTACACAGCATCTAGAGATGTTTTAGTAGGAAGATGAGCCTTATTAGCCAATTCTTTATATGTACCTTCTGCTATGATTTTACCCTTTTCAAATATACCAATACGACTAGCCAATTCCTGAGCTACGAATAAAGTATGAGTAACCATCAAAATAGTACCACCTTCCTTTACAAATATTTCAAAAATCTGCTTAGTAAGATCAATACTTATAGGATCAAGCCCTACAATAGGCTCATCGATGAATAAAATAGTAGGGTCATGCAAGAGAGCTGCGATAATAGAATATTTTTGTTTATATCCACGAGAATAATCCTGATATAACTGATGTTCAGTACCAGTAAGTTTATACAGTTTTAATAATTTACGAATATTACGAATTCTTTCATCAACAGGAAGATTATATAGAGCTCCCACAAAATTGAGGAATTCAAACCCTGTCATACCATCCCAAACAGTAGGCTCATCGGGAATATATCCAATAAAAGATTTAGCATTCTGAGGTTCTTCCACAATACTTACGCCATCAAGAAGAATATCCCCTTTGGTAGGCTTCAATAATCCTGTCAATAATTTGATAAGAGTACTTTTACCCGCACCATTAGGCCCAATAAGAGCATAAAATTCTCCCCGTTTAATAGTTAAATCAAGATTATGAATGACGGTTTTATTTTTGAACTTTTTACTAACCCCTTTTATCTCAATCATATTTGTTTATTATTTTTTATCCTAAATATATCATAGCATATTTTGTACATATGTATAGAGGGTATTGAATATTTATGATATAATAATATTATTAATAATATGTATTATAATATGAATATACTCGTAACAGGCGGAGCTGGATTTATTGGCTCTCATATAGTAGATGCATTGATAGCACAAGGACATACTGTTGTCATTATAGATAATCTTATCACAGGGCAAACAGATTTAATTAATCCAAAAGCAGTATTCTATCAAGAGGATATTCGAGATGGGGATAAAATTTCAGAAATAATACAAAAACATAATATAGAGGTTATATCGCATCAAGCGGCACAATTGGATGTTAGAAAATCAGTAGAGGATCCACAATTCGATGCACAGGTAAATATAATAGGGACAATTAATTTATTTGAGGCCGCACGTAAATATGGTGTGAGAAAAATAGTATTTGCCTCATCGGGAGGCGCAATATATGGAGATACCGATATACTTCCAACTCCAGAAACCCACCCTACTGATCCAATTTCACCCTATGGGATAGCCAAATTAGTAATGGAAAAATATGCCCATTATTATCAGACAGTATATGGGGTAGAGTATGTTGCACTCAGATATTCCAATGTATATGGACCAAGACAGAATACCAAAGGAGAAGCTGGTGTTATCGCAATTTTTGCCTCTAGGATGTTAGAGAATAAAGAGGTATTCATCAATGGAGATGGAGAAAATACCAGAGATTTTGTATTTGTACAAGATGTGGTCGATACCAATATAGTAGCATTAACAAGAGATATAATAGGTGTATATAATGTGGGAACTTCAATTCAGAGTACTATTAACCAAATATTTGATATTATTCATATTACAACTAATAGCGGTGTAGAAAAAAAACATATAGAAGCTAAACTAGGTGAGCAAAAATATAGCTGCCTCTCTTATGATAAATTGCATCAAGCTATTGCTTGGGAGCCGCAGACTAATTTAAAAACTGGACTTCAGCAAACAGTAGATTGGTTTAGAGATAAAGTATAGATATTATGAATTCCAAAGTTTCAGTCTTAATGCCTGCATATAATGCAGAAAAATATTTAGGTCAAGCAATAGATAGCATATTAAATCAAACATTTACAGATTTTGAATGTATTATTATAGATGATTGCTCCACAGATAATACTTGGAAAATTATTCAAAAATATGTAAAAAAAGACTCTCGCATTGTAGGGGTTAAAAATGAAAAAAATTTAGGAATTGCTGGTAATCTAAATAAAGCTATTTCATTATCTAAGGGTAAATATTTAGCTCGAATGGATGCAGATGATTGGGCTTATCCTGATAGGTTTGAGAAACAAGTATTCTTTTTAGATGCTAATTTAGAAGTAGGAATCGTCGGTGGTGCAATGGAGGTATACAATGAAGCTCTAGATACTGTGCTTTATGTCAGATCATATTATAAAGACGATACATCTTTGCGTAAATATATATTTAAACAAAGTCCATTTTCACATCCTTGTATTATGTATAGAAAAGAAGTAATTAAGGATAATTTGTATAATGAAAACTTGAGCCCCACCGAGGATTATGATTTGTATTTTAGAGTTGGAAAAAAATATAAATTTGCAAATCTTAGTGATATAGTATTAAAATATCGTACAAGTAGTACTCAGGCTTCTACATCAAAGGCAAATAGGCAGCAATATTTGACATTATATATTCGGCTCAAGGCTTTAGTTGAATATGGGTACAAAGTATCTACTAAAGATATTTTATCTAGTTTATTGCAATTAATATTAATTCCCATATTACCCACTAGTTTCAAGGTTGCATTATTTAACTTTTTAAGGCAAAAACGTTCATGACAATAGTGTATCATATACCATTTTTAGGAACACTTAGTGCTGGGAGAACCATTTACTATGGATATAAAAATGCTTTTGAAGATTTAGGGCATATATTTTTTCCTTTTACAGTAGAAAATGACTTAGAAGAGTTTTTAGATACTCATCAGCCAGACATATTTATGACATCAACGCATTTTTATCATCAAAAATTTTTGGATTTTAAAGTATTACAAAAAAATCGAGATAGGGGCATGAAGGTTTTTGTGAATACAAGTTTTTGGAATTCTCCCATACATAAAAGTCGTATTAATGAGGGGAATGCGCTAAAAGACGATATAAAAACAATTAATTTAATTAAAAGTGGAGAATATGGAGATATTTTTTATAATGTAGTAGAGCAGGGAGATTTTCGTATGGATGGGTTTGAGGATATTACCGGATATAAGCGTCATACTATCCCTTTAGCCGTTGATTCTATTACATTAAAAAATGCTGAAAAGCAGCAGAAATTTACAGCAGACATATCATTTATAGGGACATATTTAGCTCAAAAAAGAGATTTTTTTAATGCATATGTATTTCCTCTTAAAAAGAAATATAATCTTAAATTATATGGTCAAGACTGGACTAAACTAGATAGAGCTTTGGGTTTTGTTCAAAAAGCAGGGCAATATTTTAATATTTCACAATTAAAATCTATTCGTAAGCCACAATTACAATTAGAAGATGAGGGATCAATTTATGCCTCATCAATTATATCAATTAATGTACATGAAGATTATCAAAGAGAATTTGGTGGAGATTGTAATGAGAGAACATTTAAAATACCCTTTTGTAATGGATTTGAAATTAGTGATGATGTAGATTGTATACATAGGTATTTCAAAGTAGGTAGGGAGATAATCGTGGCAGAGAATAAGCAAGATTGGTTTGATAAAATTGATTATTATATTAAAAATCCAGATAAAAGACTTAGTATAATGAAAAAAGGAAAAGCAAGAGTAGCCAAGGATCATACCTATCATAATAGAGTTAATCAGATGATACGATTATATAATAACTTGTAAGATGAAATCTAAAGAAAAATTAGTATTCCCAAAAGGATCTCTACCATCAAAAAACTATATTATTTTAGGATTACTTATCACGAAATTTCTATTCATTTTTCCATTATTCCGAATGATAATTAAAAAACATCTTATAAATTCAAAAAATATTGAGTTTACACCAGGATTTTTATTTTATTATGGGCATAATATCTATGCAGAAAATTGCTATTTAGGAGACACACAAATTTTAGACTATGCTCCTGTATATATTGGTGAGGGTACAAAATTATCATTACAAAATATTCTTATTACAGGCACACATAGTTTAGATGATTTTGATACAGTTATTGCTAAACCAATTACTATTGGGAAAAATGTATGGATTACAACAAGATGTATCGTATTGCCAGGTGTTACTATTGGAGATAATTCAATTATATCAGCTGGTTCAGTAGTTACTGAAGATATTCCACCAAATTGTATTGCTGCAGGGAATCCAGCTAAAGTAATAAGGCATATATAACTATATGAATATAATAATTACTGCTCATAAATTTCTAACACAACCCGATGATGAATTGATTGTATATTTGAATGATCAAAAATATTCAACAGTATTACATATTCTCCATAGTTTTTCTGATGCTCCAGATAGATGTAGTTATTACCGATTATATAAAAAGGGTAAATTAGTTGAAGAATATAGAGGTAAGGACTATTCATATTTACCTGAACCAATTTTATATCTCAAAGAATTATGGGCAACATTTAGGTATGCCTATAAAACTAAGATTACATTTGATACGTATATAGGGATGGATGGTTTATGTGTTTTATTTGGGCGGCTATTAAAATTTTTTGGCAAAGTAAAAAAAGTAGTGTTTTGGACTATGGATTTTGTCCCTGAAAATAGATTTCAGGGTGGTTGGAAAAATAAAATTTATCATTGGATTAATACCTCTGGATATAAAGGTGCTGATGAAATGTGGGATTTGAGCCCTCGTATGTTAGAGGCAAGAGAAAAATTCTTAGGAATAAAAAAAGAAGATTACAAATCTCATAAAGTGGTGCCTTATGGTATGTGGGTAGATAAGGTAAAGACATATGCTTATGATGAAATAGACCCCTATACTATTGTTTTTATGGGGCATTTATTGCCAAAACAGGGTGTTCAGTTAATTTTACAATATCTCCCAGATATTATTACAAAATATCCTAAAATAACATTCAAAATTATTGGAGGGGGTTCTTATAGAGAGGAGCTTGAGACATTAGTAGATACATTAAAAATAAGAAAACATTGTATTTTCTTAGGTAAAATAGAAGATATAAAAGAATTAGAAAATGAAGTCGCAAAGTCCACAATTGCAGTAGCACCATATATCAAAAAATTAGATACCTGGACATATTATGCAGACCCTGGAAAAATAAAAACATATATTGCTTGTGGGGTGCCCGTATTGCTTACAGATATTCCTTGGAATGCCAAAGATATCGAAGAGAATCAATGTGGGATTATTATCGATGAGACGAGAGAAAGTATTATGAATGCTATTGATTTTCTCTTGAAAAAAAGTAATAATATACAGTATCGTCAGAATGCAAAACAATATGCTAGAAAATTTAACTATGCAGATATTTTTAAAGATTTAGAACTATAAATATGTCAAACTTAAATGCAATTATAAAAGAGGGAAAGTTATCTGTTGATAATAATGGAATTTATGTAAATAAGTCACTAAAAGAATTTAGCGATGATAAAGATATAGCTATTTCAAAAAAAGCTTGGACTAAAATTTATGATTTTAGTTTGGAAAAGTTAAAAAAAGATCGTGAAGATTTTAATGAGAGTAAATTACAAGATGCTATTGGGTATATTGAAAAAGCCTATACCATTAATCAAGATTCAATATATTTAGAGATTGGTTGCGGGCCCGCTCATATTGCAGATTATGTTATGGAAACGTATAATGCTTATTTTGTTGGGATAGATTTTAACTATGAAATGCTTTTAACCCTTAAGCGATATTTTGATGAAAAAGGATATACAAAATATATCCTTATTTATGACGATATTAATAATATGCCCTTAAAAGATAATAGTGTAGATTTTATTTATGGAGGAGGGGTAATTGAGCATTTTAAAGATACAAATAATATCTTAAAGGAGAGCTATAGAGTATTAAAACCGGAGGGGGTATCATTTAATACTGTACCAGCATTTAATTTGTGGTGGGTATTTCGGTTTTTTAATAATATTCCAGATATACCAGTGATACGACAACTATTAGAGTATATTCATATCAATATATTAAAAGGAAAAATTTTAGAACGCTATTATGGGTATGAACTAAGTTATACCCCCTATAAATTAAAAAAACTACATAAAAACAATGGATTTAGTGATATAGTTGTCTCTTCTTTTGCATTCTATCCATCTGAAAAAAAGATGAAAAATAATTTTTTGAGGAAAATATACTATATACTTCAGAACAATATATTTACAGGAGCAGTTTATATGGTATATGGCAAAAAATAAATATTTTAATATAATATTAATCGAATTAGGAATATTGAGTTTATTTGTTCTTATAACATATAGTGTGTTTTTCCATAGATTTGAATATATAACTGAGGCATATGGTTTAGGTAATGTAGATACAGATGGGACATTATGGTATTATTGGGCTCAGAATATATATGATCAGCGGAAGATTATCTTTGAGCAGATTGATTTAATAGGATATCCTTTTGGCTATAATGTTTCATATATCCCATTTAGTAACTTGATTTATAGTGGAATTATTTATCTCATAAATATTTTTGGGAATGATATTACTACTATTGTTACATTATCCAATCTCTCTTCTCTTATTGTGTATCCTCTACAAGCTTTTTTTACCTATCTTTTAGTATATTATTTAACCAAAAATCGATTTGCTGGATTTTCGGCAGGTATTATCAGTAGTTTTTCATATTTCTTTATCTTGATGAATAGGGGATCATTATCTCTAAATCATATTTATTGGATTCCTCTGACATTATTATTTGTATATAGGGCAGTTAGAGGAAAACATATAGGGGATATTATTTTAGCTGGGATTAGCTTTGCTATTCTTTTTGCTGTTAATGCTTATTGGGGATTTTTTACTGCCATTTTCATAGTAATAATTGTATTGTCTGAAACATGGTTAAGGCAGAAAGAAACCATAAATCAAAAGGTAATATTTTTAATAAAATATGGATTAGCAACTTTTATATCTACTATAATAATTAATTTTAATTTTTTCTTACAGTATTTTAACACCTCAAAAGAATTTAATGAGACTCGAATTATCAAGCCTGATAATGAGTTACTATCACTAATAAATTACTTTAATCCGTCAGATAAACATTTCCTATATTCTTTTGGAACAGGTAGTGATTTTTTCTTAGGATATATAGCCTTAGCACTGGGTATAAGTGGGATGATTTTATTAAGAAAGCAAAAATATTATAACTCTTATATTCTTGCATTGGTTAATTTTCTCATTGCAATGCTTTTATCTGCCCGCATACCTGGACTTACATTTATTAACAATATATATTTTGATTATTTTGGTATATTTAGAGCGGTATCACGATTAAATGTTTTAGCTACTTTATTTTTAGCAATAATGGTGGGTTATGTTATAAAATATATAACCGAATACTATATATCTAGAAAAATCAATATATATTTTATAGGGTTAATAATAGCAATTATTTCAACGGGGATTATTTTTGAAGGTTTAAATAAGGATTCTACTGGGCAAGAATTAACATTTATTAAACCACTTGAAGAGATATATCAGCCAATTCGAGATAATACAGAAATTAAGGTTATTGCTCAATATCCAATGGCATTGGCTGATGAAGATAAGGGGTTCCTCTCAAATTATCAGCTTATTGGGCAGATAATACATCAAAAAACATTAGTATCTGGGGCAGATCCATTTAATCAGGAAGCAATTGCTTATTATGATACTATTAAGGATATTGAAGCTCCTGAAACAATAGATATTCTTCGTAAGAATGAAGTAGATACTATTATTATCAATAAAAAATTCTTTGCCAATGGTGATGATATAGTCAAAAATCTTAAAAAAGATACAAGACTTACATATGTCGATAAATATGAGGGTGATTTTTCACAATATGTAAATAAAGGTAATACTATCTCATATTATAATGAAGTCTCAGCCTATATTGAAGTTTTTAGAATTAATCCCTAATATATGAAATCATCTATTTCAGGATTAGATTGGGTGAAATTGATGAGTTTAATTATAATTTTTGGAATTACTTTTGTTCTTTTTGGCAGTATATGGTCGGCTTTAATCTGGGCATATATAGCTACAGTAATACTATTTCGATTAGATAGTAAATATTCAGGATATGGGGCTATTCTTTTTCTCATACTTATTCCAATTGCCCTTCTTTTTCAGTCAAAGGCTTCAGCAGAAATATTTGCACTAAATGTTTTCTACTTGATGGCTATTATGATATTCAGTGAAATATGGAATAGCAAACGATGGCAATGGAAATGGCTGAATACAAAGCTTGATATGTTGGGGGATTGGGTTCATAAATATATTACTAAAATCCCAAATTATATTTGGATTATTGGGATATTGGGTATATCTCTTGTATATGTATCAGGAAAATATTTCTTTAAAGATGCTATTCCTCATAATAGTTTTTTGGATATGGGTGGAGGAGTTGTTCATCTTGATGCTTTTTTGACATTTTGGATTGGATGGTTTTATCAATTTGGATTTGCTTGGAATATATTGACGAGTAATTGGGCGGTATTATACACTCATATTCTTTCATTCTTGGCGGGTGACTTTTATCTGGGGATAAAAATTCATCAGCTTATTAGTATTGGTATTGCGGCTGTGGGTATTATCAAGTTGATGAGAGCTATTCTCCCTCAAGCGACAAAGGGACCTCTTGGTATTGGAGTTCAGATTCTCGCTACGCTTATATATATATTGAATCCATTTTATCTCTCGGTATTGAATGGTGTGGTGGAATTCGGTATTGCTTATGCTTTACTTCCTTGGATTGTAAATGATTGGATTTGGTTGATGAGACATAAGCCAAATTGGTTTGGACTGATACATCGAACTTTGGTATTGGGTATTATTGTAGCTTTGAGTACAGTGATTTCTGGTATTACTATGGTATTCACGAATGTCATTCCTCTAGTAATTATTATGTTGGGTATTGCTCTGATTGATTATAAATCTCCACGAGAATTAATGCGGCGATTGGCATTATTCCTGGGGGTCTGGGGTATTGTAGTATTGGCGGGATTACATATGTTGGTGCCGACATTCTTTGGATATCGAGCCAATACTGGATTATTGGATGAGTCTCAGACTCAGGAGCGTATAGCCCCTTTTGTAAAAGATTATTATTCTCCTACTCTTGCAGAAATTGGGTATCTTCAAAATAAAGAGGGTATTGTATCAGGGGAAATTGGATATTCTCTTGAAAGTATTCCTCTAGATAATCGTATTATTTGGCTAATTTGGACAAGTTTTGGTATTGTATCAATTCTCTGGATAAGGCGAAATAACTATATACTCCCAATTTGGCTTGGATCTGGTATGGCGGGCTATCTTGCTCTCGGGTATAGTCAGTCTTGGTTATATCGAGTATTAAATGAGTATTTCCCGTATTTCTGGGGGTTAAGAACTCCTGGAAGATTTATGATGGTATTTGTATTAGGTGTTGCTGTTTTGGGTGGGCTTACTTGGTATTATGTAGTGACTGAGATGAAAGCAAAACAATGGCGTATAGTTGGGGTATTTTCTATCCCTGTATTCCTGATAATGATATTAGTCTCAGCTCGGTATCAAGGGCTAAAAATGTATACATTTTATACGGTTCCCTCTATTGAGGCACATTATTCTGGCTTTGAGAGAGCTAAGAAATTAGTAGATGAGCTAAATCCCAATCAGGAATATCGTATTCTTGATTTGACTCGGGATGATGATGGAGCTTGGAATCATACTCGGGCTATGGCTATTAATCAGAGAGTTTTTAATAATTTTGATAAAGTATTATTACAGCATCCTGTACCAGAATGGATAGAGATATTACGAGAAAATAATGTTAAATATATCGTAACTACTAGCTATGATAATTATTGTGATGATAGATTTGATGAGAATAAGAATCTAGTCTCTTGTTATCTTTTACAGAGAAGGTTTGAATTAAAATTAGTTAATTCTACTATAGAAGGATATCGTATTTATGAAGTACCAGATGTAAAACCTTATGTCTCTGGGGATACAATAGATACGGGATTCTCTTATAATCCTGTGGGGAGAACAGGGGATAATGAATCAACTGTGAATATAGCAGAAGTCTATAATCCTCAATTCAAATGGACTTGTGGAGATAAGACTATTGAGACCAAATCTGAGCGCAATGGACTCACTCAATCAGCAATATTACCCGCTAACTCAGAATGTGAATTTGGCTATCATAAAGCTCGGAATGTAGTAATTGCAGAGATTATATCCTATGGACTTATCATACTCGCAATATTGGGTTTTGTGTGGTTAGGGATTCAAAAAATTTGGTTTTGGGGGAGAAAGGAATAAGATATCTTTTGCATAAAATATAATTTCTATGCTATTATAGAGATAAGAATTTATCATAATATATGGTTGATATTAGTATTGTTGTGCCGGCTTATAAAGAGAAGGATAATATCGCTAAAACAATTCAAGCTCTCGAGGCTTATGCTATCAAGCAACCAGAAAATATAGAAATTATTATTGCAATTGATGGCTGTCAGGAGACTTTTGATGCGGCATACCCATATGAGTCTGAGCTAACTTCAGTGAATCTCTCTACCCCAAATCAAGGTAAGGGTTGGGCTCTAAAATACGGATTACAATTTGCTAAGGGAAAATATGTTGTGTTTTATGATGCGGGACTTGATTTCCCTGTTGAGAATATTTCATTAGTGATTGCAACTTTGCAGATTACGGAAGCCCCTGTTGTGATTGGATCAAAGCGGGCTCGTGGTTCGGTGATAAAATATCCTTTTTTCCGGAGAGTGATTAGTGCTTGTGCGCAACTTACTACTTTTGTGCTATTCGGATTAGGAGTTACTGATACACAGGTGGGTCTCAAGGGTTTTGAGCGTAAGAAAATCACTTTTATTATGGATCAAATGGTGGTAAAGCGTTATGCTTTTGACATAGAGATGTTGGTATTAGCCCGCTATTATAAATATGCTATTCTAGAGGTTCCAGTACGATTATACCTGAATTTAACTGCTAGTGGGGTGACATATAAAACCACTCGAGATACTCTGGTGGATACGCTTGGAATATTTTATCGCCTTAGAATTTTGAGATATTATCAGAAGCAAGCTAACAAATTAAAAAAGAAAAAAGCCACTCCGTAGGGGGAATGGCTAGGACACGGTATTGGGGAAATGATCTTGCTGAGAGCAAATTTCTAGATGATCTTTTTCCCATCCTGGAAGACAGGGGATATAGGCTATATATCCTGCTGAGGGTGGTATGCGGAGCTGCTCATCTTCTAATATATCGACAGTCTCAGGGTATTGTATATTAGGGGTTTCAATATTAGCGAGAATATGGAAAGATGATAGCGTAAATGAACCTCTATCATTATCTGCCTCTACATATTGCCAACGATACCTAGTTGTAAGTATATCTGGCTCTATTGCCTTCTTTGTATCAAGATAGGCTATGAGGAGATGTATGTCAAAGTTTGCTCCAGAGATATCTATAAATTTACCTGTTTCAAGTTTTTGTAAAAGATATTTTCTTTTCCTCGAGCTATGGAGATCAAGATATGCAAGTAACAAATTTACACCTTGAATTTGTATATGGAGGCATGGATTATTATCAATATTATCCCAATTTACATGAGGAGGATGAACTGCATATTGTAACTTTTCTTTATAAGACAATACTACGCAGGAACGGGGCCGGTGAATGAAATGTGTAGCCACTCTATATATATTGCTAATACTCTCGATATCTCGATGAGTGGCATTGAGCAGAATGCAATATTGGGCAGGGAAACCCTGTAAGAATTGTTTGAGACTTATTTGCCCATAAACTGTATTCATATCAAGAATTAGCAGGGAAAAAGATTTGGAATTGTGCATGGTAAGGTACAGATACTATATATAGTATAGCATGTTTGAAAGGAGACCTCCCCCAAGAGAGGATAGAGTACAAGAAAAAAGCCAGTCTTCAAACTGGCTCAGAGGGGATATGTGAAATCCAATGAAAATGGCTAACTCGAAGGGGGGATTGTATATTGGTATATCCTCGAGAATCAAATTGATTGATATCAAGATAGCATTCGAATCTATGAATTGTCATCTGTGTGGTAATGCCTGGATAGGGGTTACTATAATCATCTCTAGGATTTGCTACTTGCAATTTTCTCCGTGCTATGATTTGAAAGGGTTGTATGGGTATTCTGAGTTCTTCATCAGCTATTGCCTCAAAGGCCTTCTTACAAGGTATTTCGTCTTGATGAAGCTGTTTGATAATGGAATAGGGTTTGAGTATATTGGATCTTAGGATTTTTCCATCTTTGAAACTATGGCCCTCTTCTCTCAATATAAGTAATTCATCAGGATGAGGTTTGAAATAGACAGATATAGCTGTTATTGCAATATGTCGAGTGAGAGTATTATTCTCACAATTGACTGTGCTATAGCCAGTATTGACTTCATCAATCAAATGAGTGGCGGTTTTGTTACCATTAATTCCCCACAAACTGAGGTCAATATCTGTCTCACGAATCATCCCAAACAAATCTTGTAGGATAAACATCTTTTCTGGTGCAAGGTACTATTGTATTATATCATATTTGAGGGAGGACATAAGAAAAAATGTCCCCTGACACCGAATCGGTGTCAGGGGTGATGTCAGGAGGTGGCTGTACTGAATGCCACCAGCTCCCCCTCGGGGGAGAAAACTTCCACGAGGTGGAAGCGTTCCAGCTCAAGGGCTGGGACTGGCTGTGGGCCAGTGGGCTGGGGGGATGGTTTCCCTGGCTTCCCCCCTTTGGAGGGGATGAAGGAGGGAAGGCTCGGTTCACGGAGTTTCATGGTATGGTGTTGCCACCTTATGTCAATTACAACTATAGCATAAAACCACTAATTTGTCAATATATAATGACATCAAATATTAAGTGATTTTACGGTTCTGATATATGCTTATCAGAGCTATAATTATGAATAATCCTGTCATATTCCAGAATACAGCATTTACAATACTTTCTAAAGATGAATTATTATATACAATAGCAATGGCCATGGTAATACTTCCAATTACAGGGAATATACTGAGGCTATATTTTTGAATAGAGAGATTATAATTGACAAGTACATTAATAAGGGAATACATCCCCATAATGAGGGCAAATTTACCAAGTAGGGGTACAATGGGGAGGAATTTATCTCCTAATAAAGTTTTGACAATAAGTTCAGGGAAATATTGATAGAATATAAAGGCTATTAAGCTCATTAATCCTACAGAGGCAAGGGAAGCATATAGCATTTTGTGATGAGGTTCATCTACAGCATGACGGGCGGATACAATAGGAAACATTGCTACAGGAATAGCGGAGGTAGCAAAAAATATAATTTTTCCTAATGTAGTAAGTCCTGCATAATCTCCTGATGTCTCATCAATAAGATAATGTTTAGCGAGAATTATATCAACAGAATTGAGTAGGGTAATTCCCAATACTGCTACAGTTGTAGGTATGGTATAAATAATAATATCTTTCCATTTGAAATGGGGTAATTTGGGAGATTCTGGATTATATGTTTTTAATATATCACGGAGGAAATATAGGGATAGAGCAAGCATTAATATGCTTGATATTGGTACGGATAGCATAGCTCCAGTTACAGGAGACATGGGCCAAAAGGGGAGGGTAAATATAATAAGTGCTGATATTTTCGCTATGACTCCAAAAAGGCTAGCAATAGAAAATCCGGTAAATCTTTGAGTGCCTTGTAAGACACTAGTCCCAATAGAGCCTATGAGAGATAGCCCCAGAGCTAAGGCGAGTATAATAAGTGGTCCAAAGGATTCAAGATGGAGAAAGCGGTAAATAAAGGGGCTCGCAATACCAAATAGAATAATAAGTCCTAGGGATATAAGTCCAAGATAATAGCATAAAATACGGATAAAAGAGGCAAGAGCAGGATAATCTTTTTTGGCATAGAGTACCGATGAGAATTTGATTACTACTAGGCTCAAGGCCCCCCCTAATACGATGATGATGGTGAGTAGGGAGAATAAACTTGCAAAAGTACCAAGTTGCTCTTTGTCGAGTATACGAGCGACAATAATATTGAATATATAATTAAGAGCTCCCACTCCAAATGATCCCATAAATACAATCATACCTCCACGGAATAGAGGGCTATGATATTGTTTTTTTATAAAGGCTTTCACCATAACATGTTTTTACTGACAATTGTATCTATTATATCATTGTCTCATACTTTATGCTATAATAGGTCTAATATTTTAGTATAAAAGTATATGAATTTAATCACCGTATTACAGGGAGTCGCGATGGGGGTGGCAGAGCTTATCCCTGGTCTTAATGCAGCTACTTTAGCTTTGGTTTTGGGAATATATGAGAAATTTATTGATTTATTATTCCAATTCTCACAACTGATTAAAACAGGATTTGCTGTTATCATATTACGCCGTGGAAAATGGTCTGAAGTTAAGACTGTGGCTCGGGCTATTCCTTGGAGATTTGGGATTTCATTATTTGTAGGAACTCTGATTGCAATTATCGGATTATCCCAATTATTACATACTCTTTTGGACATTGTACCTCAATATGTATATGGGTTTTTCTTTGGGCTTATTTTAGCATCTATCTCAGTGCCATGGGCAAGTATTCATAAAAAAGAATCTATTCATTATATTCTGCTTATTATATCCAGTATTATTTTCTTTGGAGTATTCTCATTAACTCCTACCGAGCTTATCACCAGCCCATCTTATTGGTATATTTTTATTGGAGGAGTATTAGGAGTAGCTTCTATGTTACTTGGATCGGGAGGTTCTACTGTATTGGTCGCAATGGGATTATATCAGTATATTCTTGGGTTAGTGGGAGATATTGTGAAATTAGATTTTACTGCTCTCTTACCGTTAATTATATTCTTTAGTGGGCTCGGAGTAGGGTTCTTACTCTCTATTAGTTTAATAAAAAAAGCTTTAGCCTCATATCATAGTATTATTATGGCTATTATTACGGGAATTCTCTTAGCGTCATTACGGGCAATGTGGCCATTTTTTGAGGTTAATGATAAAAGCTATATATTACAAACTCCTTGGGATTCAGAATATATTCTTGGAATTGGTATCAGTATATTGATTGGAATTGGATTAATTGCAGTTTTCAAAAAATATTCAGATAAAGTATAATATATGGCAGATATTGCATTAGATATAAAGGGGTTATATAAGACATATAGCGATGGTAAGGTTAAAGCTCTCAATGGAGTAGATTTAACTATATATAAAGGAGAGATATTCGGGTTACTCGGGCCAAATGGAGCGGGGAAGTCAACATTAATTAATGTACTGACTACACTTGCTAATAAAACTAAGGGGGAAATTATTATTAATGGTATAGATTTTGCAAAATTTCCCTCCGAGGCCAAGACTTATCTTGGAGTAGTCCCACAGGAATTTAATTTTAATTGGTTTGAAAAAGTTCAGGATATTGTAGTACAACAGGGAGGATATTATGGTGTGCCGGTAAAAGAAGCTACAGAATATTCTGAGGTGCTACTCAAGCGGCTTGGTCTTTGGGATAAAAAAGATACTATTGCAATGCAATTATCTGGGGGTATGAAGCGGAGACTTATGATAGCTCGAGCCCTTATCCATAAACCAGAAATCCTGATACTCGATGAGCCATCAGCGGGAGTAGATGTTGACCTTCGGCGTGAAATGTGGGAATTCGTACGAGAACTTCATAATGAGGGGTTTACTATTATACTTACTACCCATTATCTCGAGGAGGCAGAGAATCTTTGTGATAGAGTGGGAATTATTAATAAAGGGAATATTCTTGAAATAGGTACAGTTAAAGAATTATTATCTGAACTGACCAAGGATACCCTGATATTAGATATTGTAGGGGAGGCTAAGGGTCTTCCTGAGCGATATCGTTTGGTAGATAAAGATACCATTGAAACAGATTTACTGAAAGGGGAGGATTTGTATACCATTACCCAAGATTTACATCAGCATAGTATTCAAGTGATGGGAATTCGTAATAAGAGCAATAGACTCGAGGAAGTATTCATCAATAAAGTAAATCAATAATATGAAAGCACCTATTTGGATACCATTATATACTATTATACATAAAGAAATGATTCGAATTTTTCGAATCTGGACGCAAACATTATTACCTTCGGTGATTACCACCAGTCTTTACTTTTTGATTTTTGGAGCTTTTGTAGGATCACAAATCCGAGATATTGAGGGAGTGAGTTATATGCAATTCATTGTACCGGGTCTAGTGATGATGGCGATTATTACCAATGCCTTTATGAATGTGGTGGGATCATTTTTTGGAGCTAAATTTGGTAAAAGCATAGAAGAATTATTGGTTTCTCCAACACCAAATTGGGTTATTGTGTGGGGATATGTTATTGGAGGCGTGGTACGAGGACTTGTAGTGGGAGTTTTGGTGCTGATTATCGCATTATTATTTACCAAGCTGACTATTATGAATTTGTGGGCAGTCATACTGTTCTCTGTTTTAACAGCAGTAGTATTCTCATTAGGTGGGCTGATGAATGCTGTATTTGCCAAGAAATTTGACCATACCGCTATTGTCCCAACCTTTGTATTAACTCCGCTTACCTATCTTGGAGGAGTATTTTATTCTGTTAATGCTCTCCCAGAATTCTGGCAAAATGTCTCACGATTTAATCCTATTCTGTATATGGTAAATGGTTTTAGATATGGATTTTTTGGGATATCTGATGTCAATATTGGAATATCTGTAACTATTCTTGTCATACTTGTACTCGTACTCTCTATTTCCGACTTAATGCTACTCCGCCGAGGCGTTGGATTGAGGAGTTAGGGAAAGAAAAAAGCCCCTCC
Organism: uncultured Candidatus Saccharibacteria bacterium; assembly: GCA_964585065.1. Taxonomy (GTDB): domain Bacteria; phylum Patescibacteriota; class Minisyncoccia; order SW-4-49-11; family SW-4-49-11; genus CALRBF01. Next base: position 124,367 of record CAZPCB010000003.1, on the reverse strand, counting down.
TAAGAGGGGCTGATGGTGAAGCTTTTGATGAGTTCTTGGATTTGGTTGAGACCATCGGCAAGGTCAGTTTCAAGATCTCCTGTTTGTGGTAGGACAAGAGAGGACATCTCTTTGAAAGTATCTATTGGCTCGGTTTTCCGCAAGATTCGCTCAATAGGTATTCCTCTTGCAATCAAGACATCTTGGGAGACATCGAGAGTGACGAATATCACTGGTGGGCTATATAGGCCTATCCTTCTATCGAGACTTATTTTCTCGAGTTGCATGGTAGATAAAAATATTGTACCTTGCTCCCGTAGAGGCTCAATTGCTGAGACATCTACACCATAATGATATCCTCCAGATTGAAGTTCTTCCCAGATTGTTGCTATATCCTTTAGAGCTTGATACTGCTCTTGAGTGACAAAGTTATACTCAAGAGATGATTCTAATTCTCCACGGTTAACATCTGGAGGTCTGGTGGTATACAGCTTCAGGAATCTAGTATTGGGAATATTCTTGAGAAGATAGCGGATGAGAGTTGATTTACCCCCACCACCCGCACCCACTAGGTTGATAAAAGGGGTGACCATAATATCCTTAATAATGAACGAAGTTATATTATAATAAAAGGATATCTCTGTCAAATGAGATTTATATTATTTTAACTACCCAAATACGTTATCTTATAGTACAATAAATACAATACGAGAGACAGAATTGATAAGAATAGAATGATATACTGGAATCAAAGAATGGTGATAATTGGAATGGTATTGATTGCAGTAATATTAATTGTGATTAGTGCTATTGTATCTCCCCAAGGGGATGAATTATTGGAGAAAAAAGCTTCACTCTCCTATAGTATTATGTCAGAGCCAAGTCGTGTATTCAATGTAGATCAGGAGGCAAATATCCCGACATGGTTTACCGCTTCTATTGCATTATATAGTGCTTTGGTAGCTTCCTTGATTGCATCTCATATGAAGTCTCAAGGGAAAAAATCTGCTGGCTGGAGAGGACTTGCTTGTTTATTCTTGTATATTGCTTTAGATGAGGTAGGAGGCTTGCATGAATTATTAATTGATCCATTACGTAATGCATTTGGATTAACGGGTTGGCTATATCAATCATGGGTAATAGTGGGACTTGCTATTGCTCTGATTGTAGGACTTGCCTATATACAATTCTTATTCCGATTACCCCGCAGTATAGGGTCTTATTTAATATCAGGAGGTATGATATATGTATTTGGTGTTATTGGGGTAGAGGCTATTGGAGGACTTGTATTGAGTACAGAGGGGCTTACTAATTGGTATGTGCAGCTCTCTCATATTGAGGAATTCTTAGAAATGATGGGTCTTATATTAGCCCTATATGCGCTCAGTGAATTTGCTCGCCGTGAACTTAAGTCTATGACCATTGTGCTGAGGTGATATAATAAATTTTTTGTCTGACACCTATTGACAAAAATACAAAAATATGCTATGGTGGGGTCAATTAATGGGGTATAAGTATATGTCTAAATTTTCTGTACAGAAGCTACGTTACTTTGCTGAGTTATCTTTGTTGACAGCAGTTTTCATAGGATATATTATATTTGTTATCAATTCATTTATAATGAGAGGTAGTTATTTAATCATATCTTTATGGCTTATTTTTAGTATATTTACTGTTATTTGGTTTAGCTATTCATTATTAAAAATTAAGTCTGTTAAGCGAAGAGTTCGTCGACTATTTGTTTTGAATATTAATTTGATATTAAATAATCGCATTTTTTTGGCTTTGTTAGGAACTATTAATAAAAGAATACCGTTTATTAAAACAGTATTCTTAGCATATCCTGCTAATCATAAATTTGCGACGGAATATGTATTTGATACTGTTTTAGAAGAAACTCGATGGCATCCATGGTTTACTGGGTTTTTTATTCAAAATGGTAAAATTGGTATTCAATTTGCAATATCTTCTACAGAAAAAGATTTTAGAGATGAGAATAATATTGAAAATCTAAGAATATTATGGCTGAGAATGAATTATCTTAAATCTTTATTAGAAGCTGATCAAATGACTTTTGCCGGTATATTACCAGGAATATTCTATAAAAAGAATATTATCCATACGTTACCAATAGAATTAGATGTTACAGTAAAAGCTGTAAAGCAGGCTGTATTAAAAGCTATTGATGAATTAAATCTTCCGGATAGCACCCCTATTATTGTATTAGGAGGAAAAGGCTTTATTGGAAATAAGTTTGTATCTGAAATGGAGAATAGAGAAGTATATTGTATTGATAAACAAGATGCTGACTCACCTGCTATGGAAGATATTCTAAAAAAAGTAAAAGACAAAGTTATTATTCTTAATGTTGCAACCCAAAAAGCATTACAAGAAAATTTGCTTTATTTCAATGAAAAAGTTATCATAATAAATGAAGTATATCCAGAACCTTCTCGAGAACTTACTCATAGTCTTAAAGAAAAAGGAGTAACATTATTCCATATTATTGGAGTAAAAGGAAAATCTTTCCCAAATTTCCCAAGAGCTTATAGAGAGGGAATACCATGTTGCGCTAGTTGGGATAATGATAATCTAGAGGCAAAGATAACACGATTATAATTTTTACATAATAATAAAAACAAAATAAAATTAATATAATGGTGGGATTTGATGTAATAAATATATTACTAATCACAATTGGAGTAACAAATCTTGCTTTAGGGTTATTGCTCTTTTTTAGCTCTAATGAAAAACAAGATAAAAGTGGAAAATTATTTTCATTGGTTGCATTAGCTGTAGTTGGTTGGATTGTAATGATGATTATATATCGGTCTACTAATAATGTAGATGCTCTTTTAGGAATTACAAAATTACTATATATTTCTGCTCTTTTGATTCCAATGGTATTTTTACTTTTTGTAAATCGTTTTATATATGTCAAAAAGAATAAAATATTAGAAAAAGCTTTATTAATTTTCTTGACTTTCCTACTTATATTAACATGGACCACCCCTTATATAATTAGCTCAGTTGTCCTACAAGATGGTATGGAGCATAAAATTATTTTTGGTAAGCTTTTCTGGATATATGTTATATTCTTAATTGCAACATTTAATCTTGCATTTTATGAATTGATATTAAAATACAAGGAGTTTAAAGGGTTTAAACAAAAGCAAATTCTATTCATTATCTTAGGGACATCTTTATCTACTTACCCAGCTTTTTTAACCAATTTAATTTTTCCATGGATAGGAATAGTTGCATTTAATTGGGCTGGACAATTATCTACAATATTTTTGACTATCTTTACTTCTTATGCTATTTTAAAACATCATCTCTTTGATATCAAAATGATTTTATCTGAAATATTACTCGGATTAATGGGTATTATTTTATTTGTATATATTTTTGTATCTAAAAATACCTATGAGGTAATAGTAAGTATAATATTCTTTATTATATTTACTGGAGTCGCCTATACATTATTAAGAGAATTATTAAAAGGAATTACTCGAGAACATCAATTAGAGCGAGCTAATAAGAAATTGATTGAGACAATTGAGTCAAAGGATTTATTTCTTCGTATGACATCTCATCAATTGCGCACACCACTTACATCATTAAATGGATTCTTATCTCTCATTTTGGAACAATGGCAAGGTAAATATAAGATGAATCAAGCAACTCATGATGATTTGGTTAGAGTATATCTTAATGCTCAGAGACTTATTGCTATTGTAAATGATATACTCGCTTTTAATGCAATTAAAGCGAATAGATTTGGAGTTATTATGCGACCAGAAGTAAATGTAAAAGATGAATTAAATTATCTTCTTCAGGACAATAAATATATATTAGAATATTTTGATACTGAAGTTATTTTGAAATCAATAGGAGAAGATTTTAAAGTTTCTATGGATAGTGTAAGGATGAAAGAGGTATTTCAAAATTTATTATCTAATGCAGTATATTATGGAAAAGGAAAAGTCTGGATTACGATAATTGATGAGGGGGATAGATTACAAATTCGATTTAGAGATAATGGTCCTGGAATAGATCCTAATATAAAAGATAAAATCTTTAAATCTCGATTCCGAGCTCGAGTTGCCGGGGATCAAAATCCTAATGGTTCAGGGCTTGGGTTATTTATTTCTCGTACTATTGTCGGGATGCATCATGGGACATTGAAACTCAAAAACCCCGGCTCTTCACAGGGGGCAGTATTTGTAGTCAAAATACCTAAAACTGCTCATATGGATAAATATGAGGGACAATAATATTGTTGATATATGAAACAAAGAAAAGAATATTATCAGCTTACGATAGAAGAAATATTAGGACTGTTAGCTATTAATACAAGGGGGCTTACTTCTCAAGAGATAAAAGTTAGACAAGTACAATATGGTAAAAATATATTAACTCCCAAACAGAGTACCTCACCTATTTGGACATTTCTAAAACAATTTCATAATGGATTAGTCTATGTGTTGATTTTATCTGCTATACTTTCAGCTATCTTTGATCATTGGGTGGACTTTTGGATTATTATTGTTATTGTGTTGATCAATTCTATTATTGGGTTTTCTCAAGAGTATAGGGCAGAGAGAGCGGTGTCGGCTCTGGCTCAGAAAATTTTGGTCAAAACTAAGGTGTATCGCGATGGCCATCTGGAGGAGCATGATGCTAAAGATTTAGTTCCGGGAGATATTATTATTTTGGAAGAGGGAGATAAAGTCCCAGCTGATGCTAGATTGATTGAGGCTGTAGAATTACAGACCATAGAGTCGGCTTTGACGGGGGAGTCGCAACCAACTCAAAAATCCTTAAAAATAATTACAAAAGAAGTTGGTATAGGCGATATGGTGAATTCTGTTTGGATGGGCACTCTGGTAGCTACTGGCTGGGCAAAAGCTGTGGTAGTGGCTACAGGTATGAATACTCAAATTGGGACAATTGCCGAGGATATTCAAAAACTACCAGTAGAAAAGACTCATTTCCATACTCAAACTGCTACTTTAGCTCGTCAATTAGCTGTTTTTGCTTTTAGCTCAGCAGCAATTCTGTTTGTGATTGGATTTTGGTTTCGGGGACTACCTTTAGATGAGATGATAGGTTTTACTTTGTCTGCTCTAGTGGGTGGTATACCAGAGAGTTTGCCAGTAGTTTTGGTAGTGGTACTAGCTATTGGAGCTAAAAGAATGAGTGATAAAAAGGCTATTATAAGGTCTCTTCCAGTCACGGAATCTCTTGCTGTGATGGATACTATTATTACAGATAAAACGGGAACTTTGACTGAGAATAATATGACGGTTCAAAAATTATGGGTTTTGGATGAGCCAATAATAGATATTACTGGTCGAGGCTTAGAGACACAGGGAGAATTTAAGCAAAATAATAATACAATTCTCCCACTAGACTATCCCGCTATTGCCAAATTAGTACATATTGCGGGGCTAGCTCACAATGGTCAATTATATGAGGAAAAGCTAGATAATGGTAAATCTATTATTAAAAGTATTGGAGACCCTACCGAAGTGGCTTTATCTGTTTTGTCCCTCAAATCTAATTTGAATAAAGATTTATTAGATAATGAATGGCATCGATTAGCTGATTTACCTTTTCGCTCTGAGAATAAATTTAGAGCCAGCTATGTTAATAATCAGGATCAGGACTTATATCAGATGATGGTGATAGGGGCTAGTGAAACTTTGCTGAAATTAAGTAATAAAATTTTAGATAAAAAAGGTAATATAATTGATTTAACAGATAATCATATTGAGAAGGTTAATCAGCAAATAGTTCAATTCTCTAAACAAGCAATGCGGGTTATAGCTCTTGCTTATAGAGATGAAAAATCAGGGGTAACAGCTATTCAAACTGAGCAAATTCAAGGTTTAGTCTTTGTTGGTATAGTTGGGATTATAGACCCACCTCGAGCCGAAGTAGCTGATGCCATTACACAGGCCAAAAAGGCAGGAGTCAGAGTAATTATGGCTACAGGAGATCATAAAGATACCGCCCTTGCTATTGCTAAATCTATTAGGCTGATTGACGAGACGGGAGAAGCTTTGACCGATGATGAGATTCAAGCTTTATCTGATAAAGAGTTATATAAAAAACTCAAGCATATTTCTGTATTAGCTAGGTTAAGTCCAAGAAGTAAGCTCAGAGTAGCCACTATCTTACAAAAACACAAGCATATCGTGGCTATGACGGGAGACGGGGTAAATGATGCCCCAGCCCTCAAAAAAGCCGATATAGGCATAGCTATGGGCATCAGAGGTACTGATGTTGCAAGAGAGGCTAGTGATATTGTGCTCACTGATGATAATTTTGTCAGCATTATCTCGGCTCTGGAAGAGGGAAGAGTTATATTCAGGAATATACAACAAACTAGTATTTTCCTCATCACTACCAGTATTGCGGAGATTTTGCTCTTTATATTAAGCCTCAGCTTAGGGCTGCCGCTACCACTTTTAGCTATACAAGTTTTGTGCCTAAACTTGGTGACCAATGGAATTTCAGATATTGCCCTTGCCACCGAGCGAAGCCATAAAGGAATTTTGTTAGAAAAACCACTGCCAGCCAATATGAAAGTAGTCTCACCCAATACCTACCCCTATATTATAGTTATGACTTTAACTATGACCGTCATAGGCTTCTGGATTTATCTAGCCTATTTAGTCAATGGTATAGAGCAGGCGAGAACAATGTTTTTCCTCTGCTTAGCCTTGATGCAATTAGCCAATAGCTATAATATGCGATCCCCAAAAGAATCTCTATTCAACATAGGTTTCTTCTCCAATCGTATGATCAACCTAGCAGTCGCCGCCTCAGCTCTCATCTTAGTAGCTATGATAACCCTCCCATTCCTCCAGAGAATCTTACAATTCACCCCAGTTTCGCTATATGATTCTATTTATTATGGATTTATCTCCATCGCTATCGTCATCGCCGTCGCCGAAGTCTACAAATGGCGAGTGAGATTGGAGGGGAAATAAAAAATCCCGATACTCGTAATCGGGATAGTAGTTTTTTAATCACAACCTCTCTAAATATTTAAAATCAATATATCAGAATCTAGTCTAGATACAAGTGGCTCATATTGGATAGATCCACTAGATAATAAATCATTATAATGGGCTCGGGCTATATTCCACAAATCTAAAGCTTTATCTGAATCTACTTTATGTATATCTGTCGTAGTAATAAGCCCTTTTATTGAATAATAAGATAGCGTGATATTACGGTCTCTATCTGTTGTATTTCCAGCTAAATTATAAATAAGATTATAAATAGCATATAGCTGGTTTAAGGATATACCCATCACATTTGCTAAATCTTGATCTTGAGCTATTGTAATTTCAAGTTCTTCTTTAAGTTTAGTCACAGGGTTGTGATCAGTTGTCATGTTTTTGTAGGTAAAAGAACAATCCTTCAAGAGAAAAATCTCTCTTAGGTATCAAAACATTAATATATATAACACATTTTGTCAATATGATGTTCCCTTAATAATCTCTATATAAACTAAAAAATATTAGAAACATCCAAGATAGATTGGAAGGGAAGTGAGTTGTCCGAGAAAATCGGATAACTGGAGTTTTTAGATCTTTTCTTTAGAGATCTAAAGCACAACTCAAATGTCTTCAAAAATGGGACAGTTAGGGTATGCCCACAATAAAATTCAGCAAAACTATTTTTTTAATTAAAAATCGTGAAATTACAATTCTAAAATTTCTTTGACCTTCATAATTGTGACTTTTTCTTGGCGGGTGAGTTGGCTACAAATTGTAGTCACCTAGTACATAAATTGGAAGAGAAGTATAAATTGTGGTATAATAGTAAATGAAAAAAGTAATAAAATATAATGTCTAAAATTAAAGACACTCCAGTAATACTTCGTCCAAGAGAAAAATTTCTCAAAAAAGGACCAGAGGCACTTTCTAAAAGTGATCTTTTGGCTATTGTTTTAGGAAGTGGGATAAAAGGTAAGAATGTACAGGAGCTTGCTAATCAAGTTGTAAAAAAATTTAGTGATAAATTTTTAAATGTTACTGTTGATGATTTACAAAAAATTGATGGAATTGGGCAAGCAAAAGCCTTACAAATTGTTGCCTCCATTGCTTTATTAAAAAGATATTATGAAGAGAAAAAAGGAAAAGAAATAGTTGTCAAAAATTCAAAAGATGTTTTAGATTTAAATTATGATTTGAGAGACAAGAAAAAAGAATATTTAGTTTGCTTATATCTTAATGCAAGAAATGTTTTAATTAAAAAAGAAATAATCAGTGTTGGGTTGCTAGATAAAAGTTTATTACATCCAAGAGAAATTTTTCATCCCGCTGTTGAATTACATTCAGCAAGTATAATTTTGGTACATAATCATCCCTCAGGAGACTCCTCACCAAGTGAAAGAGATAAAGAAGTAGTTAAAAAAATAACTCAAGCAGGAGAGCTAATGGGAATCCCTGTAATAGATTTTTTGATTATTTCTGAAAATGATGAGTATAGTTTTTTTGAAGAGTTAAAGGATGATAAAAAAGTTTTAGAATATGTTGCTGATTGTATACAAAGTGGACTATTTGATTATTTAGAAATAGAAAAACCAGTGTATGAGACAAGTATTAAGAAAATAGAAAAGATATATTTTCAACCAAAACAATCAAAGAATAACTTTTTTCAATTACAAAATCGTAGATATTTAGGTAATAAATATAAATTAATTGGTTTTATTGAAGATATAATCGCTGAGAAATGTGGTGATATAGAGTCATTATTTGATGTTTTTTCAGGTACTGGAGTAGTAGGAGATAGGTTTAATAATGGGAATATTAAGATTATATCCAATGACTTATTAAATTCAAACTATGTCTGTCTAAAAGCATTTTTAGGCACAAAAAATAATGTTAAAAAGGATATTATTCAAAGAATTAACCATTTAAATAGCTTAGAGGTAAAAGATGAAAATTACTTTTCAAAAAATTTTGGGGGTACTTTTTTTACAATTGAAAATGCAAAAAAAATAGGTGCAATTCGTGAAGAGATAGAAAAAATTGCAAAAAATGAAGAGGAGAAAAATATTCTAATTTGTTCTTTAATTTATGCTGTTGATAAAGTTGCAAATACAGTTGGACATTATGATGCGTTTAGAAAAAAACTTGATTCGGTTAATCCACTAAAACTTTTAGTCCCAGACATTGATTATTCAAATAACTCACAAAATGAGGTTTACAATGAAGATGCCAACCTATTGATTCGTAAAATTTCCTGTGATGTTTTGTATATTGATCCCCCGTATAATTCAAGACAATATAGTGATGCTTATCATTTATTAGAAAATTTATCAGAGTGGAAACAGCCAAAAGTTGAAGGTATTGGTAGGAAAATGGATCGATCACATATAAAAAGTGCTTATTGTTTGAAAAATGCCACACAGGTTTTTGAAGATCTGATTAAAAATGCAAATTGTAACCATATATTATTATCTTACAATAATACAGCAAATTCAAAAGATGATAGGTCTAATGCAAGAATAAAAGATGAAGACATTGTTAGGATTTTAAAACAAAAGGGAGATATTGAAATATTTGAAAAAGACTATAAGGCATTTACTACTGGAAAAAGTGATGTAGATGGCAATGCTGAGAGAATATTTTATTGTAGAGTAAGGAAATAATTATGAAAAAACTTTGGTCAATAACAACAACTTTAAGAAATCCTGAAAGACTAAGGAGTTTTTTAATAGTTCTAAGTCAATTAGAAGGTCAATATTGGAATTTGGAAAATCAAAGAAAATTTCAAATTTTATTGATAAAAGAGAGAGTGTATGGGTACGGAAGTACACAATTTTATAACGGTTTAAATAAAGAGCAAATTGATTTGATTGATGATCAGACACAAAATATCTCTTTTAAACAAGCAGAAGAAATTTTTAACTCAAAAAATTATGAGGATCCAGCAATGAGAGGTCGACAGTCAATAAATCCACTTAAAAAGATTGGACTTGTTATAATAAAAGATGAAAAAATCTTTATTACTAGTTTAGGAAGATTATTCCTACAAGATGATTTTGATTTAGGAGAAATATTCTTTAGAAGTTTCCTAAAATGGCAATTACCAAATCCAGATTCATCAGACTATAAGTTAGAAGAAGGGTATAATATAAAACCTTTTATTGGAACATTACATCTAATAAACTTAGTTAATCAAAAATGTTTAAATAATGGTGAAAAAACAAAAGGAATTAGTAAACAAGAATTTTCTTTATTTATACCTAGTCTTGTTAATTTTAAAGATATTGAGAATTATGCAAATCAAATTTTGAGGCTGAGAGAGGAGCAAAAAGGAAAAAGTAAGCAGGAACAAAAGCAAATTTTTGATAATTATAAAAAAGTTTTTGCTCAAGAATTTTTAGGTACAAGCAAGCCAGAAGAAATAAATAAAATGCTTAAAAATTTAAAGGATTATGGAGATAATGCCATAAGATATTTTCGTTTAACCCGCTTTCTTTTTATTCGAGGTGGAGGATTTTATGTTGATTTAGAACCGAGAAGAAAAGTAGAAATTGATAATTTACTTAAATTTGATAATGCATCAGTTATACAATTTGAAACCAAGGAACAATATTTAGAATATGTCTCTGACATTTTAGAACCTAAATTACCGTGGGAATCAGAAAAAGAATATAAAAAGATTTTATCAAGTATTATTATTGAAATTAAAAAATATGAAAAAAAACTAAATATAAAAAAAATTCAAATTAGAAATTATGAAAATCTTAATGATCAAGAATTAAAGAAATATATTTCAGATCTTAGACAGTATAGAAGAGAATTACAAGATGAAGAAAATCATCAAAACTCGCAAGATATAGATCAAATTAATGATTATATTCATAAATTAGAAAATATATTTGATTTTGAGGACAGACCAGTTTTATTAGAAAAGTTATCCGCATTAGGGCTTAATGCTTTAAATGATGCTTTGAAAATAAAACCCAATTATCCCGTTGGAGATGATAATGAGCCAACTTTTACAGCTCCTGCAAATACTCCAGACATTGAGTGCTACTATAAGGAATTTAATGCTATTTGTGAGGTAACTATGCTCAAAAGTCGTGATCAATGGTATAATGAAGGACAACCAGTGATGAGACATTTAAGAGATTTTGAAAGTCAGAATAGAGATAAAAAAACATACTGTTTATTTATTGCACCTACAATTCATAGGGATACACTAAATACTTTTTGGGTAGCTGTAAAGTATGAATATGAAGGGCAAAAACAAAATATAATACCTCTAACAATAAATAACTTTGTACAAATTTTAAAAATACTTGTGAAAATTAAGGAGCAGGGAAGGACTCTAAATCACAGAGAGATAGCTTATTTATATGATGAAATAGTTCATAATTCACAAAACTTTACAGATTCAAATCAATGGCTTAACGAAATTCAAAATATTATTAACTCTTGGTATAAGAATATTATTGCTTAATTTTTATAAAAACTATGAAAAAAAATATTATCCATAATGGAGATTGTAATGAAATTTTAATGACAAAAATTGAACCAAACTCAATTGATCTTATTTTTGCAGATCCTCCTTATAACCTTTCAGGGAATGGACTACACTGGAAGGGAAATAAGACAGGAGGAGATTGGTTTATGGTAAATGAAGAGTGGGATAAAATGACAGCTCCAGAATATATGCAATTTACAAGAAAATGGATTGCGGGATGTCATAAGGCACTCAAAAATAACGGTTCTATTTATATTGCCTGTAGCTATCATAATATTGGTGAAGTTATGATTGTCTTAAAACAATTAAACTATAAAATAAATAATATAATAACTTGGTATAAAACAAATGCAATGCCAAATATGACAAGGAGAGTTTTTACTCATTCAACAGAATTTGTAATCTGGGCAGTAAAAGGTAGTGGTTGGATTTTTAACTATGATAAAATAAAAGAAATAAATCCTGAAAAACAAAAAGATGGTAAAGCAAAACAAATGAGAGATTTTTGGGAAATGCCTTTAGTACAAGGAAAAGAAAGATTAAGGGGAAATGATGGGAAAGCATTACATCCAACACAAAAACCTGAAGAAATGCTCAAAAGAATTATTTTAGCTAGTTCAAATGAAGGGGATATAGTCTTAGATCCTTTTATGGGTAGCGGAACAACTGCTTTTGTTGCTAAAAAATATGGTCGTAATTTTATTGGTATCGAAAAAGAAAGACAATATGTTGAGGCAGCAGAAATAAGATTAAAAAATAAATCTTAAATTATCAGACAACTCCTCCCTACAATCCCAAAATTTCTTTGACTTTCATTATGGTGACTTTTTCTTGGCGGGTGAGTTCGTCTAGTGCATTTTGGATGGATTTGAGATTGGTTTTCATCTCGGGTATGATGACATATTCTAGAGCATTGACTCGTCTTCTGGTGGCTTCTATTTCCTCAGCGAGTAGTCTAGCGGTGAATTCTATCTCAGCTAATTTGACTAATAGAGGTAATATATTCTGCAAGGTTAAGAGGGCTTGGTCTAAATCTTTGGGGGTGCCTAATGTACCATATTGAAAAGGGTCTCCCTGTAAATGAGGGATTATATGTGGGATTGTGACTCCCATAATAGATTTTTTTTGTAATTCCAGATAGGTTTTGGCTTGTGAGAGATGTATTAGCTCTTGGATGGCTTCGGTTGAGATTTTGGTCTGAGCAAATTCAAATAATTGTATGGCTTCTACAATTTTGGGGGTTAATTCTCCTCTTAGCTTGATTACTTCTTGGATAATGGCTAGGAATTCTTGTATCAGTCCATCTCTTTTGTCGGTGAGCAAACTATGTCCGCGAGAAGCAGTTTTAATCTTCTTTTTGAGTTTGAGGGCTTCTTGTCTAGTCGGTTTGACGGCGGGCATACTTATTTGGAGTATTTATCTATAAATTCGGGCTTGATTTTCTTGAGTTCTTTTCTTGGTAATATGGATAATAAGTCCCAAGATAAATCTAGAGTGTCTAGAATTGTGCGGTTTTCTCGTCGTCCCTGTCTAATATATCTACTCTCAAAGGCTTCAGCGAATTTAATATAGGCTTTATCTGTCTCGGATAGGGCAGATTCTCCTAAAATCAGGGCTAATTCTTTGATTTCTATACCCTTGGCATAGGAGGAGGCCATTTGCTCTTTGACAGCGGATAAATCTTCTCGGCTGTATTTTTTATTAACTCCAATTCGGGATAGAGATCCAATTGGTTGTATCGGTGGGTATATTCCTTGATTATGTAGCTCTCGATTGACCATAATTTGTCCCTCGGTGATATATCCGGTTAAATCGGGGATTGGATGTTGTTTGTCATCATCTGGCATTGTTAGAATAGGAATTTGGGTGAGTGAGCCTGTGGAACCTTTGACTATTCCGGCTCTTTCATACAGAGTTGCTAAATCGGTATAGAGATATCCCGGATATCCTCTTCTTCCAGGAATTTCTTTTCTGGAGGCTGATACTTCACGGAGGGCGTCAGCATAATTGGTCATATCGGTTAATATAACTAATACATGCATATTTTTCTCAAAGGCAAGATATTCTCCAAGAGTAAGTGCTAGTCTTGGTAGGGTAATACGCTCTACGATAGGGTCGCTGGCGGTATTGATAAAGAGAGCGGCCCGCTCCATAGCTCCTGTCTTTTCAAATGAATCGATAAAGAATTGCGCTTCTTCAAAAGTCACTCCCATAGCTGCAAAAATAACAGCAAATGGTTCATCTGACTCTACCAAATCAGTACCATTTTTTACTTCAACCACACGAGATTGTTCTGCAATTTGGGCAGCAAGTTCAGCATGAGGTAGTCCAGCTCCAGAAAATATAGGGAGTTTTTGACCTCGTACAAGAGCATTTAATCCATCAATGGTAGAAATTCCTGTTTGAATAAATTCACTAGGGAATTGTCTTTGTCCAGGATTGATAGGGGCGCCATTGATGTCTAAATATTTTTCAGCAATAATCTCGGGTCCACCATCTTTGACCTCACCAGCTCCGGTGAATACTCTTCCAAGCATTGATTCTGCAACACCAAATCTGAGTGTTTCTCCAAGAAATGCAATTTCAGCTGTTTTGGTATCAAGTCCTTCAGTATTGGTAAATAGTTGAACAATGGCGGTATCTTTACCAGCCTCAAGTACTCTTCCTCGGCGAATATTTCCTTTTGCATCTCGAATTTCTACAATTTCCTCAAATGCAACTTCGGGTACCTTTTCCACTACTACGAGTGGTCCGGCAATTTCTTTGATTGTGTTATACCATTTCTTCATATAATTATCCTAAATTCCGTTGATTACTTTATTAATACCAAAGTCTGAGTCTTGATTATTCTCTTTGAGATTTTTGATGATAGGAGCAATAGAATCAATTAAAGTAACAATTGACTCTATATTAGATTCAGGTATATTCTTGAGTTGACTAATCGATTCTCTTATTGGGAGCTCTAATATATCATTAATTTCAATTTGAGTATTACCTTGAGTGAATGCCAATGCCTCTTGATGGAAGGTTAACATCGCTTTTAACATCAGATACATTTTTCGCGTGGAGGCAAAAGCGTCAACTTCATCGAAGGCATTTTGTTGAAGATAATCTTCTCTGAGACCACGAGCAGTATCTAGGAGAATTTTCTCGGCGCTAGATAGGGCGTCCATTCCTACTAATTTTATAATATCATCAAGTTCATTTTCTTTTTGTAAAATTTGCATAGCAAGATCACGAAGCATTCCCCAATCTGAATGAGTTTTTTTAATGAAATATTCTTCTACATTGTCCCGATACAAACTATAACTATTAAGCCAATGAATAGATGGAAAATGTTTTTTTGCAGCCAAAGAAGCATCAAGTCCCCAAAAAGCTTTGGTTACTTTAAGGGTAGCTTGGCTAACAGGCTCAGATAAATCTCCTCCTGGAGGCGATACAGCAGCAATAATAGTTGCTGATCCAGTTCTTCCCTCAGATCCAAGTGTTGTCACAATACCCGCTCTTTCATAAAAGGCTGAAATTCGAGATCCAAGATAGGCGGGATACCCTTCTTCTCCTGGCATTTCTTCTAATCTTCCTGACATTTCTCGCATAGCTTCAGCCCATCGAGAAGTAGAATCAGCCATCATCGCTACATTATATCCCATATCTCGATAATATTCAGCAAGTGTAATTCCTGTATATACAGAAGCTTCGCGAGCAGCAATGGGCATATTGGAGGTGTTAGCCACAAGAATAGTTCTTTCCATCAGAGGTCGGCCAGAATTGGGGTCTTTTAAATGGGGGAATTCTACTAATACATCGGTAATTTCGTTTCCACGCTCTCCACAACCAACATAAACCACAATATCGGCATCAGACCATTTTGCTAATTGTTGTTGTATAACAGTTTTTCCTGCTCCAAAAGGTCCTGGTACCGCAGCAGCTCCTCCTTTTGGTACAGGGAAAAAGGTATCAATAATTCTTTGCTGAGTAATAAGAGGAGTAGTAGGAATTTGTTTAGCTTGATAAGGTCGGGGAGTACGTACTGGCCATTTATGCATCAATTGTACGGGATTATCTCCAATTGTAGCTATTGTCTCAGTTACTGTGAATTCCCCAGATTTAATATCTGCAATTTCTCCCGATACTCCTACGGGTACGAGAATTTTATGTATAATAAGTTCGGTTTCTTGTACTGTTCCTAGTATATCTCCGGCAATTACCTTGTCTCCTTTTTTGAGCAGAGGTTTGAATTCCCATTTTGTCTCTCGATTAAGGCTTGGAGCGGTAACACCTTTTGCAATATATCCTGGATTTAATCCATTAGCAGCTGCCTTTTCTGCAATAACATTAAGGGGGCGTAAAATTCCATCAAATAATCCAGCAGTTAAAAGTCCAGGTCCAAGTTCTATGCTAAGGGGTTCTCCAGTTGAACTTACGGGTTCTCCTACAACAAGTCCAGAAGTATCCTCATATACCTGAATAGAAGCGGTATCTCCCTTAAGCTCAATAATTTCTCCCATAAGCTCAAGTGTTCCTACTTTAACCAAGTCATACATTTTAGCTCCTCTCATAGAGTCAGCAATAACAAGTGGTCCAGAGATTTTGATAATTGTTCCCGTATTCATAGTAATTAGATTAATCAAGAGGCGAATAATGTGTCGAGGCTCATTCCTACAGCTTTCTCGGTGAGCCGTTTTAGCTCATCCACAGAAGAGCTATCACTACTAATAGGAAGTTGAGAAATAGGAATAGTAAATGAGTTCATAATTTTCCGTTGTTTTGGTGTCAATATAATAGAAGAAGATATAAAAATAATAGCATATTGCTCAATATCTTTTTCAATAGATTGAATGATAGTATCTATTGAAATATCTTCACTATTAAAAGTTTCAAAGCCAAATAATTGAAATAAGAGAATAATATCTGCCTCAGCAATTACAACTGGTTTCTTATACTGTATCATATAGCTGAATAATTAATAAATCGTAATTTAGCTTGCTTGGAGTCTATTTGTTTACCATATTGTAAAAGGAGTAATTTTATATTTGCAATAGCATAATGTAATCTCTCAGTATATTGAATAATACGATCTCCTGACATACCAGTAAATTGAGCTTTATTTATCGCATTAATTTCTTTTCGAATAAGGGTATTTTCAATATTAATAATATTAATATCAGCGGGAGATAAATGGAGAAATTGTCCAATATCACCCAGAATATCTCCAAAACTAAATCTCTTTACTGCATTAATAGCGAAGCTTCCCTGAATTGGTAATAAATGGCGTATAATATGCTCTCGTGATTGTCCTTTTTGGGTACGTGCTAATACATTTAATAAAGTATAGCTATTAATTTTAGTTAATATGAAGTGTTTCATCACCCTACTGGTATCTTTAAGATGTTCAAATAATAAGGTTAAAAAGACTTCTTCCAGATAAGAAATAATCCCAAAGCTATCAGGGGAATGAATGATTTTGTCTTGTTTCGCTAAAAGTTTTTGTTTAAATTCTGTTGAATAGTATAATTGACTTGGGATTTCAGATAGAATATGTAAAAATGCTTTTTCTCCTAAAATTTCACCATATACTGTTTGATTGAGAGTGATTTTTTTTACATTTTCAAAATCTTTTTGTAATTGAAGATATATAAATGGAGCAGAGTCATGAGGAAGAAGATGTAAAATCTCATCTATTTCTTTCTGATAATAGTGATTTAATTCTTGAATAATTGATGGGATATTATTATCAGCTATATGGAATGAGTTTTTAATTAAATTAAATACCCCATCAATATTATCGGTTACTAATAAGTGCTTTACTTCAATAGAAGAAGGCAAATGTCCTAATCTTGAGACATATCTACTCGCAACACCAATGAGGGGTATTTGTAAACTCATAATTGTTTTATGATAAGGGGAAGAGTTTTATGTTTTACTATTGCAAGAATATCTTCTACAGTAATCTCTAAATGTCCAGATTCTAATATAGTACTAATTGTACCCAAATTCTCTGAATGATTTGAATGGGTAATAGTATATCCAAAAGGTTTAATAAGAGATTCTAATTCAGAACTATATTGTCCACTAAGCTCCAGAGTTGATGAAGAAGGAATATCTTTTAAGGTATCAGTAATAAGATTTTTTACAAATTGAGAATCAAGAATATTAGGAAGGATTTCTTGATATATGGTATCTAATTCAGTTTGTACAGAATATCCATAGGCAAATTTCTGAGATTTGCTTTGTTGAAATTTTTTAAAATTAATTTGAGTAGAAATTGCCTCATCAATTTCTTGTGAATGGAGTCTTTTCACTTCAGCTAATTGGCTATTCCAATGAGCTTTAATATCTTGAAATTCAACAGCATATTGAGACTCTAATTTCTCAATATCACTATTTACTTGCGACTGAATCAAATCTGCTAAAGTCATATTATCCAATTGATACTCCATTAATAATCAAAATTGAAACAAGAAGCCCAAATACAGCAAATGTTTCTACTAAAGCAGCAAGGATAATTACTTGTCCTATTTTAGATTTATCTCGAGAAATAAGTTGAATTCCACTTGCGATTACATCTCCCTGATATTTACCAGAAGCAAGACAAGTAAGTCCTACTGGAATTCCTGCAAAAGCTAATATGAGACCATTTTGCCAAGTTACATCTGCAAATTCACCAGATAAAACTCCAGTATTTTGTAAAATCAATACCGCTGCTAATAGTCCATAAATAGCTTGAGAACCTGGTAGGGCTGATAATAATAATACATTACCAAATTGTGATTCATCTTCTGCAACAAGCCCAGCTCCAGTTTTTCCAGCGGTAGCTACTCCAATTGATGAACCAGCTCCAGCAAGCCCTGCAGCTAATGCTGCTCCTAATACTGCCAAACTTATTCCTAATACTTCCATATATGTAATTTAAATTCTTAATAGGGGATACAGATTCCTGCTATCCTTTTCACTATACTCTTATATATGTAAGAATACAATGAAAAGAATATCAAGACTTTTCAATAATACTATATTCTTGAGATCGAGTTATCACTTGTAGAGGCTTACCTCCAGATTGGAAAAATTTACTAAAGAATTCTACAAAATGTAGTCGACCAACATTAATATATGTACCGAGTACATTAAGCGCAAGATTAAATATATTTCCTGCAATAAAAATAATAATCATAAGAATATATCCAATCAAAATCCATGCTCCACCTTTTTCTACAAATCCACTACCAGCTAAATTAGACAAAGTACCTACAACTCCAGCAATAATTCCTGTAGCAAGTCCTAAAGCAACTAATCGAGTATAGGATAAAATATCAGATAAATATCCTACCACTCCAAAAAATATATCATAAGCACCTTTTCCAAATCGAGCGAGAATTGAATTCATTTCTCGTCCAAGCGTATAAATCATTACAATAATATAGGCTATATAAAGATATAAGAGGGGATCAATTAATAATTGTAATCCAGAGCCGAGTAATCCAAAATTAATTAATAATAATACTATTCCAAACACTAAAGCCCCAACCCATAATATGGAATCTATACTTGATTCCCAAACAGATTTTTTATTAAAGGCTTGAATAATATTAAGTATTAATCCAAATAATAGGTGAATAATACCTAATATAATAGTGAAAGCCATTAATGCAATTACACTACCCATTGGATTAATAATTTGAATCTGTTGTAATAGAGGAATAAGACCAATATTAATGAGAAATAGCATATGAGGAGAAGCAGTTTCGGGATTAATGGCATCAGGGGTAATACCAAACCAACTACCAAATAAAGCTCCAACAATAAGAGTGGCAATAGAGGATATGAAAATTACGGTAAAAATATCTCTTGCACCAGACTTTAATTTAGATTGTAGAAGTCCGGCTCCAGTGAGAATAATTAAGATTAAAGCATATCCTGCCTCAGATAATGCAAGCGCAAACATAAAGGTAAAGAATAATGCAATGAATGGAGTTGGATCAATATTCCCAGCCTGAGGATATCCCATAATTCTCGTTACTGTTTCAAAGTTACGAATAATAGGGGGGTTTTTCATAATAATAGGAGTTTCAGAAATTTTGGAGGGTAATTCAATAATTTCTCCTTTTTTTGATATGGTCTGAATATCTTTTTCTAATAAATGTAATTTTTCAGAATCTATCCATATTTGCAATGAAGATGTATTATTTTCTTCAGGAGTAAAAGCATGCAAATAAGATATTATATTGAGATGAGAAGTTATTACATCGCTTAATATTGCTAAATCTTTTAACTTGATAGGAGATTTTTTTAATTCTCGATTTAATTTGAGAATAGCCTTTTTGTTTTCATTGAATTCTTGTTTGCTACTATGATAAATATCATAAAAAGAACCAGAAACTTCAGCCGGGAATTGAATTAATGTTGCTTGATTTTGTATGATTTCCAGGCCAATTTTTGCTTGAGATTTTGGTAGGGCTAGAATATATACATAATCAGTATCAATTTTTTTTACTGATTCTAATACAATAGGAGATAAGGTCTTTTCTAATTCATCAATAATATATTGAACCCGTGACTCATCAATTAAGAATGGTAAAAATTGAATATAAGAATAATTTTTAAAAATATCAAGTTCAATATCCTTGAGAGGATTAGATTTTGCAATAATATCTTGTAATACTTCTTGGCGACTTATTAAATCATCTTTTAAATCATCTTTTTCTACAATTTCTTTGGCTTTTGCAATAATAAGATCTTGCTCATTATCATAATGTGCAAATATTTGTTCAGTAATACTAAATCTATTATCGATAAGACTCGCTAAAACAGATTTTTTTTGAGGATTATAGATTTTATAAACATCCAGAGCTTTATTGATAATATCTAATTTTTCTAATAAGTCTTGCTGTTTTGTTGTGGATTGAGCATCTAGAGGGGTGTTTTCTATTTTTTCAATAATTTGTCCAATTTGAGATTTTTGAATATATGATAAAAGGGATAACTTTTTCGTATTGGGGATAGTGATTTGAATAATTTTAGACGCTTGAACTCCCATATAGATATATATATTTACAAGATAGTATTAATTATAATTGAGTAAGAATAATTTTTTGTATTTTCTTATGATCCAATTGTACTTTTTGTTTTTCAATATCAATAATATCTTGATGGGCAGATAATTTGCTGCTCACAATTTCATTCTTATTAAGAATTTCTTTTTCAAGCATATCGATAGTATTTTTTTTATCGATAATATAATGCTCTACTGTTTTCTGGTGATTACTTTTAATTGCTTTTGCTTCTTTAACAAAAGATTTTTCAATTTCAATCAAATCAACTAATTTTTTCATAACATAAAAGATTACATGTCAGTATATCTCAATATCGACTCTTTGTCAAAAAACACTTAGATAAAGAATTTTTTGCGAATAATTTCGTCTTGTTCTTGTTGCTTTGATTCTATAACATCAATAGCTTTGATTTTGAGTTCTCTCAAGTCTTGTACAGCTAATTCTTGTACTCTTGGCTTAAGATAATCAAGAGTATTCTTATTGGGATCTTCGAGTATTTCCGCTAATAATACATTTAATATTGCTCCAATCATGGGTCCTGGTTTAATATTGAGTTCATTGATAAGCATATTTCCATCAATAGCAAGGCGTGATAAATCAATAGGATCTAACATAACTTTTTCTGTCATATATTCAAAATGCCTCAGTCTATATGGCCGTGCTTTGGGAGTTCCAGAACCAATACGGTCACATTCACGAAGTTTGATTAAGTCTTTGATATTCTCAACGCCTACATTTCGAATTAATTTACGAATAGAAGCCTCAGTGACTTCATTGGTATCATAATAAAACATATGATAACGTACTAATTTTGAAATGCGGGCTGCAAATTTTTTGGGATAATGTAATCGATTTAAAATCTCATAGGCCATACTGGCTCCCACCACTTCATGATTATGAAAAGTACAGGTTTTACCCGTGCCTTCTTTGGTACGAGGTTTTGCAATATCATGTAATAGCCCCGCCATTCTCAAATCAAAGCTCCAGTTGCTATCACAAGCATGTTGCATAGTACGAAGTAAATGCTCCCAGACATCATAAATATGATGTCCATTTTGCTCTACTCCAACACCTTCTAATAATTCGGGTATACTATATTGTAATAATCCACTATCTTTTAGCAAAATATAGCCATTAATAGCTCGCGGAGTATTCATTATTTTGGTGATTTCATCGCGTATTCGCTCCTTGGCAATATGCTCGAGATTAGGGGACAAATTCTGTATAGCCAATAGGGTCTTAGGTTCAATAGTGAAATCTAATTGTATTGCAAAACGAATAGCCCGCATAAGCCTGAGGGCATCTTCATTGAATCTATCCTGAGCTTCCCCCACAGTACGAATAATACCTTTTTCTAAGTCAGATAAACCTCCAAAGAAATCTTGTATTTCTCCTTTGGAATTCATCGCAAGAGCATTGACAGTAAAGTCTCGGCGGGCAAGGTCAAGAGATAATTCAGATACAAATGCTACTGTCTCAGGGTGGCGATAATCTGTATAATGAGCTTCACTTCGATAGGTAGTAACTTCAATAATTTCTACCGTCTCATCAGCTTTGCGATATTTCACCCCCACCGTTCCAAAAGTATTCTCATATACGGAGTCGGGGAATAATGTTTGGATTTGATCAGGAAGAGCATTGGTAGTAATATCCCAATCTACGGGATTTGAACCCCTCACAAGATCACGAACACTACCTCCAACAATAAAAGCTTCATATCCCGCTTTTTCAAGAGTATGCAATATTAAAAGAATATGGTCAGGTATAGAATAAGACATAATTTTTCATATAAATAATGGAGCCAATGGTGGGGCTCGAACCCACGACCTATGCGTTACGAATGCATTGCTCTACCAGAACTAAGCTACATTGGCATAAGCATAGTATAGTCTAAAATGGCTATGAGAGCAAGAAGAAAAACTCGACATCATAAATAATGTCGAGTTGATATGATTAAAAATATTTCCTTATGAGGATGTGGCTGGTATTCGATTGATAAGTCTTGCAATATGCTCATGTATGAATAAAGTAGCTTCAGGTTGAAAGTTTTTTCTACTCTTATTACATTCTCTTCGAATCTCATTAATAGTTGGACCTATGAGATCTCTTGTATGAGGATGTTCTCTGAGTATATTTTGCCAAGCCTTTCTTTTTTCAATACCACTTAATTGAGTGATAGGGAGTTTGGGTATTGCATATTTTTCCAAATGATTCAGTATGGTATCCCAGTCTTCAAGAGCGAAAGTCAATTTTGTTGTCATTGTAAATAGCAGGACATCACAAAATATATTAACAGAGACTATACTATTTGTCAAAAGAAAAGACCCCGACATTGTCGAGGCTGGGTGAGGTTAGTGTGTTATCAGGAGTCGATGAGATCCTGCAGAAGCGGGGTCCATTGATCGAGCCCATAGGCCAGGAGGTTTGATGCCTGTGCATCAATGACGCCCATGATGGTGGGTGAATCAGATCGCCCGATGAGAGCGGGCTGAGTGGTGTAATCACCCCGCTTTCTCTCCCAGTAGTCAACCGTCTTGGTAGAAAGACCGCAACGGTTACCGAGGAAGATATTCTCGGCTGTGGGGGGCTCACCACTGTGGGTTCGATTGACTCCATAGAGGTCTCGCTCATCTTGTGCAGCGAGAGCTACCAAGGCTTGGCGAGCCTTGAGGTATTGCCCATAGTCAATACGGGCAAGCTTGCGATCAAGCTCATAGAGCTCAGATCCCATGTCGCACCAAGGCGACACAACCCGGTAAAATGCCACCAGTTGCTCGGGTAGGGTACCCTGCAAACTGGAGAGAGTCCGCAGACTCTCTCTTGCGCCCACTTGGAGCCCTTGAACCCATTCACCCAAGGTAGGGGAACGGAGTGCATGGAATCGCTTCCGGAGTTGGAGGGGGGATTGAAGGGTTACCAAATGGTACCTCTTGTGAATGTACGAAAAATATTATATCATAAAATATATAAAATGTCAATATGTATAAACATTAATTGGAGTTGGGAGTTATGCTACTGGTGTCACTGGTATCTTTGATGGTATATCCTTTTGTATATAATTCATCTCTTAGCTCATCGGCTTTTGTGAAGTTTTTGTCAGCTCTCGCTTGATTACGTTGATTAAATAGTTCTAATATATCGGCTGGTATATCTTGTTTTACTTTCTTCTCAAATATATCTAGGGCTAATATGCGTTCAAGTTTCTGAAATAATTTGACAATATGGCGTCTTGGTATGGGTTCTCCGTCATCTATGGCACTATTGATGCTTCGAATAAAGTCAAAGATTTGGGCTATTGCCTGTGGGGAATCAAGATCATTGAATAGGGCTCGGCGAAAACTGGTATAGGTATCTCGTATCAGTTTTTGTAATTTGAGATTTCTCTTATGATGAGGTAGATTTTGTACTCTATTAATAAAGGTGAGCACTCTATTACGACTTTGTTTGGCTTGTTGTAATGAGTCCCAAGAAAAATCTATATCAGAACGATAATGTGCCATTAAAACCAATAATCTCAAGTCTAGTGGAGAATAGCCTTTATCAATAATATCATCTAGAGTGATAAAAGTTCCCGCTGATTTGGACATTTTGGCGGTATTGACGGTGAGAAAATAACTGTGTAGCCAATAGTTCGCCATAGGTTTACCAGTATCGGCTGTGAATTGAGCTATTTCATTGGTATGATGAATTGGGATATGATCTTTACCACCGGTATGTATATCAAAAGGTGCATGAAGTAGTGAGTCTGCCATTACTACACATTCAGAATGCCATCCCGGGAAGCCAATTCCCCAAGGGCTATCCCATTCCATTTGTCTTGGTTCTCCTTTAGGGGAGAATTTCCATAAAGCAAAATCTGAGGGGGATTTTTTATCTCCCATATTTACTCGAGCTCCAGCTTCCTGAGCTTTGAGATTGAGATGGGCAAAATCAGCATATTCTGGGAATTTGGTAGTATCAAAATAGACGCCATCATTAGTAATATAGGTATAACCTTTACGCTCTAATCTTTTGATGAGGTTAATTTGTTCTCTTATATATTCGGTGGCTTTCGGGTAATGGTCGGAAGGGGTGATATTGAGCTTATCTAAATCTTCTCGCCAAAGTTTGGTGTATTTCTCGGCGATTTCTAATGCTGTGAGATTTTCTCTTTTGGCTCCTTTTTCTAATTTATCTTCTCCGGTATCCTCATCACTAACCAGATGGCCAACATCGGTAATATTAGTAACAGAATAGACATTATATCCATGAATTAGCAAAGTCCTTTTGAGTAAATCATCAAATAAACCTTTGCGTAAATTCCCAATATGCTGTCTATCATATACGGTTGGCCCACAACTATATAGGGACACTCTTTTTGGGTGTATGGATTTGAAAGGGACTATTGCCTTGGCTGGGGTATTATATAGTTTTATCATATAATATTATTGAAGAGGATTAGATGTCGCTTTATTGGGTGGGCGATATGTGGAATAAAACGCATCTCTTTTTATCATATTTTCTCCCTCATAAATTTCACGATAGGCTACGGTTTTCATAGATCCATCTGGACTTGATTCGAGAATAACTGGATCTATGGTCTTAGCAGTTTTTCCATTTGATGTCCCATAAATTTCATAATAGAGAACTGTCCCCACAATATAATGTTGAAGGAGAATATAATTATTGGTATCATTTTTGAATTTGAAATCAGGTTTTGGAATATAAATAGTGGCATCAAGACCTGGCTTCCCATAATAATTAACAATATAAGAATGATTTTGTCTTGCAGTAATAGGAAGTCCAGCATTGAGGGCGGCTCGGAATAAGGTGGTAGATACCTGGCAAATACCCCCTCCATATTCTGGTATGGTTTTTTTCCCTTTAATTACGAGTTCAGGAAGATATCCACTACGAGCATCAACTTTACCTAAGGTATTCACAAAAGAAAATTCTTCTCCTGGCTTAATAAGAGTGCTTGAAATTTTATCTGCTGCAACATTAATGTTTTTGATTCGACTTTTGCTTGATCCACGAAAATTAGATTCTCCTTTGCCGAGTAATGTTTTGAGTCCAAGTACATCAAATTGGGACTCATCAATTAGAGGTGAGGTAATTGCTACGAATAATTCGGTTTTCGCAACTCCAGCCAATATATCATCTCGAATACGTCTGGAACTCTCTTCTAGCATTAATTGAGTCCCTTCTTTTCCCTCTTGAACAATTTTGATTTGCTGTGTAGCTGGGTCAAATCTTAATTTGGCATCTATGGGTTGACTAGTGAGGGTTTTTTGTACCGATTCAAGATATTCTTTAATAGTGTCTTGAGATATACCAAGTTTACGAGTAGTGGGGTCAATAGTAATCCAGGTTACAATTTCTTCAGGGGGGATAGTGATAGTGGTATCATTGAAAAATATCTCATGCTTTATAAGAAAGCTTTCTAAATCAGATTTTTGGGCTTCCCAAGAAGAACTGGTAATAGCAGGTAATTCTTTTTTGAGAGGAATTTCAATACGGATTTCATCCTTATTGAGCTCAGTAATAATAAGAGGAGCAATAGCTTCGTTATCAATACTTTCTCCCGCTTGTTCGGGTATAATAGTAACTTGTCCATTGATATAATCTAATTTAGCATCGGCTAAGGTATTAAGGGCGGGATTGACTTTTGCTCCAAGGGAAGATTCTATATTCCCAATATCAGAGCTATATACCCAATTTACAGAAATGGGTTGAAAAAGTTTTTGGAGGAGCTCTACAATATTACCTTCTCGTTTTATTTTATAGGCTTTAACCAAAGTATCATCGGTGTTTAGAGTAATACCAAGCTCTGCTAAACTAGTAGGATATTCTTGATCTCCATAGGTTAATAGTATCGGTTTTTCACTTAAAGTTTTATTTTGTTCTTCTAAAATAGTAAAAGCTTCTTTGAGATTTTTGGAACTAATATCTATTCCCTGTACAGATACTTTGGGATAAATTGAATCACGATATGCATATGCTGTCCCACCAATAGATAAAGCAATAACCCCAAGACTAATTCCTGAGATGATTATAGGTTTTTTTACTTGACTCCAAGTTAATTGCATATCAGACATCTATGTATTATGTATAGTGTACTATAGCTTATATATATTATCAAATTGATTTGCCTCTCAACTTACGAAATACGCTATATAGAGAGAATACTATATGATTATGAATCATAATTTGGCTTGTAGGATAATCAATTGACTTACCTCCAAACTGTATTTTAAAACGAGAAATTCCCTGCCAGCTTTTTTTTGTAGTAGAAATTCCCCAAAAATCATAAATTTTTTTACCAAGTTTCCTGGCTTCCTTAATAGATTCCCATTGAAGTAGTGGGGGAGCCATCAGATTACGATATTGATTACTGGAAGCCCCATGAAGATATATACGGCTATTAGGAGTATCAAGAATAATATTAGCTGCCAAAACAGTAGATTCATATTCAGCAATGATGAGTGATGTTTGAATAGAGGAAAGATTATGAGTAAGTAATTGATAATAATGATTTTTATTATGTATTGCAAATTTACCTCTTTGGCTCGTATCTTGTATTAGTTTAAGAAATGCATTGAAATATGTTTCAAATTGAGCATTATCTTTATTAATTTTTTTAATTTTCACCCCTTTACGTTCAGCAAGCTTGATATTGTAGCGCATTTTAGAATGAATAGATGTAAATAAATCTTCTTCACTTTGCTCGAGATTTAGTATTTGAGTTTGATGAGGAAGTCTTTCAGTAGAGCTAATTTTTGTATAATCATCCCATATTTCGGTATTGGAGATCTCTCCTGGTTCAATTAAGGTAAATACGGATTTATATTTGCTTGCTATGGTCTTAATATTATCCCAGAACTCATTTTTTTGCTCTGAACTTATAGTATTTTGATAAAGTATTGGTCCTCGGGGAACGTACAATTGAGTATAGGATCCAATCAAATGATATATATACACTTGTGCAAATAATACGGGCTTATCATTATCAGTAATATATATTCTCTCAACTGCTAATATATCCTTTGCAATTAATAGAGCCCAATCTGATAACTGATAATATTCAGGTATATTTTGAGGGGAAATATCTGTGAGCTGTAAAATCATATAGCTTGTGGATTTAGAGTCTCGGATATAGATATTAATTCCTCAAGGGATAATAATCCATTGACTGAACCTACTTCTCGGAGCACCGCAGAAGATTGAATAATTCCCCATATTAATGATTGAGATATATTATCAGATTGAATAAATGAGGCCAGAAAAGCTGCTGCAAAGGCATCTCCCGCCCCTGTAGTCTCAGCAACGGTAACTGATCTTGATGGTAGATAAAGAATGGTATTCTCAGTACTGACATAGGCTCCATTATTTCCATCGGTGAGCACAATAATGGGTATTCCTAATATATGTATAGCTTGAATAAGATTGGGTATAGACTCTTCTTCAAAATTATTAATAATATATTGTGCCTCTTCTTTATTTACAAAAATAATTTCAATTTTAGGGATAAGATTATGTATTAAATCTAAATGATTTTTGAGTAAATAGGATCCTGGATTAAAAGCAATTCTATGAGGGATATTTTCTGTAATAACAGATTCTAATAATGGTTCACATCCATGACTTAATGAGGTAATATATAGCCAGTCAGCTTCTGGAATTTGTATAGAATTATAATTCTTGGGAGTATGATAAGATAATACGACTCGCTCTCCTGACAGGGAGAGAATAGTAGATTGATTAATACCGGAGTCTTCTGAAATATCTATATGATCAGTATTAATATGAGATTCAGCAATAGTATTCACAATGTATTGAGATAATTCATCATTACCGACTGAGGCAATAAGAGCGGATGATATTTGTAATAATGTTAAACCATAGGCAATATTATAAGCATTTCCCCCAAGAGATTCATATATATCAGAGATAGGAATTTTTTGACCTAATTCTAAATTAAATACAAAATTTCCTGGATTATTCGGGGAAGGTATAATAGGTGTTTCAGGTAATAATAAAAATCTATCAAGTGAAATATCTCCAAGAATAGCACATTGATAACTCATAATATTAGGATTGAATAATAATAGATCTTTCCTGAGGGCTTATTACATTAAAAGTAATTTGAATATGGGGGATATTCTCCCAGAGATGAGGAGTTTTATTAGCCCATTCAATCAGAAGTATAGATTGAGAGTTTTGTAATATATCATTAATGCCGAGTTCCAATACTTCCCACTCTTGCTCGAGGCGATATAAATCAAAATGATATACCGTATATTCTGAATTTGGAATAGTATAGGGTTTCATAATTACAAAAGTTGGGCTATTGACCGTTTGAGTAATACCAAGTGCTTTTAGGAATCCCTGACTAAATGTTGTTTTCCCCCCTCCAAGTTCCCCATCAAGTAATATGAGCCGAGGTTTTGAGCCTTCTAATACCTCTTGCGCAAGAGTTTGGGCAATTTCTTGTGTTTGTGTTATGGATTGAGAAAGTATACTCATATTATAATACTGTAATTCCTAATACCCGTTCAATTTCAGCAAAATCAGTAGTATGATCTAATACCTTTAGAATACCAGAAACTTCCAAGGTTGTCATGCCCTCTTTAATAGCTAAATCTTTAATACGAGCTGTGGAGGCCTGACTAATAATAATTTCTTTAATAGTAGGACTAATAACAAGTACTTCAAATATAGCCATAATACCAAGATACCCATCGGGATGATCGGGGCTTGAATTAGCTTGTAATATAGTATCAGGAATAAGATTATGATAATGTTCTGGTAATTTAGAGCGAATAATATCTTTTTGTTCATCAGTTAAAGTGATAGGAGTAGCGGTAGCTGGGTCAAGTTTACGAATAATACGTTGAGCAATAGTAACATTAACAAAGGCAGCAATTTCAGAAAGACCAACACCCAAATCATATAATCTCAAAATTGCAGAAGCAGCATCATTAGTATGCAAAGTAGATAGCAAAAGATGTCCCGTTGCTGCTGTTTGCATAGCAACTTTAGCAGTTTCATTATCTCGAATTTCTCCAATAAGCACAATATTAGGGTTTTGTCTCAATAAAGCTCTAATAGCATTGGGAAAACTATAACCAGTCTCTTCATTAATACTCGTTTGGAGAATTCCTGATAATTTATATTCAATTGGATCTTCAATGGTAATAATTTTCACCCCAGGCTGATTGAGGGTATTAAGTGTTGCATAAAGTGTTGTCGATTTCCCAGCACTAGTAGGGCCTGTTACCAGTATAAGCCCAGTAGTTGCTTTGAGTTGAGCTTTGAGGAGCCCAATATTATATTCATCCATTCCAAGATCTTTAAGCCCAAGACTTGCAATATCTGATCTTAAAATACGAAGTACAATAGTTTGACCATATCCTCCAGGAATAATAGAAACTCTTACATCAAAATTTTTCTCAGCAAAAATAGTAAATCTTCCCTCCTGAATAGTATTGCTAATATCCAGAGCTAGACCTGAGAATATTTTGATTTGGGTTAAAATTTGAGGATAAAGAGATTTTGGAATACGAGCTTCTTCATACAAAACTCCATCAATACGAAATCGTATAATCAAATCCCCCTCATCAGGCTCAAGGTGAATATCAGTAGCTCTTTTTGAGAGGGCTGCCGTAGTAATAGTAGTTAATTGATCATTAATTGACATAGACTCAGACAATTGACTAATTTGAGGAGGGGTATTACTTGCTTTTATATGAATTCCACGAGATAATGCTGACGTAAGGGTTGACTCATATAATTCTTCAATATAATTTATATCCCCAGCTACAGCTAAGACTTCTTCAAATGAAGTTTCTCCATCAATAGCATGCAGAATTCCATCTTGGAATAAGGTTACCATTCCATTTTCTATAGCTTTACGAAATATTTTGAATTCAGGGATATTATTACTAATTAATTCTTTAATATTGTCACGAGCTTCAAATAACTCATAAATAGCAAGACGCCCTTTATATCCAATCCCATAACATTTGGGACAACCTTTGGGTTTATATAATTTAGTTACTTCTTTGGGTATGGTTATATTAGATTTAGGAGAAATAATAGCAAGAGCATGATTAATTGTGGTGACCTCTTCCTCTGATGGAATATATTCCTCTTTACATTCACATAATCGCCGCAATAATCTTTGAGCAATAAATAAATTCATGGCAGATATAATAAGTGGGGGGGCTACATCAAATTCTTGTAATCTGGTTACAATACCTACGGAATCATTGGTGTGGATAGTAGAGAATACGAGATGACCAGTAATAGAAGCATTCACTGCAATATTGGCAGTATCATTGTCTCTAATTTCTCCAATCATAATCACATCGGGGTCTTGTCTTACGATGGCTTTTAATCCATTAGCAAAAGTATATCCCTTTTTAATATCAACTTGAGTTTGATTGATATTTTGTAATCGATATTCAATTGGGTCCTCAAGAGTAATAATATTGGTCTCACTTCTATTTATATAATTTAGAAAAGAATAAAGACTGGTAGTTTTTCCTGATCCTGTAGGCCCTGATAACATAATCATACCTTGGGATTTCTCAAGATTTCTTAAAATAATATCTAGAAAGGGTGGTCTAATTCCAAATGAATAAATATCTAAATTGTGAATTTCGGTATTCAATAATCGCATTACAATAATTTCTCCTGTTTTACTCGGCAATATAGAAACTCTTACATCAATAGTTTGTTTATTAGCACCATCTTTATCGACAATCACAATACTAAATCGTCCATCTTGTGAAGTGCTTTTAACATTAAGCACTAATGATGCAAGATTCTTGATACGGGATATGAGAGATTTATAAAGATTAGCATCAAAATTTAAAATATCTTGTAAAACTCCATCAATACGATAACGAAGACGAGTAAAAGATCCTTTGGGTTCAATATGTATATCGCTAGCAAAAGAGGATATAGCTCCTGCACAAATCATTTGAATTAATTCTGAAGTTTCTACGGAATTAATTTTTTGAGCAAAATCTTCCAGTTTTACAATATCACTCTGAGTATCTTCTATCATATACTCTGGAATAAGTAGTCTATCTTTTACAATTTGTCCTCTATCCTGCAGAAAATCATAAGAAGCATATCCTTTTTCAAGACTATATTTTGATACCAAATATAGTTCTATTTGATATTCTTTTTGATAAAATTGTTGTAAAACTGTTTTTGTAAGAATATTATTAATATCTCCAATAGCAATTTTGAGATGAATTCCTGAGCGTTGAAATATAATCATACCAGCCTTCTGGGCTTGTTCACGAGTCAAGATTTTAAGAGCATCAGGATTAATAGGAATGAATTTCAAATTAATATAGGCAATACCAAGAGAATCAGCTTTTCTTTGTGTAGCTAATTCCTCTTCTTTTTTTCGAATTAATGTTAAATTTGACCCCGCAGCTGTATTGGTCTGGAGTTTTTCTCGAAAACTTTGGCGATTTGATTGTTTATTTATTGAAGCCATGGCATATTTATATGATTTAGTATATCATATAGTTTTGAGGCTGTCTAAACCATATGGCCAATAGTTGCCCCCTATGTTATACTAATAATATATGAGATATATTCAAGATATTCCTTATTCTCTCAAAGGAAAAAAAGTTTTAATACGAATTGATGTTAATGAACCAGTTAATGCTGAAGGATATCCTCAGGATACTTTTCGTATTAAAAAAGCTTTAGCGACCATTCAATATTTTCGAGAAAAAGAGGCAAAAATTATATTAATTGCTCATCTTGGAAGTCCTCAAGAATCAGGAATTGAAGGATTATCTTTGAAATATATTGCGCAAGTATTAGGAGAATTGGGGGAATTCCCAGTAACATTTATCGATAAACCAATACGTGAAGTTAATGCAGATATTATTTCAAATCTTAAGACAGGAGAAATAGTTTTTTTAGAAAATATTCGTTTTGATGCTGGAGAAGAGGTAAATGATAAAGAATTTGCTCATCTCTTAGCCCAATTTGGGGATATATATATTAACGATGCTTTTTCTGTATCTCATCGAAAGCATGCTTCCGTATCAGCTATTACAGAATATCTTCCATCCTTTGCGGGACTACAATTAGCTCAGGAAATTGAAGTGTTGAATCGTATACTAATAAGTCCGGATACACCTGCAATAGCAATTATTGGAGGAGCAAAAATTTCAACAAAATTACCAGTAATTTCAGTACTAGAAGAAATATTTGACTATATATTGGTGGGAGGGAAAATTGCTAATGAATATCTTGAAGAATATGGTCAGGCGCAAAGTGAAAAAATTATATTACCCATTGATTTTGTAGGGGTAGAAAAATATGATATTGGCCCAAAAACAAGAGCATTGTTTGGGGAATATATTCATAAAGCTGCAACTATTGTTTGGAATGGTCCTTTGGGTTATTTTGAGAAAAAACCCTATGATGAGGGAACTCAATATATAGCGGAAGCTATTGCTCAGAATGAATCGAGTTATTCCGTACTTGGTGGGGGAGAAACGGTAGATGAAATTTATAATTTACATCAAGAATCAAAAATAGATTTTATCTCAACTGGGGGTGGAGCTATGCTAGAATATATAGCTCAAAAAGGGCAATTACCTGGAATACAAGCTCTTGAAAATAATACAAAGAATTCATGAAAATTGCAGTACATGCCTCACATTTATGTCAAGAAAGAGAAGATGGGAATCAAACCTATATGCTTAATTTATTTCGAGGTCTTCGGGATATTGATACAGAAAATCAATATATGTTTTATTATAATAAACCCAATGGGAAAAGAGTAGAAGCTCCTAATTTTGAACATAAAGTGAATCAGGCTCCTTTTATGTGGACACAAAGAGTATTCCCCTTTTTATTGCGGCGTGACAGGCCAGATATTTTGTTTATGCCCATTCAAATGCTTCCATTCTTAAAGCCACGTAAACAAAAATCTGTTGTTACTATTCATGATTTAGCTTTCCTTCTTTATCCTGAAACATTCCCCGTAAGGGACGCTTTCTTACATAAATTATATGTCAAAGAGGCTATTACCAAGGCAGACCATCTTATTGCAATTACTGAGGCTACTAAACAAGATATTATCAAGTTTTATCATATTGACCCTAGTCTTATCACGGTGGTATATCATGGGGTAGATACAGATAGATTTCGATTAATGAAAGAAGGGGAACAGCAAAGAGTAGATGAAGTCAAGGTGAAGTATGGCATTACAAAACCTTATATACTCTATATTGGAAATGTACAACCTCGTAAAAATATTCAGGGTTTAATTAAAGCCTATCAGCAATTGCGTCTACATACGACACATATTCAACAATTAGTAATTGCTGGGGCAAAAGCTTGGATGGTTGAAGAGGTCATGAAGGATATTGGGGATGATTATAGAGAAGATATTATTTTTACAGGAAGATTTGAAGACGCAGAATTAGCCCCATTATTATGGGGGGCTCAGTCTTTTATATTACCAAGTTTTTATGAAGGGTTTGGCTTGCCTATACTAGAAGCAATGGCTTGTGGAGTTCCTACGCTTGTCTCAAATACCCCCAGTCTAGTGGAGGTGGGGGGGGAGGCTAGTCTTTCATTTGATCCCCATGATATTGACGATATGGCAAAAGTATTAGACAATATATGTACTGATTCAAATTTAAGGCAAAAATTACGGCAAAAAGGATTAGATCGAGTAAAGCAATTTTCTTGGCAGCAATGTGCAAGAGAAACCCTTGATGTGATTAAAAAAGTATATACATTATGAGAAAAATTATTCCTACAAATGAGCATCATAAAACCAAGAAAAAAATAAAATCTTGGAAAAAAATAACCTTAATTATATTAGGGGTGATGTTATTTATTGCAATAGCAGTACTTGGATATATTGGATATCAGGCCAATCAGTCTATTAATAATATTACAGGAGAAAAAAAGTCTATTTTTGATACAGCCCGCTCTTTATTACCAGGAGCTGCAAGTAAAGAATTAAAGTCAGATAATGGAAGAACTAATATCGTATTATTAGGTATGCGTGGAGAAAATGATCCAAATGGAGGATTATTATCAGATTCTATTATGATTATTTCTATTAAAAATGATACCAAACAGGTGGCTATGATATCAATACCACGAGATTTACGAGTTCAAATTCCAAATACAAAAAATTATGGAAAGCTTAATTCTATACATGCGATAGGATCACAACAAAAACCTCCACAAGGGTTACAATATACTATGAATACATTAACAGAGATAACGGGACTACCTATGCATTATGGAATTAGCGTAGATTTTGTAGCATTTAAGGGAATTATAGATTCATTAGGGGGAATAACAGTAAATGCTGCCAGTGACTTTTATGACCCTAATTATGAAGGGGGGATTAGAGTCAAAAAAGGACCTAATGATTTGAATAGTGATAGAGCTCTTAAATATGTATGGGCGCGATTAAGTAGCAATGATTTTGATCGTTCTCGGAGACAAAGAGAAGTATTAACTGCAATTAAGGATAAGGCTGAGCAAACAGGGGCTTTAAAAAATCCAGTATTTTTAGTTAATTTATTGAATAATTTAGGAAGTCATGTTAAGACAACTATGACATTAGATGAATTAAAAACTACAGTAAATACCTTAAGTGAATTTGATCTTAATGCCATGATTCAAAAAGGATATGATACTTCTGCTGATGGACCTTTTACCTCAAAGACAGAGCCAGGAATAGGGTATGTGATTATACCAAAAACAGGGAATTTCAATGCATTCCAAAAAGATATTCAAAATATTTTTCCTGCAGTAGAAATTCAAGATACGAAAAAATAATATGAAATATAAGGTGGCATTAACTATTGTCAATTATAATACTAAGGATTTATTATTCTATTGTTTGAAAAAAATTTATCAGGCTCATATTAGTGTACCATTTCAAATTATTGTTTTAGATAATGCTTCTCGAGATGCTGAGGAAGTGGAGGAGGAAATAATCAGTAAATATCCAGAGACTATATTTCTCAAACAATTACATAATACAGGTTATACAAGAGGAGTGAATGCTTGTGTCAAAAAGGCCGAAGCTCAATATATATTTAATCTTAATACGGACGCCTTTATTGAGCCTGGTATTGTAGAGAAAATGGTAGAGTATTTAGATAATAATTCATCAGTTGGACTGATTTCACCACAACTTTTAAATTTTGATGGTTCTATTCAGGAGTCTAGTTATCGCTTTTTAACACCATTTATAGCTCTTTATCGCAGAACTCCAATAGGGCTATTACCATTTGCAAAAAAGGCTTTGGCTCGCTTTCGTATGATTGATTGGGATCATAATTCAATTAAAGAAGTGGATTGGGTATTGGGAGCTGCCTATATGTTCCCGAAAGCCACTGTAGAGGAAATAGGATATTTGGATGAGGACATGTTCTTGTATTTGTCCGACACCTATTTTGCATGGCAAATTTGGTCAATAGGAAAAAAAGTTGTATATTATCCAGAAGTACAAATGTATCATTATCATAGAAAATCAAGTCAAAATGGAATATTTCTAAAACTCCTATTCAGTAAAGCATATTGGATACATATTCAAGATGGTATTACATTTTTCCTAAAAACTTGGCTACGCTCTAATCCACATCAATTAACATAAAATTGTCATTATGAAACCTCTCAATATTCTTTTCACCATATTATTACTCGGCATCTCTTTTGTGTTGGGGGGGCTTTATTTCCATGATTATGTACATAGTTTTATTGGAACTACTCCGCTATCAAGCTCAAATTTTGAAACAAAAACATTACAAAATGTATATAGCTTTTTACAAGATAAATACTTATATCCAGATCAAATTAATGATAAAAAAGATACAGAATTAGGATCTGTTAAGGGTTTAGTTAGTTCTTTAGATGACCCTTATACCGTATATTTCTCTAAAGATGAATATGATTCATTTCAAGAGAATTTAGAGGGAAAATTTGAAGGTATTGGAGCTCAAATTGGTCTTAGAGAAGAACAGCTAATTATTGAAACCCCTATTGATGGAACTCCAGCAAATAAAGCAGGACTATTACCAGGAGATGAAATTGTAACTATTGATGGAGAAAGTACTATTGGGCTTAGTGTAGAAGAGGCTGTTACGAAAATAAGAGGAGAAAAGGGAACTGAAGTTAAATTAGAAATAGCAAGAAAAGGTCAAGATGGACTAAAAACTGTTACTATTACTCGTGATGTCATTGATGTACCTAATATTACTGTGGAGGAAAAAGATGGTATTGCCATTATATCTATTTCCCAATTTCAAGCTGAGACAGCTCAGGAATTAGATACTAAATTAGCTGAGCTTAGTCAAAAAGGGGTAAAAAAAGTAGTATTGGACCTCCGAAATAATCCAGGAGGGTATTTACAATCAGCAGTAGAGACTATAGAATTATTTGCTCCTAAAGGTTCTATTGCTGTAACAGAAAAAGGTAAAAATGATAAAGTAATAGAAGAATTGAAGACTAAAAAAGCTGCTAAATATGGAGATATTCCATTAGTGGTCTTAGTGAATGAAGGATCAGCCTCAGCTTCAGAGATTGTAGCGGGTGCATTAAGAGATTTAAAAAAGACTCAATTGATTGGTAAAAAAACATTTGGAAAGGGAGTAGTACAAAGTACTCAGAAATTTTCTGATGGATCAGTGCTCAAATATACTATTGCTGAATGGTTTACTCCATCAGGAAAAGCTATTAATAAAGAAGGTATTAATCCAGATATAGAAATAGATTTAAAGTCAGAAGATATTAAGGATAAAAAAGATCCTCAATTAGATAAAGCTTTAGAAATTATTAAAGCATTATAATAGATCTAAATAAAAAATCTCTCTGTATAAAAGAGAGATTTTTTATTTGAAATTTAGAGCTTTTCAAAAGGGATAATATCTCCATTTATCTCAACCCCATTTTGCTCGAGACTTTTCTTGCTGATAATAATTCTTTGAGGAATTCCAATCAAATCAGCATCAGCAAATTTAATTCCTGGTCTTTCATCACGATTGTCAAATAATACGGATTTTCCATTTTTTTGATACTGCTGATAAAGCTCTTCTGCTTTATTTTTTACCTCATCAGAATCAGTATTCAGCATAATAAGATGTATATCAAAAGGACTAATTTCAGCTGGCCATAGCATTTTAGAATTATTCTCAGCAAATATTTCTACGATAGTTCCCATAAGTCGTGAAATTCCAATTCCATAACATCCCATAATTACAGATTGATTTTGTCCCTTATCGTCGGTAAACTCAAGTCCAAAAGCATCAGAATATTTGGTTTGTAATTTAAAGATATTACCAACTTCAATAGCTTTTTTTTCAATTAAATCCTTGTTATCACATTCGGGGCAAGTATTCTGTTCATTGATAATCTCCTGATTAATTGCAATATTACAGGTCTTACATACAAATATAGTATCCTCTCCAATATCTGATAATGTTTGAAATTCATGAGAATATTTACTAAAGCTACCTCCAGAGGCATATGTCTTAAGAGTTTTTTCTCCAAGCCCAAGTCTCTTATACATATTGGTATATGCTTGAATTACACCATCATAATATCGGTCCAAATCTTCGCTATTACTATGAAAAGAATACAAATCTTTCATAATAAATTCTCTTCCTCGGAGTAGCCCAGATTTTGCTCGCTTTTCATCTCTAAACTTAGTTTGAATTTGATAAGCAGCTAAAGGTAAATCCTGATAAGATTGAATTAAATCTTGGGCAAGGGGCGTAATAATTTCCTCATGAGTAGAACCAAGAGCCAATTCGGTATTAGTATAATATGAAGTAAAACGATAAAGTACATCAAGACTATCCCAACGCCCAGTTTTTTCCCAAAAGGATTTTGGTTGTAGAGCTGGTAAAAGAATTTCTTGAGCTGATATGGCTGCTAATTCTTCTCTTACAATTTTTTCGATATTGTGAATAACACGATATCCTAAAGGTAAATAAGCATATACCCCAGCCATAATTTGATCAATAAATCCAGCTTTGATAAGAATTTGAGCATTTAATGATTCTTCTGTCTGGCTTATTTGTTTACGAGTTTTAGAAATAAGGGATGATTGATACATATATTATTCATTAGTCAATAAAGAAGTAATTTGTTCTTTGGAAAAGTGTTTTAAGACAATATGCCATACGGGCTTGCGATATTCATGTAAGAAAATTTCAATCTTATCTTGAGGTACCCATAAAAACCCTCCAAGTTCGCGGCGATCCACTTGTATGGATTTAGTATTCCCAGTAAATTTGAGTAACATAATAGTTTGTTCTTGACCGAGATTTTCATCACGGATTAATTTTTTTGCCCAGCGATATATATGTTTTTCAGGACATTCAGCCAAGAGATTAAATTCTGTAGTATGTAGTTCTTCTCCTAATTCCCGTAGTACTGCCTCTTGATTGGTCTCACCCTCATTTACTCCTCCCTGAGGAAATTGCCAATGAAGAGGATCATTGGATCTTGATACAATAAGTACATTGCCATCTGAATCAAAGATGATAGCAAGTACATTTTTCCGTAATTTACCCTGTGTCATATAAAACTAAAATTTACCTTGATATAAGAATTAACTATAGTATAGCTTATAATTGCTATTTTGTACATAAATATGAAATATCTATTGTAAAATAATATATATTATGATACAATAGATGCATATTAAGTAATAATGATAAATATGAGTAAAAAATTATTAGAAAAGCACCCAAGTCACAAAGAATTCATTGCAAAGACCGAAATTGTAACAAAGCTTGCTTTCAAAGCTGTAGCTTTAACAGTAGTTATTACTTTGGTATTATATCAAGTATTATTCGCCCTATCATATCTTGGATTAACCGCTTATCAAGAATATAAGCAAGATCAAGCTCAACAAAAGCAACAAGATTCTTTACAGCAATTACAAAAAGATAAGAAATAATTTTATCTAAGTTGAGAAGACTAATAAAAGCCGGGTAAAACCGGTTTTTATTGTCAAGAATAAGAATATAGTATAGACTAAATAAAGTATAGTATATTGCTAATAAGTATTGTGTAGATAATCATGGATATAAAGACATTTAAAGAAAAATTTCAACCTCTTCTTGAGAAAGCTCTTGACCAAAAATTCACAGAATATTCTCTTTATACTCAAGATGAGGAGATTTTGGGTATAATTCATTATGTGCGAGCTATTATTGGTGGGGGGAAATGTATTCGCCCATATATGGCTTATACTCTATATGAAACATTAGGGGGAGAGGATACGGATACTATTCTAGATTTATTGGTATCTCTTGAAATTTTTCATTCCTTTGCTTTAATACATGATGATGTTATTGATGAAGGAAAAATACGCCATAGAGTTGATACTGTGCATACATTTGTCTCTAATAGCATACAGGATAATCATAGAAGTGTAAGGAATAGGGTGCATTATGGGCATTCACAGGCAATTCTTATTGGAGATTTATTATTCTCATGGTCAATTGGAAGATTTCATGAATTTCAGCAATTACCATATCATAATGATGCGTGGAAAATTTTCTATCAAATGATTGATGAAGTAGCTGTGGGGCAAATGATTGATGTTAATGTGATGACTAGAGACTCAATTGATGCTGATTTGATTGAGACAAAAATGCGATTAAAAACTGCAGGATATACTTTTGTGCGCCCAATGCAAATAGGTGTTACCTTAGCGGGAAAAGGGAAAGAATTAGAGCAATTCTGTATTGATTTTGGTATTGCTTTGGGATTAGCTTTTCAAACTCAAGACGATATTTTGGATATTATTGCAGACCCCAATATTATCAAAAAGTCGGTATTATCAGATATTAGAGAACATCAACATACATTTCTAACACAATATGTGCTTGAGCGGGGTAATGAGAAAGATATTATGAAGTTACAGACATATTGGGGAAATGAATCTTTTACAGATAAGGACCAGAAGTCTATAATTGACTTATTCGAGCATACAGGGGCTCTTTCTTATGCAAGAGCTAAAGTACAGGCATATTTAGAGCAAGCTCGACAAATTACTCGAGCCGAGAATAATATTACTGAGAATACAAGAATTGCATTAAATAGTCTTATTGAATATATTGCTGACAGAGCATATTAAACTATATGGACAAATATACCAAATCAATAGAAGCTATTACCAAGCAATTTGGAACAAGTTATTATTTTGCTACTCGGTTTTTACCGGCTGATTTGAGGCAGGCAACCTATGCTTTATATAGTTTTTTTCGTATTCCAGATGAAATTGTAGATAATGCTAATAATAATTCAGATACACATATCTTAGCTGAATTGAATGATTGGCAAAAAGTATGGGAAAGGGCATATCATGGTGATATTACGGAATACCCCGTACTCAATATGACAGCAAAGGTATTTCATACCTATCATATTCCATATCAATATAGTCTTGATTTTCTTGCAGCAATGAAACAAGATATAGTAATTAAAGAGTATAAAACCTATCAAGACCTACAACAATATATGTACGGCTCAGCTGCGGTAGTGGGTCTTATGATGACATATATTATTGGCTATACTAATGATAAGGCTTTGGAATATGCACCTTTACTTGGAGAGGCAATGCAAATGACAAATTTCCTCCGTGATATTGGAGAAGATTATGATCAGCGTGGTAGAATATATATACCACAGCATGATTTGTTAAGATATAAAGTTACAGAAGATATGATTCAGAATCATCAGGTAACAAAAGAATTTGTGAATTGTCTCAAAGATCAAATACAGCATACTCGTGAATTATATCGGAAATCAGATAAGGGACTCCAATATCTGAATAGAAAAGGAAGATTTGCCGTTATTATGGCAAGTCGTATGTATGAGGCGATTCTCGGTAAAATTGAACAAAATCATTATGATGTGTTAACAAAAAGAGCGAGAACATCAAAGCGAGAAAAAGTATATATTCTTGGAAAGGCAGCATTAGAATATGGTTTGCAAGAATAAATTGAAGCTATATT
This sequence comes from uncultured Candidatus Saccharibacteria bacterium, assembly GCA_964585065.1. Taxonomy (GTDB): domain Bacteria; phylum Patescibacteriota; class Minisyncoccia; order SW-4-49-11; family SW-4-49-11; genus CALRBF01. The sequence continues at coordinate 82,792 of CAZPCB010000003.1, read as the reverse complement.
AATTCTATGATATACTTATTATAATATTAACCAATACTGATATGGCAAAGACTAAATCCAAGGGAATTGATAAGAATGCAAGCAAACAAGATAAAATACAATCTGTATTAGATGATATCAAAAGTAAATTTGGTGATGAGTCCATGATGAAATTGGGTGAGGTGAAAAAGGTGGATATTTATGCCTATTCAACTGGATCAATTTCTCTAGACCGGGCTCTCGGAATTGGAGGTATTCCACAAGGAAGAATTGTGGAAATATATGGACCTGAATCGAGTGGTAAAACAACTATTTGTCTTCAAGTTATTGCAAATGCCCAAAAAGAAGGTGGTGTAGCAGCTTTCATTGATACTGAACATGCACTGGACCCAGAATATGCAAAAAAACTTAAGGTAAATACTGATGATTTGCTTATTTCACAGCCAAATACCGGAGAAGAAGCTTTATCTATTGTGGAGGCTTTAGTTCAATCTGGAAATGTAGATATTATTGTACTAGATTCCGTAGCTGCTATTGTGCCAAAAGCAGAAATTGAAGGTGATATGGGAGATTCTCATGTAGCTATTCAGGCTCGTCTTATGTCACAAGCATTGCGTAAATTAACTGCAATTTCAGCTAAAGCAAATACCACAATTCTCTTTACCAATCAAACTCGTATGAAAATTGGTATGATGGGTTATGGAAGTCCAGTTGAGACTCCAGGAGGAAAAGCTTTGAAATTCTATGCCTCAGTAAGAATTGAGATTAAGCGTATTGCACAGATTAAAAAGGGAGAAGAAGTTATTGGAGCAAGAACAAAAGCTAAAATTGTAAAGAATAAAGTAGCCGCTCCATTTAAAGTTGCTGAATTTGATATCATGTATAATGAAGGTGTTTCATTGGAAACAGATTTGATTAATTTAGCTCTTAAAGTTGGTGTATTAAAGAAAAAAGGTACTTATATTCAAGATTTAGAGGGAAATACCCTAGGACAAGGATTAGAATCAGCTCGTAAAGTGTTAAGAGATAGTCCAGAGACATTGGAAAAACTATATGCAGATGTATTGGCTAAAGAAGATATAACAGAAGAGTCTGAAGATGCTCCTAGTTTAGATAGTAGTTCAATTGAAGAATAGGTATGGCCTATACATTGGTACTTATTCGCCATGGGGAAAGTGTATGGAATCAGCTTGATAAATTTACTGGCTGGACTGATGTAGAATTGTCAGCAAAAGGTATACAGGAGGCAAAAACATTAGGAATTGCTTTAAAGCAAAATGGTTTTGAATTTGATATAGCCTATACTTCAGTGTTAGATCGTGCTATAGATACATTGCAATATGCTTTAGAAGCTGCTCATATGACATGGATACCAGTAATTAAAAATTGGCATCTCAATGAAAGGCATTATGGGGGATTGCAAGGGCGAGATAAAACTGATGCAGTAGAAGAATTTGGAGAATATCAGGTCAAAGTTTGGAGGAGAACCTTTGCAATTAAGCCTCCACTATTATCAGAATATGATTCACGATATCCAGCCTCTGATGATAAATATAAAAATATCCCTGTAGATCAATTACCTATCGGAGAATCTCTCAAAGATACATTGGATAGGGTTGCCCCATATTGGGAACAAGAATTAAAGCCAGCAATATTATCGGGAAAGAGAATTGTTATCTCAGCCCATGGCAATAGTTTAAGAGCATTAGTGAAGTTTTTGGAACATGTGTCTGATAAGAAAATTATAGATTTAGAAATTCCAACAGGACAGCCATTAATATATCGTCTTAGGGAGTCAGATTTAAAAGTTGAAAAGCGCTATTATTTGATGAAGCAAGATAAGAGTATATTGCATAAAATTACTTCTCTTTTTAAATAAATACATATGTCAAAAATTATACTAATTAGACATGGGGATAGTATCTGGGCTCAAGAAAATAGATATATTGGTTGGGCAGATGTCCCCTTGGTTAATGCTCGAGAATCATTACAACATATGGGTAATGTGTTATTAAATCAAAGATTTCATGTAGATATTATGATTAATTCGGTATTAGAACGCTCTATTGTTAGTGGTTGGACTATACTTAATAATATGTATCACTCTTGGATACCAGAAATACATGACTGGAGACTAAACCCTCGGCATTATGGTAAAATACAGGGTCTTACTCATCAGGAAGCTTTATTGCTATATCCAGAAATTGAATCCATTATATCGAGTTGGGATAAAAAAACAGAGGCTATTGATATCTCTGATACTCGTCACCCTAGTCATGATAGAAGATATGCTCATATTTCTCCTGAGCTATTGCCCGCAACAGAAAGTTTAGAGGATGTTGTAAAAAGAGTAAATAGTCTTATAGATGATACCGTAATACCCTTATTAAAGGAGGATAAAAATATTTTGATTATTGGACATCATGATAGTATTAAAGCATTTGTACATTATTTTCAAAAAACTTCAATAGAAAATACTCTTCAAATAGATTTACCATTAGCTCAGGCTATAGTATTAGATTATAATATTAATACAGAAGAAACATTAGAGTCAAGACTACAGTAAAAGGTGACAAAAGGGTTCATATATACTATAATAAAGCCAATAAATTATTGTCATTATGTATAATCATAGAATTATTGAACAAAAATGGATACAGCGTTGGGCTGAGGGCTTTGTAGATTATACTGCAGATAATTCCTCAGATAAAGAAAGTAAATATATTTTGGTAGAATTTCCTTTTCCATCAGGAGCTGGACTACATGTGGGGCATATTCGTAGTTATGTGGCTCAAGATATTAAGGCTCGAATGTATCGAATGCAGGGACAAAATGTACTTTATCCTCTAGGTTGGGATGCTTTTGGTCTTCCCACAGAAAATTATGCTATTCAGAATAATATATCTCCTATTATTGCAACGCAGAATAATATTAATACATTCAAAAAACAATTAGCATTATTAGGTTTATCTTTTGATTGGAGTCGTGAAATTAATACTACAGACCCGCAATATTATCGTTGGACACAATGGATATGGCTACAAATGTATAAATCTGGACTTGCTTATCAGGCCACAACACAAGTATGGTATTGTGAAGAATTAAAAACGGTTTTAGCCAATGAAGAAGTTATTGATGGAAAATCAGAACGTGGGGGATATCCCTGTGAGAGAGTATCATTAACACAATGGATGCTTGCCATCACCAAATATGCAGATAGATTAGATAAAGATTTGGAAACGGTTGAGTATTTACCCGTTATCAAAACGCAACAGAGAAATTGGATTGGGCGTAGTGAAGGAGCAGAACTTACATTTCAAGTTGAGGGACATACTGAGTCAATACAGGTATTTACTACTCGAATAGATACTCTATTTGGTGTCACCTTTTTGGTATTAGCTCCAGAACACCCACTTATTGATACTATTGTAAAAGAAGAATATAAGGAAGCAATACAATCATATCAGAAGCAAACGAAATCAAAAAGTGATTTAGATCGCCAGCAAGAAAAAGAAAAAACTGGGGTATTTACCGGAGCCTATGCCATACATCCATTAACGGGGAAACAAATTCCTATTTGGACAGCAGATTATGTATTAATGGGGTATGGAACGGGAGCTGTAATGGCGGTACCTGCTCATGATGAGAGAGATCAAGAATTTGCAACTCAATATGGTCTTGATATAGTATCAGTGATTACAGAAGACGGTATTTTAGAAAACTCAGAGCAATTTTCAGGATTGTCAATAATTGAGGCAAAAGCACAAATCACTACTATATTAGAAGAAAAACATATAGGGCAGAAAAAAATCCAATATAAACTTCGTGATTGGGTATTCTCACGTCAGCGCTATTGGGGAGAGCCATTTCCTATTGTGTGGATTAGTGAGCAGTCTTATGGACAAATATCAGGTGCAATTGCCCAATTTCTACCAGCAAATCCCGTAACTCGACAAAAAAATAATAATACTGAATATGCGGTACCAATTCTACCAGTAGAATTACCACTTGAATTACCAGAAGTAGAATCATATATACCTCAGGGCCAAGGAGAGGGGCCATTAGCATTGGCAAAAGATTGGGTTCAAATTTGGTATCATATCACCACAGGGAAAACTCTTCCTCGTAGCCAGGCTAAACCCGATGAGAATTGGGTAGAAGGAGTTAGAGAAACAGATACTATGCCTAATTGGGCAGGGAGTTCTTGGTATTATCTAAGATATGCTGATGCTCATAATACTCGGGAATTAGCAAGTAAAGCTGCTTTAGAGCAATGGTTACCGGTGGATATATACAATGGGGGTATGGAGCATGTAACCTTACATCTGTTATATTCACGATTTTGGCATAAATTTTTATATGATATTGGAGTAGTTCCAACAATAGAACCATATCAAAAGCGTATTATGCATGGCATGATTTTGGCTGAAGGAGGTATTAAGATGTCAAAATCTAAGGGTAATACCATTGACCCAATTGAAATGGTAGAATCATTTGGAGCAGATTCTTTGAGAATTTATGAAATGTTTATGGGGCCTTATGATGAGGCAATTGCTTGGGATACAAGTGGGCTTATTGGATGTAGTAGATTTTTGAAGCGCGTATATCAATGGATTACTGATATACAATCTCAAAAATCAGATAAAGCTATAGATACTGCAAAGTTAGATTATGATACCCATTCATTAATACGCAAAATTACTGAAGATATAGAGAATCAAAAATATAATACTTGTATTAGTAGTTTAATGGAATATCTTAATACATATATTTCTAAGGATATTGGCAAGGATTATATTAAGATATATATTACTCTCTTAGCTCCATTTGCTCCCCATTTAACTGAAGAATTATGGGAAATAGTAGGTGAGACAGAATCTGTACATAAAGCAATATGGCCACAATTTGATGAATCAAAATTAATTCAGACAGAGGTAGATTATCAAATTCATATTAATGGAAAAATGCGAGATATTATTAGGGTTAATGCGGGACTAGATAATGAGGCTATTACACAAAAAGCTTTAGAGTTAGATAAAGTAAATACCATTATCACCGATACAAATAGTATTAAGAAAATTATTGTCAATCAGGATAAAAGAATAGTAATTATTGTCTATTGAGAAAAGCTATTCTTTGTGATAGTATAGATATATAGTAAACTAATAAACAAATAATGGTCAGTATTCAATTTTGTGGTGGAGCCGGTTCAGTTACGGGAGCTAATTATGTTATTGATAATGGAAAAATACGCTTTGTTGTAGACTGTGGATTAGTGCAGGGAAGCTCTGAGGCGGATGAAATAAATTATAAGCCCTTTGTATATGATCCAAAGAGTATATCTTTTATGATATCCACACATACCCATATTGATCATATTGGACGAATTCCTAAATTTGTGAAGGATGGATTTAGTGGAGAAATATATTCCACATATCCAACTCAAGAATTTGCAGAGATATCTCTTCGAGATACGGTATCTATTATGGAGCATGATCATAGTCAATTACCTCTTTTTGGTGAAGAAGATGTAGATAAGACTATAGCTCAATGGCGGGGTAAGGAATATCATGAAATTTATGAAATTGATGAGAATATATCTTTTCGTTTTCAAGATGCAGGCCATATTTTAGGTTCAGCTATTAGTGAAATCTGGGTATTAGATCCTGAAATAGGTAAGCGTATCAAATTAGTATTCTCAGGGGATTTAGGAAATGTTCCATCAGTATTACTTCGCAAATACGATTATATTGAAGAGGCGGATTATGTAATAGTAGAGTCTTGTTATGGGGACAGAGTTCATCAAAAATTAGCTGAGAGAAAAGAAATATTAAAACAAGCTATTAAAGATACTATAGACCGTAAGGCAGTATTAATTATGCCAACTTTTTCTATTGAGCGCACCCAGGATATTTTATATGAACTCAATGATATTGTAGAGAATCATTCAGGAGAAGGGCTTCCTCAAGGAAGAGTAGGGCGTATTGATGTGTATTTAGATTCACCTTTAGCTATCAAGGCGACTAGAATTCATGCTAAATATACTCAATATTATAATCAGGAAGCGAAGCAATTAGCTAAAACTGATGAGATTTTTGAGTTTCCTTTTTTAACCATGACGGAACATAGAGAGGACTCTATGAAAATTAATAGTCAACCTCAACCTAAAATGATTATGGCCGGATCTGGTATGTCAACAGGGGGAAGAGTTCTTTATCATGAAGAGCGATATTTGTCTGACCCAAATAATATTATTCTATTTGTAGGATATCAGGCTCCTCGTACATTAGGAAGGCGTATTTTAGAGGGTGAGAGTCCCGTATACATACATAATCATCCAGTTGACAATAAGATAGAGGTGAGAAGGGTAGAGGGATATTCTGCTCATGCGGATAAAGAAATGCTACTTGATTGGCTATCTCATATTAAGCAAACTAAAAATATATTTGTAGTACAGGGGGAGCAGGAAGCTTCTGAATCTTTAGCTAATGCCATAAAAGATACACTTCATATTACAGCCGAAGTCCCCGAGGAAAACCAAGTAATTATATTAAGCTAAAAGATATGCAAGAATTATTTTATCCTGAAAGCATAGCAATTATCGGGGCTTCTAGACATAAGGCTAAAATTGGTTCGGTTATTTTTCATAATATTTTAAAAAGTAATTATAAGGGAGACATTTTTTTAGTAAATCCTTCAGCAAGAAAAATTGAAGGGTATCCAGTATATCAGGGTACTAATCAATTACCCCAAGGAATACAAGTCGGAATAGTTATATTACCAGCTACTCTTGTACTTGAATCAGTAGAGGCGCTTGGTAAAAAAGGAGTAAAATATATTATTATTATCTCAGCAGGATTTAAAGAATCTGGAGTAGAAGGACGGGCCCGTGAAAAGCAATTAGCAAAATTAATACAGATATATAATATTCGTATTGTAGGTCCAAATTGTCTTGGAATTATTAATAATGATTCCAATCAATATGCATATAATGGATCATTTGGATTATTATCAGTAAAATCAGGTAATATTTCTCTTATTTCACAATCAGGAGCTCTTATATCTGCTTTTATTAATAGAGCAGATGCATTAGGAATAGGATTTAATAAAATTGTAAGTCTTGGTAATAAATTAGATATTAATGAAGTTGAGATTATACAATATCTAGAAAAAGATACTAAAACAGAAGTAATTAGTTTATATTTAGAAGGTATAGCACATCCCCAAGAATTTATTGAGACAATTAAGAATGCTAAAAAGCCAATTATTATCCTCAAAGCCGGTAAATCTACTAAAGCAAAAAAGACTATACAATCACATACTGGGTCTCTGGCTGGAGATGAAATTGTAATAGAAACATTATTGCAAGAAGCAGGAGCAATTATTGTTAATACCTTAGAAGAATTATTTGATACTGTTCAATTATTTTCTCGATTTCAACATGTATCTCGGCATGGACTTGCAATTGTTACCAATGCAGGAGGTCTTGGAGTATTATCTATGGATGCGGTATCAGTAAATAAGGTGAAATTAACCAAAATTGAACCAAAAGCTGTGAGTCGTTTGCAAAAAATATTACCCTCAGCTGCCAGTACCGCCAATCCAGTAGATATATTGGGGGATGCTGATGATATTCGCTATCGTGAAACATTGCAAGTTTTGGTAAAAGAAAAATCAGTAGGAGCAATTATTATCTTAATTACCCCACAGGTAATGACGCCTCTATCTGCTATTGGAAGAGTAATTGCTGATATTAGTAAGAAAAATCCTCATAAGCCTATTATTACTAGTATTGTAGCAGGAAATCTTACAGAACAAGTAATAAAAGAAATTCCTCATTTACCTTATTTTGAAAGTCCAGAAAGAGCTATTGCTGCTATTTCCAAATTATATAATTGGAATCATATTGCCCGTAATGCAAAATTATGGGATGCTCCTACAAGTTATGTCAAAAAAACTGCAATTCAAGATATAGATAAGGCTTTAGCTGAAGATAAGACACAGGGACTTATTAGTGCTTCTTGGGACACAGTCAATTTAATTGCAAAAGAATTGTCTTTGGAGTTACCCAAAACATTATTATTACATGATAATAAAGATATTCAGAAAATTGAAAAATATTTACAATATCCTTTAGTATTAAAAGATGTGAATCCCAATATATTACATCGTACCGATGTGGGACTCGTAAAAGTGGGTATCAATACCCTAGATGAAGTAAAAGCATTTTATCATAAACATAAAAACGGAATTATTATTGTACAAGAGCAAGCTCATAAGGGTATAGAGATATTTGTAGGAGTAAAGCGAGACCCTCAATTAGGAAATATATTATTATTGGGACTCGGAGGTATATATGCTGAGACAATTAATGATATTGCTTTTGCAAGTATGCCTATTACGAAGCCCTATATCTTGAAAACACTCAAAAAAACTAAGGCCTATACGATTCTCTCAGGTGCAAGAGGTATAGAATATGATATTAATTGGCTTATTGATACTATTTTCCAACTCAATTTATTAGTCTATTCAGTACCAAGTATAAAAGAATTGGATGTAAATCCTATTATTGTATATCCTAAAGGAGGCAATATATTAGATTTGAAAGTAATATTATAAACTTGTATATTATCGAAATGATTGAGATATGCTATACTCAAATCAATAATTAAGTGAATAGATATGGCAATAATAACAGATGAGAGTAAAGTTCAAGAATGGCTAACAAGAGGTGTTACAAATTATATAGATAAAGAACATTTAAAGGAGCAATTGGGATCTGGTAGGCAACTTCGAGTAAAATTTGGAATTGATCCAACAGGGGATAAAATACATCTCGGAAGAGCTGTACCTTTTTGGAAATTACGACAATTGCAAGATTGGGGCCATCATATTACTCTTATTATTGGAGACTTTACTGCTCGTATTGGGGATGCTTCTGATAAAGACTCAGAGCGACCAATGCTTACTAAGGAGGAAATTAATAATAATCTAAAAGGATATCTTGATCAAATTGGAAAGATTTTAGATATATCAAAAGTAGAAATACGATATAATTCAGAATGGCTTGAAAGCCTTTCTTTTGATACCCTAAGTGAAATAGCCAATATATTCTCAGTCAATGAAATGTTAGATAGGGATAATTTTAGTGAAAGACATAAATCCCATACCAGAATTAGTTTAAGGGAGTTTTTATATCCTCTCATACAAGGTTATGATTCAGTAATGGTAAAGTCAGATTTAGAAATTGGGGGCAATGATCAGTATTTTAATCTTATATCGGGGCGTAAAGTTCAAAAATATTATAATCAAGAGTCACAAGATATCGTTACTTTTGAATTATTACTGGGTATAGATGGTAGAAAAATGAGTACTTCTTGGGGTAATGGTATTTTTATTACCGATACTCCAAATGAAATGTTTACCAGTATAATGGCAATAAAAGATAAACTTATTATTGATTATTTTCGTCTCACTACTGATATACCCAATGCTGATATTGAGAATTATCACAAGCAATTAGAATCAGGAGTAAACCCAAGAGATATTAAGTTGGTATTGGCCTCAGCCATTGTAAAACGATATTATAATGAAGATGAGGCGGGGAAAGCTCGGCAATATTTTGAACAATTATTTAGTAAACAAGAAATTCCCGATACTATAGAGACTATATCAATAGGTGAGATAGAGGATAAGCGTCTATTTGCCGTAATGGCTAAAGTTTTCGACTTATCTAATTCTGAGGCCAAGAGAGCTATTCAAGAAGGGGGAGTAAAGGTAAATCAAGAAATAATACAAGATATTTTTTTTGAACTTAATCAGAATAATGTATCAGAATATATTATTCAAAAAGGGAAAAAATATATTATCAAAATTACGGTATAAAACATAAAATGGTATCTAATAAGATATATCCTAAATCATAATAGGTATAATTACTTCATTCTTGACGTGTCCCCCAACTTTGCTATACTTATAATATAAATCTTAATATAAATATAATATGGAAAATACTCAGCCTGTATCAAATTTACAGGTAACAAAAAAAAGACGATTTCCTAAATTTTTGACTTCGGGGTGGTTTATCATTTTAACATGTATTGTCTTAGTAGTAATTTGGGTGATTATTAGCATACAGTCTGCTGCGGGTGAGCTTTTGGGTATGGGAAATGCTAAAGGTGATAATACTGAATTAGTTTATGATTATTATAAAGGAGATAAAGAATCAAATATTAAGGTAGCTAGATTGGAATTAAATGGGCCTATTCTTGGGAGTGGAGGAGATGAGCCTCTCGCTTTCTTGTCTCCAGGAGGAATTGATGGTAAATATGTATCTTCTCAATTGGACAAGTTATCTCAAGATAAAGATATTAAAGCTGTTCTGATTGATCTTACTACTCCTGGGGGAGATCCTTGGGGGTCTAGTGATATAGCCGATGCTATTGAGTTCTATCAAAGGAAAACTAATCAAAAAGTTTATGTTTTTGTAAATGAATTGTCGGCTTCAGGAGGTGCTTGGGCATCTGCACCAGCTGCTACTATTATTGCTAGTCCAATAGCTATATTGGGTAGTGTAGGAGTTGCAGGAGGATATGCTCCTAAATTTACTAATATTACATCCTATTCTCAAGGGGTTTTGGGATCTTCTGTTGATGCTGATATTGCATTTACTCCTCTTTATAGAGGTAAATGTAAACAGCCAGATAATGAGCTCAATATTTCCGACGAGTATATAAAAAACTGTATTGATCCAGATTTAGATGGACTTTACGCAGCTTTTGTAGAGCATATAAGTAAATACAATCAAATTTCTCCCGAAATAATTCGTAATGAAATAGGGGCTAGAGTTTTCTTCGGAAATTCTGCTGAGGCTAAAAACTATGGCCTTGTAGACCAAGTAGGAAATGAAGAGTTTGCTATACAGATAATTAATCAAGAATTAAATCAAGGTAATCCCGTTCAACTTGTTAATGTATCGGAATATACTGGAGGACTATTAGAAGTATTATTTGGATCTGTTTTACATTTATCCAACACTAAAGCTTCACTTGCCCATACTTCATTTTGTCAATCTAATACCCCTTTATTATTATATGGAGACATAAATCAAATTCGTACTAGTATCTGTAAAGAATAGTGCAAGGTTTCAGTTTGTAAACCTTTACATTTAAGAGAGATATTTAAGAAGAGAAGAATAAATCAATCAGTTATATAAGATGTATTCCTTATCTTCCCAGACACAATAATATACTAGAGTATATTATTCAAAAAGGAAAAAAATATATAATAAGGATAATTCAGTAAAACTTATCCACAATAGTCAAATAGGGGGGGGATGATATAATAATAGTATTGTATCATCTATAAATAATACCTATGAAAGAAATAATACAAAAAGGAATATATATAGTATTTGCCCTAAGTCTATTATTACCATCAATGGCAGTAATAGCTCAAGAAAATCAAAATACAGAATTAATAACAGGTGAGATAAAATTTAAGCCAGGAAAAACAACCCCAACCAAAGAGCAAATAGATGCAATAGTAAAGAATCAACAAAAACCACCAACCTATAAGAGTCAATTAGAAGCAGGAGGAGTAAAAGCAGGAGCATTAGGAAATTGTATGGATACATACAAATTTGGAAGTATAAAGATAGATATAAGTCAAGATAAGCCTCAATATACATCAGGAGATATTATACAATTAAAAGGGAATATAAAGAATGAAAATGCCTATCCTGTTACAGGACTTACTGTAGCAGCGAGACTAGTTAAGAATATTCCTAATGCGAATGACCAAGCTTATACAACCACATTAGATGAGTTTATAATAGCAAAAGATGTAAGTATTAAAGCAAATGAAAAAATAGATATAAGCCAAATATATAATCTCAACCTACAAGCACCAAAAGGGGATTATCAATTATTGTTCTTTGCTTATCAACAAGATAGATTCACATTATCAGGTCTTCCATTTACGGATGATGTAGTAGGATATAAAGTGAGCTTTAAGGTAGGAGGTAATAATACTGAGCAAGTATATCTAGATCAAACCCGTACTATGGTAGGAGATCAAAAGAATATTAATCATGGATTTTTAGCTAGCCAAGAGAAAGGATCAAAAGTACAAGTAAAAATACCATTAAAGAATAATACAGATAAAGCCCAAGATATGGAATTAACCTCACAATTATATAGTTGGGATGGACTCAGAAAAGAAGAATTACAAAAAGAAGAAAAAGAAATTATCAAAGTCCCAGCAAAGGGAGAAGTATTAATAACAAGAACAGTAGATAAAGTAGAATTATCCGTATATTATCTCAAATTAACTGCAACAAAAGCGGGAGATATCGCCCCAGCGCAACAATATAAAAGTATAAGTAATATACGATTTTCAGGAGCAGGTGCAAATGCAGTGCGTTTTAACTGGGTTGGTCTTAATAGTTTTCCTAAGATAGCAGGACAAGATGCGAAAGTAGTAACCTGTATACATAATACTAGCTATGGTATAGCGAGCGATATAGAAGTAGAGACAAAAGTATTAAATGCGAAAGGAAAAGAAATAGCAAAAAGTCTTTACAAAGGACCAGTAAGTGAACACGTTGATGCTATAACAGCAGATTTACCAAAGAATAAGACATATAATAAGCTAACTGTAGTCTCAACTATAAAAGATGCCTCAGGAAACATAGTAGATACCGTAACTATACCCTATGATTGTAATGCAATAGATGTGAGTGCTTGTGCTAAAGAAGGTCAATTTGAGGGATTATTAGGAACTGTCTTGGGAATATTCGGGCTTATACTAATAGTATTGGGAGCAATATATGCTATATATTTACAAAGGAAAACAATAGCTAAATTAATAAAGAAATAGATATGAATAAGAATATATTTCAACTCAATAGAATATTACCATTAAGTATAGGACTATTTCTGTTTAGCTTATTCCTATTTCCTTATAATGTAAGGGCACTTAGTGTACCCCTAACCCATGACTATCAATATGGTACTATGAATCTTAGTAATACCAATGGAGATCAGGGTCCTGATACAGGTCAAATATATGCCCTTGATTATATGTCAATAACTTTAACAAAAGAATTTAATTTAGTTACAGATAGACATTTAGGACAAAATGATTCAGTAATAGCAGGAACTACAATTTACAGCGGTGCTTCTTATACTACAGGATCATATAATTTTGCAGGAGGATTTTATGGAACTCCCTATTTAGATGGTCAAACGGTATGGGAATATAGACGAGGGTCTAGTACTCATGAAGCTTTTGATAAAGATGCATGGATACCTTTTACTGGAGGTATTGCTGATTATTGGGATTATTATTTAACAAGCTCTAATCCAGCAGCAGTAAGCTGTTCAGGAAAAACATGTACAGCTAGTGGAAATGGTACATCTACTATTACCGTAAATTGGTATAATACCAGTTCTAACATATACCCCTATTATGTTGTAATAAGAGGAGAGGCTACATTTCAACCTGTAATGTATGATTGTGACCAAATAATATGGGTGGATGCAGGAGGAGATGGAGGAGGGCAATGGGTAACCGCTACAGGGCCATTTTGTACTAATGATGGGGGGTCTGATATGGTGTATTCTCCTGAAAGAGTTGGTAGTTCAGCCTTCACACCATCACCCCTTTATTACACCATCACGTCAGTCATCCCAGACAATCCACCCACAATAAGTAATATACAAGCACAAGGAGTTGGATATAATGACGGAATGGTATCATGGAGTTATAGTGATGCAGATGGAGATGCTCAAACATGGTGGAATACTCAGATATCTACCACTGATAGCTTCAATCCAAACGATATAGTTATATGGTCAGGAGAACCACAGACAGGAAGTCTTGCTGGAGCTGGAGCAAAGACGAGCAATGACACCTCTACAGACTTTTTCCCTCAAAATAGGGGAAAACTAATTCCAGGGACAAAATATTATACCCGTGTACAAGTTGGTAATGCAAAAGCAAGCTCAGGTTGGGTAGATGGACCAGAATTTATTACACAATCTTATCCACAAGCTAATATTAATTTTAATGTAATAGATAGTAATGGAGGAGAAACCATAGCAGGAGATGGGATACAATTTACTTGGAGTATAACAAATCCAATAGGAGTACAAAGTTGTAATGCTTCAACAACAGGAGGAACAGATGCAGGAAATGGGATATGGACAGGTAATAAAGCTGCCTTAGAGTCACCCAATACAGAAAATGCTATATTAGCATTAAGCCAATTAGATAGGACATATAATTTTACCATTAACTGTATCTCAAAGCCAGGAGGAAATGCAATAGAACCCGTAACAGTAAGTTTAAATACAAAAGGAAGAGAAGCTCTGGTAACATTGAGTAGTAATATTAGTACTGATTTAAAACAGGGAGATTTTGTTAATATATCAAGAACAATAGTAAATAGAGAGGTATTAACAGGATGTAGCAATACCGTTACGGGAGGACCAGTAGCTGCGGGAGGTAATTTTATTAGCGACACCACAACCAATGATTGGATCTCTCCCCCTTCTCGAGAACAAATAGATCCTAATATCAGATCTAATGCAACATATATATTCACCAGTACCTGCTCAGCAATAGATGGTCCATCAAGAAGTTCTAGTATTACAGTTACCGTAAGACCAAGACCAAGTATATCTTGTAATTTACAGAATAAAGTGGTCGCAGAGAATAATAATATAATTAAACTTAATCTTATTGGAGATCCAACCTGGAGTGGCCCATATGAATGGAGGGTAAAAAGGGGAATAGGCACTGATTTGATATATAGTAATTCAGCTTTAAATAATACAGTAGATTTAAATTATAGTGATGCAATTAATTTGGGACTAGGAAAATATGACATAAAAGCACAGCTAAATGCTGGGGGTATTAATAGTGATGAGGCAACTTGTGGGTCAATAAATAGTTTAGGAAATAGATCTATTCGAGAAGTGGCGAAATAAAGAATCTATCTGTATCCGTAATGGATATGGTGTTGCCCCAGAATTACAAGACTCATATAAGTAACACTTATCCACAATAGTCAAATAGGTGGGAGGATATGATATACTAATAATAGTATAAAAAATAAATAATCCCTATGAAAATAAAATATCAATTAATAGGAATACTGGGAGTAATAATTACACTATTAACTCCGCATATTGTTGTAATAGCACAAGAAGATTATTTAGTATTCCCGGGAGAGGAATTATTAAATAAAGATCAAACAACAACTCAATTAAATCAGGAGGAATTACAATCTACGGGTATAAAGACTGAAGAATTAGGTAATTGTTTTGATACATATAAATTTGGAAGCCTTAATATTAATGTAACCCCAGATAGTTCAGAATATAATCCTGGAGATGTAATAGTAATAAAAGGGAAAATAACAAATACAAATAATTATCCTTTAATAGGGGTTACTGTAGCAGCAAGAGTATTAAAAGATATACCTAATGCAAATGGACAAGCTTATACGACAACAATAGAAGAGTTTATTCTAGCTGAAAATATAACACTTGATGCTAAAGCAAGTATAGATATAAGTGAATCATATAATATACCAATTAAAGCAGCAAAAGGAGATTATCAAATATATTTATTTGGATATCAAGAAAATAGATTTAATTTAGCAGGACTTAGTTTTACCGATGATATTTATGGGTCAAGATTTTCATTTAAAGTAAAAGGAGAGAATACACAAAGCATATATTTAGATCAGACAAGAACTACCGTAGGAGGACAAAAACATATTAATCATGGATATATTACAAAACATAATTCTAATAATCCAATTGAGGTAAAAATCCCCCTCAAAAACACAACAAATCAAGAACAAAAAGTAATATTGGAATCCACTCTATACAAATGGGATGGACTTCAAAAAGAGAATATTGAGAAATCTAGTACAAAAGAAATCAAAATTCCAGCAAAAGGAGAAATAGAAGTTACAGAAATAGTTGATAAGCCAGACACATCAGTATATTATCTTAAGCTTAAAGCTAATATAGCTGATATTCCAAATGTACAAAAGCAACAAAGTATATCGAATATACGATTTTCAGTTGAGGATTTGAATAGGGTGAGATTGAATTGGATTGGCTTTGATACTTTTCCAAAAGCAGCCGGACAAGATGCTAAAATAGTAACATGTATACATAATACTAATGATGGCATAGCAAAAGATATAAGTGTAGAAACTAAAATAATAGATAAATGGGGGAAAGAAATTGCTAAAAGTAGTTATAAAGGTGATATGGGGGGGGCTATAAGTGGTATTATAGCAGATTTGCCCAAGGATAAAATTATTAATCAAGCCTTAATCACCTCAGTAGTAAAAGATAATGAAGGAAAGGTTATAGATACGGTAAATATCACATATGATTGTAAGAAGATAGGTGATGGGAGTAAATGTATAAAAGAACCTATAAGCTCAATTATAATGAGGAATAGTATAGGTATAATTGGGGGGATACTTGTTCTTGGGCTAATTATATATAGCATTATTCTACAAAAAAAGAGTATAAAAAGAATAGTTAATAAAAAGAAAATATGAAAAAAGTATATATTTCACTTCTAATTCTGGGATTATTCTTACCTGAATTAAGTAAAGCTGTTACAATTAATGCTGATTTAGGCACTGCAAATACTATAGCTGTACAAAGTGCAGCTGTATCCCAGCCAAATAATATACAAAGTAATATTATATTTATTAGAACAAATGCAAGTGCTCTTATTGCTGGAAGCTATATCAATCAACAGATTAGTAAAGAAGTAAATCTTCAAGTTAATAGCAATAATTTAATCCCTGGATCAGGGAACAATTCTGTATTTGTGAGTTCACAGATTCAATTACAGTCAAATCCATCACAAGGAGTATATAATTTCATAGGAGGGGTTCAAGATACACCTCCTATGAATGGGTTATCTTATCAGGCACCCGCGAGCTTTAGAACACATGCAAGAATACCTAGTGAAGAAGGTACTATTAGTTTATCTAGTAGTGATAATGATATTGTTGATTGTAGTGGGACTATATGCACACCTAAAAAATCTGGAACTGCTCAAGTAGAAGTTATATTCAATAACACAACATTATCTCAATGTGCAGAGGGTCGTTATTGGGATAATAAACAGGGTGCTCAATATACAGGCTTTGGTCAAGGTAGTTTTCAGCAAAATCTAATCAATTATACGGCCCCAGGTGAACCATATTATATTCAAGCAAATTTTGTTCTGAATCAACTTCCTGGAGGTTGGTTGCAGTATTTTGAACCTTATGCCACTTCTTATTCTCCTAATAATAATTTGCTTTGTGAAAGAGGGACAACAGAGGTTGAGCTATATAATGACATTATTCAATACATACCTCAGTTCTCTAATTGGCCTGTTTACTCTGCGCTTCCAGGGAGTGAGTTTTTTAGTAATAAGCAAAATAAAATAGGATATTCTTATACATATGACTCAATCACCTATAACATAACAGTAATAGTACCCAATGAAGCCCCAAAAGTAGATACTGTAAAAGGGGAGGGGGTTGGATATACAGATGCTAAGATTACCTGGAATTATAGCGATAAAGACAATGATGCTCAAACATTATATCGAGTGCAAATAGCGAGAGACTTGGCATTTAATGATATTATTATTGATTCTGGTTTGCAAAATGGTGCAGGAAGTATATATGATACCAGTTTAGATAATACATACAAAAATTTATTAAGACCAGGCATTGATTATTATGCAAGAGTAAAAGCAACTGATAATAATAGTATTCATAATATCAATAGCCAACCATGGGTAAATGGAGCACCATTTAGAACACAATCTTATCCACAAGCTAATATTAATTTTAATGTAATAGATAGTGATGGAGGAGCAACCATAGCAGGGGATGGAATACAATTTACGTGGAGTATAACAAATCCAATAGGAGTACAAAGTTGTAATGCTTCAACAACAGGAG
>CAZPCB010000003.1:0-64712 GCA_964585065.1 uncultured Candidatus Saccharibacteria bacterium | reverse complement strand
GGGTATTAATAGTGATGAGGCAACTTGTGGGTCAATAAATAGTTTAGGAAATAGAACTATTCGAGAAGTGGCTCCTTAGGTTGACACAAATTCATAAGAGCTATATAATATATAGTATATGAATGAGTATAAGATAGATCTGCTTTGAGATGAAGAGTAGGTCTATTTTATTTCATATGGCAAGATAATAAGATAAGAATAGTAGTATGTTAGATGCAAAACAATTTACCTTTGCCATTACCCAAATTGCAGAGGAGAAAAATATTCCAGAAGAGAAAATCATTGAGGTGATAGAAACAGCTATTGCTGCTGCCTATAAAAAAGATTATGGGGAAAAAAGCCAAATTATTAAATCTCAATTAAATAGAGATTCTGGTATTTTTTCTATTTTTCAATATAAGACCGTAGTTACCGCTGATGAGGAAGGATATATTATTCTGAAAGATGATCAAACAGCTGAGGAATTAGGACAAGAACAAGAAGAAAGTGAAGATGGAATTCGAAAAATCCGATTTAATCCGGATAGACATATTGCACTTGTAGATGCACAGGCAATACAACCGGATATTAAAGAAGGTGAAGAAATTGTAGAAGAATTAGAACCCAAAGAAGAATTTGGACGTATTGCAGCTCAAACAGCAAAGCAAGTATTAATGCAAAAAATTCGAGAAATTGAGCGAGCTACTGCTTTTGAAGTATATAAGGATAGAGTGGGTGAAATTATTGTAGGAACTGTTCAGAGAATGGATAGAGGAATTGTATTTGTTGATCTTGGTAAAGGTGTAGGATTATTATTCCCATCCGAACAGGTATATGCAGATAATTATCGTATTGGAAGCAGATATAAATTCTTAATTCAAAATGTTGAGACTACGGACCGTGACCCTAATATTGTATTGTCTCGCCGAAGTACCGATTTTGTAAAAACATTATTCGCTCTAGAAGTTCCTGAAATTTTCTCAAGTACTGTTGAAATTGTAGCTATTGCTCGTGATGCTGGTGTAAGAACAAAATTAGCGGTAAAAGCTAAGGGAGATGGTATTGATCCAGTTGGTGCCTGTGTGGGACAAAGAGGTACAAGAGTACAATCTGTTATCAATGAACTTGGTGGTGAGAAAATAGATATTATTGAATATTCTGAAAAATTAGAAGATTTCATTAAGGCTGCTATTGCTCCTGCGCAAGTTGAGTCTATTACTATTGATGAGGAAAATCATCAAGCCAAAGTGATTGTTCCACAAGATCAATTATCTCTTGCTATTGGAGGGTCAGGACAAAATGTTCGCCTAGCTTCTAGACTTACGGGATATGATATTAATTTAAATCCTGAGACTAAAGATGAGACTAAATCAGCTCCAGTTGAAGAGGTGATTACAGAAGAAGTTGTCACAGAAGAAATAGTTGAACCAAAAGAGGAAATAATTCCCACAGAAGAAAATACTGAAGTAGTGGAAGCTCCTGTTCAGGCCGAAGAAGTGGTAACTGAAGAAATTATTACAGAAGAAGCTGAAAAGACCGAATAATTAATAGGATTAGTTTTAATTAATATACATATGAATCTATATACTGATGTTCCAAGATTAGAATCTTTGCCAGAAGAATTTAATGTAGTAATTGATATTGCTATGAATTCTACTTCAAAATTTGAATATGATGAAAAAGGGGGCTATTTTAAATTAGATAGAACTCTATATTCTCCTCTTATTTATCCTTTTGAATACGGTTTTGTACCACAAACACATGGACAAGATGGAGATGCCTTGGATGTAATTTTGCTTGCAACAAGACCTACATTTCCTGGATGTGTGGTAAAGGCAAGAGCAGTAGGAGTACTTAAAATGAGTGATGAGGCAGGAATTGATCATAAATTAATTTGTGCCCCAGTAACTAAATTAGACCCAAGGCTTTCGCATATTAAAGATTTAGCAGATATTGAATCTCATCTTAAGAAAGAAATAGAATTATTCATGGCTGATTATAAAAAACTTGAGCCAGGAAAATATGAATTTGTAAAAATTGAAGGATTTGGAGATAAAGCAGAGGCACAAGCTATTTTAATTACAGGGGCTGAGGCCTATGATAAAAAATAGATAATATGACAAAGCTATTATTATGGCTGAATACAATACTACTCTTAAGTGGGCTTGGGGGTATATATTATATTATTGTTAAAACCAATCCTACTGAGGTAAATATAACCATTGTTTGGGGGCTTATTGCAAGTTTCAGTATTATTATTTGGTCTATTACAGCCTTTATAGGATATGGTATACGGCTGTTTTTATTCCGCAATAAAACAAAAAAACCAGCATATTTATTAATACGTTCAGAAAGACAAGGATTAATATTAGGATTATTATTTGGATTACATTTGGCTTTGCAAGGATTTTTGCTTTGGAATGTATTTAGTGCTACAATATTAACAATAGTGGTATTTGTTTTAGAATTTTTCTTCATCGCTCAAGAGACAAAATAATAATAAGAATAGCATATGGCATCTATTGAATCAGTACAAGCAGAATATCAAGCGGATATACAAAAAGGATTAGCAATAGAAGAGATAGAACATAAATATGTGTCCCGTAAAGGATATATTGCAGAATTATTCAAAGGGGTAAAAGATATTATCCCAGAAGGTAAAGCAGAATATGGCCAAAAAGTAAATGAACTTAAGCAAATTATTGAAGTTTATATTGCTGAGCATAAGCCCGCTACAAAAGCTGAATCTATTGATATATATCCTATTAATACTACTGATATTAAAGCTGAATTAGGAGGCTTATCTCCAATATCTTGGCTTATATTTAGGATTCAGGATATTTTTGCAGAGATTGGGTTTTCTGTTGCAACAGGTCCCGAAGTTGAGACTGAGAAATATAATTTTGATTCTCTCAATATTCCTGCTTCTCATCCAGCTCGAGATGTATGGGACACTATATGGGTTCAAAATCCTGCAGGAATAAAGTCATTATTGCGTACTCATACTTCACCCGTACAAATTCATTATATGGAGTCACATAAGCCACCTATTCGTATTATTGCTCCAGGTAAAGTATATCGTTATGAGGCAACAGACTCAACTCATGAGACAGTTTTTCATCAAGTAGAGGGTCTTATGATAGATACAAATACAAGTATTGCTACTTTCAAAGGAGTTATACAGTATTTTTTCAAAGAATTATTCCAACAAGATATCAAAATCCGTCTTCGTCCAAGCTATTTTCCCTTTACTGAACCGAGCTTTGAAATAGATATTTGGATAGAAGATCATTGGCTTGAAATTGCAGGGGCCGGTATGGTGAATCGAATAGTACTCAAAAATGGAGGTGTCACTGACCCTAATATACAAGGTTTTGCCTTTGGATTTGGAGTAGAAAGACTTGCAATGATATTATATGGTATTGATGATATTAGGTTAATTCATTCAGCCGATATACGATTTACATCTCAGTTAGGTAAAATACAATTATGAAAATTCCCTTCTCTACACTTTTAGAATTCATCCCCGAATTAACCCAAACCCCAGAAGAAATAGCAGATTTAATCACCCTTAAAAGCTATGAAGTTGATTCTGTATATAATCCCGCTACTAGTCTTAATAATGTAGTAGTTGGTCATATTCAAGAAATACAGCCACATCCCAATGCAGATAAATTACAAATAACACAAGTTGCTGTAGGCAATGGAGAAGTATTAACCATTGTATGTGGGGCAAAAAATATAGAATTAGGTCAGAAAGTTGCTATAGCTCGTATTGGAGCAACTTTACCAAATGGACTTACCATACAAGCAGTAAAATTAAGAGGGCAAGATTCATTTGGTATGATTTGCTCAGCGCAGGAACTTGGCTTAGATGGGGGAGAATCAAGTGGGGTATTAATATTACCACCCAATTCAACAGAAGGAAAACCGGTATCAGAAGTATTAGGACTTGATGAGGCAATTATTGATATTGATAATAAAGGGCTTGGAACCAGAGCCAGTGACTCATCGTCATTTTATGGGGTGGCAAGGGAAGTAGCCCTAATTACAGAAAAAAAATTAAAACCTCTAGAATTAGCTCCATTTCCAAAGCAACAAATCAAAAAATATATTCAAATTGAGACAGAAGCTTGTACCTATTATTCCCTATTAGCTTTATCTGGATTAAGTAATTATAAATTTGATTCTAATGTGCTCAGTAAGGGTGCCTATAGAGTTGATTTATATGTACAAACCGATACATTCAAATTAGATGATCGTATACATAAATTATTACAAATATTAAATCAAAAAGTGCATCATCCTGCGGTTGATTTAGGTAATTTTATTTTATTTGAAATTGGGCAGCCCGTACATGTTTTTGATGTAGAGAAAATTAAAGGTAATACCTTAACTATCAGAGAAGCAAAAAAGGGGGAAACTCTTCTTACTATTAATGAAACAGAAATTGTATTAGAGGAAGGGGATATTGTCATTTGTGATGAAGAGCAAATTATTGCCTTAGCAGGAATTATTGGAGGAGCTGCTACTGCCGTTGGAGATGGAACTACACAAGTTTTAATAGAAAGTGCTCATTTTAATGCCGAGAGAATTCGCAAGACAGCCAGAAGATTAAAATTATTAACAGAATCAGCCAAGCGTTTTGAGCGAAATATACCCGTGGAATTAGCTGATATTGCGATGCAGCGTATTCTTCATCTTGTAACACAATCAGGGCTTGGAGTACTTGGATATAGCCATAAGGGGCATAATACCACTAGCCATAAAACAGTTAATCTCGATTATGATTATGTGCGTCGTTATATCGGAGCTGATATTCCGGATGGGAATATCAATGCCTATTTTAAAGCTTTACAAGTACATGTTCATAAGCCATTTGGGTCTCATCAATATCATTTAACAGCACCATATTGGAGATTAGATTTGAATACCCCAGAAGAATATATAGAAGAAATAGCTCGACTTTATGGATATGATACAATTCCTGCCACACTCAATATTGAGAAAATTACCCCAACTATTAATTCGTTATTTGCATTTAAACGAATACTATCAGAAACTTTAGCAAAAATTGGGTATATAGAAATTATTACCTATCCTTATTCAGTTGAGGGGAATCTCAAATTAATAAACCCGGTAGACGAATCTAAGCCATATTTAAGACAAAATTTAACCCGGTCCCTGGCTGATGCTGTTATATTAAATCAAAATTATCGAGATACTTTGAGATTATTTGAATTAAGTCATGTGTTTACCGCAGAGCAACATTTACATTTGAGTATTGCCTTTTGGGATAAACATAAAACCGCTACTGAGAATATAAATCAAACTTATCATGATATTGTATTACTAATTACTCAATTAGGATTTGATACGAATATATTAAAAACACAGGTAAATGATGAGGGGCATATCATTACCTATGCAGAACAACCAATTGGTTGGATTCATGGTGAAGATTTGGTTATAGAATTAGATATTACCGTTTTGGTAGGTATTCTCACTCCTATTATAGAAAAATATATCCCTATTCCTAAATATCCTGCTGTAAAAAGAGATGTTACCATTGCTGCTTCTCCGTCATTATCTTCTCAGGAAATCTATAATGCTATTAAGTCATTGGTATCTTCACGATGTGAATATATTGACCTTAGAGATATATTCGTAACAGACACTGCTATCAAATATACATTTCATTTGGAATTTCGAGATTTAGAGCAATCTCTATCAGATGAGGATGTGAATGCTGAAATAGCTATTATTGAAAAGCATTTTAACTAAAGAGTCAAAAAAGGTCATTATTATTGACAAATTGACAATAATACGGTATAATAAGTCCTAGTGTTAAATAAGTAGTGTATATGTTTGCAATTATTCGTACCGGAGGAAAGCAGTATCCAGTTGAGAAAGGAACTATTCTTAAAATTGAAAAGCTTCATTCTGAAGCAGATTCAGAAATTGTATTTGATGATGTATTATTAGTTAATAATGATTCAGATATTACTTTAGGAACTCCTACAATAGCAAAGGCTAAGGTTAAGGGAAAAATTCTTACTCAAGGAAGAGGAAAAAAGCAAATTATTTTTAAATATAAGAATAAGACTCGATATAGTGTAAAGAATGGGCATCGACAACCATTTACAGAAGTAGAAATTACTGATATTAGTGTAAAATAATCTTATTGTATTCCATATATGGATACATATACAAAAATAGAAACAGTATTAGAAGAAATCCGCCCAATGTTAGAATTAGATGGTGGTGGTGTTGAAATTGAAGCTTTTGAAAATGGTAATTTAACTCTCCACTTATTAGGGGCTTGCTCAGGATGCCCTATGTCTTCTATGACATTTGGCGTAGTAGTTGAGAGTAAATTAAAAGAAGTATGTGGTGACAAAATCAAAAATATATATTATACTCAAGATAGTACAGAAGGACATTATCATTTAAGTAAATAAATATGGCAATTAAAACATTGGCAATAGATAGAGATAAATGCATTGGAGCAGCTAGCTGTATTGCAGTATATCCTGATGTATTCGAAATTGATGCAGAAGGAAAGGCAGTATTAAAGTTAAAAGGAGATAAAACAAGTTCAGATAAAACTGATATTACCGCTCTTGATGTGACATCAGTAGATGATGATACCTTATTACTTGCAGCTCAATCTTGTCCTACAGCTGCGATTTCTCTTTATGATGAGTCAGGAAGTCAAGTATTCCCTGCATAAAGAGGTATTTAAAATACAAACATAATATGTCCTCTTATCAAGTTATTGATTTAATTACACAATATCAAAGTAATTTCCCTGTATGGGGAGCGGCTGCAGTATTTTCATTTTGTCTTATACTTATCTTGTCTTTAGAAAAGGCCAAGAGAAAGGGAGTTCCTGGAGATGATATTTTTGGATTGGTGAGCATGACAGCCCTTGGAGGATTATTTGGTGCTAGAATTGCGTATTTACTTATGCATCAGGCTGATATTAATTTTGTCTCTATATTAAGTTGGGGGGAAGTTTTTTATAAAGGGCATCTCAGTATTGTGGGAGGATATTTTGGAGCAGTTATTGTAGGTTGGTTTTATTTACAAGGATTTGCAGCCTTACAGAGATCTAAAATGTCTTGGCTTCGATTCTCTGATACATTTTTATATATTATCCCACTCGGGTTGGCCTTTGGATATATTGGAGTATTTTCTGTTAGTATATCGAAGGGGGCTATCACAAATCAAGCATATCCATGGGTATTCCCTATGGCTGAATCGTATATTCATCCATGGGGATTATATATTGCAGCTGGATATTTATTCTTATTCATGATACTATTCATATTAAATCAGCGATTATATGAATTTCGCCGACCAGGTTATTTGACATCAGTATTTGTATTAGGAGTAGCAACTATTCATTTCTTTGCTGATTTTTGGCAAACTACCGATATGTCCTATGGAGACCCAAGAATTATTGGACTTACCATGACTCAATGGGTAGCTCTCATAGTTATTTTTATTACAGGTCTGACCATTTTATTCAGAAGAGCAAGGAATAAGAGGAGAACATAATTATTCTATTCTCCCTTATCAATAACTGTGGGGAATATATGAATAATGAAGTAAAAGATTTAATAAAGCAAAAGCTAGATATCGTAGATATTATTGGGGAATATGTAACTTTAATCCCCGCAGGATCTAATTATAAAGCTTTATCTCCATTTCGTAGTGAAAAAAGCCCCTCTTTTATTGTGAGTCCTGAACTACAAATATATAAGGATTTTGGGGGGGATAAAGCAGGAGATATATTCCAATTTATTATGGATATTGAAGGAGTTGAATTTCGGGAAGCTCTTCAAATATTATCAGAAAAATCAGGAATATCATTACAATCAGCATTAGGAGAAAAATCTCCATATAAAGAAAATAATAAAAAAACTCTTCTTAATATATTACAAGATAGTGCAAAAATATATCATTCTATTTTATTACATCCCACTCATGGAGAAAGGGGGAGACAATATTTATATGAAAGAGGCTTAACAGATGAGCTGATAGAATTATTTAGCATTGGTCTTGCCCCTCAAAATTATCAAACATTAACCAAACGCCTTATTACCAAATATTCTCCTCAAGATATTGAGGCTACCGGTATGGGAATACAAGGCCAACAAAATCATTTATATGATAGATTTCGAGGCCGTATTATGATTCCCATACAAGATACTTTGGGACGTGTAGTGGGCTTCACGGGAAGAATATTACCAGAATATGATGATGGTCAAATGGGAAAATATGTAAATTCTCCCCAAACAAGCACATATGATAAAAGTAAGGTATTATTTGGATTATCTCAAGCTAAAATTGCAATTAAAACTCAAAAAAGGGTGATTTTAGTAGAGGGGCAAATGGATGTCATAATGTCTCATAAAGCGGGTATTAAAGATGTGGTAGCAGTATCGGGGACAGCCTTAAGTGAATATCATATTACGGCTTTAATGCGATATACAGATCAATTTTTATTAGCTTTTGATAATGATGCAGCCGGAATAGCCGCTTGTTTGCGTTCGGCTTCTCTTATTACCCAAAAAGGTGGAGTAGTAAAAGTTATTTATATAGAGGGTGGTAAGGATACCGCTGATTTAGTAAGAGAAAATCCTCA
This sequence comes from uncultured Candidatus Saccharibacteria bacterium, assembly GCA_964585065.1. GTDB lineage: Bacteria > Patescibacteriota > Minisyncoccia > SW-4-49-11 > SW-4-49-11 > CALRBF01. Next base: position 56,080 of record CAZPCB010000003.1, on the reverse strand, counting down.
ATTATGGGAAAAAGCAATTGAAAAAGCTGAGGACTTTATAGAATATTATCTCAATCATATTGTCGCTAATATTAAATCAGAAGATATTCCTGCTAAAAACAAGGCATTACAACAATTAATACAATGGATACAAGTAATTAATGATCCTATTGCAAAGAATTATTATACCAAAAAATTAGCAGATTTATTAAATATGTCAGAAAAAGATATATATATGCAGATGAAAAATGATATAAAATTATATAATACCGATATAGTTGAGAGACCAATGGACTCTGCTTCTGTTCGATTACAAAAACATATTATTGCATATCTCCTTTACAAACCAGGAAATCATGATATTCTTATATTAGAAGAGTCTCTATTCACTCAATCAATATTGAGAGAATTATTTATTAAAATAAGAGACCACTGTACGACTAAGTCTCCTAAAACATTAAGTTTAGCTGAATGTAAATCATTTGTTTCAGAATTGGAATATACCATTCTTGAAGAATTGTTATTACCTATTTTTTATCAAATTGAACAAATGCAATCAAGTGAAGAGCAAATACAGCAAAGTATACAGGAAACAATTCATTTGCTTAAAACTCAATATCAAAGCTCGGTCAGAAAGGCTTTATTGAAAAAATTAAAGGAAGCAAAAAAAGCAGGGGATAATGATAAAGTGCAAGATATTCTGGAAAAATATAAAACTTTCACGAAAAATACTAGATAATAGATTTATATATGGCAAAGTCAAATGATACTACTTCAAAACAAGCCCTTGATAAAATAGTAAAAGCCTTGATTATACAAGGTAAAGAGCGGGGATTTGTGACAGAAACAGAAATTATGTATGCGCTTCCCAATATTGAGGATAATCTTGAGCAATTAGAAGAATTATATGATATCCTCAAAGAAAAAGGAATTAAAGTACAAGATGAGGTAGAATTCCTCCCCGGAGTAAATAGTGATGGAATTGAGGAAAGTGAAGTATATACTTCATTAGAAAAATGGGAAGAAGAATTGCCAGATCCTGTACAAATGTATTTAAAAGAAATTGGAAATATTCCTCTTTTAACTAAAGAGCAAGAAATTTATATTTCAAAAAGAGTACTTGAAGGAGATGAAGAAGCAAAGCGGGAACTCGCTGAAGCCAATTTAAGACTTGTAGTATCTATTGCTAAAAAATATGTAGGACGAAGTCCTAACCTTACTTTACTTGATTTAATTCAAGAGGGGAATTTAGGATTATTCAAGGCAATTGATAAATTTGATTATTCCAAAGGATTTAAATTCTCAACTTATGCAACTTGGTGGATAAGACAGGCTATTACGAGAGCTCTTGCTGATCAATCTCGAACTATTCGTATTCCTGTACATATGGTGGAGACTATTAATAAATATTCTCAAGTAGTACGTAATTTGGTACAAGAATTGGGAAGAGAGCCATTGCCAGAAGAAATCGCAGCAGAAATGGATTTGGATGTAGAAAAAGTACATCAAATTATTAAAATTAATCAAGATACTATATCCCTGCAAGCTCCCGTAGGAGATGAGGATGGAAGTTCTCTTGGTGATTTTATTGAAGACACTGAATCATTAAGTCCTACTCAGACAGCAAGTCGAAATCTACTCCGTGAACATTTACAAGAGATTTTAGATGATCTTAATGATAGAGAGCAAAAAATTCTTCAAATGCGTTTTGGATTAGAAGATGGAATTACCCATACTTTAGAGGAAGTAGGTGCTGAATTTAATGTAACCCGTGAGCGTATTCGTCAAATTGAGGTAAAAGCCTTAGAAAAAATACGAGAACATGTTAATATCCGCAAATTACGAGATTATTAGAGTCTTACCCCTTCACAAAATAAAACTTATATGATATAATCACTTCCAGTATGTTATATAAGGAATAGAGTACTATGAGTAAGCCAATCAAAGCAGTTGTAAAGCTACAAGTTCGAGGAGGTCAAGCTACCCCAGCTCCACCAACAGGAACCGCATTAGGACCCCATGGAATTAAATTACAAGAATTTTGTATCAAATTTAATGATGCAACTCGAGAACAACAAGGAGAAGTTGTACCAGTAGAGGTAACTATTTATGAAGATAGAACTTTTGATTTTGTTCTTAAAATTTCTCCTGTTTCAGCTCTTATCAAAAAAGAATTAAAGCTTTCTAAGGGTTCTTCAATCCCAAATAAGACAAAGGTAGGAAAATTAAGTAAGGCTCAAGTATCAGCAATAGCTGAGAAAAAATTACCTGATCTTAATGCCTTTGAACTTGAATCTGCTATGAAAATAGTAGAAGGTACTGCCCGATCAATGGGAGTAGAAATAACAGAGTAGGAGAGTATTATTAATAATATTCGCTAATACTACATAACTATATCATTATGAGATCTAAAGCCTATCGAGCAATTATTGAACAATTAGACCGAACTAAAATATACCCATTAACAGAAGGTATCCCTGTCGTATTAAATTTTGCAAGAGCAAAATTTACCGAAAGCGTAGATATTCATATCAAGACTAATCTTAAAGGTACTAAAGGACCTCAATCAGTAAGAGGAGCAGTGATTTTTAGCAAGCCAATTGCTAAGGGGAAAACAGTTTTAGTATTAACCGAAGATGAGGCTAAATTACAACAAGCTATCGCTGCAGGAGCTGATAAAGTTGGAGGAAAAGAAATTATTGATGAGATAAAGCAAGCAGGAGGTATTAATTATGATGTAGTAATTGCAACTACTGATTTTATGCGATTTGTAGCACCAGTAGCAAAAATTTTAGGACCAAAAGGACTTATGCCTTCTCCTAAAAATGGAACGGTAACTGATGATGTTGATAGAGTAGTAAAAGAATTCAAGGCTGGTAAAGCTGAATTTAGAATGGATAAAACAGGTGTCATTCATCAAGCAATTGGTAATGTTACATTTACTGCTGAGGAATTAGAAAAGAATATTCGAGAATTTGTAGCTGAAGTCCAAAAACATCAACCAGAAAAGGTAAAGGGTGAATTTGTAAAGCATATATATCTTTCCCTTACACAAAGTCCATCTATTAAAGTAAAGCTTTAAGACAGCATATATAAAAGCGAGCCGAAAGGCTCTTTTTTGTATTATGGGGATAACCATTTTAGACTTTAGAGATATAATGGCTGTATATAAGTCTATTTAAGATTATAGTCTTTGCTGATTGTGGATAACTTTCTTTATTTTAGAGGTGAAATGGTTCGCTAGTAGTGAAATATAGCTTTTCTATACTATATATAGTGGTTAAATTGTATATTGAAAATAAGTCTGATATAATAGTTCTACCCCTTAATAATAGATAAACATAATATATACAGATATGGCAGTTACACAAATCACCAAAAGAGATGGAAAAATTGTATCATTTAATCAAGCAAAAATCTGGAAGGCAATTAGTAAAGCATTTCTTGATGTTAAACAAAATTTCACCGCTGAGGAGGCAAAACAAGTTGATGGAGTTACTGAGTCTGTAGTAGCGGCTCTGGATGCTCAATTCGTAGATAATTATCCTACGGTTGAAATTGTACAGGATATTGTAGAGAAAAAATTAATGGAGAGAGGATTTTATGATGTTGCAAAGGGATATATTCTCTATCGAAAAGCTCATGATGATGCCCGGCAAGAGGAATTAGAAAAATTAGAAGGTGCTCACCCAACTTTGAAAGTACGTAAATCTTCTGGTGAGGTGGTGTCTTTTAATCGATATAATATTACTAAAACTATCACATATCATATTAAGGGATTAGAAAATGATATTGACCTTAATTTAATTGTCTCTGGAATTGAGAATAGTATTTATGATGGGATGACAACCAAAGAAATTGCACAAATTATTGTGATGACAGTACGTTCTTATATTGATCGCGATCCAGCCTATTCAGTATTAGCAGCAAGATTATTGTTGAATACTATTTATGAAGGAGTTATTGGAGAGGATTTAGATTATGCAAATTTAGATACTCTTTATCGGGAATCTTTTGTTAATAATATTCACGCAGCAGTAAATGCCGGTATTTTGAGTAAGGATATGCTTGACTATAATCTAGAGTGGTTGGCAACAAAAATCAAGCCAGAGCGAGATAATTTATTCAAATTCTTAGGTATTCAAACCCTATATGATAGATATTTTATCAAAGATCCCGTAAGTAAGAGAATGTTTGATACTCCTCAAGGATTTTGGATGCGTGTAGCCATGGGACTTGCTTTAGTTGAAAAACCAGAAATTAGAGAGCAAAAAGTGGTTGATTTCTATGAAATTATGTCACAAATGTATTTTGTACCATCAACCCCAACTCTATTCCATGCAGGAACGAATCATCCACAATTATCTTCTTGTTATCTTAATACTATAGAAGATGATTTGAGTCATATTTTTAAAGTAATTGGAGATAATGCCCAAATGTCAAAATGGTCTGGAGGAATTGGAACTGACTTTACTAATTTGCGAGGAATTGGAGCGTTAATTAAAGGTACTGGAGTTGAAAGTCAGGGAATTGTGCCTTTTCTAAAAATTGCCAATGATACTACAGCAGCTATTAATCGTAGTGGAAAAAGACGAGGAGCTGCAGTTGTATATCTTGAGACTTGGCATGTGGATATAGAAGATTTCTTGGAATTACGTAAAAATACAGGAGATGAGAGACGACGTACTCATGATATGAATACTGCTAATTGGATTCCTGATTTATTTATGGAGCGAGTTCGCCAAGATGGAGATTGGACATTATTTTCTCCTGATGAAACTCCAGATTTACATCATATTTATGGGACTGAATTTAATATTGCCTATAAGAAATATGAGCAATTAGCTGATGAGGGGAAAATTAAATTATTTCGTAGACTGAAAGCCAAAGATTTATGGCGCAAAATGATCACAATGTTATATGAGACAGGGCATCCTTGGATTACTTTCAAAGACCCATCTAATATTCGCTCCCCTCAAGATCATGTAGGAGTTATTCATAATTCTAATCTTTGTACTGAGATTACTCTTAATAATTCAGCTGAGGAAACTGCAGTATGTAATCTTGGGTCTCTTAACTTAAAATATTTTGTAAAAAATGGGGAATTCGATAAAGAATTAATAGCTAGAGTAGTACCAATTGCAATTAGAATGCTTGATAATGTTGTTGATATTAATTTTTACCCAACTAAAGAAGGAGAAGTATCTAATAAAAGACATCGTCCCATTGGACTTGGTATTATGGGTTATCATGATGCTCTATATCAATTAGATATTAATTTTGATACTGAGGATGCAGTAGAATTTGCAGATTATTCTATGGAAGCAATTTCTTATTATGCAGTTTTAGCTTCTAGCCAACTAGCTCAAGAAAAAGGTGCTTATGAGAGTTTTAAAGGATCAAAATGGGATAGAGGAATTCTTCCGGTTGACACTATAAATCTCTTAGAGCAATCTCGTGAAATGCAAATCCCCGTAAATAGAATTGAGCGATTAGACTGGACTCCAGTTCGAGAATCTATCAAAAAATATGGAATGCGTAATTCTAATACTATGGCTATTGCACCCACATCTAATTTAGCTAATATTACGGATGCGGTACCTGCTAATGAACCAATATATAAGAATTTGTATGTAAAATCAAATCAAGCAGGAGATTTTACTGTTATAAATTCCTATCTTATTGAGGATTTAAAGAAAATTGGATTATGGACACCAATTATTGCTGATAAAATTAAGTATTTTGATGGGTCTATTTCTCAGATTCCCGAAATCCCAGAACAGTTAAGAGCAAAATATAAGGAAGTATTTGAAATTGATCCAAAATGGTTAGTAAAGGCAGCAGCTTATCGTGGAAAATGGATGGATCAAAGTCAATCACTTAATATATTTTATCGAGGAGTTTCAGGAAAGGAAATTGCTGATGTATATATGTATGCTTGGGAATTAGGGGTGAAGACTACCTATTATCTAAGAACCCTTGCTATATCACAGGTAGAAAAATCAACAGTAAGTATTAATGAATTTGGTACTACTCATCGCCGCGATTTTAGTCAATCAACAGTAAATGCAAGTGTAGAGCAAGCAATACCAGAAGCTCAATCAGTAGTAAATGCAATAGAGTCTGGGTCAATTCAAGCTCCAAGTCCTGCAACTACCTCTATAGCTAATACAAATCTCACCCCTACAACTGCATCAATATCTCTTGAGAATTTACCTCCTCAACCACCCAAATCTAATATATTTGCGGTAATAGAAGGTCAAATTTGTGATTCCTGTCAATAATACATTTAATAAATACTACCAATATGTCTATTACCCAAACAAATAAAAGAATTAATATTAATGACAGACGAGTTATTAATGGAAAAGATGGGGATGTGGTGCAATTACATCCCATGAAACATATTTTTGCTTGGGATGCTTATCTTACCGGGAATGCTAATCATTGGTTACCAACCGAAATTGGTATGCAAATTGATGTAGAGCAATGGAAATCAAATACTATTTTAACTGAAGATGAGAGACTTGCCTTCAAAACTGTATTAGGATTCTTTACTACAGCTGATTCACTTGCTGCGAACAATCTCGTACTTGCTACCTATAAGCATATTACATCTCCAGAAATTCGTATGTATCTTTTGCGTCAATCGTATGAAGAGGCTATACATACACATGCCTATCAATATATGGTGGAAAGTTTGGGTCTTGATGGAAGTGAAATATTCAATATGTATCGTGAAGTTGCAAGCATTTATAATAAAGCTTCATTCTTCTTATCATTCAATGATGGAATTTTTGATCCTCATTTTAAAACCGGTACTTTTGAATCAGATCAGAAATTCTTAGAGAATCTTTGTGTATTTTCTCTTATTGTAGAAGGAATTTTCTTTTATAGCTCTTTTGCAGTAATATTTGGTTTTCAACGACAAAATAAAATGCCAGGTAGTGCTGAGCAAATTCAATATATTATGCGAGATGAATCAAATCATCTCAATTTTGGAGCCGATATGATTAATACTATAAAGCAAGAACAGCCCGAATTATGGACTCAAGAATTTCAAGCTCATATTACTGATTTGATTAAAGAAGCTGTGGGATTAGAATATGAATTTGCAACAACATGTTTCCCAAGAGGGATAATGGGAATTAGTACCGATGGATTTAGACGCTATATTGAATATATTGCAGATAGAAGATTGCAAAGAGTGGGGCTCCCTATTGTTTATGGAACAGAAAATCCATTCCCATGGATGTCTGAATCAGTGGATTTAGCTAAGGAGAAGAATTTCTTTGAGACTCGAGTTATTGAATATCAAACAGGAGGAACTCTAGATTGGTAAAAAAAGAGAATCGTTATATATCTATAGTGTTGAATTAATATTTGGATTATAGTATACTATAGCTGTTATTTTTGTTTAATATGCTTGGCATAATGCTTCTTACTTTATTGGAGTAGGGGTTATTCTGCCAGGCATATTGTCTACACCTGGCAGAAATAATCATGACTGATGTCCCAGCTCAAGTGATGGAGCAAATTGCTGCTGATTTACCTTCTCATGCAGATCAGCTTGACACAGATATTTCTAACCCTATTTACCATGCCAATAAATGGATAGGCAATGAATGGATTGATCGCCTTCAGAAAGCAGCACATGCTAATACAGTTTTGAAACAATTATCTAATGGGCAAGAAAGCTTTAGCAATATTGGACCCATTGAAGTAGAGAAAATTCATATTGCTTACTCTGATCAAGGATCAATTCGAGTTCGAGTCAGGAAAGGACATCAAAGTGATGAAATTCTCTTGATTCATATCAATACATACAATATCACTATTAATGCATCACGTTTGTGGAAGCAAGATACGGATATAATTCCGTTTAGCAGAAATAATGCTAATACGATAATTCAAGTTTTGGAAAGGCAATTACAGCAATATCGACATCTTATCTGAGATCTATTACTTTTTTACTTCACCCCTGCATAGCGATGTGGGGGTTTTCATTTAACTATACACTTTTATGATATAATAAAATATATGTCAATATACGAAGAAGCATTACAACAATTAAATTCAGAGCAAAGAGAGGCAGTAAATAGTTTGTTTGGACCTATTATGGTTGTGGCGGGTCCAGGTTCAGGGAAAACACAATTATTATCTCTAAGAGTAGCTCATATTTTACAATCACAGAATATACCTGCCGAGAATATCCTGTGCCTTACTTTTACTGATGCTGCTGCCCATAATATGCGACAAAGATTAGCTTCATTTATTGGGAATAAAGCATATAATGTACATATTCATACCTTTCATGGCTTTGGTCAATCTTTATTGAAGGATTATCCAGAATATACTGCTGGTATTGAAAAAACAGCAATAGAATCAGTATATCAATCAGAAATTATTAATTCTATTATACAGATATTACCCTATAATCATATTCTTATTCCACGAGGAGAAGATAGGAGTAGTTTGATTAAAAATATTGCCTCAGCTATTGGTTATATTAAGCAAGCGGGTCTTACTCCCTTAGAATATCACACAATATTACAAGAAAATAAAGCTCAATATAAAGTATTAATACCAATTATACAGGAAATTGATGCTATTTCCCTGGGTGGAAAAAAAGATAGACAAGATAAATTGCAACAATTCAGAATATTAGCAGAATCTATTCCTGAGCTCAAGAGTAATGGATATTTTCAGGCATATTCACAAAGCTTAAAAAAATCATTCATAGCAGCTATAGAAGAAACAGAGGATCTCGAAAAAGAAACCTATACTCCCTTATCTCAATGGAAAGCTAAGCATTTGATTAAGGGAAAGGATGGGAAAAAAACACTTGTAGATTATGAGAGGTATGAAAAGCAAATAGCTCTTGGTCAAATATATCAACAATATCAGGAATATTTGCAACAAAATCAATTATTAGATTTTTCTGATATGCTCTTGAATGCATTAACTCTACTCAAAGAAAATGAGGCATTAAGATCAAAATTACAAGAACAATATCAATTTATGTTAATTGATGAATTTCAAGATACCAATGAAGTGCAAATGCAATTGATTTTATCTTTGACAAGAGATAATCCAGAACCTAATATATTAGTGGTGGGGGATGATGATCAGGGTATTTATGGCTTTCAGGGAGCTGATATATCCCATATGTTATCGTTTCAAAGTAGATTCCCAACTACTCAATTAATTGTATTAACACAAAATTATCGATCTCGTCAGGAAATCTTAGATATTGCAAGACAAGTTATTACACAGGGTAAAGATAGATTAGAAAATCGTATAGAAGTATTAGAAAAAAAACTCGAAGCAGCTAAATTAAGACAAGATGGAGATTTAGCATATTATGAATTTAATTTGCAAGCTGAGGAATATACCTATATTGCAAATAAAATAGAAGAATTGCGCCGTTCTCAGGTGGATTTGTCGGAAATTGTTATTATTGCTCGCCAGCATAAATCTCTAGAGGCAATGGTACCATTTTTAGCTGAGTTAGATATTCCTCTGGAATATGAAAGACAATATAATCTTTTGAATGAAACTATCATTCATCAGCTTATTATATTGTTACATTTTATTTATTCTCTTACTCCAAGCCAATCTCCCCGTAATGATTTATTACCAGAAATTCTAAGTTATTCCTTTTGGGGAATTGATACCTTAGAGATATGGAAATTTTTTCAAGAAAGAGATTATTCCAAATCTTATACAGAAAGATTATATAGCTCTCCCAATAAAGATTTACGGGCAATAGGGGAATTATGTTTACATTTAGCCATCATAGCAGAATATGAGACAATAGAGTATATTATTTTATATTTGATTGGTTCAATTGAAGATACTACTCATGATAATACTAAATTCTATCAATATTATTTAGGTAAAGCTGTATTTGAGACAAGAGAAAATGAATATATTGAAAATTTAGCTAAGATAAAGTCATTTATTGAGCATATTATTTCGTATAAACAGGGTAAAAGACTAACTTTAAAAGATGGTCTCGATACAATTCATGCCTTTCAAAATCAAGGAGGAATGCAGGCAAAAAGTATTATTAATACGGGAAAGCAATCCATTAAATTAATGACAGCTCATAAAGTCAAAGGATTAGAATTTGAAACGGTATTTATAATAGGTGCTCACAGTAAGGGCTGGGCCTCAAAAGGGAAATCCTCTCCTTATCCTTTTCCTCTCAATTTACCGATTGTACCAAAACAAGATTCAGAAGATGATTTTCTGAGAATTTTATTTGTGGCCTTAACACGATCCAAGAATAATTTGTTTATTACGAGTCACCGATATAATGAAGGCGGAAAAGAACATATATCTCTTCCCTATTTATCATTTTTAGAAAAAGGAATTACTCCGCAAGTACAAGCTCTTGATATTGCAAATTCCACATGGAGGGCAATACAGCCCAATATATTTCATTCTCAAGAAGTATCTTTTCTGGAAGGTATTATACAGCAATATCGTTTTAGTGCTTCTCATTTGAATAATTTTGTAGATACGGTATATAAAGGCCCTTTAGCAGTATTGGAATCAGCCTTATTACATTTCCCATCCATAGGGACAATTGCAACAGCATATGGAAATATTTTGCATCGTATTTTTCATTATATTTCCCTACAAATTCAATCAAATCAGGATTTTCCTAATATAACCGAATTAACTCAAATTGCGAATAACTATTTATCTCAGGAAAGATTAAGTATAGATAATACAGCAAAAGTATCCCAGAAAATACAAGATCAATTACCAGTATTAATACAGGCTAAAAAAGAAAACTTTTTTATATCTCATGAGTCAGAATATAATGTGAGAGAATTATATTTAGAATGGGAGGGAATACCGTTGACAGGTTCCATAGATAGAATTGAGGAATTTGAAGATTTTTATGTGATTGTTGATTTTAAAACAGGAACTCCCATATTGTCTTGGGATAATAAGGTTAAAAAAGATATATTAGATAAATATAAAAGACAATTATGGTTTTATGCTTTTCTTTTGAAAGTTGCAGGTAAATATCAAGATAAGTCTTTGCAAGGACGAATTGATTTTCTAGAGCCAAGTATAGAAGGGGAATATATATCATTATCTATCACAATTGAAGAATCTGATATAAACTATATAAGTAAACTTACACAAATTATTTATCATAAAATAATAAGTTTAGATTTCCCAGATATTAAGGTGTATAAACAAGGGGGAACAGATAAATTTATTCAAGATTTAATGGATAATAATATATAATGAGATGAAAATAGGGATAGATGCACGATTTTTTGGGAATAGTGGCAAGGGTTTGGGTCGATATACTCAAAAATTAATTGAGGAATTAGAAAAAATTGATCATCATAATCAATATTATATTTTTTTAAGTTCTCATAATATTGAAGAATATCAACCTCAAAACCCTAATTTTCATAAAGTATTGGCTGATATACCATGGTATTCTTGGCAAGAACAAGTATTATTTCCCCAATTATTACGCAAATATCAATTAGATTTAATGCATTTTTTACATTTTAATATTCCTATTCTATATAGAAAACCTTATATAGTTACTATACATGATTTAATTTTATTAGAATATCCCACTCGTAAGGCCTCAAGATTAAATCGAATTATGTATACGATTAAAAATCTAGCATATAGGTTGGTTATTATGAATGCAATATATACTGCCAAAAAAGTTATTATTATTTCAGAATATACCAGGCAATCTATTGTGAAGCATTTTCATATTCCATCCAATGAAATGGCAATGATATATGAGGGAGTGGACTTAGAACGTTTTAATCCTCTCAATGCACAATCATTTTCATTTGATACATATGGGATTATTGCGGGGAAATATCTATTATATGTAGGAAATGTATATCCCCATAAAAATATTGAACGGTTAATAGATGTGTTTTATCATCTAAAACAAAAATCTGATATAGATTCTCAACTACAATTGGTATTAGTAGGAAAAAAAGATCATTTTTTTGAACAAATTATCACAAAAGTTAATACATTGGGATTATCTCATTCAGTCATATTCCCAGGATATGTAGTGGATGAGCAATTGATTTCATTATATGAGAAATGTTTATTCTATGTATTTCCGTCTCTATATGAAGGGTTTGGACTCCCTCCTCTTGAAGCTATTGCTCTTGGGGCTCCTATTGTAATCTCAAATGCTACCTGCTTACCGGAAATTTTTGGTAAGCATATAGAATATTTTGACCCTAAATCTCAGGAGAATATGGAACAAGTTTTATATAATTTTATTATGAGTCCAGAAAAAAGAGAATTACAAAAGCAATATCATCAAGAAATTTTAGCTCGATATTCCTGGGCTGATATGGCAGAAAGTACAAAAAACCTGTATAATACAATTAAGATATAAATACAGAATTATGGGTAAAAAATCCTCATCGATTATCGATTTGAGACATCCTCAAACGAAATCGATAGGCGAGAATATAATACAATATACAGAAACAAATACACATGTAGAATTCAGCTCTCTGGATAACTTTGAATTACCTCTAGAAGGAGAGGAAATCATTATACAAGAACAGATACTCTATACTATTCCCGATAAATCAGAGCTTCATATTACTTTTATTCCTCAATCTGCCAAACAATATACAGGTAAGAAAAAAATATCAAAATCAAAACCTATATTACAATATAGAATAAGTAATAAAACAATATATGCATCTCGCGCTTCACTTGGTGTATTTTTATCCTTATGTTTAATTATGGTAACAAGTATACCATCTCTCCGAATGATAAATAATGGTATACGAGTAAAAGATAATCTTACTTTACAAGCAGCTGCAAGTGAGAAATTATTAGCAAAAACAGATACTAATAGTATTCAGGGGCTTGCTAATTCATTGACAGAAATTTCAAATGGGCTGAATAAAAGTGCTGAAGATATATCAGCAATACAAGGGAATCTATCAGGACTATTATCTATATTACCAGGATTATCAGTTATTCAAAATAGTAGTGAATTAACTGAAAGTACATCCGAGGTTATTGCCCTTTCTGGAGAATTATCTGAGGCTATACAGCCATTTATTAATCAAGATATTAATCCATTTGATACGAGTAAATCAGTGACATTAGTCGATGGGGTACAGAATATACAAGAAATTAATAAAAAACTTGTACCGGCTCTTGATAAATTAGATACAAATTTGAATAATCTGCCTCTTAATCTCATACCTGGTCATAGAGGAGATATGTTACGCCAATTACATACAGATATTCCCAAATTAAAACAGGTATTACAAGATTCAGATCAATATGTAAATATATTTTTAAACTTTGTGGGTAGTGATAGATTAAAGCGCTATGTATTTATTTTTCAAAATAATCAGGAGCTTCGAGCGACCGGAGGATTTATTGGAAGTTTTGGCCTAATGAATTTAGATAGAGGGGTAGTAAAAAGTCTTGATATTCAAGAAATATATAATCCAGACGGTCAATTATTAAAGCAAATTTTAGCCCCAGGGCCATTACAAGAGCTTACTCCTCGCTGGTATCTAAGAGACTCAAATTGGTTTGCTGATTTTCCAACTAGTACTCAGAAAATCATTTCTTTTTATGAAAAAACAGGTGGTATAACTCCTGATGGGGTGATATCTCTTACTCCAACCGTAATAGAGAGATTATTAACTATCACAGGACCCATTAAACTCGATAATTATGGCGTCACAGTATCCGCTGATAATTTTGTTAAAATCACCCAATATCAAACGGGAGTAGTCTATGATAAGGAAATCAATAAACCAAAGCAATTTATCGCAGATTTAGCACCAATGCTTATTAATAAATTATTATCAGCTGATAGTAAGCAATATCAAAAAATTATAGAAGCTTTAAATAATTCTTTTCAAGAAAAACATATCTTATTATATTTTCTGGATCCTGAATTACAGCATATTGTAATAGATAATAATTTGGGGGGTAAATTATATGAAACCAATAAAGATTATTTATCAGTAGTGCATACCAATATTGGGGGATATAAGACAGATGGGGTGATAGAAGACTCTATGAAAATTAATACAAAAATACAAGATAATGGGGCTATTATTAATACAGTAACGGTAAATCGTAATCATAAGGGGGGAGACAGTGAATATGAATGGTGGAATAAAGATAATATTGATTATATGCGTATATATATCCCAAAAGGAGCTCGTATACTTCAAAGTAAAGGATTTACTGATAGAGGAGAAAAAAAATCACCAGATGGTATCGCCTCTTTTGATCAAGATGCTGATTTGGTAGCTGTGAATAGTACTTTAATACATAATAAAGATTGGCGTATTGATACATTTGAAGAAAGTGGTAAATCCGTTATTGGGGGTTGGCTTGTCACTAAACCAAAAGAAATAAGTCAAATTACGGTTGAATATGAATTACCATTTAAAGTTCAAAAGGGGGATATATATTCTCTTATATTACAAAAACAGTCGGGAAGTATCGGGGTAAGATATCAATATAATTTGGAATTACCCTCTAAATGGAAATCTGATTGGAATAATTCTTCTTTTGATTTACAAAAAACAGATAGCGGATATAGTGTCACAAATGGTATACTAAGAACAGATGAATTTATTGGACTTCAGACAAAATAATATGAATATACAAGAAAATATTGCATTAAAGGATATATCTACCTTCAAAATTGGGGGCAAAGCTCAATATCTTGTATATGCTGAGAATCAACAAGATATTATAGATTCTTTGCGATTTGCTCAGGAAAAAGACTTACCCATTGGATTAATTGGAAGTGGCTGTAATTTATTAATCCAAGATGATGATACAGAGGGGCTGATTCTTAAAATAAATACAAAATCAATAGAAATTAAGGATAATCAATTATTTGCTGAAGCAGGAGTCAGCTTAGCTATGCTAGCAAATTCCGGACATAAAGCTAATTTGGTGGGATTAGAATGGGCCCCATCTGTCCCATCCAGTGTAGGAGGAGCTATTAGAGGGAATGCAGGAGCCTTTGGTGGGGAAACTAAGGATAAATTAAAACAAATTCGAGTATATAGGGATGGGGCTATTGAAGATATTGATAGTAGTGGCTTAGATTTTCATTATCGCTATAGTAGCTTTAAGGAGGAGAATAATACGGATATTATTTTAGGAGGATTATTTGAATTGGAAAAAGGTGATATAGAGGCAAGTAGAATGCAAATTAGAGATAATATTATTAAAAAAAGCCAAAATCAACCCGTTGGTGTTGCCTGTTCAGGATGCATATTCAAAAATTATGAGGGGTTTATTAATGAAAATCTTTATAGTCAATATCCGGATTTAAAGGTATTTGTGGCGAAAGGTATTATACCGAGTGGATATTTGATTCAAGAAGCTGGCCTCAAAGGATTTACTCAAGGAGGAATTCAAATTAGTGAGAAACATGGGAATTATATGATTAATACGGGAACAGGTACATATGAAGATGTTATTAAACTTATTGATATTGTAAAAAAACGAATATTTGAGTTATTCAGCGTGCATATTGAGGAAGAGGTGGTATATTTACATAAACAAATGAAAAAAAGATAATATGTCTAATATACCCATTATCATAATCATTATTGCCTCTTATATACCGAGTTTTGCATGGCTTTATTTCGTTTTATCACAAGATATACATCCAGAAAAAGAAATTGATATTGCCAAGGCTTTTATATTAGGTAGTGCAGTAGCGATACCTGTAGTATTATTGGGTGTTTGGGGTAAAGAAATATTAACATTATTATCTATTCCATTATCTCCCACCATCAATAGTTTTGTATTTGGAGCTTTGATAGAAGAGATTATGAAGGGATTATTTATTTACTGGTTTGCAATTAATACAAGTCGTTGGAATGAGCCAATAGATACCTTTATTTATGCCGCAACAATAGCTTTAGGTTTTGCAGGTATTGAGAATTTAGCCTTTACATTAAGCTTTGCTTCAGATAATTTTGGTGATATGCAGAGATTATTGATACTAAGATCTTTTACGGCGGTATTAGTACATATTATATCAAGTTTTTTGATCACATATGGAATAGTATTTTGGGTAAAAAAGAACAATATTATAAAAGGATTATCTCTTATTGGAGCAGGAATTATATTTCATGGATTATGGAATCTTGCTATCGAAATATCATCTATATCAGAAAACGGTATTATAGGGGGGATGTACTTTTTGATATGTTTACCAGTATTTTTTGGTATGATTTTAACAATAAAACATCTAAAAATTATATCAAAATGAAATTATTTGGGGATAACACTTGCTTTTTTTAAAAATATTTGATAGTATAATAATAATGCAATACATCTAGTAGTAATTCATTTAAAAAAGTATGTCTAGCATTTTACGGAAATTAACAGGAGCAGTAGATTTTGAAGAGTCAGATCCAGCGATTGAAGATGATATTCAAGAAGATTTAAGGAGCAGATTTGTTGGTGTAGCAGATTCACCAAGTTCTTTGTATGAGGATAGTAGTGAATCTACTAGTATAAGTCAAACAAGTTTTCAAACAGATGATGAGTTAGTAGAAGGAGCTCTTACTATTGATGTATATCAAACAGATAATGATATTGTAATTGTATCTACCATTGCTGGTGTTACAGCTAAAGATTTAGATGTATCTATTACCAATGATATGGTAACAGTTTCAGGAGAGAGAAAAAATCCAGTAAAAGTTCGACAAGAGAATTATTTTTATCAAGAATGTTATTGGGGACCATTTTCTCGTTCAGTAATTCTTCCTATTGATGTTGATGCTGAAAAATCATTAGCTGAACTTAAAGATGGAGTTTTGACGGTAACTCTTCCAAAATCTGAAAAAGTTAAGATTAAGAAAATTCCTGTCAAATAAATTTTCTTAATGTGATTATAAAGAGTCTCCCAAAAGGAGATCTTTTATATACTTGACTACAGGCTATTTTAGGTGTATAATACATAACAAAGCTATAAAGCCTGAGACCATAAGCAGTGTTTACACAGAAGACTTATGTAGGTAAAGCAGTATATATCACTGTATTTATCTTGTCTCGGCGGAAAGGTCGAGCTTTTTTGTTAGATTAATAGAGAAAATACCGTTATGGCATTAACCAAGTCACGCAAAAAAGAAATGTTGCAAGAATTGCAATCTACAATTTCTGACTCACAGGGGATGGTATTTACTGATTTTCAAGGTTCAGGGGTATCTGCTTTACAGACACTTCGAACTCAATTGAGAGTAGAAAATGCTCGATATAAAGTTGTAAAGAAAACCTTATTCAATAAGGCTTTACAGAATCTTGGATTCGAAGTTTCATTAGCTGAACAACTTCCAGGAAATCTAGGAGTTGTATTCGCTGAGGATCCAGTATTTGGAGCAAAAGTAGTAAATAATTTTGCAAAAACTGCTCCCAAAGATACCTTTACCCTATTAGGAGGATTATTAGATGGTCAATATCTTGTAGCTGAACAAGTTACTACTCTTGCCAAACTTCCTTCTAAGGAAGTCTTGCAGGCACAGGTTGTCGGAACTCTTGCAGCTCCAATGACTCAATTCTTGCAAGTAACATCAGGTGTAGCAAGAGGTCTCGTAACTGTAATCTCAGCTTATCGAGATACGAAATAATTAAGTTAAGAATAACTATATGTCAGAAGAATTCACAGTACCCGCAAAATTTGAAAAGATTGTTGATGAAATCAAGAACCTTAGTGTTATCGAATTATCAGAACTGGTAAAAGTTCTTGAAGAAGTTCTTGGTGTATCAGCTGCAGCTCCAGTTGCAGTAGGTGTTGCCGCTCCAGCTGCAGGAGATGCTCCAGTAGCTGAAGAAAAGTCAGCTTTTGATGTTATCATCGAAGATGCTGGAAGCTCAAAAATTCAAGTAATCAAAGTAGTAAAAGAAGCTACTGGACTTGGACTTAAAGAAGCTAAGGATATCGTAGATGCAGCTCCTAAAGCTGTAAAAGAAGGAGTTTCGAAGGCAGATGCTGATGAACTCAAAGCTAAATTACAAGAAGCTGGAGCAACTGTTGTTGTTAAATAATAATCTCTTTCTATAATAAACAAAAATTCCCCCAAAAGGGGATTTTTGTTTTATATATGTTATAATACTAGTAATTAATTATTTAAATTATATATGAAGGAGGGAATATATTTGGGTATAGATACTGAGTTTACAGGACAGCATCCTCATAAACATGGACTTATAGAAATAGCTTTATTAGTATTAGATAAAAACTTACAAGAAATCGCTCATTTTGAAACCCTTGTTATACCCCCTGAAGGCTTTGAAATTACTAAAGAAGCAATGAATATTAATCATATTGATTTAGATAAGGTATATGCAGATGGTATTGATTATGAGGAGTTAGTCAAGAAAATGACTCGATTTGTACGCAAACATTTTGAAAATAAGCCGATATTATTTGCTCATTTTATTCCCATGGATTTTGCGTATCTTAATTATATTTTTGATAGTGTTGGTAAAAATAATCTTTTTTGGAGAGAATTAATAGGTCATAGTATTATTGATACGAAGGCATTAGCCAATGCCATTAATCTATTGCATATACGAAAAGGTAAGGATATTATGTTTAAATCCACCTCTCTATCCAGTCCAGGTGG
Organism: uncultured Candidatus Saccharibacteria bacterium; assembly: GCA_964585065.1. GTDB lineage: Bacteria > Patescibacteriota > Minisyncoccia > SW-4-49-11 > SW-4-49-11 > CALRBF01. The sequence goes on along the minus strand of CAZPCB010000003.1, from coordinate 37,436 downwards.
CTTGACGGATATATTAGGTATTACTGATTATGAAGCTCATACCGCTCTTGGAGATGCTCGAGCTACAAGGCAAGTACTTATTAAATTATTAGATATTTTGGATACAGTATAGTATACTAAGAGAATAGAATTATACTTAATTATACATATATGGCATATACAGAAAAATCATTTAATATTCCTAATAATACTGGACTATCTGAAGAGCAAATTACAGTACATCTTGGACTTTATGCAGGATATGTAAAAAATACCAATGCATTATTAGAAAAAATTCAAACTTGGCAGCCAGAAGGGGATGCTTTTACCTTTGCAGAATTACAGCGAAGATTAGGATTTGAATTTGATGGATTGAGGCTTCATGAATTCTATTTCTCACAATTATCAGAAGGGGCTAAGGTATTAGATGAAAACTCTAAGTTTGGGCAATTAATTAGCAATCAATATGGCTCATTAGAATCCTATCAAGCTGAGTTAAAGCGAATAGGGTCGACTCGTGGTATTGGTTGGGTAGTGACATATTATGATGCTGAATCTGATAGTCTTTTATCCACATGGGTATCTGATCATGAATTTGGGCATTTAGCAGGACTTCCTATTGTATTCGTAATTGATTTATGGGAGCATGCTTTCTTTATAGATTATAGACCAGCTACCAAGGGAGATTATATTGATACCTATATCAAAGCAATAAATTGGGGAATTGTATCAAATAGATTATAGGAAAATGGCTCGGAATTTACTGTTAAATCTTGACTTTAATAATCCAGATGGGTATATCCCATTCCTCGATATACAGCCACAACATTATATAGAAGCCATACAATATCATATTGATATTGCTAAGAGTAGAATACAAGCTATTGAAGAAATATCTAAGCCAGATTTTAACAATATAATTGAGGCTTTAGAATTTGCTACCTATGAAGTGCAATATATTCATACTATTGCTGATAATTTAAATAGTGCAGACACAAATTCAGAACTACAAGAAATATGTGCGCAGTTAAGTGAAATCACTACTCATTTTTGGAATGATATTTCTTTGAATGAAAACCTTTTTCTTCAGGTACAAAAGGTATATGATAATAAAGAATATCTAGATTTACCTATAGAGCAGGAGACTTTGCTCGCAGATACATATTCCTCTTTTATACGCAATGGAGCCTTATTAAATCAGGAAGAAAAGGAAAATCTACGAGAAATTGGCCTAGAATTATCTAGGCTTACTGTACAATTTCAGCAAAATGTTTTAGCTGAGAATAATGATTATAAACTTATCATTACCGATAAAGCTGATTTAGCAGGTCTTCCAGAATCTATTATAGCGAGTGCCCAGAATCAAGATAATCCCAATGAATGGATATTTGATTTGTCCTATCCTTCTTATATTCCTTTTATGCAATATGCAGATAATAGGGCATTGAGAAAAGAATTATTCTATGCCTATAATACAAGGGGGGCACAATCAAATCAATGGGATAATAGGGAATTAATAAAGCGTATCGCATTATTAAGACAACAAAGAGCAAAACTACTCAGATTTGAGACGCATGCAGATTATGTATTAAAAGAAAGAGTATTACAAAATCCAGTAGAAGTAAAGGAATTATTAGATACCCTACTCACAAAGGCCATTGATATAGCCCGAGATGAAATTGCAGATATCAGTGAATTTGCAAAATCTGATATTAATGAGCTCCGATCCTATGATTATAGCTATTATGCAGAAAAAACAAAACAAGCTCGCTATCAATTTGATGAGAATAGTATTCGGGAGTATTTTCCTCTGAATCAGGTATTAAAGGGGGTATTTGATATAGCCAATATCTTATATGGGATAGTCTTTATTAAGAGAGAAGATATTCCAGTATATCATTCTGAAGTAGAAGTATATGAAGTGCAAGAGGCAGATGGATGTCATATAGGTATTATGTATTTTGATTTTTATCCTCGCCCAGGCAAACAATCAGGCGCTTGGATGACTTCATTTCGGCTAGCTTCATATCAAGAGGGGAAAAACTATAATCCTCATATATCCTTGGTTCTGAATTTTTCTCGACCACAAGGAGATGCCCCATCCTTGCTTACATTACAAGAGGTATTAACCCTATTCCATGAATTTGGCCATGGTTTACATGGATTATTTGGAAAGGGATTATATCCATCTCTGACAGGAACTAATGTGTATTGGGATTTTGTAGAATTACCATCTCAATTAATGGAGAATTGGGTGTATGAACCTGAAATTCTCGCAAAAATTGGAAAGCATTGGCAAAGTGGAGAATCTATTACAGAATCTGATATTAAAAAAATTCAAGATATTGCCTCATTTCATGAAGCCTCAGCCACAATACGACAAATACGATTAGGCAAATTAGACTTAGCTTGGCATTATGATATACAGGATTTGGAGAATATTGATATTGTAAGTCTAGAAAATCACATTAATCAAGAAACACAATTATTCCCAATTGAGGAAGGAACTTTGATTAGCCCAGCCTTTAGTCATATTTTTGCTGGAGGATATTCAGCGGGATATTATAGTTATAAATATTCAGAATTATTAGATGCTGATGCTTTTGAATACTTCTTATCTGGAGGTAAAATTCTTGATTCTGAAATTGGATTCAAATTCCGTGAACATATATTATCTCGAGGAGGATCAGAGCATCCATTAATACTGTATAAACGATTTAGATCTAAAGAGCCAAGTATAGATCCATTATTAAGGAGGCTTGCTAAATCAACAAAATAATTATTTTACCGCAATATATAAAAGTATTGCCCATAATCCAAACCAAGCGACAAGAGTAATAGTCCAAGCATTAAATGATTTGATAGGGAATTTGATAAATCCCTGTTTTCGATTAAGGTCAACCAAGGTAAGAGAAGCAAAAGTTGCAGAAATACAAGATAATATACACCATGGGCAAATAGCTCCAATTTCAAAAAAGGCAAGATAAGTCCAAATATAGGATATAATAACAGCAGGAAATGTTATTGACATTGCAATCAACATAAAAGGTCTAGATAATTCACGATGAGTTAATAAATATAATACCGTAAGCCAAGCCATTGGCCATCCAATCATACCAAGCCATGAATTGGGAAACCCAAACATAGTAGCATATTGACTCCCCATTACTTTACCACAATCAATCCAAACATTAATACTACATCCTGGTATATAAAGAGGGTTTTTGAGGATTAAATATTTCTCAAAACTAATAATAAAAGCAGCTGCAAATCCCGTAATAGAGAAGAATAATAATAAAAGACTATGAGGGAAATATAAGATTTTTTTAAACATAATAATAGTATGTATATAATCAAATATAGTATATCATATCGTATATTAGGTTACAAAAGAGAATAAATAAACTCTAAATCGAAGGGGTTTTTATTAAATACATTTTTAACGCACTAATATCTTGACAAGAGTCTTGAAATCTAGTATTATAGACATACGTCTGATTAAAAAGACAGAACATTCACAATTCAATCAACTTACAACCAAAATTGTAAGGTTCAATAACTATTCCTTTATAGTAAACAAGAAAAAGTAGATGTTTTTTAGGAACAATCTGACGTTTTCAATGAGAGTTTGATCCTAGCTCAGGATGAACGCTGGCGGCGTGGATAAGGCATGCAAGTCGAACGGATGTACTTTGGTGCTTGCACTGAAGTACATTAGTGGCGAACGAGTCAGTATAACCTTGGTAACTTACCCCAAAGTCTTGGATAACCTGCGGAAACGCAAGCTAATACAAGATGGTCAATATATTCGTAAGAATATATTGTAAAGCTTCGGTGCTTTGGGAAAGGCCTTGGACGTATCAGCTTGTTGGTGAGGTAATGGCTCACCAAGGCTATGACGCGTAGGGGACCTGAGAGGGTGACCCCCGACGATGGAACTGAGACACGGTCCATACTCCTACGGGAGGCAGCAGCCGAGAATCTTCCGCAATGCGCATATTTGCGTGACGGAGCGACGCCGCGTGAAGGATGAAGCCCTGTGGGGTGTAAACTTCTGTCGAATGGGAGCAATTTAAGAGAGAGTACCATTCTAATAGAGGCTGCTAACTTCGTGCCAGCAGCAGCGGTAATACGAAGGCCTCAAGCGTTATCCGGATTTATTGGGCGTAAAGCGTCTGCAGGTTGAATAAAAGGTCTTTACTTAAATTCTCGGGCTCAACCCGAGGTCTGGTATTGAAACCATTATTCTAGAGCATGTTAGAGGTAAGCGGAACTCATGGTGTAGCAGTGAAATGCGTTGATATCATGGGGAACACCAAAGGCGAAGGCAGCTTACTGGGACATTGCTGACACTCAGAGACGAAAGTGTAGGTATCGAAGCGGATTAGATACCCGCGTAGTCTACACCCTAAACGATGAACACTAGACATTTCGAGTATCGACCCTCGGAGTGTCGAAGCTAACGCGTTAAGTGTTCCGCCTGGGAAGTACGATCGCAAGGTTAAAACTCAAAGGAATAGACGGGAGCTCGCACAAGCGGTGGAGCATGTGGTTTAATTCGATATTAAGCGGGGAACCTTACCAAGGCTAGAAATCTAACTGTGGGTCTCTAGAAACAGAGACTGTCTTTAAAGATCGTTAGACAGGTGATGCACGGTTGTCGTCAGCTCGTGCTGTGAAGTGTTCCGTTAAGTCGGGAAACGAGCGCAACCCTCAGACTCAGTTACAAGTGTCTGTGTCGACTGCCTGGGTTAACCAGGAGGAAGGAGAGGACGACGTCAAATCAGCGTGTTCCTCGACGCCTTGGGCTACACACGTGCTACAATGGGAAGGACAATGAGTTGCGACACTGTAAAGTGAAGCTAATCTCCTAAACCTTTCCTCAGTTCGGATAAAGGGCTGAAACTCGCCCTTTTGAAGCTGGAATCGCTAGTAATCGCAGATCAGCCTCGCTGCGGTGAATACGTTCTCGAGCTTTGTACTCACCGCCCGTCAAGTCAGGGGAGTCGGTAATACCCGAAGCATGTCCATTTAGGGCATACCACGGTAGGATCGATAACAAGGACTAAGTCGTAACAAGGCATCCGTAGCGGAAGCTGTGGATGGATCACCTCCTTTCTAAGGATATGCCTGTTGAAGTAATTCAACAAGGAATGGTCGGTCAAGATGTAAATCTTGATACTTTTACACCAACAAATCCTTATCTTTTGAGATAAGGTGCGTCAGATTGTTACTAAAAGACATGTACTTGAATAATTATTGAATGGATTGAATTGTGTATAATAAAACAGATTTCTCTTATATAGGGGAGTCTGTTTTATTTTATATGAGAATGGTGTATAATACTTCTATTATGGTAAGAAAATTAAAGACATTATTTCCAGCCTCAACCCTTGTATATGCTACTGGGTCATTGGTTATATTGAGTATTTTATCTCGTATTTTAGGTTTAGTCAGGGATAGATTATTAACCAGTACTATTCCACTATCAGAGCTAGATTCGTATTTTTCGGCTTTCCGTATTCCAGATTTTTTATATAATATTTTAATTTTAGGTACATTATCTAGTGCTTTTATACCTCTATTTAGTAAATTAATTAATCGAAAAGATAAATCAGAAGAGGCTCAGGCATTAATAAAGGATGTCTTATTAGTAATTGGACTTTTGATGGGTACAGTATCGCTATTAATGATAGTCTTCGCTCCCTATTTAGTAAAAATGGTAGCCATCTCATATGATAATGAAAAATTTATAAATACAGTAAATTTAACCCGTATTATGGCAATCTCTCCCTTGATATTTAGTATATCAAGTATTTTATCTAGTGTACTGAATGCGTATAAAAAATTTGTTATCGTAGCCCTGGGACCACTATTATATAATTTTGGAATTATTATTGGTATTGTATATTTTTATCCTGAGTGGGGAATAGCTGGGCTTGGATATGGAGTGATTTTGGGGGCTTTCTTACATCTTTTCATACAAATCCCAAGTATATTACAGCTTAATATACGCTTACAAATCAGTACAAATCTTCATATCAAAAATCTACAGAAATTATGGAAATTATATTGGCCAAGACTTTTGGTGATTGATACCGCGATGATTAGCTTATTTATTGGTACTATTATCGCCTCCACAAGAGCAAATGCGGTCACATATTTTACTTTAGCTTTTAATCTTAATACATTGCCTTTAGGAATTATCGCCTTATCTTTTGCAACGGCGGTATTCCCATTTTTAACAGAAGCTTATGCCAAGGGGGATGAAAAAGCATTTAGAAATTATGTTATAGGGGGTATTGCAAAAAATTTATTAATATTAATTCCTGTGATGATGCTTATGCTCAACTTTAGAGCTCAATTAGTACGTATTGTATATGGAGGTGGAGTCTTTGATTGGGAGGCAACGCGTATTACTTTTGATACATTTACTATATTAGCTTTATCTATACCATTTCAGGGGCTTATTCCTTTATTTAGTAGAACATTATTCGCTCGCCATGATACCAAAACTCCAACCATAGTGGGTATTATTAGTATGATATTCAATATATTCTTAGCTTTAATCTTAAGTCATTATTGGGGGGTACAGGGAGTAGCTGCAGCCTTCTCTATTACTATTATTGCAACTTGTTTGATGTATGGGGCTATTATATTTAGAACTATTAATCATGGAAGTATTATACGTACTATGCGATACGGTATACAAATTGGTATTTGGTCGCTTGGAATGGTAGCTATTGCATATGGATTAAAGCATTTAATTGGAAATATATGGGGAACAGATACTACCTTAGCTCTGATTTTACAGGTACTCGGATCCTCCATACCAGCTCTTGCAATTTATGCTTTTATCACCTGGAAACTGGGACTCACAAAAGTATTATTACAGAAAAAAGAGTAGAGTCTTTTTGCTAATTTCTTGACAAAAAGACAAAAGTATACTATAACAAGTATACTTTTTGTTCTTTAATTATGACTTCTTCTATTCATAAAAAGCAAAGAATTAGATTGACCTATAGTCTTTTTGCCCTACTTTCCATCGGATCTGCGGTAGGACTATTCTTTAACCCACTTTTCTTTGCTCCATTGGCTATTGTCTTAAATGGCTTATTCGGCTTACTTCTAGCCCTACATGTCATATTCGATAAAAGGTGGAGTAATCATCAATAACCGAGCGTCGTAATATGGTGACTCGGTTTTTAATTACTTGTAAAACATAGTAAAATTAGCTATAATAAAGGCTATATGCAATATATTCGTAATTTTAGTATTATCGCTCATATCGATCATGGGAAATCAACTTTGTCTGATCGTATTTTAGAATTAACCCATACAGTTGAAAAGCGTAATATGAAGGCTCAGTTATTAGATTCTATGGAATTGGAGCGAGAGCGTGGTATTACTATCAAAATGCAACCAGTCCGTGTTAAATATACTCATCAGGGAAAAGAATATATTTTGAATCTGATAGACACTCCAGGGCATGTAGATTTCTCTTATGAGGTTTCTCGTAGTCTTGCTGCTGTGGAAGGAGCAATTTTATTAGTTGATGCAACTCAGGGTATACAGGCCCAAACTATTGCAAATGTATATTTAGCGATTGATCAAGATTTAGTAATTATTCCTGCTGTGAATAAAGTAGATTTACCACATGCTCGAGTAGCTGAAGTGAAGCAAGAAATATGTGAATTATTAGGAGTAGAGGAATCTGATATTCTAGAAATATCAGGTAAAACAGGACAGGGTGTTCCTGAATTATTAGATAGAGTTATTTCTGAAGTTCCCTCTCCTGAGACCAATTCTACAAATTTGAATGATTTTAGAGCTTTGATTTTTGATTCAGCTTTTGATTCTTATAAAGGAGTAATTGCCCATATTCGAGTAGTAGATGGTGAAATACGTACTGCTGATGCAATCAAGATGTTAGCCAAAAAACAGGAGGCTCAGGCTCTTGAAATTGGGGTATTCACTCCACAAATGACTAAATTAGATATATTATCTGCAGGAAGTATTGGTTATATTGCAACTGGGCTCAAAAATGTAGAAAATGTAAGAGTAGGGGATACTATTGTTAAATTTCCTGAAGGACAGGAATTAGCCCCTTTAGCTGAATATCTAGAACCGGTACCGGTGGTATATGCTAGTATTTTTGTAGAGAGCACAGAAGAATACCCCATATTACGGGATGCTTTGAATAAATTGCAATTATCGGATTCATCTCTTGTATTCGAACCTGAAGCAAAAGAGGCTTTAGGTAAGGGGTTTCGTTGTGGTTTTTTGGGTATGCTTCATCTTGACATTATAACTGAGCGTCTCAAGAGGGAATATGAATTAGAGCTTATTATTAGTACTCCATCTGTCGCTTATATTGTGGAGCAAACCAATGGGGATATTTATACGATTTATTCTGCTTCAGATTTTCCAGATAATACTAAATTATCTCGTATATTAGAGCCTTTTGTGAGGCTTGAAATTATGACTCCCAAAGAATATATTGGGGCGGTAATGGATTTATTACAAAAAAGGCGTGGACAATTTATTAATACTCGCTATATTGGAGAAGATAGGGCTATTATAGAATATCAAATTCCATTGGCCAAGGTTATTGTCGATTTTTATGATGTGCTTAAAAGTATTACTTCAGGATATGCTTCAGTTAATTATTACCCTCTCGAGGCTCAAGAGGCTGAAGTGGTTAAATTAGATATTATGGTAGCAGGAGAAGTTCAAGAAGCCTTATCCCATATCGTATATAAGGATGAAGCTCATGATGAGGGTAAACGCATTGTGCATAGATTAAAGGAGTCACTTCCCCGTCAACAATACTCAGTTGCTCTACAGGCTTCTATTGGAGGCACTATAGTAGCACGCGAGACATTATCGGCTTTTCGTAAAGATGTTATTGCTAAATTATATGGAGGAGACAGGACACGTAAGGATAAATTATTGAAAAAACAAAAAGAAGGGAAAAAGCGTATGCGTGATACTGCTAGAATACATATTCCAAAAGAGGTGTATTTAGAAGTGTTAAAGCGTTAAATAGGGGATATTGTATTATTTATAGGGAAGGTGTATAATAATGGGGAAAAGAATTATTAATAATATACATATATGACAACCCCAATTTTGATACTTATCGCAATTGTAGTTACTGTACTTATTTATGGTGTTTCTCTCTATAATACCTTTGTGTCTCTACGTCAAAAAGTTGCTGAAGCTTGGGCAGATATTGATGTTCAATTAAAGCGTCGATATGATCTTATTCCTAATTTGGTAGAAACCATAAAAGGATATGCTTCTCATGAATCAGGGGTATTCGAGGAAGTGACCAAAGCCAGAGCACAAGCTATACAAGCTACAGGATTAGAGCAAAAGGCAGAAGCTGAAAATGTTTTATCAGGAACATTAAAAAGTCTATTTGCAGTATCTGAGGCGTATCCAGATTTGAAGGCAAATCAGAATTTCTTAGAATTACAAAGAGAACTCAGTGATACAGAGAATAAAATCCAAGCATCTCGAAGATTTTATAATAGTGTTGTTCTATCTCTTAATACTAAGGTGGAAAGTTTTCCAGATAGCTTTATTGCATCTTCTTTTGGATTTGAAAAGAAAGAATATTTTGAAATTGCTGAAGCTGAAAAAGAAGTAGTAAAAGTTTCCTTCTAAGCAATAACCAAGAGTTTATATGACCTTATACGATCACAAAGATCAGAATATCCGAAAAACCTGGGTATTAATGACAGTATTTATTGCTGTTGTTGTTGGAATAGCCTGGGTATTTAGTTATACATTAGATAGTCCAAGTATTTTTGTCTGGGCTTTGATTGGGAGTTTATTTATGAATGTGATTTCCTATTGGTATTCTGATAGTATAGTGCTTTCAATATCCAATGCTCAGCCAATAGATACTAAAAACCCAGAAGAAAAGCGCATATATAGACTTTTAGAAAATTTAGCTATTACCGCTGGATTACCGACACCTAAACTATATATTATCAAAGACACTGCTATGAATGCTTTTGCAACCGGCAGAAATCCGGAGCATTCTGCTATTGCTCTTACTACCGGTATTATATCAAGATTAGAGCAATCTGAATTAGAAGGAGTAATTGCTCATGAATTATCTCATATTGGGAATCGTGATACCCTGATTCAGACTATATCAGTAGTATTGGTGGGACTGGTAGCTCTACTTGCTGATTGGTTTTTACGCATTAGCTTTTGGCGGGGCGTAGGTGGGAGAAGCAATAATAATGATAATGGACAATTAGGAGTAATATTGGGTATTATAGCTATAGTTCTTGCAATTCTAGCTCCTATTTTTGTACAATTATTACATTTAGCTATATCTCGTAAAAGAGAATATTTAGCAGATGCTAGTGGAGCTTTACTTACTCGTTACCCTGAAGGATTAGCAACCGCCTTAGAAAAAATCAGTAAGGATACTGAACCCCTAGAGGTCGCCAATAGAGCCACAGCTCATTTATATATTTCAAATCCACTTAAAGGTGGTGGGGCAAAGGATTTGTTCTCCACACATCCGCCCATTAATAAGCGTATAGCAGCTCTTCGTGGAATGGACATAGATACAGTATAATAAAACAACTTTATGGATAAGCTAGTTAAAAGAACAAAAATTGTCAGTACTCTTAGCCCTCGTGTAGCTACGGAAGAATCTTTAACAGAATTTATTAAAGCAGGAGCTAATGTATTTCGGCTGAATTTTTCTCATGGAAGTCATGAGGAATATACTCAAATGATTCAAACCATTAAAAAAGTGCGTACAGATTTATCTGTTCCTGTCGCTATACTCCAAGATTTACAGGGTCCAAGAGTAAGAGTAGGAGCTCTAGAGAATCCATTAGATATTGTGGTAGGGGAAACTATTTATATTACCAATGATACAGGGGTATACCATTTTGAAGAAGGAGTCAAAACATTACCTATTGATCATGATTTAAGTCCTATTTTAAAACCAGGAGAAACCGTATTAATAGAAGATGGACTTATTGAATTATTGGTATTGGAATCAATGCCTGATAAACAATATACTATTGCTGAGGCCAGAACAAATTCTCAGATTAAAGGAAGAAAAGGAGTTAATTTCCCGGGTAGTTCTGTTAATTTCCCTGTTATTACCGAAAAAGATAAAGCTGATTTAAGTTTTGGTCTACAGCAAGGCGTTGATTTTATTGCTATGTCTTTTGTACGATCAGCTGAGGATATTAAAGAGTTAAGAAGACTGATTGAATCAGATAATAATAAGATGAATAGTCCTCTTATTATTGCTAAAATTGAAAAACCTGATGCAGTAGCTCAAATTGACTCTATTATGGATGAAGTTGATGGTATTATGGTAGCAAGAGGAGATTTGGGTATTGAAGTTCAGGCTGAAAGAGTGCCCATTATTCAAAAACATATTATTGAACTTGCTTTACTTAAAGGAAAGCATGTAATTGTTGCGACCCAAATGTTGGATTCTATGATTCGTAATCCCCGTCCAACTCGAGCTGAGGTTTCGGATGTGGCTAATGCAGTTATTGATCATACTGATGCTGTAATGTTATCTGGTGAGACTTCGGGAGGAGCTTATCCTTTAGAGGCAGTATTAATGATGCAGAAAATTATTACTGCAACTGAGGAATCATCATATGATAATTTTTTAGATGAATATATTGCGGGTGATGAGGATAAGAATATTTATCGAGAACTTGCGTATGGAGCTCAGCATTTAGCAAGAGCTAGCGAAGTGGATGGAATTGTGATTATTGATAAAGAAGGTAAAGGGGTGGCTGAATATATGTCTCAATTTAGAGCAGAAATTCCTGTATTTGTAATTACAGAAAATCAGGAATACTTTTATCATACTGCTTTGACTTGGGGAGTCATAGGATTATTACAAACAGATAATAACCCATATGAGCTGATTCAGAATATTCGCCAAGAACATTTTGATACGAATATTGATGGACATTATTTTGTGGTAGTTGATATTAGTGAGGTTGGAAGAGAGTCTATACAGATGTTTTTTGTATAAATTTTGACAAGATAACAAATATAAGGTAATATTAGACATGCTATTGAAGAATATTATGATAGGACCCATACAATATATTAAAGAGTCACAAGCTGAGATCAAAAAAGTCACTTGGCCAACTCGAGAAAAAGCATTTCAATATACTGGTATTGTTGCTATGATCTCTATTGTATCTATGATTATATTGGGTGGATTAGATATATTCTTCAACTTTATTCTCAAAACATTTATTCTCTAATTTAGACTTTCGATATGGCAAAGCAACATCCTATTAGTATAGAAAAAAATTGGTATGTTATTCATAGTGTATCAGGACTAGAAGATAATGTGGCCCAGAATTTGAAAAAAAGAATAGAATCTCTTTCTATGGAAGATTATATTTTTGATGTTGTAGTTCCAAAGGAAAAGAAAATTAAAATTAAGAATGGGAAAAGAGTTACCGTAGAAGAGAGGATTTTTCCTGGATATGTATTTGTAGAAATGATTGTAACAGATAATTCTTGGTATGTTGTGCGGAATACTCCCAATGTAACAGGATTTATTGGAGCTGGTACAACTCCAATTCCAGTTTCACCTGATGAAATGCATTTTATTGAAAAGAAAGTAACCAAAGAAGAGCCTAAATATACTCTTAATATTGATATTGATGATTTGGTTAAAATTACCGATGGACCATTTAAAGATTTTGAAGGAAAAGTATCTGAAGTTGATGAATCAAAAGGAAAATTGAAGGTTTTGGTAAATATGTTTGGACGAAATACTCCTGTAGAGCTCGATTCACTACAAATCAAAAAAGTATAAACTCAATTTGAGTTTATGAAACATTTTACAAAAACGGTAGAAGATTTTATTTGTAAAAATTGCGGATTATCTGTACATGGTAATGGGTATACGAATCATTGTCCAGAATGTTTATATTCTCTTCATGTAGATAATTATCCAGGAGACAGACAAGAGAATTGTCAGGGTTTAATGAAGCCAATTGATATCATATCTAAAGGAGGGTATCCCATAGATATTATTCATGAATGTCAGATATGTCATAGTATTAAATATAATAAAGTCAATGATAATGACTCTACTAATACGATTATTGAAATAATGAAAGAAAAAGTGAAAAAAGAAATGATGCGATAATATCTTATATATAATCGATTTATGGTATACTAAAATAAAGATTCAAAATTAATATATGGAATATACAAATCAATTTTTATCAATAGGATTATTGGTATTGAGCGGGATGATTAATTTCATTATCGGAATATTCATTTATTTTTTTGCATATAAATTATCCTATGGTAAATATGTATCATCTAAATATTTTGCATATCTTTGTTTTGGTATATTTACTTGGGCTTTATGGTTGGGGCTCCGAACCTTATATTTTTATCCTGAAGGAAATATATGGGGTATATATATTGCTAATATTGCTATTTATATTACTATTATTAGTGTTGTACAGGCATTAGTGTTTTTTGGATTAGCTTTTCATAATACTCAACGTACATTTCATCAATATCGATTTTTATATTATCCTTATATTTTGGTTGCAATAGCAATTCTTATCCCACAAGTTGGAATATTACAATTAGATGCTAATAATCCCATTGCATATCAATCATTAGCATATTATATATTTATTCTTTATATTGTGAGTTATAGTATTTTATATATAAGTTTATTAGTATATCGCTATAATAGGGTAACTAATCATACAGCAAAAAGACATATACAAATTATATTATTGGGGACAATATTTAGTTTATTAGCAGCATCTATCACAAATATTATACTTCCATCTATATTTGGTAATACTCAGTTTATTTATTATGGTCCAATTGCAACGGTAGTATTATCAGCAACAGTATTATTTGCTATTATTCGGTATCGATTATTTCGTATACAGCTTCCTATTGCAGGACTCATGACAACATTGGTTATTACTATTATATTATTAATTATACGATTTATTATTATTGATAATAATTTTTCGGAGGGAGTACAGTCAACTATGTTAGTTGTATTTATGTTTACCTGTTTATATACATTTTTAACCAGAGAAGCTTATGTAGGTGCCCAGAAACAAGTTATTCTCGATAATAAAAAACAAGAATTAGAAATTGCACTTGACTCCAAAAATGATTTTTTGAAAAATGCCTCTCATCAACTCAGAACTCCATTAACAGTTATACAGGGATATTTAGCAATGATTACGGGAAAAGAAGATCCCAAATATACATTAAATCAAGCAGCATTAGATGATTTGCAAAAAGCCTATATCAGTGCAAAAAATTTGAATGAAATTATTAATGATGTATTATCCGCTAATGATGTTAATGCAGGTCGTTTTGGTATAAATATCAAAGATACCATCGATTTAAAGGAATTAATTGATACGATTATTGAGGAAAAACATGAATTATTGAATAGTAAATCAACTAAAGTAGTATTTAAGAGTAAAGGGACAGGAATGCAAGCCTTTATTGATAAAGGGAAATTAAAGGAAGCCCTTAATAATATTATTGATAATGCCGTCTTTTATGGGAAAGGAAAAATTAGTATTACTCTTGATGCTAAGGGAAAAGAATTTTTCATTATATCAGTTCAGGATAATGGGGTGGGTATTACCAAAGAAGATACCAAGAAAATCTGGAGAAAATTTGAGAGAGGTAAAAAATCATCTCTTATTAATCCCAATGGATCTGGGCTGGGACTATATTTAGCAAAGCAAATTATGCTGAAACATGGTGGCGACATAGAGGCTCACTCAGATGGGAGAGATCGGGGTAGCATATTCATATTTACCCTTCCAAAGGAAACCTTAACGCATGCCCCAGCAGAATCATTTGGTATTAATATACCACAGGCTACTCAAGGGTAGTATTCTTATGAGTAATATGGTATGATTAAGCCGCTTTAAAGCTATATTATGTCGAAAAAATTATATATTACTACCAATTCAATTGGCTTTAAGCATCGCTTAAAACAAGTTCTTCAAGATATCTCAGTAACTATTCATCAAGGGGATAAAATTGCTTTGGTAGGGGATAATGGAACGGGTAAAACTACTTTATTAAAGATTATTGCAAATCTTATTAAGCCAACTAAGGGTATAGTTGAAGAATTAGATTCTGTATGGTATTTACCCCAATTAGATTTGGAAATATTTCACTCTAATATTCCTATTTCAGAGTATATATCACAGTTTATAGAAGATTGGTGGGAAGTTATTGATCTCATTGAGCATACATTTGATTTTAGCATTGATACTAGCCGAGAACTTAATACCTTAAGTGGAGGAGAAATTGTAAAATTACATTTAGGTATTATCTTTTATATTAAACCAAAAGTACTATTATTAGATGAGCCTACAAATCATTTAGATATACAGGCCCAAGAATGGTTGGTAAAGGCTATACAAGCATATCCCTATAGTGTATTAATTGCCTCTCATGACACTTCTTTTGCAGATAGAGTGGTGAACAGGGTATGGGAATTAGAAAATACCAATATAAGGGAATTTGGAGGAAATGTATCATTTTATCGAGAGCAAAAACGTTTAGAAAGTGAAGCGAGATTGCGTCGTTATGAAGTTGCTTTGAAGGATAAAAAACGTTTAGATAAATCGGTGGCATCAGAGGCGAAAAGACAAGAACAAAATATACAGGTTGGAATTAGAAGTAGACAGGATAGAAGTGTATCTCGTATGGATAGAGGATATCTTAAAAGTAAGGCTCAGATGAGAGCGGGACAAAAAAAATTAATGTATGATTCCCGATTAGAAGATAATAAGGAAATTATTCATGATCTAGAACCACAAATAAAGCGAGATGTAAGATATTATATTCCTCATCAAACAATACAAAATCAAGAAATTATCCTCAATATTCGAGATGGTCTTGTACAAGTTGCTGAAACGGTACTTATTCGAGATATTCGATTTCAAGTTTCTAGCGGGGACAGAATTGCTTTGATTGGAGGAAATGGGACGGGTAAAAGTCAATTTTTTCATATGCTTATGAAAAGACAATTATCTTTTGGTATTTTAGAAATTAAAGATAAGACTAATATTGTATATATGGACCAAACATATGCAATTGTTTGTCCCCATAAAACGATATTAGAAAATATGCGAGATTATAATCCCAAAGCCTCTATGATGACAATTCGTCAAAAATTAAGAGAATTTTTATTTTGGGATGATTATCAAGTAAATCAATATGCAGAAAACTTATCCGGGGGGCAAGTTGCAAGATTAGCCTTTGCAATGATTAGTTTACAACAAGTAGATATATTATTATTAGATGAACCTACAAATAATCTTGATATTTCAACCCAAGAGGCAATTATACAAGGATTATTAGCGTATAAAGGAGCTTTAATTATTATTTCTCATTCACTTGATTTCTTGAATCGAGTAGGAATTCAGGATGTATACTGTATTGCAAATCAGCAATATATTCAGCATCCTTATAGTATTGAAGATGAAAGATTTCATAGTAAATTATTAGAAATAATTGGGAATGGAATTGTCCCTTAAATTGTGATACTATAAATATACATAATCCAATATAAATAAAAATGATTTATAGTATCTTATCATTAGGTGTAATTGCAATTCTTAGTATTGCTTGGACTTTAGTATATAAAAAAAATCATACAAACATATCACAATGGTTCTTATTTCCCTTGACGGGAGCGATTATATGGACATTTGGTTGGTTGGGAATACACATTACTCTTTCTCAACCAGATTTTTTTTCAAAGTCTCTATATATAATCTTCCAACAAATTATGTTCTCAGGACTTATTGCTGTGCCATTAGGTCTTATGATAACAGCATTGTATTATCCATTTAGTAAGACAAATACTGTATATAAGAATAGAATGTCTTGGGCTATTAGTATTTTGTATATACTATTTTTGATTCCTATTTACACCTCATTTCATTTATTTCAAAATATCAGCATATATAACAATGGTGTTATCTTAGAATATGGACCTTTATTCCAATATTATCAAATAGGATTCGGGATAGCCTTATTTATGAGTATTATAGCCACTATAAATAGATTAAAATATATTCAAAAAAAGAAAGATAAAATAGTTTCTGTATATTTTATAATAGGATATTTGACTACTATTATAGGGTATATTGCTGGTGCATTATTTATTTTTATTGGTGGTAATAGTGACTTTCTGAAATATAGTCCACTACTATTATTAGTTTGGATTGGATTTATTGTAATAGGTGCTATTCAATATAAGTTAGTTGACTCAAAAATCTTTATATCCCAAATTATTATTATATGGGCAGTAATTATTATTGCTGTTATCACATTTAGTAATACATCACCAGTTACTCTTATTATTGATATATTATTTCTGATTATATTTAGTGTATTAGGAATTATTCTTATACAAAACTTACAAGAATCATCTTATATCAAAAAAGATTTAAATAGAGATAATCGCAAATTACAAAAATTTATTAATGTAAAAGATAATTTTTTGAGAATGACAACACATCAATTGAGAACCCCAGTAATTATTTTAGAAGAATATACCAGTACTTTGATAAATAAAGTATCAAAGAATCAGTCTCCTGAATTAGACTATTTACATAAAATTCTTATTAATAATTATCGATTAAAAGAAGTGATAGAGGATTTAACTCTTACTTATGCTATAGAAGCTGATAAATTTGAATTAAATCATATTGTTCCAGTAGATATTGCTCTCATCATAGAGCATGTCATGGAGGATATTCAAACATCTCAAAAATATCTTGATATTACAATGCGATTAGAAAAAGCCAATAGAAATTATATTATTAAGGGGGAAGCCCATTATTTAGAATTAGCTTTTAAAAAAGTAATACAGAATGCCTATATATTTGCAAATAAAGAAGTGATAATACGGTTACGTACCAACAAGAATAGTATTCTAATCTCTATTGTAGATGATGGAATTGGTATTAATAAAGATGATTTACGACAATTATTCCTTCCTTTTATACGAGGATATAGGGCTCCTGTACTAAATCCAGATGGATCTGGATTAGGTATTTATTTAGCAAAACATATTATCAATAGTCATGAAGGTAAATTTATGTTAAAAAGTGATGGTGAGGGCTTGGGTGCTGAAGCTATAATTATTCTCCCTAAAAATTAAATATGAATACAGATTCACAATATATTATTGAAGTATTATTAGGCTCTATTGGGGGTCTATTAAGTTTAGCCTTGGGGGTATTTTGTGTCGTAATATATAGAAGTACAGTTAAAAAATATACTATAAAGCATCGATATGTAGGGTGGTTTGGAGTATTATTAATTGCTACAGGAATTTGGGCATTATGTGAGGTCTGGAATGAACAGCAATTTTTTGGAGGATATGAATTAGCACTTACCTATGGAATTGGTATAATGTTACCCCTTATATTTTATATTTTTGTTAAATCATTGGATAATACATTCAAATGGGATTGGAAATTCTTTCTCTTTCTCTTTATACAGACAAGTATTATTTTGTATTTAATTCACCCACAATATGGCATTATAGATTATCAATATCCATCGCCTGAGTTACGACTAGGATCTTTTCAGCATCTTGTATTTGTGCTCTATATGTTCTTAGCCAGTTTTTTCGGATTATCATATTTATTAAAGATTGTACGTACAAACACCATTCCTTATGCTGAGGGTATATTTGTTGCTGTAGCAGTACCATTTAGTGTTGTAGCAATTGCTAATATTGTAATTCCCTTTATATTCCTTGATAATTCATATCATCGTATTGGGCCATTGGGATTATTATTAATGGCTCTCTATATAACCTATATTATTATTAAACAAGAGGCTTTAAAAATACCGGTGATTCTATTTCAGTTATATGCACTTGGAACTATTCTGGTTACAGCTATTGCAGTACAAATAGGGTTAATCTTATTTGGAGTTACAAGTATTTTTCAACCGGAAAGAATTATTTTGATTATTATATTAAGTATTATCGTGGGAGTTTTAATGAATCAAACATTACAAGGGTTGGAAGATGCCAATTTAGTGCAAAAAGTCCACAAAGAATTAAAATCTTCTATTAAGGCTAAGAATCAATTTATTCAAATATCCTCGCATCAATTAAGAACTCCTATTACTGCAATTAAGGGATATTTATCTTTATTAAAAGAAGCGCATGCCCCCAAAGATGATGCAATGGGGCATTATATTGTACAAATGAGTGTCATTGTACAAAATATGTCTACTATTATTGAGGATGTTTTGAATGTAAACTCTCTTAATTCTGGTGATTTTAGTGTAAGACTAGATGATATATTTGACTTAGAAAAACAATTAACAGACACAGTTGAAAATAAATCATTCCTAATGGATAAGTCAAATATCAGTTATACTTATACCGTAAAAGGAGATGATTTTATGATAAAGGGAGATGAGGTAAAAATACGAGAAGTTTTGAATAATGGACTTGATAATGCTTTGCAATATGGTAAAAACCACATTAAGATCCAACTTATTGGAAATAAAAAAGAAATACAAATTAAAATACAAGATAATGGTATTGGTATTACGCCAGCAGAGCAAAAAATTATTTTTAAACCATATAAAAGAGGCGAATCTGCTCAGCAAATACGTCATGATGGAACTGGGCTTGGGCTTCATTTGATGAAATTGATCATAGAAGCCCATAAAGGAACTGTTAGTATAAAAAGTGAGGGAAGAGATAAAGGAAGTATGCTTACCATAACGATTCCAAGAATTCATCAAGATAATAAAAAGGTGAGGGAAGTGAAATAATTCAGTTTTCCTCTTGACTAAATTCCAAATATGGTTTAGAATAGTTCAGAGTGTGTTTGACTCGACCGTGTTTTTATTCAGTTAAACAATAATAATTAAAGTATACTTCTATGGCAACCGAAAAGTATGAGCGAAACAAGCCCCATGTAAATGTAGGAACTATTGGTCATGTTGATCATGGTAAAACAACTTTGACTGCAGCTATTCTTAATGTACTTAGTTTAAGAGGAAATGTAGTTACAAAAAAAGCTGTTAATGAAATCGATGCAGCTCCTGAGGAAAAAGCTCGAGGGATTACTATTGCTACAGCTCATGTTGAGTATGAATCAGATACTCGTCATTATGCGCATATTGATTGTCCAGGACATGCTGATTATATCAAGAACATGATTACCGGTGCTGCTCAAATGGATGGAGCTATCTTAGTAGTATCTGCTGCAGATGGTCCTATGCCTCAAACTCGAGAGCATATTCTTCTTGCAAATCAAATTGGAGTACCTCAAATTGTAGTATTCCTTAATAAAGTTGATCAAGTTGATGATGAGGAATTGATTGAACTTGTAGAAGTAGAAGTTCGAGAACTATTAAGTAAATATAGTTTTGATGGAGATAATGCTCGAATTGTTCGAGGATCAGCTCTCAAAGCTCTTGAAACAACTGATGTTAATTCAGATGCAGCTAAGCCAATCTTAGAGCTTGTTGATGCTCTTGATGAAGCTATTCCAGAACCAAAGCGAGAAATTGATTTAGATTTCTTGATGCCAGTTGAAGATATTTTCTCAATTGAAGGACGAGGAACTGTAGTAACCGGAAGAATCGAAAAAGGAATTATCAAGGTGAACTCAGAAGTAGAAATTGTTGGACTTCGATCTACTCAAAAAACAGTTGTTACTGGAGTTGAGATGTTCAAAAAGCTTCTTGATGAGGGGCAAGCTGGAGATAATGTAGGACTTCTTCTTCGAGGAGTTAAAAAAGAAGATGTTGAAAGAGGGCAAGTACTTGCAAAAGTTGGATCTATTACTCCTCATACTGAATTTGAAGCTGAGGTATATGTTCTAACAAAAGAAGAAGGAGGACGACATACCCCATTTGTATCTGGGTATAAGCCACAATTCTATATTCGAACTACTGATGTAACAGGAGAAATCACTCTTCCTGAAGGATCAGAATTAGTTATGCCAGGAGATACTGTTACTGTAAAAGTTGCTCTTGTAGCTCCTATTGCACTTACTGACAATCAAAGATTTGCAATTCGAGAAGGTGGGCATACTGTTGGAGCTGGGGTTGTTACGAAAGTTATCAAATAAGGCTTTACGAAGAAAAAAGTATGTCAACTAAAAAAGAAGAGTATAAATCACGAATACGGATTAAGATCAAAGCTTATGATTATAAGTTAGCTGATCAATCATCTGTACAGATTATTAATACCGCTATGAAATTTGGAGCAAATGCTGTGGGACCTATTCCACTTCCTACTTCCATTAAGAAATATACGGTATTAAAATCAACATTCGTGCATAAAGACTCTCGAGACCAATTTGAGATGAGAGTTCATAAGAGACTTATTGATATTGCAGAACCAAATTCTAAGGTAATTGATGCTCTTATGAATCTCAATCTCCCGGTTGGAGTAGATATTTCTATCAAGTATCTCAATTAGTAATCAAGGTAAAGTGTAAGTATGAAATTTTCGTTTGCTCAAAAGATTGGAATGACTCAAGTGTTTGAAGAAGGTAAAGTAATACCCGTCACGAAAGTTCAATTGTATCCCGATGTAAAGGTACAAGCTCTTATTGCTGAAGATAAAACAGGATATAATGCTGTGCAATTTGGTGCAAAATATTCTAAAAAGGTAAAAGATACTGAATTACCAAGATTATTAAAAGAAGTTCGTGTAAATGAATTCCCAGAATTAGAAGTGGGTGCTGTATTAGATATAGCTCAATATGAAGTGGGGAATGTCTTAGAAGTAAAAGGAGTTTCAAAAGGAAAAGGATTTGCTGGAGTAGTAAAACGACATGGATTTGCTGGAGCAAATGCTACTCATGGAACCAAGCATACTGAGCGATCAGGAGGTTCTATTGGATCAGGGTATCCAGAGCATGTTTTGAAAGGACGTAAAATGCCGGGACGAGATGGATTTAAAACTCAAACATTAAAGAATGTAAAAGTTGTAGGAATAGATATTGAAAATAATCAATTATTATTAAAGGGAGCAATTCCTGGACCTAATAAGGGATTGTTACAAATTGTCGGTTAGATAAGTTTATATGAAGATTCAGGTAATTACCACAAAAGGAGTAAAGAAGGAGCAATATGAATTGCCAAGTGAGATATTTGAAGTAGCTCCAAATGAGAGTTTAATTCATCAAGTATATCGATATTTGGTTTTGAATAAGCTTTATCCTGTAGCTCATACCAAGGACCGCTCAGAAGTACGTGGAGGAGGTAAAAAACCTTGGAAGCAAAAAGGAACTGGTAGAGCTCGACATGGATCAACTCGTTCTCCAATTTGGCGAACAGGAGGTATTACTTTTGGACCTACAAGTGCCAAGAATTTTGCAGTATCTATCAATAAAAAAATGAAGCGAAAAGCTTTATTTATGACTCTTTCATCTAGAGTAGCTGCTGATAAATTTGTATTATTAGATGATTTTGCATTATCCACAATTAAAACTAAGGAAGCAGTATCAATTTTGAATAATCTTAAGCTTGAAGATAAGAAAACTCTCGTAATTGTACCTCGAGAAGATAAATATGCAGAAAAATCATTTGCAAATATTCCAACTGTCTCATTAATATATGCTGATTCATTGAATATTGAGGATATATTAAAAAGTGATACTATTTTAACTTCAGTACCATCAGTTGAGACTATTAAGGATATCTATAAGAATTACGTTTAAGGATATGGCTAAGAAAGAATCTACAACTGAAGCAGTACAAGAATTACACCATAATACACAATCATATCAGGTATTGATTAAGCCTGTTATTAGTGAAAAAACCTATTCTTTATTTCAGAATAGACAATATTCATTTGAAGTAAATGGGAATACCAATAAGCAAGAGATTGCAAAAGCAGTAGAATTATTGTATAATGTCAAGGTTTCACAAGTTCGCGTAATAAAAGTAAAATCACGAAATGTATTTGTACGTGGAAAGAAAGGAAAGACAACAGGGTATAAAAAAGCCATTGTGTCATTGAAAGAAGGATTTAGCATCAGTATTTAGATATGATTAAGCATCGAAAACCCACCACACCAGGAAGAAGAAAGAGCTCAGTTGTTGATTACCGAGAAGCTTTAACAAAGACAAATCCAGAAAAGTCTTTATTAGCTCCTATTCGCTCAATGTCAGGACGTAATTCACGAGGAGTGATTACCGTTCGACATAAAGGAGGACGAAATAAGAGAATGTATCGATTAGTTGATTTCAAGCAAAAGCGTCTTGATATTGAAGCAATTGTACAATCAATTGAATATGATCCAAATCGATCTGCTTTTATTGCTCTTGTTACCTATACGGATGGAATTAAATCTTATATTTTAGCTCCAAGTAAGTTAAATGTAGGACAGAGACTATTATTCAGCAAACAAGCTCCTTTAATTATTGGAAATCGATTAACCTTAGAATTTATTCCTGTGGGAACTGAGGTCTATAATTTAGAGTTATTCCCAGGAAAAGGTGGTCAAATTATTCGATCAGCTGGAAGTGCAGGACAGGTATTAGCTGTGGAAGACACCTATGCTTTAGTAAAACTTCCTTCAGGAGAAGTAAGAAAAGTACATAAAACCGTATATGCAAGTATCGGAAGAGTAAGTAATGAATCTCATATGCTTGAGAATATTGGAAAAGCTGGACGAAATCGATGGCGTGGAGTAAGACCAGCAGTTCGAGGAAGTGCTATGAATCCAGTAGACCATCCACATGGAGGAGGAGAAGGACGACAACCAATTGGACTTAAGTCACCAAAAACTCCTTGGGGTAAAATTGCTCTTGGTAAAAAGACCCGTAAGAAGAATAAACCAAGTAATAAGTTTATTATAAGTAGAAGAAAATAAGTATAGTATATGTCTAGAAGTCTTAAGAAAGGTCCCTACATCGATGAGAAATTAATAACCAAGGTTTTAGCATTAAAGCCTGGAGATACTACTATCATCAAAACATGGGCACGCCATAGTACAGTTACCCCAGAAATGGTAGGATTTACTTTTGGTGTACATAATGGGAAAACTCATATCCCCGTATATATCAAAGAAGATATGGTAGGACATAAGTTGGGAGAATTCTCAGCAACTCGTAAATTTATTGGACATAGTGGTAAGAAAGCTAAATAAGTACTCGTATGGAATGGAATGCAACACTTAAAAATCTAAGAATTAGTCCGAGAAAAACTCGGTTGGTTGTTGATGCTGTGCGAGGGAAATCTGTAAAAGATGCACTTGCTATACTTGATACCTTGAGTCAAAAATCAAGTATTCCGGTCAAAAAGCTTATACAATCTGCAGTAGCTAATGCTAAAAAGCAAGATTCAGTATTAGAAGCTCAATTACAGGTATCATCAATTTTTGTAGATGCAGGCCTTACATTAAAGCGTTTTCGGCCTCGAGCTTTTGGAAGAGCATATACTATTCGTAAAAGAAGTTCACATATTACCTTGACTTTGAAGGAACTTGATATTGTAAAGAAGAGAAAAGCTGCTACCGAAGCTAAAGAAATAGCTGAAAAACCAGCTGTAAAAGAGGCTGTAACAACAGCTACTAAGGCTAAGACAACTGCTGTCAAAAAGCCAGCTAAGAAAGTAGTTACCAAGAAAGCTCTCAAGGATAGCGATAAATAATTAGATATATGGGAAATAAGGTTTCAGCAAATGTATATAGACTAGGAGTCACAAAGGGATGGACATCTCGATGGTTTGGTACTGCTAAAAATTTACCAAAAGATTTACAAGAAGATGCAAAAATCCGTGCATTTATTACAAAAACTCTTCCAAAATCAGGAATTAGTACTATTGATATTGAAAGAACTCCTCGATTAATAAATATTATTATTCATACTTCTCGAGCTGGAATGATTATTGGAAGAGGAGGAGCTGGAATTGAATCATTAAAGAAAACTATCAAAAAACTTATTGGAACTCAAATTGATTTACGCCTTACTGTTGAGGAAATCAAGAATCCAAATGAAAATGCTGCTATTATTGGAGAAAATATTGCTGAGCAATTAGAAAAAAGAATTCCATTCCGACGAGTATTAAAGCAAACTATAGAAAATGTATTCCAAAGTCAAAATGTAAAGGGGATTAAAATATTATTGAGCGGAAGATTAGATGGAGCTGAAATGTCTCGAACAGAATATTTGACTAAGGGAAAAATTCCTTTGGCTACTCTTCGAGCAAATATTGATTTTGCTAAAAAAACCGCTTATACCAAATATGGAACTACCGGAATTAAGGTTTGGGTATATAAGGGGGATGTATTAGAGGAGCAAAAATAATAAGTTAAGAATTCTATTATGTTATTAGCACCAAGAAAGACGAAGCATCGAAAAATTCATAAGGGAAAACCTTCTGATAAGTTAAATGCAGCCTCCAGAGGAATAGAATTATCATTTGGTTCTTATGGTCTTCGAGCCACAGAAGCTAAATGGATTACTGCTCGTCAAATTGAATCTGCCCGACGAGCTATTAGTCGATATACCGCTAGAGGAGGTAAGGTTTGGATTCGCGTATTCCCTCATAAGCCTATTACTACCAAAAGTGCTGAAGTAGGTATGGGAAAAGGAAAAGGAGCGGTGGATCATTATGTAGTAAACCTAAAAGCAGGTAAGATTTTATTTGAAATTGATGGTGTTACCAGAGAAATTGCTGAAGAAGCTCTTAAAAGAGCTGGAGCTAAGCTCCCGGTAAAAACAAAGTTTATTAGTAAAGAGCAATAAAAGCTTGACTAATTGCAAAAAATTCGATATACTATAGCCTATGACTGGCGCTTTAAGAACAGAGTTATTATGAGTAAAGAGGGATACAATACCAAGGCACAAGGAGAATTACAAAAGATTCTTGCTGAGAAGCAATTAGAACTTGGTAAGCTCATCTTTGTAAAAGGAGATCCTTCTCAAAAATCAGATGGCTCAGCTATCAAAGCATTGAGACGAGATATTGCTCGAATTCAAACAGTATTGACCAAATTATCCTAATTTTAACTATGGCAGAATCTACTATTACATCTAAGACGAAAACTCGTACCCTAAAAGGTAAAGTAGTATCTACTGCTATGGAAAAAACTGTAATTGTAGCTGTGAATCGTACAAAATCAGATCCTTTGTATAAAAAGCGATATACCGTTACCAAGCGATATATGGCACATAATGAAAATGCAGATATTAAGCTTGGAGATGAAGTTGTGATTGAAGAGTCTCGACCATTATCCCGACATAAGAGATGGGTAGTAATACAATAATATGATTCAGAAAGAGAGTAAATTAAAGGTAGCTGATAATTCAGGAGCAAAAATCATTGAATGTTTCAATGTTCTTGGAGGAACTCGCAAAAGATATGCTCAATTAGGAGATATTATTGTTGCTTCAGTAAAAAGTGCAGAACCCCGAGCAACAGTGAAAAAGGGAGATGTAGTAAAAGCTGTAGTTGTACGTCAGCGAAAAGAATATCGTCGAGCCGATGGATCATATATTCGATTTGACGAAAATGCAGCTGTTATCATTGGAGGGAATAAAGAACCAGTTGGAACTCGTGTATTTGGACCAATTGCTCGTGAAATTCGAGAAGCAGGATATATGAAAATTGTATCATTAGCACCAGAAGTACTGTAATAAGACAAGCATATGAAGATTCGAAAAAATGACACAGTTGAAGTTCTCTCTGGAAAAGATAAGGGAAAGAGAGGAAAAATTATCGAGGTAATACCATCTCGAAACCGTGTTCGTGTTGAAGGAGTAATGCTAGTTAAAAAACATCAAAAACCTCGCAAAGAAGGGGAGGTAGGTTCAATTATTGAAAAGCCATCAACTATTCATATGTCCAATGTTGCTTTCGTAGATACTGAAACTGGTACTCGAACAAAAGTATCATATAAACTTGTTGGGGATAAAAAAGTACGATATAGTCATAAATTGAATAAGGAATTATAGTATGTCAAGTTTGAAAACTCGTTATCAAGAATCACTTCGCCCAGAACTTATGAAAGAGTTTGGGATTAAGAATACTTTTGCCGCACCTCATATTGAGAAAATTACTCTTAATGTAGGAACAGGAAAGAATTTTCGTGATGTACAAAAATTTGAGAAGGTAAAGTCAATTTTGACAACTATTTCTGCTCAACAACCAATTTCGGTAGCTGCTAAAAGTTCTATTGCTCAATTCAAGACTCGACAAGGAATGACAATCGCGCTTAAAGTTACTCTGAGAGGAGAGAGAATGTATGATTTTCTTGATAGATTAATTTCTATTGCACTTCCTCGAACTCGAGATTTTCAAGGAATTGAATCAACTAAAATTGATGAGAACGGAAATGTAAATTTTGGAATTAAAGAGCAAATTATTTTCCCAGAATTATCCAATGAGGAACTCGGAATTAATTTTGGATTACAGGTTAATATCACCATTTCCAATTCCAATAAGGAAAAAAGCCTTCATTTATTAAAATCAATGGGATTCCCATTTAAGCAATAAGAGTAGAAATATGGCAACAGAAGCACATATCGCAAAGTCCAAAAAGAAGCAGAAGTTTAGTACTCGTGGTGTTAATCGATGTTTTAAATGTGGAAGACATAGAGGATATATCCGAGATTTTGGATTATGCCGTATCTGTTTCAGAGAACTTGCTTCAGAGGGATTAATCCCAGGTATTAAAAAATCTAGTTGGTAATTATAAGAATTATATGAATATGACTGACCCAATTGCAGACATGCTAACCAGAATCCGTAATGCACAAGCGGTGAATAAGAGAGAGGTATCCATTCCTTACTCTAATCTTAAATTTGAAATTGCAAAATTATTAAAGACTAAGAAATTTGTAACAGGAGTTACAAAAGTTGATCAAGAAAAAGGATTTCCTCTTCTTGTTATTGATCTTAAAAAAGATGGGATTAAGGGCATTGATAGAGTAAGTAAGCCAGGACGTAGAATTTATCTTGGAGCACAAGAACTTCCAACACAATTTAAGTATGGAAAAGGAACTGTAGTTTTATCTACCTCAAAAGGAATTATAGATGCTAATACTGCAAAAAGAGAGAATTTGGGAGGAGAAGTTATTTGTCAAATTTGGTAATTAAGTAAGTATACGATTATGTCAAGAGTAGGAAAAAAGCCAATTCAAATCCCAGAAGGAGTATCCATAGTATTACAAGATGGAGTATTAACTGTTACTGGTCCAAAAGGAGTATTATCTCAGGATGTAAATCATCCAGTAGGATTTGAAATAGGAGAAACAGAAGTTTTTGTAACTCCACAAGAGCAAATCAAGAATATTAGTGCTTTTTGGGGATTATATCGAGCTTTACTTCAAAATATGATTACAGGAGTAACAGATGGATTTACCAAAAAACTTCGTATTGAAGGAGTGGGATATCGTGTAGCCCTACAAGGACAAACTCTTGTATTGAATCTTGGGTATTCACATCCAATTGAAGTAACAGCTCCAGAAGGAATTGCCTTTGAGGTAGATAAAAATATTATTTTAGTAAAAGGAATAGATAAAACTCTCGTTGGACAGGTATCTGCTAATATTCGGGCTACTCGACCACCAGAACCTTATAAAGGAAAAGGTGTGAGATATGATGACGAATTTGTCAGAATGAAAGTAGGTAAGAAAACATCTTCTTAAACACTTGAAATAAGAAGATAAATGTGATAAAATAAGGATTATAATGCATATAGTATGAAGGCAATTTTGGACAAACAGCGACGATTAGCAAGAAGAAAGGTAAGAGTGAGAGGAAAAATCTCAGGTACTTCTACTATTCCTCGATTAGCAGTATCCAAAAGCAATACTAGTATATATGCTCAACTTATTGACGATATCAAGGGAGTAACTTTACTTGGACTACATAGTAAATCATTGAGCAAAGGAAAAAGTGTTACTATTACTGATGCTGAAAAATTAGGAGAAGCATTAGCAGTAGCTGCATTAGAAAAGAATATTTATCGTGCTGTATTTGATAGAAGAGGACGAAAATATACTGGAAAAATCTCAGCTTTTGCAGAAGGAGCTCGTAAATCAGGATTAAGAATTTAATATGGCAAAGCAGCAACAACAATCAAGACAGCCAGAGAAGCGAGAATATGATCATAAAGTACTAGATATAGCTAGAGTAGCTCGTGTTATGGCTGGAGGACGACGATTTTCTTTTCGAGCAACTGTTGTAATTGGAGATCGTAAAGGAAAAGTTGGAGTTGGAATCGGAAAAGGAGCTGATACCGCTATCGCAATTGATAAAGCTATTAATGCTGCCAAGAAAAAAATGGTACAAATTGATGTAAGTACCGGTACTATTCCGGTTGACGCCACTGCAAAATTTGGTAGTGCTCAAATTATTTTAAAGCCAGCCAAAGAAGGAAAAGGAATTGTAGCTGGTGGAGCAGTTCGAACTGTTGTAGATTTTGCTGGAATTAAGAATATTACCGCTAAGATGCTCGGAGGAAAGAATAAGCTCAATAATGCTCAAGCAACAGTAAAAGCTTTGTTAATGACTCAATAATATGCATATTCATACATTATCACCACATCCATCACAAAAAACTCGTAAAAGAATAGGACGCGGAGGAAAGCGAGGTACTTATAGTGGAAAAGGACAAAAAGGACAAAAAGCTCGATCAGGAGCTAAAATATCTCCATTATTCACCGGAGGTAGTGCTGCTTTAGCTGGACAAGGAAGCCGAGTTATTCATAAAAGAAGAGGACAATCCCCAGTACAAGGAGCTCATCGAATTGGGAATATAAAGGGTAAAACCGCCTATACTATTGTAAATATTCAATCTATTGCTGCAATATTTGAAAATGGAGCTATTATTAATCGTGAAAGTCTATTACAGGTGAAATTAATTCGAAATAGTACTACAGATATTAAAGTATTAGCCAAGAATACTGGAGAAGCTATTGATAAAAAATTTGTATTTGAAAATATTGCGGTATCGAAGACAATACAGGATATATATAGTGCATAAGCTATATATTCTGACTCAAGGAGTTTTTGTGATATAATAGATAAATGTTAAAGATATAGATATGAAAAGATGGCTCTATATACCTCGAATTCCAGAGCTTAGAAATAAACTTCTTCTAGTACTTGGTATATTGATAGTATATCGACTTATTGCATCTATTCCTATTCCAGGAGTAGATATTGATCGTATAGAGGCTTTTGCAAAATCAAATCAACTTTTGGGGTTTTTAGATATATTTTCAGGAGGTGGTTTTTCTAATTTTTCCTTGGTAGCATTGGGAGTAGGACCATATATTACGGCTTCTATTATTATGCAATTATTTACAATGGTAGTCCCATCCTTGAATCGATTATATAAAGAAGAAGGAGAACAAGGAAGACAAGTATTTAATCAATATACAAGAATGCTCACCGTACCACTTGCTATTGTGCAGGCAATGTCAACATTGACATTATTAAGAAGTCAAAATATTATTCAAGATATTACCAGTTTACAAGTTATTACTATTGTCGCTTTAATGACAGCAGGAACTATTGGGCTTATGTGGTTAGGGGAGATAATCACCAATCAAAATGTAGGGAATGGAATATCATTGATTATATTCGCAGGTATTATTGCGGGGCTCCCAACAACATTAAGTCAATTTTTCTTAAACTTTAATAGAGGAGAGATTCCATTATATCTTGTATATACCGCTCTTACCTTAATTGTTATATATGCAATTATCTTTATTACTGAGGGACAGCGTAATATACCCATATCATATAGTAAAAAATCAAGAGGATCACTCGTTAATGCACAAGTTGACACCTATTTACCAATGAAAGTAAATCAGGCTGGGGTAATGCCGATTATTTTTGCAGTATCTCTCGTATTATTCCCACAAGTTGTAGCTAATTTATTAGTACAAAGTAATATTTCTTGGCTAGCCTCAGGAGCTCAAGCAGTTAATACTTTCCTTTCTAATCAAGTAGCTTATGCTAGTCTCTATTTCATCTTTGTATTAGTATTTACCTATGTGTATACTACCATTGTTTTTGAACCAAAAGCAGTAGCTGAGAATTTACAAAAACAAGGAGGTTTTGTAACAGGAATTCGCCCAGGAGAAAAAACAGCCCAGTATTTACAATATGTATCCAATAGAATTATTATTTTTGGAGCTGTATTCTTAGGTATTATTGCGGTATTACCATATATTGTTACTGGATTTACTGGCAATCAAGCATTAGCCATTGGAGGAACTAGTCTCTTAATCGTGGTATCTGTAATTCTTGAGACTATGAAACAAATCGACTCACAAATTATTGTGAGAGATTATGATAGTCTTTAATATGGAGAATTACTAAAACAGTAAAACTTATTCACAATAGTCAAATAGTAATATATAAAAATATGGTGTATTATTAAAAGAGAATAATTAAATATAAATTTTTATGAAAAAAATAAATTCAATATTAGGTATAGTCATATTAATAACATCTTTATTACTCCCCCAGATAGCAGTATTAGCTCAGGGTATATCGAGTATGGATATAGATAACTTAACTCAAGAAGAATATGATAACCTAATGAAAGAAAGAGAGCAACTTGAAAGTAGTCAGGGGGAACTTCCAGCACCCTTATCACCAACTCCACCTACAGCAGAAGAGGTAGAGAGATGGATTAAAGAAAGCAAAGAGAATCCACCAGAAGAAACTCCTTATACGAGTACATTAAAGCAAGAAGGTTTAAAGAATGCATCACTAGGTAATTGTTTTGATATATATAAATTCAATAATATACGACTAGGTATTATTATAGATCAGAATGAATATCAGACAGGAGCAGAAGCTAAGCCGGGGGCTGGACTTATAAAATTTACAGGAAATATTGAAAATAATAATAATTATCCACTAGTAGATTTAAAGATAAAAGCTAAAATAGTTAAAATTGAACAAGAAGGTGATAAGAGAATAGTTAAGACAGTAGATGAAATAGTGATAAAAGATAATATAAACTTAGCAAGTAAAGGTTCACAGGAAATAAATGAATCCTATATATTACCGATGAAAGCTGCTAAAGGAGATTATGAAATATTATTGTCTGTAGTTTCCAATGATCAGATTAGTGTAGCGGGATTAAGCTTTACAGATGATGTATATGCATCTAAATTAAACTTTAAAATAGAAGGTGATAATACAGAAGAGATAATTATTAAACAAAAAGATATAACGATCAATGATGTTCCGTATAATAATTTATCATTCAATCCTAAATATAGAGATAAAAGACCAGTTACAATCAAAGTACCGATACAGAACAATACAGATACAGATAAAGAAGTAGAAGTAGAATATGAAGTATATAGCTGGAGTGATGACATAGGGAAAATAAAGAAAGAATTAAAACAATTAAAAACAATAGCCAAGCAAGGTACAAGTATAGCAAGCTATACAATAGAAGAACAAGCAGAAGCAGTATATTATATTAAAATAAAAGTTAGAGGTAATAATGTGCTCACAAATATGAGCTGGGAAAATATAGCAAATATAAGGTTTGTGAATGAAGATATAAGTGAGCCAAGAATAGCTGCGGTAACATTAAATACTAGCCCATATAGTCCAGAAAAAGGTGATATACAGCTTTTAACTTGTATACATAATACGAATGAGACTGAAGTGGAAACAATAGTAGAAAACACTATAAAAGATGAGAGGGGTAAAATAATAGCAAGTAGTGAATATAAAGGAACGGTTACAGGTCAAGTTGATGGTATATATACTTAATTGCCAAAAAATAAGAGATATAATAACTTAATGGTAACAAGTACAATTAAAGATAAAGACGGAAATATACTGAATACTATTGATTTAAATTATGACTGTAAGGAATTAAATCCAAGTCAATGTAGGCAAGGAGGTGCAAATTCTAGTGTATGGGTATTCCTGGGAGGAATATTAGTCTTAGGAGGGCTAGTGTTTGGATTTCGAGAATATAGAAGGAGAGCATTAAAGTCGATAAAATAAGCATATGAAAAACCTTAAATATAACCATATGAAATATATAGTAATACTACTATTATCCTTAATAGTATATATGTTACCTCAACAAAGTTCTGCAATATCCGTACCAGTTAATTATACAGATAGCTGGAATTATTATAGATATCATAAAAGAGGTGGCTGTGGAGGTCCACCTGACTTTAAGGCGCAAACATTGTTTGGTATGAGTCTAGACAAACAATTTACTCTTCAAGCTCAAGGTGTTAGAAACTTAAACCTAAATGAGTCAGGGGCTGGAGATATCCCTGTTGGAACAAATTTGGTTGCATATAATGATAATGTAACCGGATCTTATTGGTACACTGCAGTAGATAATGCTACTCCCCCCATGGACAATAATATATATAACTGGAATTATGTGAGCTATGGAGGAGCATGTTCAGGCGGTTATGAGGTACAAAATCAGATGCAAGGAGGTATTATAGGTCAAGTGGGTTATACTCTAAGTAGTAGTAATGATGGAATTATAGATTGTGCATCTTCTGGTGGTTCAAGTTGTCGTACGGTAGGGCAAGGAGCAGCGAATATAACCGTTTCATTCCCAGGGTCTGGTTCTTATTATGTCGCAAGGAATTACCAGTGGGGGCGTACTTTCCCTCAGATTACATATGAACTACAGGTATGTACAGTCACTGGATATACATTTGTAAGAGGTGCGGGGCGTCAACCCACAACACAATGTGGTTGTCCTAC
Organism: uncultured Candidatus Saccharibacteria bacterium; assembly: GCA_964585065.1. Taxonomy (GTDB): domain Bacteria; phylum Patescibacteriota; class Minisyncoccia; order SW-4-49-11; family SW-4-49-11; genus CALRBF01. Next base: position 3,679 of record CAZPCB010000003.1, on the reverse strand, counting down.
GGGTACAACTCAAACAATCGTGTCAACTGGTCGTGTTGGTGGTCAAAGCGTGCGCTGTATAAGAAATCGGGGAAACGTCTTTACTCCAAATGGAGGAGACTATGCAAGGGGGGGATGGGGATATTCCTTAAATTCAATAACCTATACTGTAAGAGTAAAGAATCCAAACCAAGCACCAACAGTAGCCTATACAGGAACAACAGATATAGGGTATCATACTGCAACAGCAAATTGGAGCTATAGTGATGCAGATGGAGATGCCCAAACAAATGTTGCTATACAAATAGCTACTGATCCTGGCTTTACTAATATTGTATGGGGTGGATATGCTGGTACTGCAAGTAATATAGCAATATCAGGACTTATACCAGGGACAACCTATTATCCACGAGTAGCAGTATATAATCCAGTAAACGGATGGACAGGTTGGGAAGATGGACCAGTCTTTAGTACAAAAGTAAATAATCCACCTAATCTAGATCAATTAAGCTGTGGAGGAACAGGAACAGGATATACAACAGGTAATACAAATTGGAATTATACAGGTACAGATGAGCCAGGAGATGAGTTAGTATTAAAAGCAAGATGGAGAAGAGAAGGAGAAGTAGATTGGGTATGGGACAACTTACCATATAATACTAGAACAGGAAACATAGATATAAGTGGATTAATATCTGGATATGAGTATGACATACAAGTAAGTCTAAACGATAACCGCAATAGTAACTTAGGAGATAGATGGAAGGGATGTGGAAAATTAACTCCGCTAAATTATCCAGAACCTAGCGTAGATTTCAATTTAAGGAGTCGAAGTACAACAGTAGCAAAAGGAGAAACATTAACAATAAAGACAGGAGATCCAATTAGTACAAATTGGAAAATAACTAATACAGTTGGATTACAGGATAATAGTTGTAAATTAAGTACTGCGGGAGCAAGAGATATATTTAGAGAAAATAATATAGAATTGGAAAGTTCTAGGCAGAATAATAATGTAGAACCAGATAAAGCTGATCAAACATATACAATAAATCTTAGTTGTACAGGGAAGGAGGCAAAAGTTCCAAAATCAGTCAATGCAAATATTACATTAGTGATACAAAGTTATCCATTGATAACCTGTAAGATATTAAAGAATGTAGTAAGTGCAGAGAGCCCAATAGCCCAAGTAGAAGCGACAGTAGGGAATGCTAATAATCCATATACATGGCGAATAAAAAGGACAATAGGAGAGGATTATGGAAGTTCAATAACAAGTGATAATATAACACAAAAATTCACTCTAGATTATACAGGATTAGGACTAGGGAAATACAATCCAGTCATAGAAGCAAAAGGATCATTAGGAAGAACAGAAGAGAAACCCTGTACTGGAGATATAACTAATTTTGGGGATAGAACTATTCGAGAAGTTGCTAAGTAGAAGAATATGGTGAGAAAAGGAGGAATATCTCTATAGGATATTCCTCCTTTATGATATACTAAATTAACTATTAAATAACATCTTGTCTTCGGAAATACAGATAAAGACTAAGACAAATAGTTATAGCAATTCCAAATGCGATAAAAAAAACCGTATCATGATTGAGTATTAACTTATCCACAATATACAATTAGGGGGGTATGATATACTATTAATAGTGTACAGTATATAAATAAAACTCATGAAAAAAATAATACAAAAAGGAATATATATCATATTTGGGTTAAGTCTATTATTGCCTCATATAGGAGTAATAGCTCAAGAAAAAGCTAATATAGATGAGTATAAAAGCAATTTAAATCCAGAAGGATTAAGGAATGCCACATTGGGAAATTGTTTTGATATATATAATTTAGGTAAAGTAGATGTTAATGTAGGATTAGATCAGAATACATATGAGCCAGGAGATGTTATATACATAAAGGGAGAATTAAAAAATAATAATACCTATCCATTACCAGACTTAAAAGTGCGAGCTAAAATAGTAAAAATAGAGCAAGAAGAAGATAAAAGAATAATACAAACAGTAGATGAGATAGTACTAAAAGATAATATAAATATAAACAGTTTAGGCAGCTATATTGTAGAATATAAATACATTATGCCATTTCAAGCTGTAAAAGGAGAGTATGAGATATTATTATCAGTAATACAAAATGATCAAATAAATATAGCTGGATTACCATTTACTGAGGAAATGCCAGCATCTTATGCTAGTTTCAAAATAGGAGGTAATAATACAGAGGATATATCAGTGAAGCAAAATGAAATTAAGCTAAATAATGAAATATTAGATAGCTTATCTATAAATCCAATATATGAAAAGATAGAGCCAGTTAATATCAGTGTACCAATACAAAATAATACCAATGAAGATAAAGAAGTAGAGATACAATATGAAGTATATAGCTGGAGTGATGATTTAGGAAAGGTAGAGAAAGAATTAAAAGAACAAAAAACAATAGTAAAGAAAGGTTCTAATATAGCTAATTATACAATAAAAGAACCCAATAAAGCAATATATTATGTAAAGATAAAAATAAAAGATACAAAAACTCCTTTAGCTACAAAATGGGGTAATATAGTCAATATAAGATTTAGAAATTCACGTATCAATGAGCCAAGAATAACAGCTTTAACTTTTAATACAAGTCCCTATGCTCCCGATAAAGAATTAAAACTATTAACTTGTATATACAATATTAATGATGCTAAAGTAGATATAATACTAGAAAATATAGTCAAAGATGAAAAAGATAAGATAATAGCCAGTAGTGAATACAAAGGTGTATTAACAGGACAGATTGATGGAATATATACAAAATTACCTAATAATAAGTATAATAAATTAACTGTAACAAGTACAATTAAAGATGCAAATGGTTCAATTATTAATACTATTGAATCAGTATATGACTGTAAAGATTTAGACCCTAGTCAATGTACCAATGAACAAAATAATAATAGAAATAATATTATTATTTTAGCTGTATTGTCAATTATAATATTAATATTTACTATATTAATGTTTATATTCAGAAAGTATAAAAAGACAAATTAATATATATGGAAAATATTAGAAACAAGAAAAAACTTGCATTATATATAAAATTATATTTATTTATAATCACAATCGTGATAATCTCCTTTCAATATACTCCTGTTAGTGCCTGGAGTGGTAGTGTATACCACCAGTTTAATAATGATACCAATCAAGATATCTCTTTAACCTGGGGTGCAGGTGTATCTAATGTTACTTCACTAGGTAAGGATGCGTCAGACGACTTACTCTCTACAGGAACAAATGCAAAACACTATGATATTACATTTACTGGTAGTGGGATGAGTAGTCTTACACTTACATCACAGTATACTGCTTCTGGAGTATATGATCCAGGGATATATGCTTGTAGAGTACAACAAGACTCTAATACTAGGTGGAGAGTTTGGTTTTGTCGAGGAGGTACTGGATATACTACATATGTTTCAAGCTTTAATATGACAGGAGTCGACGCACCTCCACCTCCACCACCTTCACCTCCAACTCCAGTCACCGGAGTAATCTGGGCAACACCTGATACAGTAATTATTCCACAAGGTAGTAGCGTAGGGGAAACTACCATTACTTGGTCTACAACAGGATTAGATACAGCAAATATTTATGTTTCTTGTAATTCAGGCCCAGAGAACTTATTT
>CAZPCB010000002.1:0-234058 GCA_964585065.1 uncultured Candidatus Saccharibacteria bacterium | reverse complement strand
GGTACCACATATAGTAACCAGATTTCTATTATTAATACTCTCTCTACTACTCATGCTTCTGAACCTACCAATATAGAGGAAATCTTTACCAATTTAGCAGGGAATGGTACCAAAGAAAACCCATATATTATTACCAATGATTGGGAATTACAGGCTATGGGGCAGGATTTAAATGCTGCCTATAAACTTGGTAATCATATTGATGCCACAGGAACCGAGACTTGGAATGGAGGTCTTGGCTTTACTCCGATTGGATTTGCATATGGTACAGGGGGTGATTTTAACGGAAGCTTCGATGGTAATGGATATGGTATATTAGGACTCACAATTAATCGTGAGTTTGAAGATTATAGTGGATTATTTGCATATACTCTTGGTGCAAAGCTATATAATATAGTATTACAAGATAATTATATATTTGCTCATAATCGTGTAGGAGGTATAATTGGTTACAGTGATGGAGAAACGGAAATACGTAATGCAGTTGTAGAGGGAGTATCTTGGGCCAGATCTGGTCTATATGGGGGAGGCCTTATTGGGTATATGCAAAATGGTCTTATAGATAATGCTCTTGTCAATGGGCAAGTACATGGGAGTGGAAATATTATTGGTGGGCTTATAGGTTGGATGGAAGATGGGACTATATCTAATTCTACAGCTAATGCTGATGTTGATGGGGGGGCATCTATTGGTGGACTTGTAGGACAAATGCAGAATGGTGAAATACTCAATTCTTGTGCCACTGGAGATGTAACTGTAGGTGGGGAAGGATTTGTTGCCCCTGAATCTATAGGAGGTGGAATTACTGGAGGAGGATTTGTTGCCCCTGCCTCTATAGGAGGTGGAATTGCTGGAGGAGGATTTGTAGGAAATATGGATGGTGGTAGTATTCGCAACTCCCATGCTACTGGCAATGTGTCTGTTGGTACCTATACTGCCGGTGGTTTTGTAGGAAATATGGATGGAAATACTAGCTCTATTATGAATTCATATGCTACAGGTAATGTGTCTATTGGGTCTGATTATGCAGGAGGATTTGTAGGTAATATGCAGGGAGTAAATCCAATTCTATACTCAGACAGCATTGAAGTAATCGCAGCAGACACCAATCCTCCTATAGAAATAGGTATTCATAATTCTTATGCCACAGGTAATGTGATGATATTACCTAATTCAGATGTAGTCGTACCTACAGACACCTTACTATTGGGCATCTATACTGGTGGATTTGTTGGCAATAATAGGGATTCTGTTATTAGGAGTAGCTATTCTACTGGAAAAGTCATTTCTGAAAATCCTCTTGCTATAAACCCTATTAATAACGGTTTTGCTGGACAAGTTGAGTTTGTTTTTACTAATCCTGGAGATTTGGCAGTAAATAATACCAATAATTATTGGAATACTGAGACTAGTTTACAAACATCTTCCGCAGATAATGCCACTCCTCTTACCACTTCTCAAATGTATAATGCTAATAGTTTTAATACTTGGGATTTTGATACTATTTGGCAAAGTAATGGTGTGTCATTCCCTACTCTTCGTAATAATGCTAATTGTATATTTAGCTGTTTTAAGGAAACTCCAGAATTGCCAGCTACTAATCCTTTTGTTTTCTCTATGAATTGTATTACTCCTCCAATAAATAATAATCTTCTATTCTATCTTGATGTTTGTAGGACTTCATATCCAGGATATGGATCAGTTTGGAATGATTTAGGTCTTAATGATTTTGATGCGATATTGAGTGGTAATGCTACATATAATTCTAATGATGGTGGTAATTTAATATTTGATAACAATCAAACCTTTACTGTAACAACTCCTTCTCCTCAATCATTATCTAATTACACCTATAATACTTGGATTAAACCTCTTCAATTCGGTGTGGGTAATATTAATTATATTAACTCTCTTGAATCAAGTGATGGAATTGATAATTTTTATAACTCTGTATATTTGGATAATGATACCATTATTCTTAATGGTGGTAGCTCTGTCTATAATGAGTTAATTAGTGATTATGAATATGACAATTATGACTATAATACTGGAATTATTTTAGAGCCTGATAAATGGTATAATCTTGCGGTGACACATAGCAATAATGATACGATAAAATTATATATAAATGGTGTCTTTGTCTATGAAACTCCAACTATTAATTCTTATCCTCTCGCCCCAACTCAATTTACTATTGGTTGGAATAATTATCAGGGAGCACTCTCTCATACCTCTATATATGACAGAGCTCTTGATCAACCAGAATTACAACAATTCTTTGATGCTACCAAATCAAGATTTTCTGTAATTGGTAATTAATATACTATATTTATGGATTTAAACGATTATAAAAAACAAGCTCTACGTACTGATTATGCAGATTATACTGATTTTCATACCGGAGATGCATCTCCCCGATTAGATTATGCCAGTACCGGACTTGTAACTGAATCAGTGAAGGTATTAGATTTAATTAAGAAATCCAAAAAAGCACTTGTCACCTTAGATAAAGAAAAGGTAAAAGAAGAGCTTGGAGATTTATTATGGTATTTTAATTTAACTTTAGATGAGCTTAATATTAGCTTTGATGAAATTATGGAAAATAGTATAGCTAAAATCAATCGTAAACATCCTGAAGGAGACCCTATTATACGAGGAGATAAAGAGTAAATATCTTTTACCTCTTGGTTGTTTGTTGTGTTACAATTTCATATGCCATTATAGCAGTGGCGGTGGCTACATTGAGAGATTGAATTTTGCCATACATTGGTATATACCCAAGCATATCACAGCTAGAGGCAATACTTGGCCTTAATCCCTTACCTTCACTACCCATTACGAGTACTGTAGGTAAATCATGGAAATCATATTGATAAAATGGTGGGGTCTCTGGATTACAATCACTACCCAATATCCAAAAGCCTAATTGCTTCAGCGTATTGAGCGCAGTGTTCATATTCCCTACTTGTACCAGAGGGACATATTTGTCTGCCCCAGAGGCTACTTTTGAGCCTATAGGGGATATAATCCCTCCTCTATGCTTCGGCATTAATACTCCAAGGGCTCCCATAGTCTCAGCAACTCGGATTATTGCTCCAATATTATGCTGATCAGTAATTTCATCAAGGGCAATAACTAAACCTTGAGAAGTATCCCCTACTTTCTCTTTAATACTAGCTGCCCATTCCTCTAAACTCAGTAAAGGCTCAGCGGTTACAACTGCAATAATACCTTGATGAGTATAATCCCCTTCTTCGGCAATTTCTTTTTCTAATAATCCTGTTATTTTCTGAATAGGTACATATTGTATAAGGGCAAGAGATTCTTTAGCTAATTCCAAAATTTGCTCCAAACGCTTATCTCGTACTTGATTTTCTCGAGTAATATAAATTTTCTGAACTCGTTTTGGGTCACTTTTCAATATCTCAAGCACTGAATTCTTCCCATATACATATTGACTCCCATCTTTATCTTTAAGCTTCCCCTTAGGGGCTTTACTTAATTGATTGGCGGGATTACGACGATGTTTGGTAGTGGGCAAAGCAGACTTTGGGACATCTTCACGCTTTTCGCGCTTATTACGGCGAATAGCTTTAGACTTCTTTTTGGTAGGATATGGCATAAATAAACTCTATTATTCTGCTATCATAGCATAGAATCAAGACTATTACAATTGCAATTCATGATGAGATATAGTAAAATATTTTTACTGTTCTTTGAGGGTACTATTCTATGGAACGTATTTTAACTATCATAGATTATAGAATTACAATTACATCATTATCACCAGTGAGTACCTTAGTAATCTTAGAATCACAATCTGTAGATGCAATTGGTATTACTAAAGAAGATTTTATATATAATTTTAGAAAATTATATAATAGATCCAGTAAAGAGTATGCTCTACTTCGATTTAGACATCATGATATGTATTATGATGTCTATATAACCCATATGATGATAAGTGATATCATTGATGATCTCATCCCCCTCCCAGTTGAGACCTAAAATGCGACCCACCAGTCGCATTTTTCTTTAAGTTACCCTCTTAATTCTTCTATCTGTCGCTGTAACTGATCAATTTTATCTCTTTGAGCTTGTAATTCAGCAGAAGTTTCATATTGTTGTAATTCTTGTACTATAGCATCAAGTTTTTCAGACATACTATTCATTGGTGATGCCATAAGGGTTTCTTTAATATACTGGGGTAATCTTCCTGCAATAGTATTAAGTTCTCTTACTCGTTCTAACCTTTGTCTGAATATTTTTTGATTCTCTATTTTTTGATTATTAAGAGTTTGATGTTGTTCCTTTACTTCTTCAATATGTTTTTGTAACGCTGCTAACTGAGTAATTTTAGCTTTATCCTTAAACAGTTTTTTACTCTCGATAGTCAAATCATTAGTAATTTGTTCACCAAATGTATTCAAATCATCTAGAGAGCTGACTTTATCCTGCTTATATCCCATACCGGTTATATATCCCTGTATTTTAGTAAGTAATACAACCATTTCCTCATCAATCTTTTTATTAGATTCTGCAATATCATTTTGGGTAATAAATCCTCCCTCATTTATGGTTATTCCATCAACTCCAGACTGTATTGATGCTTTAAATTCATTAATATCTGTGAGCTGAATTGCTTCTTTACTTTGTACAATACTTTTATCTTTTCTATCTTGTGAATAAAAAACTTCATCATTCTGAATTTGAGATATTTCTCCTTGTATACGATTAACTTCCTGCTTTTTATAACGACTAACTCCATTTTCTATAGTGGCAGTAATACGCTCCTGAGATTGCTTCTCTCTTTGTATATGAAAGTCCTCTTTTTTTTGTTCTCGATCAGCAAATGTATGATTAACTTGACTCTCTACATATTGTCTCAATTGAGGATGTTCAGCTAATATATTATCCCAATTTTTATCTCCTTTAGAGGAAGACCAGAATACTAATTGCTCTAATTCAGGATCTTCTGAGTCAAGAAGATAAGCAAAACGGTCTTTTCCCGATAACTTTAATGCTATTGTAATAGGCTCTAAATCAGGATACTGTTCTTGTAATTGCTTTAATTTAGCTTCAATATCAGCATTAATAGCTTGTGTTAATTCAGGTATTTCATCTTTAGACCAATATATATTTTGGAGTATTTCTTCTTTGATATCATCCCTTTTTTGTTGTTCCTGAGCTTCTTTACTTTGTTCCTGTAAGTTTTGAATTTTATCTTGCCCCTCCTGTAATCCATATACTGCTAATATCTCAGCAATATGAGCATCACTAAATAATTCTTCTGGATTGTTTAATAAAAATTCTAATTTTTGCTCTAATAAAACTTGTTTATCATGTTTTTCTACTTCACTCCCTTCATATTCTGGCTTTAAAGGCTCTAATCTATCTTTTGTTGTTTGTAGCTCAGTCTCATAAGCCTCATCAATAAGTCTTTTGGTCTCAGCTTCAAATGTAGCGAGAGAGGCTTCGGCTTCTTGTACTTTTTTCTCATCGGTATCTACTATATTCTGTAAGGTATCTTTTTTTGCAATAAATGCTTCTATTGTTACTGGAGAGTCAGGATATGAAGACTTAAAGCTGTTAAAAGCTTTTTGGATCTGCAATAATGTATCATCTTGACTTGTTTTTGCTATTTCTAATATAGACTTTAATTGTCCCTGCTCTTCTCCCCGAGATGAATGAATGGACTCTTCAATATCAGTAGCTTGTCTATTCTCTAATTGAGCAAGCCTATCTTGAATTTCTTGTACTGTCTGACCCTGTAGAGATAATCCTGTCTCCTCATCAATCTCAAATGGAGACTTATTAGCCTCTTCTACTTCTTGTTGTAATTCACCTACCAAATCTCCCAGTAAAGCATCGAGACTTATTTCTGTTTCAGCTTCTGACTCAGGAGTTGTAATTTCCTCAAACACAGTCTCTCCTTGTTCTACTTCTTTAATTTCCTCTGTTTCTCTTTTTAATGCCTCTAATTCTTGAGCTGATAATTCTAAACTAGGAGATCCATTACCCTCTTTTTCTGGTCCATATACTATTAAATTATCAAATAATTTCATATATGTTTTTTAATCTGGAAGAAAAGTCTTAATAAGTTTATTGAGAGGATTCCATAATTTGAATGGGTTTTTCTTAGCTGGTCGGCCTCCATCATAATCAAAACTGCCATCTTCTTCGGTATTCCCAAATCCTTCTAAGATTAGTCCTACCAAATTAGCATATATGGGGTTATCCACATCAGCAATACTTCCTTCAACTCCCTGAGGAATTCCAATTTTGACAGGGAGCTTTAATTCTTGTTTAGCTAAATCAGCTATTGCTCTTAAATCAGCTCCTCCTCCTACTAATACTGCTCCTGCCGGTAATAGTCCTTCTCTTTCTATTTCTTGTAATTCTTTTATAATAAGACCAAAAATTTCTTTTAATCGAGCTTCTATAATGCTCGCTACATAGGATATAGGGAATACTCCTACTTCTTCTGAATTAATTTTTGCTAAATCAATTTTGAGTTTAGAGTCCGCTCCCAGAGCATCTTCTAGCGCTGAACCATATTTAAGTTTTACTTTTTCTGCAACTTCAATTGATGTTCTAAGCCCAATCGCAATGTCATTAGTAATATGCGAAGCTCCAACAGGAATAATAGCAACATGAATAAGTCTTCCCTCTTCATAAACCGCAAGAGAAGTTGTCCCAGCTCCCAAATCAATCACAGCCACTCCCAAATCTTTTTGTTTTTTAGTGAGTACCGCTTGAGCTGAGGCGAGTATACCAACCTCCTGATGTTCTATCCCGAGACCCAAAGTTTGTATACATTTTTCTAAATTCCTAATAGGAGATGCATTCCCTTCCAGAATTAAAGCCTCTAATTCTAAACGAATTCCATTCATTCCAACAGGATTTTTTATTCCTGATTCTTCATCAAGAATATAAGTTTTAGGAATAATAGCAATAATTTCTTTATTTTGACTACTTGGACCAGGATTGGCGTTAGATAATACTCTTGCAATATCTTCTTCGGTAACCTCTCCATCAGCTCGAGAGACGGCAACTTTACCTGCTGTTTCAAAGCTTTTGATATGAGAACCATTCAATGATACTATTACCTGTTTTATATCCTCTTCTATCATTTTAGAAGCTGAATCAAGGGCTAAATGAATACTACGAGTAGCATCTTGTATATCTACTACTACACCTCGCCTCAAACCCTCACTAGGAGCCACACCTAAAGCAATAATAGAAGGGTCTTTGTCTTCTCTCAAACGCCTTCCTACCGCTATCTTTGTGAGTGATGTTCCTACGTCTAATCCAACTATTATTTCATTTTTGGACATAATTTATCTGTATTGTTTTTATCTCTTTTTATCATATCACATTTATTTAGGAAAAGGAATAGTGTTTTTTGACTATTGTCAATAATTCTTGCTCCACTTCTTTCATCTTCTCATATTCACTATCCGTCAAATGATCATATCCTATAAGATGACATAATCCATGTATACATAGTACAGCAATTTCATATTCTATACTATGCTCTAAATCTTGAGCTTGTGACAGGGCACGATTATAACATATAACAATTTCTCCTAAAATTTGCTCCGGCAAACTCTGAATACTCGCCTTATCCCATAGCGGGAATGACAATACATCAGTTACTTTATCCTGAGACCTATATTGAGCATTGAGACTTTGAATTGTCTCTTCTGGTACAATAGCAATACTGACCGTAGTCTCTTGCAAGTTACGGTCAATATAATTGCTAAAGGTATCAACACATAAAGCTATAAGATTATTATAGTCCGGAATATTTGGAACTTGTGTTTCAAATTCCAATATCATATATTATCCTAATTTAGCTTGAACTAAGGTTTTAATCTGATTCCCATCAGCCTTACCTTGGGCTTTTGTAACTACTGATTTCATCACAGAACCAAAATTCGCAGCATCTCCCAATTCAGCAATACTCGCATCTACTAATTGAGCTAATTCTTCATCTGAAAGTTTTGCTGGCAAATAAGATTGAATAATATCAAGTTCAGCCTGCTCTGAATCAACCAAATCTTGTCTTCCCGCATCGCGATAAGCTTGAATAGAATCTTTTCGTTGTTTTTCAAGTCGAGCCAATACCTTAAGAACATCAATATCCTCCAAAGGGGCTCCTTTATCAATTTCAGCATTTTTAAATTCTGAACTAAAAGTTCTGAGTACAGTCTTTTTAAGATCATCATGATCTTTCATGGCCTGTATCATATCTTTTTTAATTTGAAGCGCAATTTGAGACATAGTGAAAGGTATTATTTGATACTTGCTTTAATTTTCAACTTATACTTATTAGGAAGTCTTTCTGTTGAACGAACTTTCCCCATTTTAACTAATTTATCTTTCTCAGTTAAAAATTGAACTTTTTTAATTGCTGCTTGTCTTTGCTTGGTCTTTGACTTATTCTTGGTCAAAAATCGTGAGGCTCGGGCTTCAACTAATACTTCGCTTTTCTGAATACGTCGAGTGAAGCGTCGAATCATAGACTCTACGCTTTCTCTTTCTCTCTTTCTTACTTCTACCATATAATATAACCTCCTTTCATTGTTTTCATTCACTAAAAATGAGTCTTTTGCAAGACTTTGTTAAAATTGTATCACAAAATCAAAAGATTAGCAATAGTATGTATAAGATGAGGTGTAGGAAATGGGTAAATTAATAGATAAATCTAAAATAAATATCCCCCCATATATCGTATTCAATACAATTTTTACTTCCAGTACCCTATAAGATTCTATCTTTAGTCACCACTGTACCGAAAACTACATCATGTACAGCTCTTTTTTTGTCATTAAATAAAACTGTTATTGCACTAATTGGGATTAATACAAACCACAAAGCTCTAAAAGCAAGCTTAATTTTTGATGCTCGCTCACCACCACTATTTACTGATTCAATTTTCAAAATATACCCTCCCCATGTATTCCCAAATAGGAGAAATGAGAAGAAAAAGTAAAAAATATAAATCAAACTATAAAGGCTCTCATATTTATTTGTAGTTACAATGTCAGTTAAAAATTGATTTTGAGCAAGCCCAACAAAAGGATCAAATCCAGCAGATCCTATAATACCTCCCAAATAAGCAAATAAAAACCCCGTACTCAAGACAACCGAAATAATAATCAAAAGAATTATATCTAAAGTATATGCAGAAAATCTTCTTAAAGCTGATGCATATACTTGATTTTGTGGTAGTGAATCATAATTATTATGAGATAATTCTTTATTAACCACCGTACCAAGCACCATATCATACAAAGTTCTTTTCTTTTTATCAAATAAGGTAGTAATTGATAGTAATAGTATCAATGGAGATAATGACGTCAACACTCCTATAATCAGCCCCCTAAAAGCTAGTTTTCTTTTAGATATAATACCCCCTGCCGTATTCACAACATTAATTCCCGTAGACTTCCCTCCCAATGTATTCCCAAAGATGAGAAAGGATAAACCAAAATAAACAGTATATAGAATCAATCCAAAAATTATTATATTGTTATCAAATAGTTCAAGCACTCTATTATGTATATTATTATACAAGGTAACAAGAGGAAACGGGGCTAATATAATGATAATAAAACTTATTATATATAATACATATGATATCCAGAATGCTAAAATAAAATCCAAAACATATGCAATCAATCTTCTCTGAGATGAGGCATAAACTTGTTTTTCACCTGATGATTCTAAACTAGAATCTATATCTTTAGACATAATAATAAAAATTAATATACTATTATTATAATATATATTATATTCTCTGTACAGAGAGGAGTGTCACGGTTATTCTCTGTATTACTATCTATTACCTGTAGGAGATGGGGAAATTAATATATAAAACAGATTACTATACATTAATAACTTACAAAACATAGCTTGATACAAAAATTGTTCTCCTTTGGAGGAGGTGGCCGTCAGGCCGGAGGTGGATAGAGTTCAAGTTTTTATCTTATACACCCCCGCCTTTCAGCCCCTACCCCAAAAAAAAAGGGGGGGATAAAAGTAATAATTCTTTTGTTACGAAAACATATGCGATTGTAAGGCCACCCTACACCAATCTCATTTTGTCTACGATGTATCTCATCTTATTCATAGATATATACAAAGTACCCTAGTTTGTATATATTAGCACTTGAGATATATACAAACTTTTTATAAAATCTCGTAGGGGTGACCTCTCAGTCACCTGTGTTTGGATTTTTGTGCAACTTGTATTTTGTCTCCCTTCGGAGGGGACCTCCTCCCCCACTTGTCAACCACTCTACAGTTTATAATTAATTATTGTTTGTCTTTGTATTGATTTACCAATTTATTCTTTCTCTAATTTATGACTAATAATGGATAATAATTTTTCAATAGGTATTACTTCTTGATTTTCACTTTCTTTATCTCTAAGTATAACCGTCCCATCCACAGCCTCCTTACGACCAACTATAAGAGTAATCTCCGCATCTGATTTTTTTGCTTTTAATAATTGTTGTTTGAGACTTTTGATTCCAAAGCTTTCTTTTACTCCAAGTCCATGTTTTTGAATCAGAGATAATATTTTTAAAGCACTTTTTTGTCCTTCAGGACCAATAGAAGCTACAAAAATATCCGGCTTTTTTTTCTCAATCACCACATCTGTCTGTATTTGTGCAACAATATGTACAAGCGCATCCACATAAATTTCTACCCCCACTGATCCTGCTTTTTTATCTCCTCCCAAAAGAGTAAATAATTCATTATGTCTTCCTCCACGTACCAGTACAATATCTGGATTATCCTGACTTCTAATTTCAAAATATACTCCCTCATTAAATCCAATTGAACCCGAAAGACTAGAATCTAATTCATAAGGAATATCTAATGTCTCCAAAAATTCTAATATTGCTTTAAAATACTGAGTTTCAGAAGTGCTCAAATAATCTACAATTTGCGGTAATCGTAAATTAATATCAGTATCTTCTGAAGATAATTCATTATATAATTGTATAGGATTATATTGTAATGATTGAACTAATTCTGCAAAACGAGGCTGTGCCTTTGACACTAATTCCTCATAATATTTTCGCCGAGATTCTTGCCCTCCAAGCTCATTTATTGTCACTATTAAATTAGGTATGGCTAATTCTTCCAACATTCGATACGTAGTGAGAATTAATTCAGCATCCCTCACAGGAGTATCATCCCCAATACATTCAGCTTTAAATACATGTAATTGCTTTGGCTCTGTTGTAATATCATCATCCTCATCTACCAATGATATTCCATAGTCAAATAATTTTAATGGTTCTTCTTGATATTCAAGATTATGATCAATAACTGATTTGAATATACTTATAGGTCCTGGCACACTCATAACAATAGCATCTTTACTTGCTCTTTTGAGAGTCAGTAAAGATTTTTTATCATTAAGATTTAATGCGGAAATTATTTCTGGAGTAAATAAAGAAATTTTTTGACTAAAAGCAAATACATTATGCTGATACCCTGTACTTTGTAGGGTTAATCGTATATCCGCAACAATATGTTCCCAAATAGCAGTTGTTTCACTTGTAATTTTATTTTGTGATAGTGAAGGAATTATCTGAAATATCTTATTACTCATACTCTATGTTAATTACTTTCTATAAATTTCCCCTTGGAAAACACAGTTATCTCATTGAATGGGAATAGTCTAACTGCAGGTTTTCCCACAATATAGGACTTATCTAATACCCCCCAATAGCGAGAATCTGAACTATTCCCTCTATTATCTCCTAATACAAAATATTTATTAGCCTCCAAGACAATATCTATTGGTTCAGGAGAAAGGGTTTTAATCCCATCTAAAATATAAGCCTCCTCTAATTCAGTTGGAACTTCTCCATTCTTTTCATATATAGTAACTTTTCCATCTTTTATCACCACTCTATCTCCTGGAAGCCCAATTACTCTTTTAATATAATATTCCCTCTCAGCTCCTCCCGGAATAAATTCAGTATGGAAAACAACAACTTCAAATCGTTGTGGATCACGAAAGCGATAAGAGAATTCATCTACAATGAGATAGTCTCCATCTGAAAATGTTTGTTCCATAGAACGACCTTTTACCAAAAATGGCTGTGCAATATATGTCTTAACGACAAAATAAACAACAGCAAAAATAAGTATTGTTTGGATCAAATCCCATAATTCAGTTTGCCCTTTTTTTGCTTTTTGTTGTGCTTCTGGTATTTGTTGAATATCTGCCATAAAGATTCTGATTAGATAGAGCAATTATACACTATTTTACCCAATTAGTAAAGGGCTAAACATAGCATATTTAAGCTATCTACATAATATGTTATGAGTTAACATATTATGTACTATTCAATACTTTTATATCCCGATTTACTGACAATAATGTGGTCGAGAACTGGTATAGACATTAGTTTACCAATATCTTTTAATTGCTGAGTAAGCACTATATCTGCTTTGCTTGGAGTAATATCTCCAGAAGGGTGATTATGTACAATAATAATACCTGCTGCATGATATTTTAAAGCTGGTGCAAAAATATCTCGAGGATGAGCAATACTCTGATCAATTGTCCCTATTGAAATTATCTCATCATGAATAATTTGATTTTTTATATTGAGATAAAGTCCCCGCAAATATTCTTTTTTGAGAGTATACATATCTGATACTAATTCCCATACATCTTGAGGAGAGTGAATAGTAGTGATCTCAACTGTATTGTCAGCAAATATACGCTTTCCTATTTCAAAACAAGCTAAAACCTGACAAGCTTTAACTCTTGGGAGACTAAAATCTTGCATAATATCCTCTACTCGATGATATCCTGTGATAGCTTTAGACCCATAATCTTGGAATATTCTTTTTGATAATTCCAAAACATTTTCTCCTTTATATCCCGTACCCAGAATAATAGATAATAATTCTTCTAGACTTAAAGCCTCAGCTCCAAGCTCAATCAATCGCTCTCGAGGCTGTTGATTGGGAGGAAGATTTTTAATCTTATACATAATTATCTCAAAAGATCGGCTGCAAATTCAGGAGATATAGTACAAATATCCGTATCTGTACCTATTTCATAACCTCCGATAAAATCAATACGCGGGGTTAACCGAATAAACCATCGAAATCCCTTGTAGAGATTGCCATCTACAGGAGCTGTAATTATTGCCATATTATAATCAATATCTCCTAAAACCCTATAATATGCCTTTAATATTATTTTATATATTTTAGCTAAATTATATAATGTCCCAGCATCACTATATGCAAAATGTGCTTGAGCTATTTTGGGAAATATTTCTACTTCATAGGCTGCCTTGGAGGCATATGGAGTAAAAGCAATAAAATCATCATTTTCTGCAATAACTCGTATTTTATATTCTTGTTCAAAATTAATAATAATATCAGCTAAATCCCTTTTATGTGAGCGATAATAGAGACTAGCTCCTTCAATAATTCTCTCAATACCATCTGGTACTATCGGGGAGGCTATAATTTGGGAATGTGGATGGGCTATAGTGGCTCCAGCCTTCAGTCCATTATTATGAATCACCGCAATATAGCGAATATGTTTTTGCTTCATTATATCAAAACTGCGCTTCTGAAAAGCTTTAAATACCAAAGCTAATTTTTTAATAGAAAAATTGCGTATAGGAGTATCTATATCTCGATAAATAACAAGCTCATGAATCCCCTCGCCCGCAACAAAATCATAAGGTCCTTGATGCTGATAATGAGGGTTTTTGACTGAGGCAAATAATGGGTATTTATTATTAACTACAAATACCTGCTCTTCATTTTCATCATCCTGTATTGTTAATAGTATTTTTTCTTTTGATTTACCTTTTACAATATCAGCAAAAGGATCAAGGATTTTTGATATATCACTAGATTGGAGTATAGGAGATACAAGACTACGTGGGCGATTATTCCTATCTGTTGAAACTAATACCCATTCAGAGGTGAATGGATCTTGGCGAAATTCTTGAGTTGTTTTTGTTTTTTTCATAAATGATATTATTGATAATATCCCGTCCAGATTCTATATTTGATAATAAAAGTATCTCGGAGTACCGCAATATAATCTTTTAATGTTACATGTGAGCTGTCATCATTATACCATATAACTGGCATTTCTTTGATAGAGTATCCAAAGTATCGAGCCAAAGCTAATACTTCAATATCAAATGACCAGCCCCGCATACTCACTTTTTCAAATATACGTCGAGCAGCAATACCAGAAAAAGCTTTAAATCCACATTGTGTATCTTGTATCCCTCCAACCAATAATATCTGTATCCACCAATTGCCAAGATCTCCCAATAATTCTTTATACCAAGCTTGATGAATTTCTACCTTGCTCTCCTTCATATCCCTAGAACCAATAACAATCTCAGTCCCCTGCTTTAATACCGGCAACATAGCATCTAATTCCTGTATACGAGTTGAATTATCAGCATCCATAAATAATACATATTCTCCTATTGACTCTAATATACCTTGTCTTACAACGGCACCTTTTCCACGATTAACGACATTATGAATAATGCGAATGGCTTTATATTCTTGAGCGAGTTCTGTCACTATATTAAGAGTATTATCCTTGGAGCCATCTAATACAATGAGAATTTCATAATCTTTTGGAGATACTTGATCTAAATATTCGACAATATCACGGATAGTCGGAGTAATTCTCTTAGCTTCATTATAGGCAGGTATTATAACACTTATTTTCATATTATTGTTTTTCAAACCATTCTTCTAATAAAATACGGGCTGACTCCACATCAATACTTTGCCCTCTGGGAATATATCGTTTTGCCAAAGCACTCGTTAATCTCTCGTCAAATTCTTCAATAGTCCCATTAAATTGCTTATCTAATTCAGTAATAAAATTTCTTACCTTAGTAGTTTGTTGAGTATCCTCAGATTTAAAATTTAATGGTAATCCAACTAAAATATGATTAATTTCATATTGAGTGATAATTTCTTGTAATTCATCCCAAACTTTATCAGTATTTTGTATTACTTTCAGTGGAAGAGCAATATTATGATCTGTAGAACCCTGCGCGAGCCCAATGCGAACATCACCATAGTCAATACTCAAAATATTCATATTGTATTTTATGAAAGTTTATTATATAAATTTTCAATTTCTGACTCCTCAAAAAAATTTAAAGTCACAATATAGCGTTTTCCTTTACGCCTAATTTCTACTTTATTATGAAGAGTGTCTGATAATTGTGAAACCCATTGTTTTATTTCAGGACTCACTTGATTATATTGGCTATTAGGGTCTTTTTTTACAATTTTCTCTGTTTGCCTGACATTAAGAGCATTGGTTACAATATTAGCAAGTACCTGTTCTTGTAATTCTACTGTTGCCAGCCCCGCTATAATTTTTGCATGTCCCTCTGTAATAGCTCCCGTTGAAAGAGCATATTGTACGCTTTCTGGTAATTGTAAATATCGAAGCGTATTAGCGACAGCCGAGCGACTAATATCTAATTGTTTTGCAATATCATCTTGAGTAATATGAAATTTATGCTGTAATTCAGCAAATCCTTTAGCTCTTTCAATAGGATTCAAATTTTGTCTTTGAATATTTTCAATTAAGGCAAGCTCTGCCTTATCCTGATCGCTAACATTATTCCGCACAACTACTGTAACTGTTTGCAGGCCTGCTAATTTAGCGGCTCTAAGACGTCGCTCACCCGCAATTAATTGATAAGAACCTTCTTGTATTTCAGTTACCACTAAGGGTTGTAATATTCCTTTTTCCTGTATAGAACGAGATAGATTTTCAATTTCTTCAGCTACAAATTCTATTCTTGGCTGATAAGGATTAGCCTCTATACTATCGATAAAAACTTCTAATAATCTCTCCCCTTGAGAAGATTCTATTTGTGTTTTTTGTGGTGGCAAGACAGCTACTGTCTCTACTGGTTTATTGGGGATTAATGATGATAATCCTCTTCCAAGTGGACTTTTACTCATATATTCATATTAACTATATTCAGTATACCATATAGTTAATTATTTGAAAATTATCCCTTATTGGTAATTTTAATAAGTTCTTGAGCTAATTTACGATATGCAAATGAACCCTTGGATAAAGGTGCATAATCATGAATTGCTTTTCCAAAACTTGGAGCCTCTGAAAGACTTACATTACGAGGTATTACAGTATCAAATACATAGCCTGGGAAAAATTTACTTACTTCTTTTGCTACCATAGCTGATAATCTATTACGTCTATCATACATAGTAAGCACGGCTCCGAGTACCGATAAATCGGGTTTCAAGTTATCTGCAATTAATTGAATAGTTTCTAGTAATTGCCCTAATCCTTCTAATGCATAATATTCACATTGTACAGGAATAATAATTTTATCAGCAGCAACCAATCCATTTATAGTTAATAGTCCTAAACTTGGAGGAGAATCAATAATAATATAATCATATAAATGATTAAGGCTTTGTAATTGATCCATTAATACATATTCTCGTCTTGGCATATTCACCAGCTCGACTCCAATTCCAGCAACATCAGGTGTTCCTGCAATAATATCTAATTTGGAAGAACGAGTCGTATGAATGCTATGACTTAAAGGAATATTCTCATCCATCATTAATTCATATAATCCAGCTTTATTTCCCAGTTCAAAACCAAGCCCACTGGTAGCATTACTTTGGGGATCAAGATCTACTAATAACACTTTTTTTCCTAATTTTGCTAAATATGAAGCTAGATTAATACTTGTAGTTGTTTTTCCTGTACCCCCCTTCTGATTCGTAACAGTTATAATCATATCGAATAGTTATCTTCTACCCATTTTATCAGACTTTTAGTGTCTTGAAAACGATAGCCCCCAATACCTGACTGCAAAACCACAATACCAAGAATACGATTTTGTATTGATACCACTGAACTTAATGTCTCCCCAGCCTCATCAGTCAGCCCTGTTTTTGCTACTAACATTTCTGGCATAACACCTAATAATTCATTGGTATTCCCTAATCGAATAGATTGTCCTGATTCTGATTGTATAAATGTTTCTTTTTGCTGCAATACATCTATGAGTTCAGGGTCATTATCATACATGTATTGAATTAATTTAATTAAATCAGCAGCTGTGCTATAATTACTTACTGGTTTTGCATCAAGTCCATGAGCATTAAAAAATTGACTTTGATCCATTTTTAAATCCTGAGCTTTTTTATTCATTTTAGCAACAAAATTTTCTACACCTCCAAAACTTTCAGCCAATAATTCTGCTGAGTCATTACTAGATACCATTAATGCGGCCCTAATAATATCCTCAGTAGTAAATTTCTCCCCCACCTGAAGGGAATTCCCTCCATATATATCAAAAGCTGTTTGTGTCATAGTAAGATAGGTATTAGCCCCCCAATCATACTCATCATCCACTACGGTTGCTGTCAATAATTTGGCAATACTTGCTGGTTGATGACGGTCTAGGGGATTTTTTTGATATAATATATCTCCTGTTGCAAAATCAACCACTATGGCTGATTGAGCGGTCAAATTAGGCTCTGATACATTATCAGATAATTTACGGAATCGTGAAATAGGAGCGGGCTCTAATACTTTTGTTGTTGCTTGTATTTGAGTCTCCGGCATTCCTTGTATAGCAATATGATGCAATACCCCAATTTGGCTTAAATCATTTTGCTCTTGACTTGACTCGGCTAAACTTAAAAAAACACCACCTATACTGATTATAATCAGACTAATTCCTAATACCCAATAAATTCCTTTTAGCTTCATATGCCTTTCATCTGTGTATTGATATAGTATATCATAAAGGTCTGAAAAATGTGCTCTCACCAAGACTCGAACTTGGATTGGAGGCTTAGGAGTCCTCAGTTCTATCCCGTTGAACTATGAGAGCAATGGCTTTATTATACTCAAAAAAAGCCCTTTTGTATAGCAAAGAAAAAACCCAAGATGCACAAACATCTGGGTTTTAAATGGGAGAATTTCTAATATCTCCTCACCTCAATAACCTTTACCTGCAGAGGACAAAAACAAAATTCCGCCTCTCCTGGTATACTGAAACACACCCTACCTTCTTTTATCGTATAATTTCTCCACCACTCTTGTCGATATCCAGACCTATGAAAACATATCAATGCTGCTGCAATCAATGAGGCTATCTCAGGGTCTTCAATCACTGCAATTGCAGCAAAGAACATTTACATTATAGTATATTCCCTCTATATGAGCAATATAGAATCAAAAAGTATTAACAAAATATGAGTATACAACTATAATGGTATACTCATATTCCTATTTGATTGTCAATTAAATATCCAAATTTTGTACAGAACGAGCTCGAGATTGAATGAATTTTCGACGAGGTGGGACTTCATCTCCCATTAATACATCAAATATACGATCTGCTTTTTCAGCCTCATCAATAGTAACTGATTTCATAACCCTCTTATCTGGATCCATAGTAGTATCCCATAATTGCTCAGCATCCATTTCTCCAAGTCCCTTATATCGCTGTATATTAATTTTAGTCTGAGGATTTGCTGCTTCCCATTTAGCAACTAATTCTTGTTTTTGTTCATCTGAATATACATATTGAAATTCTCTTCCTCTGGATAGACGATACAGAGGAGGTTTTGCAATAAATACATTTCCATTTTCAATTAATTCTTTAAAATATCTAAAGAATAATGTCAAAATCAAAGTCATAATATGAGCTCCATCCACATCGGCATCTGTCATAATAATAATTTTATGATACCTGAGTCTATTCATATCAAAAGTCTCCCCGATTGAAGTTCCAAGTGCAATCACAAGAGATTTAATTTCTTTAGATGCAAGCATACGGTCAAGACGAGCCTTTTCTACATTCAAAATTTTTCCTTTTAAGGGTAGTATTGCTTGAAAAGCTCTATTGCGTCCCTGTTTAGCTGAACCACCAGCAGAATCCCCCTCTACAATAAATAATTCACTTTCCTCGGGTCGCCGACTAGAACAATCTGCCAATTTACCAGGTAATGTCATTCCCTCTAGAGCACCCTTACGAATAACTGTATCCCGAGCTGCTTTTGCAGCACGACGAGCCTTAGCGGCAAGCAATGAGTTCTCAATAATGGCCTTAGCATCACTTGGATTTTTATCCAGATAATCTGCTAATTGTTCTCCAAAAATTTGATCTACCACACTACGAGCTTCAACAGTCCCCAATTTTTCCTTGGTTTGTCCTTCAAATTGAGGAGATAGTGGAGCTTTTAATTTGATAGAAATAACAGTAACAAGTCCCTCTCTTACATCATCTCCTGTAAGATTTTCATCCTTTTCTTTTAGAATACCTTTTTTCTTGGCATAATCATTGAGTACTCGAGTAAGTGCAGTTCTAAATCCAGTCACATGAGTTCCTCCTCCTGGAGTAATAATATTATTTACAAAGGATAATTCAGTTGATTGCAAATTTCGTGAATATTGAAAAGCAACTTCTACTAAAATATTATCTTTTTCATGATTACAATAAAATGGAGTTGGATGCCTTGGCTCTTCACCATGAAATAAATATCCTAAATAGGATACAACTCCACTATCAAAGAAAAAGGTATAATCAATAATATCTTTCTCATCTCGAAGATCATTAATTTCAATTTTTGTTCCCTTAGTAAGATAGGCTTGTGAACGCAAATAGGTATAAATTTTCTCTCTATTGAATCGAGTTTCTGAAAAAATTGACTCATCCGGTTTAAAAGTAACCTCGGTTCCATTAGCATGATTAGTTTTCCCAACTTTTTTAAGAGATCCTTGTGGAAATCCTATAGAAAAACTCTGAGTATATTCATATCCATCTTTCCAAACAGTAACCTTAGTATCAGTGGACAAAGCATTTACTACCGAAATACCCACTCCATGTAAACCTCCAGAAACTTGATATCCTCCTTTTCCAAATTTACCTCCAGCATGAAGCTTAGTCATAATAGTCTCAAGAGTAGAAACTCCTGTTTTTGGATGCATATCAACTGGAATACCTCGTCCATTATCCTCTACCCTCACTCTATTATCAGGGAGTAGATCAACGACAATAGTGTCACAATATCCTCCCATGGCCTCATCAATAGAGTTATTGACAATTTCCCAAACGAGATGATGAAGTCCTTCTGTTCCCGTAGATCCAATATACATTCCCGGTCTTACGCGTACCGGTTCTAATCCCTCCAATACATCAATCTGTGCTGCTGAATATTCTTGACTCGGTTGTTGTTTTTTTGCCATATATGTTACTATTCTTGTATACCCTATTATACCATATTTACGCGTAAAAGTCCATATGCAATCACTTATTACCATACTTGGTCCTACCGCTTCAGGGAAATCCGATTTAGCCATACAACTTGCAGGGCAATTCGGTGGAGAAATCATCTCAGCTGATTCACGCCAAATATATCGGGGCTTTGATATTGGAAGTGGAAAAATAACTCCTGTTGATGCTAAGATAATCCCCCATCATATGCTCGATATACGAGATATATGGCAAGATTTTAATGTATCAGAATTTCAAGTTGAAGCCAATGCAATAATACAAAATTTGGGTACCCGAAACAAATTACCTTTTTTAGTAGGTGGTACTGGTTTATATATTGAATCTATTATTAATAATTACTCTTTTCCATCTATTAAGCCAAATAAAGAATTAAGGGACACATTATCTCAATATACCAAAGAGGAATTACAAGAAAAATTAGTATCCCTAAACCCTTTTCACAATCTCAATAATTCTGATTGGAATAATCCTATACGATTAATTCGAGCAATTGAAATTGCTAATTCTCCTGGGGTATCAAACTCAGATACTTTAGATTCAACTCAATACCATACATTAATTATTGGGCTTAATAATTCACTTCCCAATATCAAAGAAAAGATTATTCAAAGAGTAGATAATCGTCTTGAGGCGGGGGCAATTGAAGAAATTAAATCTCTGATTACTATTCTTGATACTCATCTAGGTAAGGAGTCTGGGAAAATAAAATTATACCAATTAGGACTGGGCTCAATAGCTATAGTCCAATATCTCGATAATAGTATTAATTATGAGGAAATGCGAAGACAATATATTGAGTCAGAATATCAATATGCAAGACGACAATTAACTTGGTTTCGAAGAGTCCCCAATATTCATTGGTTTGAATCTGATAGCTCCACGCTATTACAAGATAGTAATAAACTTATTTCGGATTTTCTGCAATAACAGCTTTCACTGTACTATGCCCTAAATGCAAAGTATCATATATAAAAACATAAAATCGGAATAATAATACCGCTAGCCCAAAGCTAAATAATATAAGAGATAATGGAGGAAATAGTCTCTCTGAGCCAATATAACTTTGCCATACTGGTAATTTGGCTAAATATATATGAATAGTACCAAATATAAAGGCGGTATAGCTAAGATAGCGAATAAGTCGTCTCCAATTTTTGGCACCTAATTTTTGTATTACCACAATTTCTGAAATTGCATAGCAGACAAATAATATATAGAGTCCAATTACACCCAAAGCAACAGCCCAATAATTTGTCCATAATATTTCCGGTGTAGGAAGCACATAAATCAATGTCCCGATAAAGCCATGTATGAGAATATAGATAAATCCAATTATCCCTAACTGTTTTCGATAATGGAGAAACTTATCAAAATAATTCCAGAATTTTGCAAGAGACCCTAGTAAGAGTGAAAATCCTATCAGGAGATATCCTGTATTAGTAAATCCTTTTAATGCAATTTCTATAGCCGGAACCGACTCATATACAGTACCTACATAATAAGCTGAGAATAAAGGTATAGTTGTTATACTAAACCATAAAATATCTCTCCAAGGATTTATTTTTTTTGGTATTGATGGCATATTATTCCAGAATAATATTTTTTGTTTTATTAATTGTGTCTGTAAAGTTAAATTGCTTGGTATATTTTTTTCTCTTTGTAATTATCTCTTCCTGAGGCTCAAAATCTAATAATTCTTTTAATGAATTTGCCCAGGCGGATATATTGTCAACCTCTACATATTGTATCATATCAGCACCTACTTCCCGAGAACTTGGAATATCAGAAGCAAGAACAGGAATACCTTGTTGTAAGCCCTCCAGAATAGGAAAACCAAATCCCTCATAATAAGAAGGATATGCCAAGACTTTCGCATTCTGATATAATGCTAATTTCTCAGCATTATTCACTCTATCAAATTCAATAATATCCTTTTTAGAGGGAGATTTTTTAATTTGCATGAGAATATCGCGATACCCATATCCTGGAACTCCTACCAATACAAGTTTTAATTCTGGCTTATCTTTTTTTACTAAATCAAAAGCTTTAATAAGGGTAATAAGATTTTTACGTAATTCTTTTCTTCCAATTGCAAAAATATATGTGGTATTTACTAATGATTCAATTTCTGGTCGAATACTATCCTTATCTTTTTGCTGAGACTGTGGTATACCTGAAGGGATAACAATAATTTTATTCTCTTTGATCTCATATTCACTTGCTAAATCTTCTTTGGTTGAAGTGGTAGGAGTTATAATCTTATAAGCCCAGCGAGCAGATAATTTGGTGAATATAGCCAAATGCCAAAATCGGAATAAAGAATAGGCTTGAGGAAAAGCCTCATATTCAAGTCCATGTATTACAATAATACTTCGCTTGGGATGAATAGGAGGAATAATACTCGCAGGAGTATAAAATCTATTAGGCTTATCTTTGAGTAAGGCAAGAGACAACCCCCATAAAGTCCAGAGAAAATTATTGCTAATAAGATGATTTTGAGTATTGGGGTGAATTTCACATATATCTTGAGGCAAAGCTTTATGTGAATACAAAATAATACTATGCTCGGCTGAGATAGATTGTAATAATCCCCGAATTAATGTCTCGGCATAATATTCGGTACCTGTTTTATGTATGACTTCTAATTTTGAAGCATCAATAGCAATAACCATAGTGGATATTATTTTTATCTTTGTTGTCCAAGTACTCTTTTATATTTATCGAGGCTATCAAGCATAATTCCTGTTCCTTTAGCGACACAGTAAAGTGGATCTTCTGCAATAGTACAAGGCACACCTGTTGATTTCGAAATAAGTTCGGCTATATTTTTGAGTAAAGCTCCACCACCTGTAATCACAATACCTTTTTCAATAATATCACTAGCCAGTTCCGGTGGAGTATCCTGCAAAACATTTTTTACTGTTTGTACAATTTCTCGAAGTTCAGCCTGCATCGCAATTGTCACTTCTTCTGAAGTAATTGTGACATTTTTTGGTAATCCAGTCAATACATCACGACCTCTAATATCCATAGTATCGGTTTCAATAGGAAGTGCTGAGCCAAGATGTTTTTTGATATCCTCTGCTGTTTGCTCTCCAATAGCAAGACTATATTTTTTCTTGATATGCATTACTATTGCCTCAGTTAATTTGTCTCCCGCTACTCGGGCTGAAGCAAAGGCGACAATACCTCCAAGAGAAATAACTCCCACCTCAGTGGTTCCTCCTCCAATATCAATAACCATACTTCCAGATGCGACATCAATAGGAATACCAGCTCCAAGGGCTGCTAAAATTGGTTCTTTGACCACATAAGCATTGCGAGCCCCTACATTCATAGCAACTTCTATTACCGCTCTTTTTTCGGTAGAAGTAATGGAAGCCGGAACCGATATAATACAATCTGGTCGAAAAATACGAATACGACTACTTACCTTTTGAATTAAATATCCAATCAAAGCTTCTGTCATTCGATAATCAGCAATAACTCCATCTCGAATTGGGCGTACTGCTTTTATTCCATCAGGAGTTCTTCCAATCATTTCTTTGGCCTGATTTCCTACAGCTAAAATTGTATTATCATATAAATCAACAGCCACCACTGAAGGCTCATTGATTACAATACCTTTATTGGGTAAAAATACTAGTACATTTGCAGTTCCCAAATCTATTCCTATTCTTTTCGCCATATCATTCCTTAACTACTCTTATATTAGTATATCATAGTTTATCCCAATTTAACCCCCTGTTTACGCAAATTATTGCGTATAGTACGAGCTGCTGAAGGAGTTTTGACCATATTCAACCAATCACGATGAGGCTTTTGTTTTTTATCGGTGATAATTTCTACTATATCACCATTTTTTAACTTTTCTGATAATTTAACCGGGCTTCCATTTACCTTAGCTAGGCTCGCATGTCTTCCAATATCTTGATGAATACGAAAAGCAAAATCAAGAGCCGTAGCACCTTCAAGTAAACGAATAGCATCCCCCTTTGGTGTCATAACAAAAATTTGATCCTGAAATAAATCTAATTTTACATATTGTAAATACTCTTCTTCCGACAATGGCTCTTTACCTAAATTAACTAAATCTTGTATCCATTTAAATTTATCTGTATCAATAAAAGAATGAGTATCTATATCTGATTTTTGTTTATACGACCAATGTGATGCAACTCCATATTCACAATATTCATGCATTTCCTCCGTGCGAATTTGTACTTCAAATACCGTTCCTGTATCCTTGTCTCGAACAGTAGTATGAATACTTTGATATCCATTATCTTTTGGCTTGGCAATATAATCTTTTACCCGATTCTCGAGAGGCTCAAAATGGGATTGAATTATTGAGAATACTTGATAACAAGTTGCAATATCTTTTGTAATAATCCTTAGCGCAATCAAATCATATACTTCATCTACGGTTTTTCCTGCATCTAATTTTTTATACAAAGAATAATATTTTTTTGCTCTTCCATAAATTTTAATATGCTCAATATCTTCTTCATTAAATATATGCTCGATATTCTTTTGAATATGTTCTAATACATTTTGGCGAATATTATATTCTTGCTTTACCTCATCTACTAAAGCTTTATATTCTTGAGGGTAAGCATAGGGAAAGCTTAAATTCTCTAATCTATCTTGAAATTTTCCCATACCTAATCTCTCGGCAATAGGGGCATATATTTCTAAACTCTCAAGAGCAATACGATGAGCCTTATCAAGAGGTAGAGCATCAAGAGTTTCGAGATTATGAATTCTATCAGCTAATTTGATAAAAATAACCCGAATATCACGACTCATAGCAACAAACATACGCCGTAAATTCTCGGCATATCTATCTTCTCCTTGATATTTGATACTAGATAATTTAGTTACTCCTGAAATAAGAAAAATCACTTCATGACTAAATACTTTTTCTAATTGTCTTAGGCTTACCTCGGTGTCTTCTGGTACATCATGAAGTAATACTGCAATTAATGTGTCCCTATCTAATTTCATATCAGCCAAAGTAATACAAGCTGAAACTGGGTGAGTAATATAATATTCTCCACTTTTTCGTCTTTGCTCCTGATGAGCTTCTACCATTTGCATAAAAGCAATTTCTACTTGCTCTAAATCAGCTGAATTAAGATAAGATATATACGGTTTCAAAAAATCCCAAAGTTGTTTACTGGCAATTTCTAAATTATCTCTACTAATATTATGCATATACATATAGAAAGTATATCATGAAATTATGAATATATGATTAATTTGTATGAGATTGAGATGAGGAGCTTGTAGACAAAGAGGTAAATTTAAAATGTAGATAGGTACACAATAGTGTCCTCCATCCCGCCATCAAAGATGGCACCCCTCAAGAGGGTAATTTTCAGGACAATGTATTTTATGATATAGAGCGGGCCTATATACCCACAACCTAGGCAGGAAATATTTAGAACACTACATTTTTATATATTTCCCTCTTGAGGGGTTGGTCTCCTTTAGGCGGACGGGGTGGAATACAGGCGACTGTAAGGTCGCCCCTACATAACTCATATTTTGTCTATGATATTCCTCATCTTATTCATAATCAGGTCCACACCCACCACTTTGTGGTCCCCCCTCGCCAGCGAGGGACAATATGTAAAAAAACCTAAAAGAAGACTATGTATTTTCTCGTATAATATCAAAGCCTATATTGGTGAGGCGCTCTTCTATTTTCTCATATCCTCTATCAATATGATAAATATTATGAATTTCACTATCTCTCTCAGCAATTAAAGCTGCTAATAAAAATGTCATGCCAGCTCTTACATCAGGGCTTTCTATTTTGCGTCCATATAATTGAGTAGGTCCATTTACTACTACGCGATAGGGATCACACATAATGATATTAGCACCCATTTGATTCAAAGTATCCGTATAAAATAATCTTCCATCAAATATAGTCTCCTGCACTACCGAAGTACCAATAGCCTGTGTTAATAAAAGGGTAAATGGGGCTTGTAAATCAGTTACAAAACCAGGATATTCATGTGTTTTAAGCTGTAGAGCCTTATAGCTATTATGATGAGGAATAATATGTACAAAGTCATCCCCTAATTCATATTGTATACCCGCCATATCAAGGAATTTCCAAAATACTCTCAAATGATTAGGATTAATATCAGTAACCATAATATTACTTCGGGTGAGAGCCGCTAAAATTGCAAATGTACCTGCCTCAAGTCTATCTGGTATATTAGTATATTCTACTGAGGATAATTCTTGAACTCCTTCAATTTCAATTTGTGAGGTACCATCTCCAGTAATCTGAGCTCCCGCTCCTCTTAACATATCACAAAGAGCAGTAATTTCTGGCTCAAGAGCAGCATTATAAATGATTGTCTTCCCTTCTGCCTTTACCGCCGCCATAATTAAATTCTCTGTAGATGTATGCGAAATCCATTTGAATATATATTCTATTCCTTTAAGACTTTTATTGGGTAATCGGAATATATATTTTTGATTATCCTCAATCACTTCAGCTCCCATTAATCTAAGACTTTCTAATGTCATATCAATTGGCCTACGACCAATTGCATCTCCTCCAGGATGAGGAAATTCAACTTCTCCAAAACGAATTAATAATGGAGCAATAAACAAAAATGATGCTCGCATTTTAATTGCAAGTTCAATAGGAATTTTATTATTATCAATAGTAGTGGTATCAATAGTATAAGAATGTTGGGCGATTTTATCTACCTTTGCCCCCAGTGCAATCAATATCGCAATCATATCGCGAATATCATCAATATCGGGAATATTATGAAGAGTTATTACTCCATCAATCAAGAGTGTAGCTGGTAATAATTTTATTGCTGAATTCTTGGCTCCATATACGGGAATTAAACCCTTTTTACCAAATTGCTTTCCTTTAATCTTAAATTTTGCCATATAATTTTGTTATCTAATATATAATTCAACTCTAGCGGATCGGTTTATACCTGTATTATCTTGACAGCAGTTAATTATATCTCCAGCTGAATAACTACCAAATTGACTTGCCATACCTATACCACCACTTACGTCATCCGACCCAGGTGCCCAGCCGGTGGCTAGTGTAGCAGGACTAGTATATAGTCCCTCACCATTCTCATTCCATCCAAATCCCCAACGGACTCTACCATTAAATCCGTAATTAGGATGATTGATAAAGTTGAATCCATAAAATCTAATATCTACCTGGCTCGAAAACACACCATTTGCCCAGCCACTAAATGTCTTAGCGTCTTTAATAAAATAGCCGCCATAATCACCCGTACTAGGTGTTCCGCCATTATTATATGTTCCCATTGTGCTAAAGAAATTTATAGGAGTAGTTCGATTACCACCATTGTAAAAATTCTTTTCCAACCAAGTCCAGCTTCCAGTATTAGGAATACTTCCTCCAGCTGTTGGGATATCTGGCCACACGGCCATTAAATCCCTGGTGGGGTAATAGTTCATAGTATGATACTTAGCATCCGCATCGTTTCTCGTTAGATCGGTGGGATTTAATGTTGTTGTTGTAGTCCAATGAGCAGAGTCGTAATTAAATGTAGTGCCGCGAGTAGCTTTCATAGCCAACATCCAGCCACCACCATCAAATAATGTATCCATAAGACAATATATCTGTGTAGCACCTGAAGTAGGTAAATTAATCCAATATACTCCATTTCCAGTTGAGTATCCAGAAGACAAAATAGATTGACAAGAATTAGCTGCTAATAAAGCCGAAGCACCACTTCCTTCATTAAATTTATTAATTGAAATTTCTACAAACTGTTCAGCTAAATTTGCAACAATAGAAACATTCGTATTATTGGGATTTACTGCTACCGAATATCCTGTATTAATAGTATTTGATTGTGTATCCCGAGGAATAGCCGCAATATATGTGGGTACCAAAACATCAAGATTAATACAAGAAGGATCAGTAATACCTTGTCTACAAATTACTTTATATTGATTCAGTATTACATTTGGGAGCTGACCTGCATTATCTATAGAATATTGTCTTAAGGCTTTTTCTAATGTATTAATATCAACTTTCCTAGCAGTATTACGAGCTTGCGCTATTTGTTTATTAGGATTAATAGCAATTAATACTATAGCTGCTAATATTCCTATTACTGCTATTACTAGTAATATCTCCAATAATGTAAAGCCTTTTTCTTTTTTATTTTGCATACTATATATATTGGTTACTTATTTTTTAGTATACCATATGATTATTTTATTTTCATAATAAGCTTAAAACAACCTCGGTATCATTCCAATTTTCTTTTTCTCCCTTGGCTCTCATAATACTAGTTTCACTCCCCTTCCCTGTTACAATAATCACATCTTCTCTCTCAGCTAAAGCAAGTGCTTTTATAATAGCATCTCGGCGAGATAATACTTTCCAGGCATTCGTATTCTCAATTTTTCCTGACTCAAGTACCCCTGAGAATACCTCATCAATAATAGCTTGGGGATTTTCATCATAGGGATCTTCATCTGTTACAATAACATAATCATTCATTTGTCCTGCAATTTTTCCCATTGGTAAGCGCTTCCATGTATCTCTTCCCCCACCACAAGAACCTAATATGGCAATAGTTTTTCCCTTACCCTTAAAACTTAAATTAATAGTTTGATATACTTTTTCTAAAGCTTCTGGAATATGGGCATAATCAACAAAAATTGTTGGATTTGTGGCAATTTTATTCATACGCCCCGGAATATCATTTAATGTAGCTAGAGTTTTGTTAATAGCTTCATATTCAAAACCTAACCAATGAGCTATACCAATTACAAATAACAGATTATATCCCATAAATTCTCCTAGAACTGGGGTTGTAACTTGATAGGATGTATTAAGATTTTTATCAGTATAGGTGAATACCAATCCATTTTCATCTGATTCAATCGATTTCATTTGTATACGAGCCTTATCTGATTTCCCAATTGAATATACTGTTTTTTGTGTTAAGTTGCGATAATATTCTTGATGTTCATCATCTTGATTCACCCAAGATATAGGCTGAATGACTTTGCCTTGCACAGTTTTAGTCTTAGCTGTATCAAAAACGTTGAATAATATTCCTTTAGCTCTTTTATAATTCTCAAAACCTCCATGAGCTTCCAAATGCTCTGGATATAAATTGGTAATTACAACAGAGTCAAAATGAATACCAAGATGACGATTTTGAGCCAATCCCTCACTAGTAACCTCTACAATGAATACAGTCGCCCCATTTTGTTGAGATTCTCTCATTAATTGATGAATTCTGCCTCTTCCTGGCATGGAATTTCGAATAGGATTTTTGATTAATTCTTTACCATTACTGGTATATACAGAAGAGGACAATCCCACCTTAAGCCCTAATTTGATAAGCACTTGATAGAGAGCATAGACAGTACTCGTCTTACCCTTAGTTCCCGTAATTCCTATTACTATCATTGATTCACTTGGGCGACCCGTTATAATATGAGCTCCATAGGTAATCGCAATATGATAATATGATTTTAGTTTTGATATGAGTGGATTTGCCATAATTGTCTCAATTATGCCTTTAATAGAATAATTAATTCCTGATAACTTTGAGCTGGATTATCTGATTTGAATATACCACTTCCAATAGCAATACGATTCACACCTAAATCTTGAATAGTCCTAATATTGTCTTTATTAACTCCCCCATCCCAAGCTATATCTCCCTCATACATAGTATAACGCTCTTTGAATTCAGTTACTTTATTATAAACCTTTTCTTGTAATGCTGCTCCATAAAATCCGGGATTAACACCCATGAATTGTACTCCTTCAATTTTCTTTACTACTTTACCAATATCTCGTATATCAGTATCGGGGTTAATTGCAATAGAGATCTCTTTATTAATACCCTTTACTTGATTTACTAATTGACGCAATTGCTCAAGATTTTCACAACTTTCTTGATGTACAATAATACGAGTAAGAGGAGCAAATGATTTTAGGCTTTCAATAATATCTTGGGTATTTTTGAAAGTAGCCATAATATGAATTTCCACTTTGAGACTTCCAAAATCTTCATAGAAAAACTCTCTCGGGAATAAAGATTTACTCTCCACAAATTCACCATCCATAATATCTATTTGAATATTATGAGCTACAGATTTAATTTGATTGAGATATTCTCGGAATTCTTGTTTGGTACTTGCCAATATCGCGGGAACTATAATACTCATATATAATACATTATCTTAGACCTAGTATAGAATATTTATGATAAAAAAGATAGGGTAATATCTTACTGAGCACTACTTCCATCTGTATTAAGACGAGCTATATAAGCTTCTGCTACTCCTTGATAAGTAGCAAAATAGCCACCTATAACGAAGTTCCCATCATTTTGTTGTATAATACTCTGAGCAGTACTCGTAAATCCTGCCCCGATATTAAAGGTATTACCTCGAGACCCATCACCTCTGATCAATATACTACTCTAGCGGTAATAATAATTCTTTAATCAACAGAAAAAGTGGTCACATATAACCCATCAAAAAGCTGAAGTAGGTGGGGTGAAGTTAGAGGTGTATATGGCAACTCCTTTAGTGATACGTAGATCATCTATGTAACCGTTGAAGAAGATAGTGTTATAATTTCCTCCGCTTCCAACACTTTTTGAACCTATACGAACCGGCTTAACACTTCCTTGCGGAGTGTTAAGATTATTTATAGTACCAACTGACTCACCGTTAATGTATAAGGCTCCGTTTGTTCCACTACGAACCATCGCTACATGAACCCAGGTTGAGGTGGGAAATGCAGAAGGAGCTAAGATATACTGTTGAAATCCTGAACCGTCGAAGGTTCCGTAAAAGTAACATTTTATTCGTGCTCCTTCAAACGTCATAGAGTACCCATATTCCTGTGAAAAAGCTCCAGCAAGCCTCTCAACTATTCCTCCCCTGGGTGTAATTGCGTAGACCCATGCTTCAATTGTATAAGTATTTCCTAGGCTAAACTCAGGGAAATAATTATATCCACCAGACTCAGGTGTCCAATATGACAACGCAGGATAGGGGGCATTATTTATGTCCACATCTGGGAAGAATAGGCTTGAACCACCAAACTTGCTCTGAGTAGTACTAATTTGCACCCCCTCGCCACTCACTCCGGGAGTCCCTCCAGTACTCATTGGAACAAAATTATTAGGACTACTGTCCGCAAAACTACCATCCGCATGGAGCAGTAGCGATACATCTCCTGTATTAGGTACTAAAGGTGGAGTTTGACTAGTTATGGAAGGGTTACTTGCTGCAAGTGGTGTATTTACCGCTGTACTTGGTAGAGCCGATGATAAGGGGTCATTAATAGATATTGTAGCTGAGGATTCTGCCTGTATTGCTTTTAGTGCTACTACATTTCGTGTCACATCTACCGCAACTTGATATCCAGAACCTCCTGTTGAATCAGTGTCTTGGGGATCTTGTGGTATGGATTGAATATAAGTTGGGACAAGAGATGATAAGTTAATATAGCTACCACAATTTACGGAAGGATTACTAATATCTGGGTCACAAATTTCTTGTAAGGTTGAAGTAAGTCCCGCAGGATAGGATCCCTCTTGTAAGCGATATTGGGTAAGAGCTCCTTCTAATTTTTGTATATCAGATTTCCTAACATCATTACGAGCTACAGCAAAACGCTCCCTTGGATTGAGGACTACCAATATAATAGTCAATAATATCCCTATTAAAGCGATAACCAGTAATACCTCTAATAATGTAAACCCTTTTTTTTGCATTTTTATATTTTATCTTTTTCTATTATACCCTATTTTTGATCTTTGTATAATTATTCTGATCTTAAAGCTTTTACTGGATTGAGTGTAGCAGCCTTAAGAGCCGGGTAAATTCCTGCTAATATTCCAATAGATATACTTATCGCTACAATTATCAGAGTTGAGCCAAGATTAAAATGGAAAAATGTATCAACTTCAAAACCAATGTCTTTGAGTTGTTGTACAATAAATATATTTCCAATTTGCATACTTGCAATTACTACGAATAGCCCAACTATACCTCCTAATAATCCGATTAAAGCTGATTGTATCAAGAATACTCCTAAAATCTGTCCATTAGATGCTCCCATTGCCTTTAATATACCAATTTCTTTGGTTTGCTCATAAATACTCATTACCATAGTATTGGTAATTCCAATGGCTGCAATCACTGCTGATATGGTACCAAATGCTATAAGAGCAATAGTAAAGGCCTGAATAATTTGATTCAAGAATCCTAATACATCATCTGCGGTAAATATTCCTTTAAAATTATATGTATCTTTTATTTCCTGTTTAATACCTTTAATATTAGCCTCATCCCCTGTTACTCGAAGTAAATCATATCCTACTGATGAAATATATTCATCTTTAGAATCAAATCCGCCAATATCGGTGAGAATTGCCACAGAAGTATCAAGGGAAACAATAGCATCATTGCGATCTGACCCTGGGTCAAATACTCCTTTGATAGTATAGTCGAATTTCCTATCGAGAATTTCCTTAGTTTTCACTGTGCCAAATAAAGCACTTTTTGAGGTAATAAAACTTACTTTTTTCCCAATTAAATCTTCTGGTTTAATATCATAGAATTCAGCTACTGATTTTGAAACAAAAATACTATTTCCTTCTGGCTTACTTTTATCTCCCCAGAAATCAGTAAAATAGGTGTCATCTCCCTTTATATCCCATCCCGATATAAAAGCTGGGCTATAGGCTTTATCTTTACCGTCTACTTTAATCTCAAGATTATTCACAATAGTAACAGGTACTGTATTGTCTACCCCTTCTATTTTTTTAATATTATTCACCACATCTTGAGTAATAAGCGTAGTTTCATTCGCATCAGTTTCTTCAGCTGATGGAGGCGCAAAAACTCCAGCTCCCCCGGAATTAGAAATAAATATTTCATTTGATTTGAATTGTGTCTGAATGGCACTCACTAATAATTTTTTAAGATCCTGCATTCCAAAAATAATCAAAGATAATAGAATAACTGCAATAGTAATACCTAAACTCGTTAATATT
The DNA here is from genome assembly GCA_964585065.1 of uncultured Candidatus Saccharibacteria bacterium. Classification (GTDB taxonomy): domain Bacteria; phylum Patescibacteriota; class Minisyncoccia; order SW-4-49-11; family SW-4-49-11; genus CALRBF01. The sequence continues at coordinate 200,637 of CAZPCB010000002.1, read as the reverse complement.
GTTCTTAATTTTCGTCTTGTGACTAAACTAATGGCATATCCAATCATATATTATATATTATCTACTATTCTACCATCTCGTAAGAATAGTTTCCTGTCTATTCCCTCAGCCAAATGTAAATCATGAGTAACAAGAAACATAGTCATACTCTCTTCAGCATTTAATTCGAATAATAAATGCATTATTTCCTTACCGGTAACTGAATCCAGATTTCCTGTTGGCTCATCAGCTAATAATATTTCTGGCTTCGCAAGCAAAGCTCGGGCAATAGCTACTCTTTGCATTTGTCCTCCTGATAGTTCGCTTGGCTTATGCTTTAATCTATCTAACAAACCTACTTTATCCAATAGATATTTTGCTCTATCTTCCGATTCCTTCACTGATAATTGTTTTCCAAATTTGACTGGAAGCAATATATTCTCCAGTACATTCAAAGCCGATATAAGATTAAATTGCTGAAAAATAGTCCCAACTTTAAATCTTCGATATATATTGGGGTTATAATCTTTAATATCTTTATTATCTACAATTACCTCACCCTCATAAATACGATCAAGTCCCCCCAATATATTCAAAAGAGTAGATTTTCCAGATCCAGAACTTCCAATAATAGCCACCATTTCTTTGGTCTCGGCGGTAAATGAAATATCATTTAATGCAAAGACTTTGTTCTCTGCATTCATTTGATAGATTTTTGATAAATTTTTGACTTCTATCATATATCTTGTCTTAGACTTTCTACTTGTCCTATTATACTATCCACATTAATTTGCTCAAAGGTTAATAATTCTTCTGGCCTACCACTACGTGGAATTTCTTGTACTGATAAAGATCGTATTGGTATTAATATATCTTCTAACTCAGATCGTATTGCCTCTGCAATTCCTCCTGAAATATGATGATCTTCTACAATAATAAATCCTTTGGTCTCCCGAGCCGCACTATGTAAAGTCGCTGTATCAAGAGGTTTTATACTATATAAGTCAATAACTCGAACTCTGACTCCTCTTGATTGTAGTATATCATAGGCTTTCAAACATTCATAGACAGTAATTCCAGCTCCAATTAATGTATATTCATCCGCCTCGCTTTGATGTAATACTTTACCCCCCCCCACTACAAAGGTTTCATCTGGAGAGTATAATACTGGGACATCTGCTCGCGTTATACGAAGATAACTAAGACCCTGATATAGATAAGCTTGTTCAGTCAATTTAAGAGCTGATACCGCATCACTTGGATATAATACTATTGAGCCAAATAATCCTCTAAAAAAAGCAATATCATTAAGTGCCATTTGAGATGGTCCATCAGCTCCAATAGATATACCTGCATGAGTACCTATAATAACCATATTAGGATTATTATATTGTGCCATACGAATTTGATCATAGGCTCTGGTTAAAAATCCTGCAAAAGATGAGGCAAAAGGTTTTTTACCAGACAGAGACAATCCTATTGCAACCTCAATCATATTTTGTTCTGCAATAAACATCTCAATAAATCTCTCAGGGTCGGCGTGACTCGCAAAAGTAGAATTACTTACCTCAGCATCTAATACAATAATGTCTGAATAATTGCGGGTCAAAATATCAAGAGCATCTCCAAAAGCTTTACGGGCAGATACCAATGTATCCAAATCATAGCGGGGATAGGAATTTACATCAAAAACTGGTGGAGTATAGGGGGTAATTCCGGTAATTGTGGGGACTGGTATTTCTGCTCTTAAAGTCAAATCTATATCCCCTAATTCATGAATATATTCATCAAATTGTTCTTGACTTAATGCCTTACCATGCCAATTGTCTTTATCCTCTATCAATGATATCCCTTTTCCTTTAATGGTTTGAGCCAGTATTACTGTTGGGTTCTCTGATTTTTTGGCATTAGTTAAAGCTGACACTACTTCAGTGACATTATGTCCATCAATTGCAATGACATTCCAACCAAAGGCCTCAAATCGCTGGCGATATACATCTATATGATATCCCTGCATAGTCTCACCTCTTTGCCCTAATCGATTAATGTCAATTAATGCAATAAGATTATTTAATTGATAATAGGCTGCACTCTCAACGCTTTCCCATATTGAACCTTCTGCAAGTTCACTGTCTCCCAATAAAACATAGGTATATATATTAGTTTTATCAAAATTTTTAGCATTGAGAGCATATCCTATTCCAATACCTACGCCTTGCCCGAGAGAACCTGTGGCAGCATCAGTAAAAATAAATCGTTTACTCGGATGTCCCTCTAATACACTGTCGAATTCGCGTAATTCTTGTATTTCCTCTGGGGTAATAACTCCTGCTAATAGCCAAAGACTATACAGCAAAGGTGCTGCATGACCTTTTGATAAAATAAATCTATCATTATAAGGACTTTTAGAATCTGTAATATCATAATGAAATTCTCCCCCAAAAAATAATCCAACCCCCAATTCAGCTACTGATAAAGAAGAGCTCGGATGACCTGAGCCTGCTTGAGTTGTTGCATAAAGACTCCAATAACGAGCAAGAGCTGACAATACTTTTAATTTTTCAGGAGAATTTGCCATATTATAATTGATTATATTCTAATTCAGTTATTTTAGCCAAACGTCGAATATGCCTCTCTTCCAAAGATGGTTCTGTATCAATAAAAGTTTCTACTATATCGGGGATTTGCTCAATTTCAAGATTAGCAGATAGGGCCAATACATTAATATGATTATGTGCTCGGGCTATAGCAACTGTCTCAATAGCACTCAATACCGCTGATCTAATACCATGTATTTTATTTGCCACTATACTCACACCTACTCCTGTTCCACAAACTAAAATACCAAGTGAATCTGAATTAGACGCAACTGCACGAGCCACCTCAGTAGCATAGTCAGGATAATCATCATGCTCATCATATACTGTATTCCCAATATCAATAATTTCTATTCCTTTTGTCTTTAGAAACTGTATAATATGTTGCTTGAGATCAAATCCTCTATGATCAGATCCAATATATATAGTTGAGATACTCATATGATTATTGTTATTTTTGTAATAATTTGAGGGCTTGGCGAATTTGCTCTGACACCTCAAGATTAGAATCTAATTGAGGCATAATTCTCTGAATTTGTATTGACTTATACCCAAGAGACTCCAGAGCATCCCAAACATCTTGAGTACCTTGATATTCTTGAGTTGAATCGGAGGAAATATTCTCTCCCCCATCTATATAAGCTAAAGCACCTAATTTATCTCGAAGCTCCAATACAATTCTCTCGGCTGTTTTTTTACCAATACCAGAAGCTTGATTGAGTATATTGACTCTTTCTTGTTGTATAGCTCTCATCAAAGCTTCAGGCTGATCAAGATCTAATAAAGCTAAGGCACTTTTTGCCCCCACTCCATTCACTGAAATCAAATACTTAAATAATTCAAATGATAACATATCCAAAAATCCAAATAAAATTAAACTATCCTCTTTAACATCAAGATAGGTAATGAGTGACACCTCATCCCCTACTAATCCCAGTGAACTCAAGGTAATACTATTTACTAATATAGCATACCCCACTCCATTCACATCCACAATAAGACTATTCTGATTTTTATATTGAATTTTTCCAGATAAGCTCGCAATCATAATATTGTATTATTCTTATACCAGTATATCATAATTAGATGTCATTGTAGATAAGTTCAAATATAGGCTATTTTATGATATACTACACATGGTATATTCATATATACTCAATATTCAATAAATACTATAATTATGATCAAAGTAGGACAACCAGCCCCTGATTTCACCTTACAAGGATATCAAGATGGAAAATTTGCAGAATATTCATTATCCCATATCACTGGATCTGGGAAATGGGTAGTACTATTCTTTTACCCTCTTGATTTCACCTTTGTATGTCCAACTGAAATCACAGGGTTCAACAAACAAATTGAGGAATTCAATAAACTTGGAGCTCAAGTACTTGGAGCTAGTGTAGATAGCGTACATTCACATAAAGCTTGGGTAGAAAAAGATTTAGGAAAATTAGAATTTCCACTTCTCTCAGATTTTCGTAAAGAAACTGCAGATGATTATAATATTCTTGTAGATAATGATGGCGGAGTTTCCCTTCGTGGAACTTTCATTATTGATCCTCTTGGAATATTACGATACGCAGTAGTATCTGACCTAAATGTCGGGCGAAGTATTGATGAGACAGTAAGAGTTCTCTCAGCTCTAAAAAATGGAGGTCTATGTCCTGTAGAATGGGAAGAAGGAGAGGCTACTTTATAGTCTATTCTCTTCATAAAACAAAAAAGACAGATTTTACAGTCTGTCTTTTTTGTTTGGAATTGATTTAGGCCTCAATTCCTACAAGTTTTGCTAAAGTAGCTCTATCATAACCGATGAGAATTTGACCATCTACATCAATAACTGGGACACCAAGCTGACCACTTTTTTCAACTAATTCATTTCGCTTTTCAGCATCAGCCGCTACATTATAGTCAACAAAGGGAATGTTATTCTCAGCTAAGAATTCTTTGGCTTGTTTACAAAACCCACAGGTAGGAGTTGAATAAATTTGTATATTGGGAGTACTCATAATCATTTATTATTAATTTACATTATTAGTATAGCATATTATTTCAAAAGGTCATCAAGATATCCTTGGAATGTTGCGAGTGGTAAAGCCCCTGCAATTCGAATACCCCCAACTAATTTACCATTTTCTAATTTTCCAATAATAAATCCAGGAGTTCCCGTAATTCCATTATCATTACCAAATTTTGTACCTGCTTTTACTTTATTGAGAGTTTTTTCTTCTTTCAGACAAGTATCAAATTTCGCAGTATCAAGCCCCTCTATCCCTTTAGCTAATATATTTAATTCTTCTTCTTTCATTCCATCTCCACCACTTTCAGTTTTATTGAATATCAAATCAGCATATGCAAAATATCCCTCATTTCCTTTTTGTTCATATGCACATTGAGCTGCTATCGCTTGCTTGGTTGCAAGAGGATCATGGAATTCTAATGGATAATCTTTCCAAGCTAATATTGCTTTTCCAGTATTTACATATTTGTCAATTATATCAGGTCTTGCTCCTTCATGGAATTTTTTACAAAAAGGACATTCATAATCGCTAAACTCTATAATTGCAATTTTGGCCTCTGATTTTTTTCCAAGATATGGAGTATCATCAGAAATATCAACATTAATATCGCGCGCCTCTACTGGGTCATTATTATCAACTTGTGGTAAATCATTCGTAGCCGTATTATTATTACTTCTACTCTGATATCCATTGAATATTATTGCTGTTGCAATCATCATACCTGAAAGTAAAATGGAAGCTACTACTAATAAAATTGATTTATTTCCCATATTATATTATTATTCTATTATGATATAAGTATATCAAATATTCCTATATTATCAAAATACATTCTCATTAAACTCAAGCAAATATGATTTATGACACTATTATTATTGGAGGAGGGCCTACAGGAACTGCCGCCTCTATATATGCCGCCCGCAAACAATTAAAAGCCATACTTATTACCGATGGTTTTGGAGGGCAATCAGTAGTATCTAATGATATTGATAATTGGATTGGAGATATTAGAATTTCTGGATTTGATTTAGCCCAAAAGTTTGAGGCGCATATCAAAGCCCAATCAGGACTTGAGACTTTAATAGATAAAGTTATCAGTATTAATCAAATTAGTGAAAGCCCCTACCCTGTATATGAAATTGTGACTGAAGGAGGTAAAACCTTTCAAACTAAAACCTTAATTCTTGGTATGGGAGCACATCGTCGCAAATTAGATATTCCTGGAGAGGCAGAATTCTCCGCAAAAGGTGTAGCTTATTGTGCTACTTGTGATGCTCCGTTTTTTGAAGGACAAAAAGTAGCTGTCGTGGGAGGAGGAAATGCGGGTCTCGAAAGTGTATTAGATTTACTATCCTATGCCAGTGAAGTCTATCTCTTTAATCGTAGTGATGAACTAAAGGGAGACCCTCAAACTGCTGAGAAAATTCAAAAACACCCTAATTTCAAAGGTATACTTTATAATACGGTAGTCACTGATATATTCGGAGAAAAATTAATGACAGGAGTTCATTATCAGAATCTCAAAACACAAGAGAACAGTGAGCTTGCTATTACAGGGTTATTTATTGAAATTGGATCTCTTCCGAATTCAGATATAGTCAAGCATCTAGTTAATACCAATCAAATTGGAGAAATCATACTAGATCATAAATATGGCACTACTTCACAAGCAGGAATATTCGCCGCCGGAGATATAACCGATGAAGCTTATAAGCAAAATAATATCTCCGCTGGAGACGCTGTCAAAGCCGCCTTATCAGCTTATAGCTATATTCATAAATTAGAAGAAGATAATAAAGTATAAAAGAAAAAGCCATCCCTTGGGGTGGCTCATAGAATTGAGATATTAAGGGAAATTGGTAACTACTCTCCCATCTATACCCTTACCACATACTAGAATGATAGATTGAGAGGTATTGATAGGAGTTTTAACTGGATAATCCAAGGATCCGAGTTCACATTGTCCAGGTGCTAGAATAAAGGTTCTCCTGGCAAGCACCTGATATGTCTGAGATAAATCATCAGGTAATTTCATCTTTGGAGTAGTAGTTACTAAGAGGCTTTGAAAAACTAATCCCCCTACAAGTCCTAGAGTTAATCCCCCAAATCCAACAATAATTGTTTGACGGCGATTCAGATGTGACATAAGGGAATAGACCCAATACAAGACATATTATATATACCATAATATGTTTATATGGTCAAAAGAAAAAATTCCCACCAACATAAGAGAAGGCGGGATATACAGAGCTTTATATGTTTTCATTGGGATTGATGATATGAGCAAATTCCTTCAGCACAAGTTGTGTCAATATAGATTCAAGAATATGATCTGTATGTTTCTCTGCTTGCTTTGCTTTCATACCATTTTGGATAAAGGTATGACACATTTGTTTCCTTAATATCCAAAGTGATTCTTCCCAATCACGAACTCGAGGCTCTCGGCGAAGGAAAAAAGTATGGAATTGTGGTTGTAAAGCTAATATTCCTCTCTCCACAATTTCCTCTTCTCTTTCTCGAGTTAAGAATCCAAACTGAGTCTGAGCCATGTCAATCACCATGATAATGGGACAGGCATGCCGAACAGCATGTACTTATAGTATAGCTTGTATTAGTATTTTGTCAAAGTATGACAATTATATTAATTTTCATAAAATCCTTGAATAATTGTGTTTGCTCTAATAATCTCAATTCTTCTCGGCACCATTCGGAGAATGTCTTATCATCAGCAAAAGCCTCACTCACAAATTGATCCCAGCTAAGCCAACGATAAGCTTCCACCTCCTCGGGATGAGGGTGAATTGGGTCTGAACTAATACCAAAATAAATAGGACATATTTCATTTTCTACGACTCCATCTCGCTCAAAGGTATAACGATAAGGGCTCACCTCTTCTAATATATCAAAATTCTCAACTCCCAATTCAAATTTTGCTCGTCTCCTGACCGCATCAATAGTAGCCTCACCAAGTTCCGGATGTCCACAACAACTATTAGACCATACAAGGGGCCAGGTTTTCTTACACCGCCATCTTTGCTGAATAAGGAATTGCCTGTCCCCAGGTCGGAATAGGAATAAAGAAAAAGCTCGATGAAGAGGGGTTGTGAGAGTATGCACCTCAGATTTTGGTGCTACTCCAATTACTTCATCGAGCTCAGTTACTAATACGACATGTTCAAAGTCAGGCTTTGCTATCATGGACTAAATTATTTCTTGAGTTCAGCATCAATAAGAGATTTGAATTCATCAACACTTTGAGGGTTTTTGATAATTACTCCATTTAGTATAAAGGTGGGTGTAGAGGCAATATCAAGAGCAACTCCTGATTGATAATCTTTTTCTACTCGCTCTTTTGAATCGTCATCTGCTTTCAAATCCTCATCAAATTTACCTACATCTATTCCTAATGATTTTGCATAAGCTCCGAATAATCCCTTAGGATCTTTTTCCTTTTCCCATTCAGATTGTTTTTCGAATAAGAGAGATTTCATTTCCCAGAATTTCCCCTCCTCACCTGCAGCTTCGGCAGCTTGAGCGGCAATATCAGCATTAGGGTGAATACTACGAAGTGGGAAATGTCTATATACAAATTTTAAATCCTCTGGACTATAAGAATCCCGAAGTTGTTTCACAATATCTTCATAAGCCTTACATGCAGGACATTGAAAATCAGAATATTCTACTAGAGTAACTTTGGCATCTTTATTTCCAAGATAAGTATCCTCATCTGTAACTTCTACATTTACATTACGAGATCCTGAACTTTGAGTATTAAGTCCCCAAACAATAGCACCTATCACTACTAATACCGTAACAATAAGTATTCCTTTTCCAATAAAATTATTTTCTGTTATATCGCTCATATCTATATCTTAATCTTTATAATTCTTTTATAGTATATCATAAGAATTATGAATATATCAATTAATGACTATGTCCATGATGAGCAATATCATGTGTATCCCTTGGTTTATGTATATAATTATCGAATACTTTGGCCGCTATCAAACTCGTAATAGGGACGGCTAAGACAATTGCAATACTTCCCGCCATTGTACGAATTAATTCTTGAGCAATAAATTCAGAATTCAATGTCACCCAAATTGGGACATTAGCACTATTAATATAAAGTAATAAGAATAATGGCAAACTTGACCCTACATAAGCTAAGGCAAGAGTATTAACTAATGAGGCAATATGATCGCGTCCTACCGACATACCGGCTGTATATAATTGTTTAAATCGTGTTTTAGGATTAGCCCGCTTTATCTCATCAATTGTTGCGGCCTGAGCAACAGTTACATCATCTAATACTCCAAGCATACCAATAATTACCCCAGCAAGCAATATCCCCCTCAAATCTAAATCTACACTACTAATAGAGGCAAGATAAAATGTATCTTCACTCCCTACTCCAAACATATGTGCCATATATACGAATATCACGGATATTCCATAAGCAAGTCCAAGTGTAATATTCATAGCAACAAAAGATATAAAGGTCCTGACTCTAAATCCATGCGAAATAAATAAAGTCAAAGTAATAATAGCTATGCTCGCTATAAAGGTTACTAATACAGGATTCTGCCCCCCCAATAATGCAGGGACAAGATATCCGACCAGAATTCCTATGCTTGCAATAAGTCCAATAATAGATCCTATCCCCTGCCTTCGAGCAAAAACAATTGTAAGAATTAAGAATACTGCTATCATTCCAAATAGTCCTGGTAATCGATATCTATCTTGGACATAATATTGATCAGACCCCCCAACTCTTGTCTTAACTACAATTAATATATCTCCTTTTTTATATATTTGACTTTCTTGTAAATCAGCTCCTCCCCCATTATCTACAACTATAATTTCTCCTTTTTTATCTTTATCTAAAATTTTCATTGTGAGATTTTGAGAAGTTACTTTTCTTCCTAAAATCTCTGTTTCTTTACTCTCAACTCCTTGTACTTCTGCACGATAAAAAGAATCTGGCTTATTATAGGATATAGCCTCTGGGGAACCCAAGTCTTCCGTAACAGTATTATTAGACTCTGAAATATTAGGTTCAGTCATTACATCATCCTGAGCAAAACTCAAAATAGGGAGAGCCAATATCAATAGCATCCCGATTACTAAGCAAGAAGATTTTATTAATCTGATTAACATATTATTTTGTATTGGTAATACTATCTTTATGAATATATGATTGTAGGATTTGTGGAATACGAATACTTCCATCAGCCTGCTGATAATTTTCCATAATAGCAATTAATATTCGGCCAATTGCAAATACGGTGGCATCATTCATATGTATGAAATGTTTTTGCCCATCGCTATCTTTATATCGAGTTTGTAATCTTCGAGCTTGAAAGTCTCCCATATAATCTGAGGTGTGGGTTTCTCTATATTGATTTTGCCCAGGTAACCAAGTCTCAATATCATAGGCTCTCACATCGGGAGTTCCCATATCTCCTGAACATTTGAGTACCACTTGATAGGGTAATTCTAATTTTTGCATCAAATATTCTTGTATAGCTAGAATCAGTTCTTGCTCAGCGAATCCACTATCTTTATCACTAAATACCTCAATTTCAATTTTATCAAATTGATGAAGTCGTAATATTCCCTTCATATCTTTACCATATGTACCTGCCTCACGGCGAAAAGCAGTAGAATACCCTACATATCGAAGAGGTAATTGTTTTTGATCTAGAATTTCATCTATATGTATTGGTCCTAAAGTATGCTCGGCACTCCCCACTAACATTAACCCATCTTCCGTAGTCTGATACCTATCATCAATAGGGTCTAACCTCCCCATACGGTTCATCACATCAGGTCGCATAAGAACTGGGGGCAATACAGGATTATAAGATTTATTAGATACTTCTAAGCCCGCTCCTTTTGCAATAGATTCAATTAATGTAGTATCTTGTAGGGTAGATAATACCCATTGTATTAAAGCAAATTGTAATAATACTAAATCTCCTTTGATATACGCAAATCGAGAACCTGAGACTTCAGCTGATTTCTCAGTATCAATAAGATTGAGAGTTTTGCCTAATTGCCAATGCTCCAAAGGAGTAAAATCAAAATTTGGCTTCTCCCCCACTTGCCTTAGAATTACATTCTCATCTTCAGATAAACCAATAGGAGTATCTTCGGAATATATATTCGGGACTTGATAAAGAATATTCTGATATTCACTATCTATTTTCTCATATTGTAATTCTAAAGTATTAAGAGAATCTTTAATCTCTTTTCCTCTCTCTATCAATACAGATTTCTCATCCCCAGACAAAGTTGCTATCTGCTTCATCTCATCAGCAATAGTATTTTTATCCGCCCGTAATTGCTCGATTTGTTGCAAAAGATTTTGACGCTCCTCGTATAATGACAATAACTTATTTATATCTATAGCAACTTTTTTATTTTTAGCAACTTCAATAATAAAATCTTGATTTGCCTTAATATATAGTATATCCAACATATATTATTTTAATGATTTATGTGTATAAGTATAGCATAAAGTCCCTATACACTCAATAACAGTTTTATGCTATACTAAACTTAATCTAGAAATAAAATATATATTATGAAACCCTATACAAAAAAAGGTTTTACCCTACTCGAAATACTTCTTGTTATTGCTCTACTTGCTGTTCTCTTTGCTACAGTATTATATACTCTTAATCCAAGTAGAATTATTACTGAAGTCAATGACAATAAGCGTAAAGCTGATGCCCTTACTCTCTATCAAGCTATAGAACAATATGCACTCAAAACTGGAGCTTATCCTACTGATGTCCAGAATGTTCCTGCTGGTAGTTCTCTAGAAATTTGTAAAACAGGAGCACCCTCTTGTACGGGTAAGGTAAATTTATCTGTATTAGTACCCAATTATATTGCGAGCATCCCTTCATATTCCACCGATATCAATAATAGTGGTTTTTATATAGTAAAAAGTACAAATGGTAAAATTGGAGTGGGAGGAATTAATAGTGTTGATAATACCACTTTCACTTCTGAATCTCAAAGTACAACTTTTACCCTTCCAGCAACACCAGTTAACTTTGCAAAGCGGGCTGGGGGAAGTCCTGGAGAAATTATTAATACAGGGGGAATGTGTACTAATTCTGATGGGAGCAGTATAGTGACAGGATTATTTCAAGGAAATGCAACCTTCGCCCCAGGAGAAACAAATCAGACCATACGTACATCTGTTGGGAGTGGATATGATATATTTGTAGCCAAATATAATATCGATGGTAGTTTGGCTTGGGTTAGGCGGGATGGAGGAAATGACTATGATATAAGCTATGGTATTAGCTGTCTTCCTGATGGGAGCAGTATTACAACGGGTTATATTAGTGGGACTGCAGTGTTTGGACAAGGGGAAACAAATCAAACAACATTAAATAGTATTATCTCAAATAACACATTTATAGCTAAATATAATGCCAATGGGACTCTTGCTTGGGCTAAAGGAGTTACTGGTAGTGTAGTAGGAGATTATGGACGTGGCTATGGTATTAGTACTTTATCTGATGGGACTAGTATTAGTGTAGGATACTTTCAGGGAACAGCTACTTTTGGACCGGGAGAAACAAATCAGACTATTCTAGTAGCTAATGCTGGGAATAGAGATGCTTTTATAGCTAAATATAATACTGATGGGACTCTTGCTTGGGCTCGAAAAGCTGGTGGTACAGATATAGATGATAGTACAGGAGTTAGTATGTTAAATGATGGTAGCTCTATCATAATTGGAGCTTTTTATGGAAATATTACTCTTGGACAAGGAGAAGCAAATCAAACTATATTGACGAATACTACTGATATAGATGGATTTATAGCCAAATATAATACTAATGGAACCTTAGCTTGGGCTCGAAAGGTTGGTGGAATTGGTTGGGATGGCCCCATAGCAGTTAGAACATTACCTAATACTGATAGTCTTATAATAGGAAACCTTCAAGGAACAGCTACTTTTGGACCAGGAGAGACAAATCAAACCATCTTAAGTAGCAGTGGTGGTTCAGATATATTTATAGCTAAATATAGTGATAATGGTAGTTTAATCTGGGCTAAAAAAGCTGGGGGCCTAAATGATGATAGCAGTTTTGATATAATGAGGAATATAGATGGAAGTAGTATTATAACAGGGCAATTTAATGGAACAGCTACTTTTGGACCGGGAGAAACAAATCAGACTATTCTGACCAGTAGTGGTAGTGATGATGTATTTATAGCTAAATATAATACTGATGGGACTCTTGCTTGGGCTCGAAGAGCTGGAGGAATGGGTTCAGATAGAGGAATAGCAATTGGGAAGGTACTGGGAGGTTTTGTAATAGCGGGAGACTTTAATAGTTTTGCAACATTTGGTATTGGCGGTACTAATCAAATCTCACTCACACCTACTAGTAATAGAGATATGTATATAGCTCGATATAATTATATTGGTACCCTAGATTAAAATCCCAGCACAATAGCAATACAACAAGTATAAAAAACCTCCCAAAGAATTGGGAGGTTTTTTATACTTGTGCTGGTGAACGGACTTGAACCGTTACGGAGTTACCTCCAAAGGATTTTGAGTCCTTCGTGTCTACCATTCCACCACACCAGCCAATACGAACTTATCTATTATATCCGTTTCATTATCCCCTTGTCAATAAATTTACAATATGATATACTAATATTGTAGTAATAATATCAAAATAAAAAGCACAGATATGTCAAATACTGAGGACAAATCTCAGCAAATTGCTGAGTTAGAACAAATCGTAAAAGAAGCAGAAGCTCGACTCAATCAAGCTCGTGCTATGTTGACTCAAGTTGCAGGGGCTAATCAATCCTATGTAAGTGTAGTTGGGCAAGCTGAAAAAGTTGTTCTTGGAGAATTTACTGGTGAATATATGGTGGATGACACCAAAAAACAATATCCAGTACCTGCTAATTATGCTAGTAAATCTAAATTAATTGAAGGAGATCAATTAAAGCTTACTATTACCGCTGATGGAGCTTTTATTTATAAGCAAATTGGACCCGCTCCACGACGTCGAGCTATTGGGAATATTATTTATCAAGATAATAGTTATTTTGCAAAAGTAGGAAATGAATTATATAGACTTTTAACTGCTTCTGTAACCTATTTTAGATTATCTCCTGGTGATGAAGTAACAATTCTCACCCCACTTACCAAAAAAAGTGAATGGGCAGCTATTGAAAATGTAGTATCAGCTCAAGCACTTGGAATTATAAATACGAATGCTCCATCTAATCTCAATGATACTCCTGAAGTAGTCCCTAATATTGACATTGATGAGGAAATTGTAGATGATACTCCCCTTCTAGAGGAAGCTTCAGAGGATACTAAATCTGAAGAAGAAAATTCTGATGAACCACTAAAAATACAGCCTTGGTAAAAACACGTGAAATAATACTCTTTGCTATTATTGGAGTTCTAAATACCTCGATTGATATCGGGGTATTTGCTTTATTGAAATATAGCTTTAATATTTCTAATGAATCACATTCTATTATCTATATTAATCTCATCTCCATAATTACTGCTATTATATTTAGTTATTTTGCCAATAAATATATTACCTTTCAACATAAGAAAAAAACTAAGCCTCGAGAATTTGGGAGTTTTCTCATTGTGAATGCCTTAGGATTTATTGTTAATACCACTATATTAAGGCTAACCATATTCATATTGCCAGCAACTATTCTCCTCCCACTATCCTTATCTTTTATCCCCTCTCAATTGATAGATCCGGCAATTATTGGTAAACTATTAGGAACAGGGGGATCAATGATTGTGAGCTTTGTTGGTTATAAATTTTTTGTCTTCCGTAAATAATACACAGATATATGCCAGCCTTATACCGAACTTATAGACCTCAAACTTTCACACAAGTTGTTGGACAAGAAATTGTGAAGACCACTCTTCAGAATGCTATTATTCATAATCGTACGGTGCATTCTTATTTATTTAGTGGACCTCGTGGTACTGGTAAAACTACTATGGCAAGAATTTTTGCCAAGGCACTCAATTGTCTCAAGCGCAAAGAGAATTCTGCTGAACCATGTAATATTTGTGATAATTGTAAGGCAATTAATGACAATGCTTTTATTGATTTAATTGAAATTGATGCCGCCTCTAATCGCGGTATTGATGAAATTCGCAATCTCAAGGAAGCTGTGCGTTTTGCCCCCTCTCAAAAAAATGGATATAAAATTTATATTATTGATGAGTCTCATATGCTCACCAAGGATGCCTCTAATGCATTATTGAAAACTCTTGAAGAACCCCCAAAGAATACCATATTTATACTAGCAACAACCGATGCCCATAAAATGCTCCCTACCATTTTATCTCGTGTACAAAAATTTGATTTCAAACCCCTATCTTCAGCTGAGCTTAGAGAAAAAATTCTGTATATCACAAAAGCCGAAAAAGTTACTATTGATGAGTCTGTGGTAAATCAAGTTATCCTACAGGCTATGGGAGGAGCCAGAGATGCTGAGAGTATTTTAGGCAAACTTATTTCCTCTGGAATAAAAGATATTAATACTGAATTTGCCTCAACAATTCTTGGTAAAAACTCCTATTTTGAAGCCTACACATTATTAGAATTTCTCTCCAAGGGAGATTTGTATCCCGCCATTAGACATATTCATAATCTTTATGATGAGGGATTTGGAATACCACAATTGTTATTGAACTTACTGACCATATCTCATTCAATATTCCTGATACAAATTAGCCCTAATTTACTTGATATAAGCCCATTATTAGAGTCTGAGTATGATAAGCTTACCAAGCTCTCTAAAGCTATTACTCAGTCAAAAATTATTATATTCATACAAGAATTAGAAAGAGTAAAATCTCAAACTCATTCTGCCTATATCCCCTATTTACCCCTAGAATTAATTATTGCTCAAATATGGGGCCAGAATACTCCCCCATCTGATACTGAAATTGATACTATCCCTAGGACAAAAGAATTAAAAAAATCTATCACAAAA
This sequence comes from uncultured Candidatus Saccharibacteria bacterium, assembly GCA_964585065.1. Taxonomy (GTDB): domain Bacteria; phylum Patescibacteriota; class Minisyncoccia; order SW-4-49-11; family SW-4-49-11; genus CALRBF01. Next base: position 185,003 of record CAZPCB010000002.1, on the reverse strand, counting down.
ACCGAGATTAAAGAGTCTAAAGCTAAATATGAAATCGAACCTAAAATACAAGAACCTATTAAAGCTGAGATCAAAGCTCCAGCTCCCATCAGAAAAACTGTATCTCCTGATATTGATAATGTCCAAAAACTCTATCCTGAAATTAATAAGTCTCTTAGCAAATCAAATAAAAGTCTTAGTGTTATATTTGCTAAAACCCAACCTATTGAATTATCTGATGAAACCCTAACTATTGCAGTTGAGTCTAATTTTTATCGAGATAGATTAGAAAAACATAGCAATATTATATTAGATAGTATTGCTGAATTTATAGAATCCATTGTTGGTATTAATTTTATTGCGCAAAAAATCACCGCTCCAGCTCATAACTATGAACTCTCTCATTCAATAGACAATGATGAGCCAAAAGATATGAATGATACCATTGCTGATATCTTTAAAGATAGTTTATAATTTTTATTATATACCTACTACTTGTCGAACTTGATTCATAGTTTCTTTTGCAATAGTTTGAGCATTTTGAGATCCTTTATGTAATATATCTTGTATATATTCTGGTTGTGATAATAATTCTTGTCGCTTTTGGCGAATAGCGGCAAAATAGCTTAAAATTGCTTCAGCTAATAATTCTTTTGCTTCACGATATGATATAGTCCCCTCTCGATATTGACCCTCAATATGAGTAATTTCCTCTGGGGATGCAAATAGACGATATAAAGATAATATATTACAGGTTGTTGGGTCTTTTGGTTCATTTGGTGCTTTGGAGTCTGTTATTATTTTACTGACTTTTAAACGAATACTATTCTCAGCTTCAAATAATTCTATGGTATTCTTATATGATTTACTCATTTTCCTCCCATCAAGTCCCTGTACAATAGCAGTTTCTGATTGAATATAGGGCTTTGGTCTAATAAAAATTTCTCCATATTGAGAATTAAATTTATCTGCAATTTTTTGTGCTATCTCAATATGTTGTTTTTGATCTTGCCCTACGGGTACAATAGTTGATTTATATAATAATATATCTGCTGCCATTAATACCGGATAATCAAACAATCCCATACTTGCTTCTTTCCCATTAGCAATAGCATCTTTATAGGCATGTGAACGCTCGAGATAGGCAACACTAACAAGATTATTGAATATCCAAGTAAGCTCAGTAAGCTCTCGTATATCTGATTGTAGGAATAAACTGGTTTTATTGATATCGAGCCCCAAAGCAAGATAATCAAGTACAATATCAGTAGTATAAGCCTTTAATGTCTCCGCATCTTTAATACTATTAAGAGCATGAAGATTCGCCACAAAAATAAATATGCTATCAATTTCAGAATTCTGTGACAATTCTAATAGAGGTTTCATTGCCCCAAAATAATTCCCAATATGTAATTTTCCTGTCGGCTGTATTCCTGTAAGACAAATATTACTCATAATCTCTATTATAATTTCAATATACTATTAAGTATATCATATACTAGCTATATTTCTATTCGAACATACTTTGCGTACGACTCGATATATCCGCTCGTATTTCAGCTGCCGGCTTGGCATATTTATTGCGAGACTCTAATATTACCCGTTGTTGTAAAGATGCATTCGTCTTATCAGCGAATATAATATCCATATTAAAAGCTTTACTGGTCTTACCCTGTATCATCAAGGTTATTACTGACTTTAGATTGTCAATTGACACTAAATCCTCAGCACTATAATATGGTTGCATACGCTGAGCAATAATTTCAGCATCCTCGGAGCCAATACGGAAACTCACCACAGTACCCACATTCCCAAATACTGCATTCTTTATCCCCTCAGATAATTGTCCTATATATTGATGGGCCAATATGAGACATAATCGATATTTGCGAGCCTCAGAGAGAATGGTAGATATACTATCTGTGGTAAAGTTTTGAAACTCATCTAAATACAAATAAAAATCTCTTCTCTGTTCTTCTGGAATTTCATTTCGCTTAAAGGCTGCCATTTGTAATTTGGATACCAGTAACATACCTAATAAATTGCTATTCTGTTCTCCCAACCCTCCTTTAGAAAGATTACCAATCAAAATTTTACCTGAATTCATAATATCTTGAAAATCAAAGGCTGAACGAGATTGCCCAATAATATTACGTACCATTTCATTTTCTATGAATCGCCCTAATTTACTCAATAGATATCCAAGTGTATCTCCTGCTTGAGATCCTTTTTGTGTAGCAGGGAATTCTTTTTCCCAAAAATGCCGTATGACAGGATCGTCAACTGTTAATAATACTTGTCTCCTAAATGCCTCATCAGTAAACATAAGAGGTATTTCTACCAGAGTTCTTGGATTATTGACATCTGACATTAAAGCTGACATTGCCATTCGCATATTATGCTCAAATATTGGCCCTATCATACTTGGATCAGATACCAATTTATAAAAAATAGAAATCATTTCTTGTATCAAGAAATCTTTTTCCTCATGTGTGCGGGCTTCCAGAATATTAAGTCCCATAGGATAATTAGTATCAGCAGGATTAAAATAAATCACATCTTGCATACGATGCTCTGGAATCATACCCAATACTTCCACGGCAAAATCTCCATTAGGATCTAATAGAGCAAGACCATGTCCTGCTTGCAAATCTTCTTGTATCATTTTTTTCATCAAAGAACTTTTACCTGTTCCTGTTTGTCCAATAAGATACATATGACGTCTCCTATCCTCTTCTGCAATTCTTACCTCAATTTCTTCACCACGATATATATTCTTCCCTAATAATAATCCTTCCTTTGGCAAATCAACTGGAGGATGTGAGGTTTTAGAAGTAATCCAAGTTACTTTTGGAGTCTCCACTCCCACAGCAGGAATATGATATATACTCGTCAATTCCTCACTATTTAATAACATTGATTCTTTTACTGAGAATAATCGGAATATAAAGGTATAAATAAATTGTTTAATATTCTTTATAGGATATTTGATTACTTTAAATTGATTCAGATCTCCATTGGCAAATTGAGAAAAAGCACCCTCTAATTGATCAAATAATACATCTGCTCTTTGGCTATCTCGAGATATAGTTAATAATCTAATATTAGTCGCATAGGCAATTTTACCTGTTTTTTGACTAATTTTCTCCATCATAATAGACTCCTGAGGACTTAACATTTTTGGCTCAGAGACTTCCGTTGATTTAGACTTTGTAGCAGAACCTAAAGTTTTCAAAAATTGCTTATCAATCCCCCCAAAAACTTCATTATATGCATTTTTGAAGCTTTCTCCTTTTTGCATTTTTTTCACTACCTTCTTACCACTACTACTCCAATCATCCGATACTCTTTGTATTAAAATCTGTACCACTGCACTTTCATCTTCCTGAATTTTAGACAGAGCCGAGGTAATCACATTCAAAGGATTAGTTTCTAATTCTTTATAGGTTCTAATAGGGAGAATATAGGGTTTTTTAAGCTGTAAGTATCCGGCCCGAATTTCTCCTTCAGGGAGTAATACATTATAATCGGTAATATGCTTCAGCTCAGCTTCTGGATATACTCCATGAATTTGTTTTTCAAAAATAGATTCATACCCTTTTGGAACTCCAATATAAAAATTAATTTCATCTCGCTCGGTAGGGCTTACAATTTCAAGAGAAATATAAGGACTCCCATATCTAAGACGATTGACTAATTTCTCTAATTTGAGATAAGAGAACCCCGCATATACCTGTTCCATCACACTAATTAAATCTTTGATATTAGCTTCTGGATTAGGGATATTGCGAGGTACAATAATTTGATATTGTGTCATTGCAAGTCCCCGATTAATACGACGTTTTTCCCAAAATGGATGTATAATAACCGTTGCTATAATAAATGTTATAGCAATAACCCATAGCACTAGCAGTACATAGAGTACAATTATCATATTGATATTTATTTATCGTGTATATCTCTTAGTATACCTTCTTGAATCAAAGTTGGATAGACTTCATTCAAAGATTCCTCCAATCTATCTAATCCTACATAATCTTCAATAGCTAAAAAAGCATGTATTACCTCTAATATATCTTTACCTTTTGTGGTAATCAATTTAACAGAAACTTCTGTTCTTGTCTCTTCTGGAATTGATAATAACCATCCATATTTTTCTTGTAATTTTGGAGATAAAGGTTTTGCAATAGGATTTTGTTGATGTACAACTTTTTGTTCTTCTACTACTTGTTTGATATGAGTTTGCGCCTCCTGATATGCTGAGCTCTCTATATACTTTTCCACCACTGGATTATTTTGCTCTAAAGGAGTAATTTGTTCGAAATTACGCTCAATACTTTGTTCTGATGGAGTATTGTGTTCTAGTGGGGGTATTGATTCTGAATTGTTTTGTATTTCTGCCATGGAATTAATATCTGCTATTATAATAAATTAATATGGAATTCCCAATAATATAATCTGGCTTTTTCCATGCTAACCACCAATATTCTTGATAATTTGGATTTTTTTGTTTCAGATAAAATGAATCTTGAAACATAGTCGCACTAATTGCAGTATAGCCAATTTTAGGTCCATCATTCGATTTTACTGGTATTATATTGATATCTGGAAGATAATATTTCACATCTCCAGTTCCAAAATAATCTATATATAGTGTATCAATATTTTGCTCTTTCGTCCATGTATGCAATCGTTTTAAGTCCTGACCCCAATCAAGATTAGAATCAGTAAAGATTTGATAGCCTTGATCATGACCTGCCAATACATTTAAATGAGAGAGATAAGAAGGATATGCAAGTAATGTGGCAGCAATATACCATATCAAAAATATACCAAGAATTATTTTTGAAAATTTCAAAGGTAATAATATACGTACAATTCCAATAGCAATAATTATATAAGTTAATATGACGGCAGGTAATATATGTCGTATTCCAAGATTCAAATTCCCTCTTATACTAATAAACCAATATAAGAGTATCATAGTGATTATCGTCCATTCATACCAGTATTTGAGCAACCATTTTCTATTGAATTTCAACTTTTTATGCTGAATAGCTCGAATCCCAAGAACTATACTCACTAGTAGTAAGCTTGCTAATACCGCAAGTATACCTAAATGTTCTTTTAATATATAGGTGATTGGAAAATACTCAGTAAAACTCTGATTAGTAAATCTCCCTAATAAAAAGGTAGTATTCCCCCCACCTACTCTTTGTATTGCCATAGACTGACCTAAAAGATATTGTCCAAAATATTGTAGCCCTGGAGTATTAACCACCTGGGATAAACTGTTTTTTGTAATTTGAGATATAGCATTATCTTGCGGGAATGATTCTTGAATTAATTTCATTTGTGTATCAACACTCATATTTCGCATAGTATAATAATATACTCCATTGATAATTACAAATACTCCCATAGCTATAATAAGGGCATCTCGCAATAGAATACCACCTTTACGTATTATATTTTTTTTACCCCAATACTTTACTGCAATATACCCAAATCCGGTCATAAAAAATAATGGCAATAAAAGAATAGTAGAAAATTTAGACAAAAAGGCAAATGATATAGCTACAATAAGTAAACCAATATATTTAATGGTAGGATTTTTGAGATAACGCACCCAAATATCAATAGCAATAATAAATGACATACTTGCAATAATATCAGTTGTCACAAGACGTCCGTGAGCAATTACATTAGGAGAAAATGCATATAATATAATGGTAATAACACTAATAGCTTTACTCTTAGTATGATAATATACCGAATAGGTCAAATAAATCCCTCCTAAAAGTAATATCAATATAGTTGGTAGTCGAGCCCACCATATAATAGTATTAGCATCATTACCTGATTGAAAGAGAAATGCATATCCAATATCCCATTGGGCATTAACCTTTTCTGTCCAAGCAGGAATAGTATCTGGGAAATTAACGGTATTCCCCGTGAGCTTTGCTCCAAGCCAAATAGAAGACCCTGATAACATTTTTAATAAAGGTGGATGTTCTGGATTCAGTCGATAATCCCCCTTTGCAATATATGAATATCCAGCTCCAATATGAGGACTTTCATCAACTGTTAACGAATCTCCAGCACTTGATCCAAATGCCAACACAGCAAGTATTATCGTAATACCTAAAACATATCCCCATAGGGGAATTTTATTATACCACTTGATAATATGCTGTTTCATACATTATTTAAACTTATAATATACTCTATCCTTTACCCGTAAATCAATATATTGAAGATTAGGCCTTTGATCTGGAGGCAGCTGGGATATAAAGACTTGTTTTAAAGCCCCTGCTTGATAAATAATATCTGTATCTAAATCTAGCATAATATAATATCCTTGTTCTGTATAGACGAATACCCCCAATATTCTATTCTCTGCTTTTTGCTGTATGGCAATTGAGGATACTTTTACGCCATCAATTTGATTATACATTTCCACAATAGTTTTAAACCAAGCTATTTCTCTCTCTGAAACTACAATTTCTCCACGAGACTTAGGAGTAATCCCAGTTAATGATATGAGTGAAGCCGATAGAGAATCATTACCAATATTGACGCCATCATCACTAATATTGGAGCAGATAGTATTTTCACAAATAGTGAATAAGGGATTTCTAAGTTGAATGGTGAGTTCCAATGAACGATTTATTGTCCTTTTAATAGTAATATGTTTAATTTGTGGGAATTCTTTTTGTAATTCTCTCTCAAGAATATCACTACGAGCAAGGAGAATATTCTTATTATTATAATACCAATGATTATGAGCTTGTATTAAATCTTCAGACTTTGATTTAATATTTTTTTGTAATATTTCATTATCTACTCGAATATCTATATTCACAATATTTAATATGGGTGAATATAAGGCATATCCAATTCCCCCAAAAAATATAATCCAAATAAAAAATTGGAATATTTCTATGAATCGATTTGCTTTGCGAGCAGGTGATTTCTTTTTGGTATATGTTCGGGGAATATAGGTTTTTCTCATAAGGCTTTACATCCAGAAGCAATAGTTAATCCCTTGGCTTCAGCTTGTTCTTTCGTATCAAAATATATTCTGTTTTCTGGCTTAATACGATTTACACCGCTACAGGATTCATAATAATATCGTTTTCCATTTTTACTCGCTATAATTTTACCTGTTTGTAATTTTGTCTCAATAGTACTATTGATGTGGGCCGCGGCTTGATTAGACGTATTGATAGTATCCTTTTTTATTGCAATAGCATCTGGATACACAACTTGTATTGTATTTGGTTGGGATTCTAAAGTTTGAATTTTTCCAATAAAATACGCAATCCCTCCTATCAATATTGCAGATATAATCAACAGTACAATTTCACTATTCTTGACAAATTGGTATTTCATATGTATTATTATACCATATATAGTAACATTATTTGATATGGCACATAGAAAAGCTGGTGGTTCTACAGCCTTAGGTAGAGATTCAAACCCAAAATATCTTGGAGTTAAGCTATATGCTGGACAAAAAGTAGAAAAAGGGAATATCATTATTCGACAACGTGGAACTAAATTTCATGCTGGAAAAAATGTTTCTCGTGGAGCAGATGACACATTATATGCAATTGCAAATGGAGTTATTGAATTTGGAAAAGCTCGTAAAGTTTCATTTACTGGAAAAAAGCATATCATCAAAACAGTATCTGTAATCTAAATTAGCTCTCATAACAAGATGTCCCCGATAAGGGGATTTTTTGTTATCCCAATAATATGCTATACTAATAGATATACATAATACAAATACAATGAATTATATCCCGAGTACCGCCTATATCTGTATGGAATTTGGGCTTTCTGATGATATCAAAATTTATACTGGAGGTCTTGGAATTTTGGCTGGAGACACTATGAAAAGTTTTGCTGATTTGGGACTTCCTGTAATTGGTGTTGGGATATTATATAAACATGGATATCTAGACCAAGTATTAGATGCTGAGCAAGGGCAAATTGCAAATCCTCAAGAATGGGATTATACCAAATTACTCAATCTAATTGGGAAAACAAGTATTCAATTTGCACAGGAAACCGTACAAATCAATATTTGGGAATATAGTTATACTTCTTCTCTTTCTAATAAATCAGTATCCATACTTTTATTAGATACTGATTTACCTGAGAATTCAGATTTATTCAGAGCAGTTTCCGATAAAGTATATTCCCCAGATCCCGAAATATTCAGAAGACAATTACTCATATTAGGACTTGGGAGCAAATATGCTCTTGATAGTCTTGGGCTTAATAATATTGATACCTTTCATCTCAATGAAAGCCATAGTGCCCTTATTTCACTGGTGATTGATCATCCTATTTCTCAGGTAGTATTCACTACTCATACTCCCCTTCTGGGCGGGCATACTCGTCTTCCTATAGAATGGTTACAAGGAATATGTACATCAGAGCAATTACAGCATTTACCAAAAGATGCCTTTGAAGATGAGCATACTATTAATCTTACGCGACTTGCTTTGTCTCTTGCTGATTATTCTAATGCCGTCTCCCAAAAACATCAAGAAGTATCTCAGGCTATGTTTCCAGAACACATAATTGATTCTATTACTAATGGAATTCATAGTCATACTTGGATTTCTGAATCTATGAATAAAGTATTTCAATCATATTATCCTAGCTGGGAAACACATCCAGAAATTTTACGCTATATTGATGGGATTCCAATTGCTGATATACAACAAGCTCATCAAATCAATAAAGATATATTAGCTGAATATCTCAAACAACAGCCTGATATCAATTTTCTACCCAATGCCTTCACCATAGGATTTGCCCGTCGTGCTACTGAGTACAAAAGAGCTCATCTTATATTTTCTGATATTGAGAGACTGGCTAAACTTGCTGAGCAATATAAAGGACTTAATATTATTTTTGCAGGGAAGGCCTATCACACCGATAATGTAGGATTTGATATTATTAAACGAATATTAGATATTGCCAAAGAGCATTCTAACGATTATCTCAAAATTATGTATTTACCCAATTATAATATGGAATTGTCCAAACTTCTTGTTAGTGGTGTAGATGTTTGGCTTAATACCCCTCGTATATCCTATGAAGCCTCAGGAACTAGTGGTATGAAGGCCTCTCTCAATGGAGTGCTCAATATATCCACCTATGATGGTTGGTGGCCTGAAAGTGGTATACATCATGTTAATGGATGGACAATATCGGGGGAAGACGAGTATCAGGAAATCAATAGTATGTATGATAATATTGGGAATGCTCTAGATGTATTTTATAATAATAGAGAAAAATTTACCCGAATGCAAAGATCTGCAATATCCCTCATTGGAAGCTATTATAATACTCAGCGCATGGTATTAGAATATATTCGTAAAGGATATAAGCATTAATATATACTATGTTTCTCTCTGATTAAATAAAATTTCTAATTGTATATTGGTATTCTGAATATGAATAAATGATTCATAGGGTGAAGTAAAAGGAATTTGTTGTTTTTTGGTATAATTATCATATCCAAGATAATAAAAGAAATCTCTATTCATACTATAAAACAAATTTCGCATTAAGGGATCATCATCAATGGTATCAATTTCTGCATGTTCTTTTCCGAGCATATAGGTAGCATATTCCCATAGCCTAAATACTCCTTTTTGAAGATTACTATATCGTGACCAATTACGCTCTTCTTGTATACGAAGAGAGGACTTCTTTTTTGGTTTACTTTTCACAATTTGAGCTTTGGTTGAGGCAAGTGCTATTTCAAGTCCTATTGATTTTGTCATCAATTCTATTGTTTGATGATTTTTTACATTCATCAAATCAAAATAATGGGTATAAGGATACCAATGAATATTAATATCTGTTTTCTCCACCTCTTTTATCCAAGTTACTCTCCCCCCTCGAAAACGCCGAAATGATTTTAATGGCATAGTCAAAATCCCTCCTTTACGTTCATCTACTATGGTCACAAAATCTACTATTCCAAAACTTGTTAATAATTTTTCTAATGGTAATTGTCGATACAGTAAAGGCACATATACGGAAGTTGGTATAATGTTTAAATACTCTTTTATTCGCTCTATAGTTCCTGCAATTTCATCTTTCCACCAATCAAAATAATACATACTAAGATGACTACTTCCCCAATAGGCATCTGGAATAATATATAGTAAATCTTTTTGAATCATTTTTTGTAAAATATCTAAGAATGCTGGATATTTACGAGCAGCAATATCAAGAAAATGTCCTGTAATAATTACTGCAGCTTTAATATTTTGCTTATACAGAAATTCAAATAAGGGAATATATATGGTATTGAATTCTTTTTCCCAAATAGTATCACTTTGTTTTTTATCCACAAAAGGAAGTTTTGGGTTTTTCAAAATATCCACTAAAGATTTAGAAGTATAAGAAAAAATTAAAGACAAAGAAATCACTACGGGATATTCCTCTTTGAGCGAAACTGGTATCTTTATATCTTTTGTCATACCGCCTCTATTAAACTCAATAATTTTTTCACTTCTTGTGGCCAACTATGATGAGATAAATCTTCTTGTTGCCTTTTTAATAAATCAATTCGAGCATCTTTATTTTGAATAAAATGAAGTATGGTATTAGCAAAGGCTTCAATATCATAATAGGCAAAAGTTGGGGTTGAGGGCACTACACTAATAAATCCACTTGTCTCTGAAGCAATAGTAGGTACTCCTGAGCGAATTGCCTCCAAGGCGGTAAGTCCAAATGGCTCATTAGGAGATGGCATAACAAATAATTGGCTAGTTTTATATAATTGTTTTTTGGATTCACTATTAACCCAACCCGTAAATACAATATTTCGCTCTAATTTACGTTTTGCTACATGCTCTACAATTTCTGGTAAAAGATTCCCTTCTATAGAACCATCCCCCGCAATAATAAATGTAACTTGAGAATCAATTTGAAGAACCCGTACTGCTGTTTCAATCAAAAAGAATAATCCTTTCTGTGCCACAACACGCCCCATAAATAACACATTTTTACCGCGATCCAAATGCTCAAATCCAATTTTCTCAGGCTCAAAACTAATATCATTATATATAGGATAAATTCTCTCCTCAGGAATATTATAATCCTCAATTAATATTTGTTTAGATATATCTGATACTACTGCAATTTTTTCTGCCAAATAAAATCCCTTTTTCTCAAGTTCATATAAAGTTCTTGCTGTATGATCATTATTATGTATATGTCCACCTGAGCGATCAACTTCAGTAGAATTAATATGATAATAAAATGGGATAGTAATATTATGATGAACTAAAAGCAAATGTGCTGGTATAGCCATCCAATCCATACCATATATTACATCAAAATCTTGGCCATTTTCTTGTAGCCAATCATACACTGCATAGGCATAAGCTCTGGTTGAAATAGGAGTATGATTAGGGTACAGAGTAGCTCTTTTTACTACTGACTCACTATATAATTGTGGCCATTTTACATATTTCTTTTTCCCTTTTGGAACAAATTCTTTTAATACAAAATCCTTCAGTCCAGGAATAGACGTATCTGATTTACTATATTTCTTCACTCCCAATTCAAGTGAAATAACATCCTCAATATCATCAGTATTATGAGGTGTTAAAATAGTGACCTCTGCTCCTTGGTGGCGTAATTCATCCACTAAGCTTCGCACCAATACCCCCAATCCACCTTCCATCAAAGGCAATATTTCCCAAGAAAGAATTAGAATTTTTTTAGGGTTTTGTGGCATATATTATACTACATTATATTACATATAGTATAGCATAAATGTTACTATTTAACGAATTATATACTGATTTTTCTCCTTTTTTATTAATTCTTCTTTTACTAAAGATTCTATATTATCTTGAACCCTACTATCTGAAATCATATCTTGTATCTCAGACAAAGTTTTTGGTCCTTGTAATAATAGTTTGATAATTTGTGAACGTATTTGTCTATTAGAACCTTCAAATACACTTTGGCGAGTATAATGTTTACTTTTACGATTAGGATTACTAATTTGAGTTTTCAGATAAGTTCCATAATCCATCAAAGCATAATACCATTCTCTTGGATTATCCTTAGATACTGTCTTCTCAATAAGAGGAATTAGATCATTATCCGGAATATTCTCTGCTTCAGAGAAAAAATGATGAATATAAACTCGCCTAATATTTGTCTCAATAAATATGGTGGGCTTATTATAAGCAAAGGCTATAATTGAAGCAGCTGTAGCCTTACCAATACCAGGAAAATGAATTAATATATCAGGATTATCTGGTAGAACCCCATCATATTCCTGCATTATCTTTTGGGAAATTTGCCAAAGATATTTACCTCGCCGATTATAACCCAATCCCTGCCAAGCCTGCAATACTTCCAAAAGACTAGATTCTGCCAAAACTTCAAAACTTGGGAATTGCTTTATGAATATAGGGAATTTCTCAAGAACTCTCGCTACTTGAGTTTGCTGTAGCATAATCTCAGAGACAATAACCCAATAGGGATTGGTATTATCCCTCCAAGGCATGGGTCTCTTATGCTGATAATAATAATCCCAAACAAGCTGTATGAATTCTTGTTCTTTGATTATTTTCATAGACTATTTTGTCTCCTCAAGTACTGTGATATAAATCAAAAATTCCTCTTGTTCTACTTTTACTTTTTGCGTATTTTCTGGTTCAGTAAGAGATGTAAATTCCCATTCCACCACACCTACAGGCTCACTAATAATTGCTTGATGAGACTTGATAAGATTTACAATTATATCTGAAGCATCTACAGCAAGTTTAATATTCTGCTCCTTAGAAAGGCGAGCATTTTTACGAGTAATTTGAAGATTACGAATTAATTCTCGCACTAATCCCTCCTCACGAAGTTCATCTGTAATAATATCATCAAGGCTTAATATATATCCTAAATGTTCAATACTATTATCTGAAACTTTATGAGTTAATACCTGTTTTACATTAATTTCTGTCTTGATAATATCTTGCATCCAATCAGTAAGTTCTAATCCCTCTACTCCGAGTGATTGTAACGGCTGCCTTACCTTGATACTCGATACTTCTCGAAGCTTAAATCCTTGCTCCAGAATAACTTTTACCTGTTCTACTTGATTCAATACTAACTCATCGATTTTACCATCATATTCTGGATATTGACTTAAATGAATTGACTGACTAGCCTCAGAATTTTGTGATACCACTAATTGCTGATAGAGATATTCGGTAATAAATGGAGCAAATGGTGCCAGGAGATGCAACAATCTTACAAAATTATCATATAAAGTTTGTAGGAATTCAATATCTCCGCTTGCAAAATCATTACGAGCTGTACGAATATACCATTTAGACATATCATCCATACAAGCTTTAATCTCACGAGTAGCCTGAGGTATACGATAATTATCTAGAGACATATTCACCTCTTGAATAGTATAATTGAGTCTCGTATATAACCATTCATTTTTAGGATTTTTGGGCTTTTCAGATTGAGAAGCAGGAGTCCAATCACTCACATTAGCATAGGTAACAAGAAAACTATATATATTCCATAGAGGCAATATATATTCTTGAGTCATAAGTTTGACTGTCTTCCCTGAAATAATAGTATCTTCTCCTGCTGAGATTGGAGTAGAGAAAAAGTTAAGTCTCACAGCATCAGCTCCAAATTGATCAATAAGCTCAATTGGATTAGTATAATTTTTCTTACTCTTAGATAATTTTTGTCCATCATCAGCTAAAACTAATCCATTTACAATCACATTGCGATAGCTTGGCTGATCAAATAATGCGGTAGAGAGAGCAAGAAGAGAATAAAACCAACCTCTAGTCTGATCCACCCCTTCAGCGATATATTCTGCTGGGAATTTAGACTCAAATAATTCTTTATTTTCAAAAGGATAATGAAATCGAGCAAAAGGCATAGACCCTGAATCATACCAAACATCTAATACATCAGGAATTCTGTTATATGTCTCTCCCTCAAACGTAAATGATATATCATCTACAAAAGGTCTATGGGGGTCATCCAACTCAACTCCAGATAATTCTTTTAATTCAGTAAATGAACCAATAATTTTCGTCTTACCTGATTCAGATTTCCATATTGGAAGTGGAGTACCCCAATATCGTGTCCGAGAAATCCCCCAATCTTTGATTTCTCTCAACCAATTACCAAATCTCCCCTCTTTAATATGATCAGGAATCCAGCCAATAGCATTATTATTCTCTGCTAATCTATCACGCAAAGTACTCATTGCTACATACCAAGAAGTAATAGGCTTATAAATCAAAGGAGTGTTCGTACGCCAACACATAGGCAAATCATGCTCATAATCCTCCACTTTATAAAGCTTATTTGCTGTTCTCAAATCCTCAATAATATATTTGTTAGCTTTACGATAAAACATCCCTGCATAGGGCTTAATTTCATCAATAAAATCACCTTGATCATTAATCACATCTACCGATAGAATTCCTACTTGCTGGAAAATTTCATTGTCCTCAGCACCATAAGGAGCAAGATGTACAATACCAGTACCAGATTCTGTCGTAACATGGGCGCCATCATAAATGACAAAAGAATATTCTTTTCCCTCAAAAAAATCAAATAAAGGTTTATAAGATTTTCCAACCAAATCCGAACCCTTATATTCTTCCACTACGGTATAATCTAACCCGAATATATTCTCGGCTAAATCCCGAGCCACAATATAATGCTCTTCTGTATTCAGTATGCTAACTTCAATATAATCAATATCCTTACCTACAGCTAAAGCAAAATTAGTAGGTAAAGTCCAAGGAGTAGTAGTCCAGGCAAGTACAAAGGTATTAGCTTTATCTATTAGCTCAAATTTAATCGTAACAGCAGGATCAATTTGTTTTTTATACCCTCCCAGTGCCACCTCAGCATTAGAAAGTGTTGTGCCTGCCCGAGTAGAATATGGCACTACTTTGAATCCTTCATACAAAAGCCCCTTGCGATATAATTCTGATAAACTCCACCATACTGATTCAATATAATCAGCATCCATAGTAGCATATTCTTCATCCGAATTGGTAAGTCTTCCTAATTTTTCTTCTAATTCAATAATACCCTCACGATGAGTAGATACCGATTCACGACATAATTGATTAAATTTGGCTATTCCATATTCTTCTATATCCTTTTTTTGTTGAAATCCAAGTTTCTTTTCAATCTCATATTCAACTGGAATACCCTGACAGTCCCAACCAAGACTACGAGTAACTCTATATCCTTTCATAGTCCAATAACGAGGCATAATATCCTTCAATGCAAAAGTAAGCATATGTCCTGAATGAGGCTCCCCATTTGCCGTAATAGGCCCATCATAAAATGTTTTGGTCTTATCTGCGGGCCGTGACTCTATAGATTTTTGTAGAATATTCTCAATTTTCCAAAACTCAAGTATATCTTTTTCCAAATCAGGAAAAGAAACATTAAAGGGAGGTTTATTAAACATAACAAAATTGATTAATCATTGCATTTATCATAGCATAAAATTACTTCCTTTTCAATTCACCTAAAATACTATATACTGGTATAAAGCCTTCAGAATGGGGCTGCGAAAAATTGAAACCCACCTTAACTTCAAGGGAAAAATATATTATTTTCCGATGTCTATAATAAGGGATTCAGACGCAGCATGCAAATGTAAGCCCCTGCATTGAGGGCTTTTTCTATTATCTATAAAATGAAAAGAGTCAATCCTATGTGGACGACTCTCTTTTTGATCTGATGGAGATTAGGTTAGCGACCAACCTTGAAAAGGTCCTCTACTGCATTCACCGGATGTGGGGGAAGAGGGTTGAGGAATCGGCATTCCCCTAAGGGACAGAGACATGAGTCCCCACTCACCTCACATGTACGATGCCTACGGGGTACTGAAAATGTTCCTTTGGGCGTTGTAATAAGATCCCAAGCAGAACTGGTCATAAACCTCTTAGATGAACAACGTATATTATTATACTATTCCCATTAAAATTGTCAAGAGCATTTAACCTGACTAGCATTTATACCATTTTATATAACGATATGCTATACTTAATAGTATGAATATTATAAAAACCTCAATTCCAGATTTACTTATTATAGCACCTCAGGTTTTCACAGATACACGAGGATATTTTGTAGAAACATATAGTCAGATAAAGTTTACAGATAAAAATCTGAATTATAGCTTTGTACAAGATAATCAGTCATTCTCTCAATATGGCACTATTCGGGGATTACATTTTCAAACAGGAGAATCAGCACAAGCTAAATTAGTAAGAGCTGTATCGGGAATTGTACTCGATGTAGCAGTAGATTTAAGACCCAACTCCCCAACTCGGGGGCAATATATAGCTGTAGAATTATCTGACAAAAACTTTAGACAATTACTTATTCCTCGAGGTTTTGCTCATGGATTTGCCGTATTGTCTGAGACAGCAATTTTTGCCTATAAATGCGATAATAATTATAATAAAGAAGCTGAAGGAGGAATTATTTTTTCTGATTCCACGCTTAATATCGACTGGCAAATTCCACAAAATAAACAAATAGTTGCCGATAGAGATTTGCAATGGCCGAGTTTAGAAGAATATTTAGGAAAGCTATGATATTGGTAACAGGAGCCAATGGGCAATTGGGACAATGTCTAAGAGCTATTCTCACTGACGAGCAAGCTATATTCAAAGGTCGTGAATTAGATATTACTAATATATCAGCTCTACAAGATTTTGTAGAGAAAAATTTTATTAATTCTATTATCAATGCGGCTGCCTATACCGCAGTAGATAAAGCCGAGCAAGAAATTGAAATTGCCTATCAAGTAAATAGTGAGGGAGCTCATAATCTTGCCCTTATTAGTCAGCAATTCACAATTCCCCTTATACATATTTCCACTGATTATGTATTCGATGGGACAAATCATATTCCCTATACAGAAGATGACACTACTAATCCCCTTTCCATATATGGTAAATCCAAATTAGAGGGTGAGAAGGCTATTATAGAACTTGCGCATTCAGCATATATTATTCGAACTTCTTGGCTATATTCTCCTTATGGCAATAATTTTGTAAAGTCAATCATCCGCCTTGCCCAAGAGCGAGATATACTCAATATAGTTTCAGATCAAATTGGAAGCCCAACTTATGCTCCTGATTTAGCTAAAGCTATTCTTGAATTATTACCCAAACTCCCATCTGGGACAAAACAAATTTTACATTATTCTAATCAAGGTGTGGCATCTTGGTATGATTTTACTTATGAAATTGTAAACCTACAAAATATCAAATGCCAAATAATACCAATTCCAACCACAGATTATCCTACTCCTGCTCAAAGACCCTATTATTCTGTACTCGATAAAAGACGCATTACTACCATAGTAAATTCTCCGATTCCTCATTGGAAATATAGTTTACAGAGATATTTGGAGTCCCAATAAATTGCTTAATTTGCTCTAGCCTCTCTTCTACACTACCTCTTGCAATACAATATTGTTCTGGTTTTAACCATAAAGCTAAATGTTCTTCTAATACATCTGCAACTTGTATTTGTGATTTGGGATCGGCCCTCAAATATTCTGCCTCTGCTGGGAATTCTACCGGACAATAAATAATATAATCATATTGCAATAATCTCTCTCGAATGAGAGCTTTATATAACTCTAAATCAATATCAGACATAGTACTTGATACCACCGTATACCCAAGATAATCGAGTACTGATCTATCGGTAATAAATCCCCCTTCCCACAAATCATTTTCTTTATCTAATTGATTAAGTAATAAATGCTTTTGGAATATAGCCCGTACATCACTCGGTAATTTTTCAAAATCAACTACACCATTATCCTCCCAAAAATTCCTCACTGTTCTTTTGAGAGTATTTAACTGATAATATTCTCTTAAAGGCTCCAATAAAGTGCTTTTACCCGTACCATGTGCTCCCGTCAAAATTATTTTCATATCATGCTATACTATTAATATATCTAAATTATAACATATATGAATATTGGAATTATTGGGCTCGGGAAAATGGGACTTGCTATAGCCAAGAGAGCTATACAGCATAATCATACTGTTTCTGGATTTGCACCCTCAGAGGAAACACGCAATTTAGCTAACACTTTTGGAGTCACTACCTATGAATCAGTAGCCGATCTCATATCACATTTACCTACTCCTCGTACTATTTGGCTTATGGTCCCAGCCGGTGAAATTACCCGCTCTACTATTATTACGCTATCCGAAATTCTTGCCCCTGGAGACACTATAATTGATGGAGGAAATAGTTATTTTAAAGATTCCCAAATTCAAGCCGAGTTACTCGAGTCTAAATCTATTCATTTTATTGACGTTGGAACCAGTGGAGGCCTTAAAGGTGAGGAAATTGGATTCTCTCTCATGATAGGAGGAGATAAAACTCTAATAGAATCCTATAATCCCCTCTGGGAAGCTCTTGCAGCTCCTGATGCCTATGCCTATATGGGAGCATCTGGTTCAGGTCATTTTGTAAAAATGGTGCATAATGGAATTGAATATGGAATTATGCAGGCCATGGCTGAAGGATTTGAACTCGTAAAAGAAGGTCCCTATTCTAATCTCAATATGCAAGAAGTATCTAAAGTTTGGAAAAATGGTTCTATTATTCGCTCATTCTTGATGGACTTAGCCTATGATGCTTTTCAAAAAGAAACTAATCTTGATTCTCTTACTGATTATGTAGATGATAATGGTATGGGACGCTGGACAGTTAATACTGCTATAGAACATGCCGTACCACTACCAGTAATTACTGATGCGGTATATACTCGCTTCCGTTCCCGACAAGAGGAATCTTTTGCGGGTAAAACTCTCGCTGCCCTCCGCAATGAATTTGGTGGGCATGAAGTAAAAAAGAAATAAATTTATTTGCTATAATCTTTTAGCAAAGTATTATACTTTTTATTCTGATCCGCAATATCTTTTCTTTGCTCTTCATTTACCGGAAAACTAAAACATTTTTCCTCATAGGTATCCTTGGATTTACATTCTTCACTCACCTCAGTATAAAAAGCATTACCAATTTCAGATTGACTCATAGCTTCAGTATCAATTGAAAGTATTTGTATAGACTCACCAAAAACTTGAGATTTCACAATAACATATTGCGTATTCTTATCTTTTTTCCCTAATATATACTCTGATTTATCACAAGGTTTATCTGTAGTACATTCTCGCAATGTCAATTCTTTTTCTCCTGATTTGAATATACATTTTACTCCTATCGCTTCGGTTTCACCACAACCCTCAGCACTGAGAGTATTCTTAATAATTTCAGTTTTAGGGGCGAAAATAGCAAATATAGTGGTTACAATTATTACTACTACAATGGCAATACCATTACGTATCCAACGTTTATTGGAAGCCTTGGGTGTTTCTGTAGGAGATAGATTTATTCTATCGGACATACTTTTGGATTATTATTAGTTTCATTTTGAGGTGATTTACCATAAGTTTTCTGAAGATATTCCACAATAGCATCAGATTCATACATCATAATACCTTTAGATTGATCCACTAGAAACGGTACTTGAGGTTGTCCTCCCAATTTCAACATAATTTCTCTTTGCTGAGACCCTGTATGAGAAATTCTACATATATAGTCCAATTCCAATTCATTGAGGGCTACTCTTACCTTACGGCAAAACGGACAATCTTCTCTTTGATATAATTCTAACATAGGTATAGTATTAATTATTACTTATTTTATTATAGCATAAAGTAAAAACCCCCGCAGTGAACTGTGGAGGTTGATTAGAATATCGGAGAAGAATTAGTGACGAGGACCGAAGCCCTTACCATTAACACCTCCCATTGGAGGTCGGGGGGCGGGATTGGTGACATAGAGCTCCCGCTTCCTGAGACGTTTCCATTCATGAGAGTTCATCTCAATGACGGTAAACGGAGTGATTACTACTTCACTCGGAAGTAGTAGAGGAGAATTGATCTCCTCAATTTTTTTCACCCCCGAAGGGGTAGTCACCACTCTCCAACGAGATGGTGGGACCCTCTTTGGGAGGACGGGTGGTGTGATGAGAGCGGTCATCGCAAAAAGAACATCATACATATTATATTATATATCATAAATTATCATATTTGTCAATGACTGACTACAAAATAACTATTATTGAATAAGATGTTATTTTCTGATATACTACACAGTAATTAGTATACTATACCCTATCTATGGCACTTCCCTCCAAATACGAAATTAGCGAACGAGAAGCCTATTGGCGTGAATTCTGGGCAAAACACAATATTTATGCTTTTGATGAGACATCAAATAAACCTATATTCTCCGTAGATACTCCCCCACCTTATGTATCGGCTGATCATTTGCATCCTGGACATATAATGAGTTATTCTCAAGCTGAATTTGTCGTACGCTTCAAGAGAATGCAAGGCTATAATGTATTTTATCCAATGGGATTTGATGATAATGGACTACCCACCGAGCGCCATGTGGAGAAAAAATATAAGATCAAGAATAAAGACGCCATAAGTCGCTCTGAATTCGTAAAATTATGTCTGGAGGAAACCCAAAAAGGGATAGAAACATATCGTAATCTATGGTCATTACTCGGAATTTCTGTCGATTGGTCTAAAACCTATTCTTCTATAAACCCGCATTCTCAGAAAATTGCTCAATGGTCATTTATTGACCTTTATCGCAAAGGATTCCTATCCCAAAGAGAAGAACCTATTATGTGGGATATTAGTTTTCAGTCTGCCCTCGCTCAAACCGATTTAGAAGACTCAGAGCAAAAATCTCATCTCAATGATATTATTTTTAAGTCCGAGGACACAGGAGAAGACCTTATTATTGCGACCACCCGGCCCGAACTTATCTCCGCTGCAGTAGCCTTATTCTTCCACCCCGAGGATAAGCGTTATCAGCATCTGATTGGGACAAAAGCTATTACTCCTATTTCAGGACATAGTATCCCTATACTCACCGATGAGACAGTAGACCGAGAATTTGGAACAGGACTTATGATGGTATGTACATGGGGAGATAGTGAGGATATTGCTAAATGGAAAAAACATAATCTAGAAACCCGCCTTATATTCAATGAAAGAGGAATTCTCGGTGAGCTCGCAGGAGCCTATGCAGGAACTCATATCAGCAAACTTCGCAATAGCATATTAGAGGATCTGAAAGCACAAAATCTTCTTATCAAACAAACCCCTATCACACATACTATACAAGTATCTGAAAGATCAGGAACTCCTATTGAATTCATTATCACCAAACAATGGTTTATCAATGTTGTCGAACATAAAGAGGCATTATTAGAACAAGGTCGCAAACTCAATTGGAATCCAAAGCGAATGTTTTCTATTTACTCAGATTGGGTAAGCTCACTCAAATGGGATTGGTGTATATCCCGTCAACGCTATTATGGAGTACCTATTCCTGTCTGGTATCATCGTGAATCTGGAGAAATCATACTTCCTCAAGAAGATGAGTTACCAGTAGACCCCACCGAATATACTCCTCGTGGATATAAAGCTGAAGATTTAATAGCAGAGCAAGATGTGCTTGATACTTGGATGACATCTTCTATGTCCCCAGAAATTGCATCGAAACTAGTTGAGAATCCTGATATTACAGCTAAACTTTTCCCATCTAGCCTGCGGCCTCAAGCTTTTGAGATTATCAGAACTTGGCTATTCTACACGGTTACTAAAGCCTATTTTCACTATAATACACTCCCCTTCACTGATGTGATGATATCAGGTCATGGACTCGATAATCAAGGACGCAAGATTTCAAAGAGATTAGGGAATTTTACCCCACCCGAGACTACCATTGCTACCTATGGGGCTGATGCTATGAGATATTGGGCTACAGGAACCACATTGGGCGAGAATATTCGCTATAATGAAGAGGAAATCAAAAAAGGGAAAAAGACTGTCAATAAATTATTCAATGCCGGTAAATTTGCTGAAATGCACTTAACCAATTTTACTTTACCTGATACCGCTCCTGAGTTAGAGCTTATTGATAAATGGATATTATCCGAGCTCAATCAAACTATTACCATTGCAACCAATAGTTTTGAGCAATATGAATATTATAAAGCCCGAACTGCAATAGACCAATTATTCTGGAATAAATTCACTGATTATTATCTCGAACTTATCAAATATCGGCTTTACGATGAGTCTCCTGAAGGGCAAAATTCACGAAAAGCGGCCCAATATACCCTCTACATTTATATTGAGAGCCTACTCAAATTATATGCCCCTATTTTGCCATTTATTACTGAAGAGCTATATCAAGGATTATATTCTGGTAGAGAATCAAAGAGTATACATAATTCAGCTTGGCCACAATCACAAAGTGAATTCAATCTCACTGATACCGAACAATCTATTATCAATGATATATTATCTGTAGTAGAGTCTGTGAGAGCCTATAAGTCACAGAATAGTATTTCTCTTGGTAAAGAAATTGAAAGCTTTGAATACATCTCTACTCAAGATATTAGCCAATATGAAGTATTCCTCACCAAAGCCCTTCGAGTAACATCATTGAAGCGTAAATAAAAAGAAAAGCACCATTTCATTGAAACGATACTTTGAGTTAAAGATGAATCGGGATGAGAGGATTTGAACCTCCGACCCCCTGCCGAAGCAAGTGCGCTACCAGACTGCGCCACATCCCGAACAAACGGTGAGAGAAGGATTCGAACCCCCGACCTCCAAACTGGCGCTCTACCACTGAGCTATCCCACCTAACTTACTGACAAAACAGTCAGAAGCCGTATATGATTATACCTATTTTACACAATTTGTCAATAGGAGTTATCCTAAAATTACTTTTTTGAGTTCATAATATCGCCGAGAATAATGAGCTTTCATTTGAGATTCTCTCAAATCAAAACCAAAACTCCGTCGGCTCACACTAATAAGCGGTGGGGCCTGAATACGCTTAGCAATAGCAAGACCATTATACAAATTCCACCATCTCTCCAAATCAGCAATAATATCCTCTTTAGTTGAGAATAAAGATATAAGCTCAAAATCTAAACCAAGATTTTTCTCTACCACTTCATTACCCTCTTGTAGCCATTCTAGGAAGTCCTCAGGAGTTGATCTATCCCATTTTTCTACCCAAGAGGCAAATAATTTATCATGATATTTGTATATAATAGGATCCCCTTTGCCTTCATCCACATTTTGCGTAGCGCTAAGCTCCGCTGATGGAACAATAGTGAATACCTCTTCTGGGATTATAGTATGAATATTCTGATTAAAATATTTAGCCATTTCATATACTTGTGTTTTCCATAAATCTGCTATGGGTGCTAAAAATCCAGACAAATCTCCAAGCATAGTACAATATCCCACAGTTAATTCAGATTTATTCCCATTACAGGTGAATACCCCTCCGACATGCTGTGCAATAGCAGACAGAATACGTGATGAGCGATCACGAGCCTGCACATTTTGTAAACTAAATTCACTTAATTCTTCCCCAAAAGCATCTCGTATTTGGG
This sequence comes from uncultured Candidatus Saccharibacteria bacterium, assembly GCA_964585065.1. Classification (GTDB taxonomy): domain Bacteria; phylum Patescibacteriota; class Minisyncoccia; order SW-4-49-11; family SW-4-49-11; genus CALRBF01. The sequence goes on along the minus strand of CAZPCB010000002.1, from coordinate 161,428 downwards.
TTTGAGTCAGTTCCACACTAGCCCCAATAGGAATAGAATAATACTTACATCCAATACTGGTATGTAACTCCTCAGCAATACTAATAGTAGTCTTAGAATTAAATTCACTTGGCATATTAATCAAATACAAATTTTCTGGCTTCACAATTCTCGACATAATAGCTGTCACCAGACAAGAATCAATACCTCCAGACACCCCAATAACCACCTTTGTAATCCCATGGAATTCCATAAATCTCCGAGCACCATATTCAATAGCCTGATACAATGCACCGATATCCTCTGCCAATATAGGTGCTGTATTCTCAAATAAACTTATTAAATCAATATCAAAAATCTCTGTAGCCTCTTCAAACAATTCATAAAAATCTCTAATATTCCCCTGCTTATCATATATACAAGATCCCCCATCAAAAGTAAAAATATTTTTCCCATTATTCTGAACCCCAACATTATTCACATATAGAATAGGAATTTGCTGGGCAATAGCGTTCTTCGCAAAAATACGATGTCTTTTATTATTCTTTCCATTAGTAAAAGGAGAACAGCTAATATTCACAATGAGATCCGGCTTAGTCTCAAAATATTCAATAGGATTCAGAGGATAATCAGCATTCCACCCATCTTCACATAAAAGCATACCTATTTTAACTCCATTTACCGTGAATACCGAATTAGTATAATGATCTACTTGCTTGGGATTAAAGCTCTGTGATAATTTTCTTTTATCATAAAAATGCCTATTATCATCAAATTCTCGATAATTAGGTTGTAGAGTTTTAATTTGAGTTCCTAATATTTCTCCATTAGCAGCCAGTATAGCGACATTAGATTTTCTCACTCGCCCATCTTCATTTTGTGTATTATCAAATTTGGCAATATTCCCAAAAATAACTGCAATATGCTTATCCCGAGTAGCCCGTATAATATCCTCTCTATATTGCTCACATTCATCAATGAATTGAAGACGCTCCCAATTATCTCCAATTAGATATCCAGGAATACTCATTTCACTCGCCACTAATAAATCCGCTCCCTCACTCTCAGCCTTATCAATAGCCGCAAGAATTTTATTAGTATTGATTTCCGGTTCTCCCGGTATTATTTCTAATTGTGCTACACATATTTTCATTATATATATACTATAATACAATCACTCTCTTATCAAGGATAATTGACTCCTTATATATCCTAAATACACTATACCCCCTATCACTAGATACCAATATCCAAGCCATCCTGCTATGGCAATCCAGAATATCAGACTCCATATACCAGAGAGGCTAAGCCAATAGAAACAAGTATTATCCAGCTTTTTAATCTGAGGAAATAGCATATAGAATCCCCCAAAAGCCAGCAAACTTGTCACCAACCATCCAAAGAAATTCATCCAAGGGACATTATAATACCATCCCCCACTTTCCCATATCCAGAACCCCAGAGCCGTAGCTCCAGGATCAAGCACCAAATCAAAAGTTGTCATCAATATTGCTCCCAATACAATTTTTCCCGCTAGTGACTTTACCGCAATATGCTCCACTAATACAAAACTCAAGAAGAATATTGGTACCCAAGATAAACTCACTGTCCACGGCACTAGTCCAAAGAATTTTATATTCCCAAGGAATTCCCCATATACAAAATGACTATAAGGCCAACCTGTCGCAATAGCAAATGCTTCTATCAAGATTGGATATGAGAATATAATCAGAATTTTCCACCAAGATTCTCTCCAATCAAGCCAAAGCCATAATCCATATACCAGAGGTATAGCCAGCAATACATTGGTCAGCTGTGAAATCGCTTGGAATATCCTAAAATCAAAAGGTAAAGCCTCAGGGTTAAGGCTAAAATATACCACAAAAAACCCACTCAAAACTAAAATAATAGACGGGATAATGACTAATAATCTCTTTTGCATATGATATACTAATAGTATATTACATTATATCATATGAGTATTTCTAAATTATTGCGTATTTCCCGACCCCGTTTTTGGATATATCTCCTCGGGCCCTATCTTATTGGGAGTATACTTGTTTTTGAGCCCACACAGTTAATACTTCAATGGCAATTTTGGCTTGGATTTGTGTATTTTACTTTTCCTGCCAATCTCCTGATATATGGAGTGAATGATATTTTTGATTATGAAACAGATAAATTAAATCCCAAGAAAGTTCAATATGAAACTCTTGTCACCCCCAAGGAGCGAATAAGACTTTGGTTATTTATTCTCGCTACTAATATCCCATTTATACTAGCCCTGTATCTCATTAACCCTCTTACTAGTATGGGAATATTAGGCTTTTTATTCCTTGGTATACAATATTCTGCTCTACCTATTCGTGCCAAATCCCGACCATTTCTCGATTCTCTATTCAATATATTGTATATATTTCCTGGAATTATTGGATATAGTCTATTTGAGCTATATCTCAATCTTGATTATAGACTCCTCATTAGTGCCGGACTTTGGACAATGGCAATGCATACCTATTCCGCTATACCTGATATTAAGGCAGATAAAGCGAGCAGTACACCCACCATTGCTACCGTACTTGGCTCAAAATTAACCCTCATTTATTGTTTTATCTGCTATACCCTATCTGGAATATTACTAGCTCAATTCAGCCTCCCACTTGGAATTGGAATAGCGATTATATATGCCTTTATGATTGGTCTTAGCTATAATCAAAATTCCGCCAGAATATTCAAATTATATACCTATTTCCCCCTGCTTAACGCCATTATTGGATTTATTTTATTTTGGAGTATAGTAATTTGGTATAGATAAACTTTTTGATGAAATAATTATGAGTTTACGTAGGGGCGACCTTTCAGTCGCCTGTCTTTCCACCCCGTCAAGCAAGCTTGCCACCCCTCAAGAGAGGAATAGTTATTTTGCACTCCTTTTTGTCCCTCGCTGGCGAGGGGGTACCGCGTTAGCGGTGGGTGTGGATTATTTTCTATATAAAATAGTTATTATATATTGACAAAATAGCATTTCTATGCTATAATCACCCCCCCCCTATCTGAAGTGGTATTCTACCCCACTCAGAAGGAGAGGATACCATGAAAATCCAAAAAGCTATCCCGGCCATTATCGGAACTTCCTTGGCAGTATACCCAATGATGGTACGGGCAAATTCCCCCATATATGAGGTGCCGGCCAATATTCCCAGAGAACATATTCCTCTCATGGGAAATCAAGATCCTGAGCAGCAGGAATGTTTCCCTGTGGACTCTCTCGTGGAGTCCATTCAAGGAACACCTAAGGCGCATCTTGCACCTCGCCACTCCCATTCCCATCAGGGAATTGATCTCACGCCTCCCGCCTCCATCTCGGATGCAGAGGCAATGAGACTGCCCATCATGGCATGGAGAGCTGGAATGGTTACCAGCGTGGAAAGTTCCTGGGGAGCCGTCCGAGTCACCCATGTTGGTGGAGAAAAAAGTGTCTACGGACATTTAAGCTCCATCAAGGTAAAGCCAGGCGATATTGTACTTGCCTGCGAGGTGATAGGGACTATGGGCAAAACTCATACTCGTCCCATCCCTATCCACCTTCATTTCGAAGTGTGGAATGAGAATGGTATTTCCCTCAATCCCATCAAAAGATTGAGGAGCTCTCCCACCATCATTGTGATGGGGACATCCAAAGGATTCCCCTCACTCCGATGACATCAAACAAGCCTCGTTATATCGTCGGGGCTTTTTTATTTATACAATATCCTCACCCTTAAGAGGGCTATCCTGATTAATACCCGCTATTCTTTTATATACCATTTCGGCACTAATAAGTTGAATAGGAACTCCAATACCAGGATTAGTACCAGCACCTACATAATACAAATTTTTTACCTTTTTAGAATAATTATTAGGCCGGAATATTGCCGTCTGATTAATCGTATGAGCGAGTCCCAAAGCCGTACCCTTATATGCATTATAATCTTGTTGGAAATTCTTCACACTATATAATCTCTTATACATAATTCTCTCCTTCAAATCAGTAATATTCATTTCCTCCTGCATAATAGTAAGGATTTTATCCGCATAAGACTCAAGATGATCTTCAGTATACTCAAGTCCCGCCGCAATAGGTACCAATACGAATAAATTCTCATTCCCTTCTGGGGCTACATTTGGGTCAGTTTTAGATGGAGCACATACATACATAGATGGGTCATCCGGCCACATTGGGTCATCAAAAATTTGTTCAAAATTTGTCTTCCAATCCTGAGAGAATAAGAGATTATGATGAACCAAACTATCTACTTTTCCCTTAACCCCGAGATACATAATCAAAGCTGAGGGAGCCAGAATCTTTTTATCCCAATATTTCTCATCATATTGGCGAGACGCAGCAGGAAGTAAATTGAGCTCAGTATGAGTCATATCTGCATTAGACACAACGATATCTGCCTTCACAATTTCTCGAGACTCTAGCTCTACACCGACAGCCTTTCCATTCTCAACAACAATTTGCTTTACTCCATTACCACTTACCAAATTTACGCCATTTTTCTTGGCAATATTCACCAAAGCCTCCGTAATGGTATACATACCTCGCTGCGGGTAAAATACCCCCATATTAAAGTCAATATGATTCATAATACTATATAGAGCCGGAGTATTATAGGGAGAACTACCCAGGAAAACAAGTGGGTATTGTAAAATTTTCTTCACCAAAGGATGTTTAAAATATTTACTCACATAGGCATCCATATCACTGAATACCGATAATTTTGATCCCTCGATCATTGTGCGGAAATTGATAAAATCAAAAATGGAATTATAATTTTTATACATAAATCCATCCTTTGCAATTTCATATTGCTGTTTGGCCTTATCCAAATATTCCCGAAGCTTATCCCCAGAACCTGGTTCTAATTCTTCTAATGTAGGAATATCCCGCTCCAAATCAGAGAACATATCGATAATTTTATTATCATCTTTGAAGAATATCCGATAAGAAGGAGAAAGACGAATCAATTCCAAATGGTCCTCAACTTTTTCTCCCATAAATTCAAAGAAATTCTCAAACACATCTGGCATCAAATACCAAGAAGGTCCCATGTCAAAACGAAACCCCTCAGCCTCAAAGACATTAGCCCTACCACCAAGATTTTGATTCTTTTCATATACAGTAACCTCATATCCTTTGCGGGCAAGAATACAAGCCGTCGCCAGCCCACCAATACCACCACCAATCACAATAACTTTTTGCATATACATTAATTAAACCAATTATATTTAGTATATCACAAATAATTTCCTTTATGATAGAATATATATAGTTCCTTCTGTATAATTATGCCCTCTCCTGACATTATCCTGCACTTTTACTCAATTATCATATACTTGTTGGCATTTGGATTTCTCATCAATCATTTGAAACGGGGATTCCCACTCTCAACCCAAACCCCTTACAACTTCACATTTACCGTTGCATTTGGAATTACCCTCACTGCTCTTGGAGTAAGATTCATTTACCCCCTACTTATGAGATGATATCCCAACTACTCCCGCCTCTGATAATACAATCAGAGGCATTTTTGTATAAAAAAACGCCGAGTCCACAAAAACTCGGCGAAAGGGTTGAGATAGAGGACTCAGGCAGCCCGGCGGCGACCCGAGGGGCGAACCATGGCCAGCCTGCGAGGCTGAGGCACTCCTAGAGGAACAAGGAAGAATTCGAGAGAAATCCCATTGAGGGATTTGGCCCAATTTCTCATTGCTCCCTTGAGCTTTTCGGCAGCAGATAATGAAATCTCTTCCGGAGCCTCAACAGAACGGATCAAGTCCCAAGTCTCAGGATGAACCCATCCTTCGAACTTATGGCCCCTCATGGAACCAAGTGCCTTCACAGCGTAAAAAGCCATGGTCTTGAAGTACCGGGTTGTGACAGAGCGCCCGGTATACTATAGACTATGCCTATACTCTACACTATACTGGGCAGTCGCATCACATACCCCCCTATTAAACTATATTTTTATATTTTTGTCAATATTATATAACAGGCGTTCTATTTGCCAAGATATATTATGATATAGTATACTGTTTGAGTTGTGTCAAAAGTATTTCAAATGAGCCACAGTGTGATTATTGCAGCAGCTTGCTTCCGAATTGCAGCACACCCTATTATTGGGCATAGATGGCATAAATTTTTCCCAACTCAACAAGCAGCAGCTGAATCTTGGTTAGATTATCAGGCTCGACACCCCAAAGCCACATTAGAAAAGTGGTTTGGACAATTCGACAGCTCAGTACTACCTCCTCCTTTCAGAGAAAAATCTTGGATCATCTGATCCATCAACACATATAGCCTCGTCCACAGGTCGAGGTTTTTCTTTTGTCTTTAATTATTGATAAAAGTAGATATTTGTAGTATAATCACAGAACTAAATAGCTTTTTTCCAATGTCCTTTCCTCAAGAAGCTCTCATGATGTTGAGAGTCCAACAACAACAATTACCCCCGGATATTTCCTGGGGAGATGTCGTGCCAATCGTCTGGCACAATGATGGCTCCGGATTAAAAGTCTGGGGCTGGAATCCCAAGCAAACCTCCTGGGAGTGCATTCAAGGGAATCATCAGCCCCTTGAACCCCTCACCCCCCTCCCGCCTCTCTGAGACGGGTTTTTTCTTATCAATTCTTAGTTATTTCGAAACGGTATAAAAACTCCAACTCAAGAGAGTCTGGGAAAGGGGTCGGTAAAACGGGAGTTTTCCCGTGGAGGAAGGTTGGGACACCGAGAAGTTTCCCAGGAGTAAATACCATTTACGACGAGGGGGGGCTTTAATTGACAAAACCGCATAATAATGTTACATAATATACTGTTGTACCTTTAAAAAACCATGGTCACATTTCCTTGGGCTATCATTGCTCCTCAAGGCTGTATTTGTTTCCTTGAAAGAGCTGGAGAGTTTTTCTATCAAGCATACGGAGGATTACTCTATCCGAAATCGGAGCCAGAAAGCTATCCCAATCCAGACTATAATCAAGCCTGGATACAAGATATGTGGAAGGGCTACCAGAATACTGGATATCAACTTTTTGAAGGAGATATTCCCCCTTATTACTCTCTATTTGATGAAGAAGGTGACAAGCTGTATATTTATCAGAAAATACTTATTGATATTGGATATACCCCCCTATCATTCGAGGAAACACAGGGATTGATTGTAGATCAATCTATCTTTTTTACCGAACATCCCCCCCATCTCCGTAGAGGTGGGTTTTTTCTTTTATTTAATTGACATGAATTTAATTATTGGCTATTATAGTAAAGCATTTGTACCTAATTACCCATGAACAACATCATCTTTGATTTTGATGGAGTACTCGGAGACACCATTGAATTATTCAATCGCTATCATCATCATCTCAAGCCTCATCAAAGCTATGAAGAAGCTAAACAAGATCAGCTCCAGTATTTTTTTACTACCCAACATAGCAAAAAAGATAATCCCACAGAAAAAGAGCTTAATCTCAAATATGAATGGTTATCTGGTTTTATAGAGTTTGCACACCATAATGACATGCTCCCCGTTCCCCTATTCCAAGAATTCATTGATGTTCTCATACAAAAACAAATCCCCAATATTGCTGTAGTATCCAGTGGCACAAGAGAATATCTGATCCCAGCCCTCAATTCTACAGATCTCAATCCCAGTCATATTCTCGGATTCGAAGACCATCATTCTAAAGAAGAAAAGATAGCAATCGTATGCAAGGATTGGGACGTCAATCCCAAAGACACCCTATACTTTACCGACACCATATCGGATGTATTAGAGCTAAGGGATATAGTTGGGATAATAATTGGATGCACATGGGGCCTACATGGATATCAATTTCTCTCAACAGTATTACCCGATGAGCTAATACTTCAAGACTTCCACGAAATTCATCGCTTATTCCGATGACAAAAAGTCCCAGCAAATGCTGAGGCTTTTTTCTTTATCCTAATTTCTTAACTACCTCAAAAGAAATTGTACTCAATTCCCCTCTTGAGGGGTGCCAGTAGGGCAGGGTGGATAAAATAGGCTGCTGAAAGGTCGCCCCTACGAAATTGATAATTTACTACTACCTTTATATAATATCAATAGACATTGACAAATTACCATATTTATGCTGTAATATAACCTGTATTGCATCTTTTTTATGAGCACCCGTCAGACCGCTCTAGACATTCTGATCACAGCCCTACGGGAAAGCCCCCACCCCTATGTGGTGGTAAGGGAATTATATATTCTTGGGGAAGACGTACGACGCCTTCTCTCTCCCCTCGATCATGATGCCATGATACGACCTGGATCCGATAATACTTGGGTATCCCAGGATTTTCATGGGGAAACTTGGATTCTTGATCCAATAGTCGGTTATTGGGATTCAATCCCAACCGATGATGGGGAGCGACAAATATGGGAAGAAATTCTTAATCATTCAGACCCTCCTTAACTCACCTCCCCACAATATCCACCTCTATCCTGAGGTGGTTTTTTTCTTTTATGTCATAACCACTTTACAAAATAGCTAAAATATGCTATATTCCAGCAGAACCGTCAATTTTTGACATTATGTCCATTGCTCATTTCCTCAAGGCTATTTTCCTCATCGTGGCATTCACCACCCCAGCCTCAGCCTCGCCTGATGAATGGTTGGGAACCTACTCTTCACACGTTGAGTGGGAACAACAAAGATACTGCCAATACCTCAATCCCACAGGGGAGACTGTGAAAATCACCGCGGTTTTCAAGAGGGCTATCCCATCTTGGTATCTGGTCAAATGGCCTGACACCAAAAACGTGGGTCTGGTACTTGGACTCCTTGATGGAGGACAAGTCTCCTGCAACAAATCTCAACCCCAAGCCTTTTCTCTCCCCCCTCTTTGAGGGGGGCTTTTTCTTATAAAATAAAAATCTCCCTACGCAAGGCAGGGAGATATTGTGTGTCTGATAGCAAAAGGAGAATCCTTAGCCGATACAGACATAGTCATCACGCACATAGCCAGAGCCACCATTGACCCGGACGAAATTCCAGTACATTCCATCACTCGCCACAAAGCGATTGATGATTTGTAGTGGAGTACCATGCCAGAGACTCCCAATTGCTCTGGTAGCTCGGCTAGGCCCGGCGCGGAGATTGAGTGTGGTAGATGCATCCCAGACGCAGACATAAGCCCGAATCACCGGAACATAACCTGGACCAACTTGACTCAATACCGGCGCGGATGTCAGTGAGAGGGCAAGTATCCCCAGGCCGATAGCGGCTTTGCGGGAGGAATTTTCCATGAGAGATTCACCTCGAGATAGCGTGGTTTGTTCTTGAGAATCCAACCAAAGAGTCTGGCTCTATCTGCTGCAGTGGTGAAACCAATACAGCCTTGAGTGCCATCCTCTTTTGGGTCAATATTATAGCTAGGATCCAGATGGAATCCAAGCTCAGTACGCCCAGTTGGGAATTGTGGCCAAATCGGGAGGAATTGACCAGCAGTCTGTGGATTGGTGGAAGGATAAATCTGATTATCCACCGTATAGAGACCATCTGGCAAAGGAGCCTCTGTCCCTGCAATATGCCTATTCCTGTTTTGAGTGTGAGCTCTTCCAGAAACAGCCAATACAGAGCCTTGAAGCTGACCCTCAGCGTACATCTCCACTCGAATGAGAGGATTGCCGAAGCGATTGCTCTCACCCGTCCCCACAGCCCTCAGGAAAGAAGGCATTTGAACAGGAGCCGCAGATATCTTGGTTGGAGCCGAGGCACAAGCAGTAGTGAGAAGCATTGCAACACCAAGGGCTGCAAGAGGACGAATCATAAAGTACACCTTTTAAGGTCTAGCTAATAGTACCAAAAACAGTATCTTTTGTCAAAAACTAGTAATAGTTAAATCTATTTAATACCTACCCTAAGACGATACTCTTTTTTTCCTCCCTTGGGGGAGCTTTCGTCCCTCCCATACTTTAGTTTGGGAGGGGGTGGCACTGAAGGTGACGGAGGAGGATTTCTAATCCCCTACCCTTCCTTTCACAAAACGACAATACCGATAAATCCAAAATCCATACCCTATAGTCAGAGCCCCATACAATAATCTCAAGAATATCCAATATTGAGGCTGTAAGTTTTCACGGAAAACCAAACCAAAAGGATACCAATATTCTCGATTCAGATACTGCGCCGCCAAATAATTCTGAATCAGCTGAATAACACAACCACCCAATACACTTTGAGATAAGGCAATAGCAAAGGTGAAGAGTAGAATACCAAATTTAGCATATAATACTATACGGCTATATAGCGTATCTAATACAATTTTCTTTTGAGGGAAAATCCTATACTCCAATAGGATATACAAAGCAATAACCCAAAAAACAATCCAATAATTAGGATTATGAAATCTATCTATCCATTGATTAATTTGTATAGCCGTCTCAGCATTCATATACCCCCTATTATAGCAATTTATATGAATTTGTATAGAAGATTATCCGACCCTAAACATTCCCCTCTTGAGGGGTGGCAGGGTAAGCCCTGACGGGGTGGATAGAGCTTGGGTTTATATTTAGTTATTATATATTGACAAAATTAAAAAGTTGTGCTATCCTTGACCACATCCCACACACGGCACCTCATGTTGATTCCCCCCTGTTGAAGTCACTCTTTCCCCCAAGCAAGTGAAGCGGGCAGATTCACTACTTTCAAGTGCAGACGATGGAAGGCACAGTTTTTGGGCGAGGATAGGCTCCATCCTTGATGGATGTCCAAATCGCCTCCAGACGGGCTTCCGCCTTCTGGGCTCGTGGCAAGAGAGCTAGAGTTGTTACCGACACCCCCAATATGAATGCCATGAAGGCAAAAAGAAAGTCAATTTGAGGCTTGACCATATTAACCTCTCCAATTGAAGAGGAATAAAGTTCGATATATATGTACCATGTTTTAATGATTTTGTCAATCTATTATTACAAATAGTTGTCAAGGAGAATATATCGTGATACAATACATACGATTTTTGCTCTTTGCATCATGAACACTGACACTAATTTTAAAAGCATAATCTACAGATTGGTGCTCGATTATATGAGAAGAGGGGAAGAACCTCTTCGCGTAAAAAATATTCTCTCAATTTTCACCCACCCAGAAGTAACAGGTCTACGAATAGAGGCTTTGTTATGGCTAAATAATCATCAGTGTAATCCAGATGACATTATTATAATTGTTGAGAGTAATTTGATAGGATATCTTGCTATATCTAAGCCTCAATCAGGTACAAATATTCCCAAAATACTCGTTTGAGCCAAGAAGGCTCTTCCATCACCTCATACGTAATTTCTTGCTATGAGGTGTTTTATTTATAAAAAAAACCGATGCGCGGGGCATCGGTGAGGGGGGGGGGGGGGATTAATCTCCTCCTTGTTGCAATTGTGCGAGAGCTTTGTGAATGGAATGAGCTTCAGCCATAACTTGATTGCGATATCGTTTAACAATACGGAGAGCCAATAATGATATCCCACAAGCAATGGTACTCATAACGGCTGTTGCTGCTGCCAAATAAGCTCCCAGTCGATTGATGAGAATTGCATCATTTTCAGACACAATAGCCATAAAGGATATCAATATACTGGTTATGGCTCCTCCTAGCAGTACTAAGAAGACAATTCCTACACAGATGGAGATTTTCGTAATGATGCGTATCCAAGCTGGGGACATCATACATTTCTGGATTATCCAGATTGAAACATCTTTATTTTTATATCATAGTATGAGGCTTTATGCAATATAATAGTAAAGTTGTTGTAAATATATAAAGAAATTACAAACTGTTGATTATTAAAAGTTACAATACATTATGCGATAGTAATAGTATACTTGATTCTTTTGACATGTCTATTTCCCTTCCTTCTCTTGAGTTAACTCCTTATAATGAGTTATTCCAAACTGTTCGAGCTATAGTAAGGGGGAATTATGAACATAATCTCCCTCCTCTGAGAGCAAGGGATTTACTCGAAATATGCTTTATATATCCTGAAATTGCAGATTCTATGGAGCATCGAGTAGCTTTGCTGGAATTACTCCGAGAATGTAATCCTGAAACTCTCATATTTTGGGAATTTTAGACAACTCATATCTTGAGATCTGCTCCAGAACTTGGTATAGGGAAGACAAAAATCATCTTCTGATATGAACCCGATTGCTTCCTGCATTCGGGTTTTTATTTTGTTGATATGTTTGACAATATTATCTAAAATCTCTATACTATTATTTGTATTTGCACCTGAGATCATGCAACTTTGCCCCGAATTGGCTGTATCTGATGTTTTTGAGTCTTGTGTACAAGAGACAAGACTTCGTAAATCCTACTCTTTACCCGCACTTACTGTGGGCGAAGTGATACAGTACTTTTCTCAATCTGGGACAGCTAAACACAAAAGAGTTTGCGAACTCCTGTTCCGGAAGAATAGACCAAAAGATTGGTTTGTAATTGATAAGGGTGGTTATCTTGCCATCCGCTCATATCAGAAACTCACTTTGGCACGGCGAGTCACCCTCTTTCCTTCCCCCCAATAACTATATTTGGGGGGCTTTTTCTTTTATGTATTTGACTTTATCTGAGGAGATATTTATACTATGAGATAATACTTTGCTCTTTTGTGATGAATCCTGAATTATTTCCTCGCTCTCATACTATTCAAATCATCTATGATGAAGTTAAATTCCGAGCAAGTCTCAATCGTCCACCTCTCCGTGTTGGAATATTAAAAAAGCTATTGAGTACACCCTCTAGAAAATATCATTTATTATATATGCTGGAGCTATTCAAAGACTGTGATGATAAGGATGAAATATATATTGATATAATGATTGGAACTATCGCTATTCGCAAATATAAGTCTGGTGAAATAGTGCCTGCCCGCCCCCCTCTCCTCCCAAACTAAATAGTTATGGGAGGTTTTTATTTTATGATATAGTATATATAAATCTGAAGAGTATTCATTATGGATATTCACAAAGAAACATTACACATCACCAAGGAGTTAATTAGCTCTTTTCAAAACCATTATCAAGTTCCACCCCTTATACGAGATATCTTTCATGCTTTAGAACATCCTGAAACACGAAAATATCAAGAATATTTCACTGATTTTTTAGGAGATTTTCTCCCCACAGACTCTATTTCCTATAATACTGCCAGTAATTGGATAGCTGTACGAGTAGTCAATAGAGCTGGAGCACATTGTTATTATTCCATCTCTCTCAATTCCTCCCCGACTCACTAGTCGGGGATTTTTCTTTGTATTCTATACTATAATATTGACATATTGGATGTAGAATAGTATGGTATAGAAGGTTGCATTAAAGCCATGTCTGATCATGATTCAATTGAAAGATTGAAAGTAGAGAAACGGAGGGTTTTACTGGAATTAACCTCACCAAATCTTTCACCCGAAAAGCGGAACCAGCTCAAAGCTCAGCGTGATTTCATTCAAGAACAAATTGATCCTTTGAAAGGCTCAGTAACATCAGCCCCCAACCTTCCTGAACTTCGTGTACAAGGTTTCGTGCACGAGATTTCGTAGCATGAAAAACCATTTTTCTCCCCGCCATATACCCCTCAAGACAACTTGTCTATGAGGGGTTTTATTATATAAAAAAGCTACTCTGTATTGAGTAGCCTGATATATTTAAAATGTTTAATGTGAAATTTGATATACTTCGGATATAAGTCTTTCGATATAATTATCTACTTCTGCTGTGATGGCATCAATTTTGGCTATCATTTCAAGCCATAATGCTTGTTCCCCCACTGGCCAAGAAGATATTGGTCCGGGATTATTGCGCTGTAATCTTCTCTTCTCACACTCATACCGTAAGAGTGCCGAGGCAGAACGTTGTTGCTCACGAGAGAGAATAGATTCCAATTCCTGAGTAGTTATAGGAAAAGCTTCTGTCTCAATTGGGGAGAGTTTGATAATGGGAGTCATCGGATACAATATGCAAAAATGCCTATATAATATAGCATATGAGGAAATTATGTCAATAAAGTATCAGCGTCTCTTGACAAAATGTAAAAAATATGCTATAGTCTCCCTCGAGATGAGCAGACTATCCAGTCGGAAAATCTCCTCATCTCGGAACCACGGGCCTGAGGTCATCGCCGACCTTGCGCCCATTACCCCAGACCCATTATGCACTGGCGAAGTTACTAGGGATTTCAATCCCACCATAGCCAATCAGGGGAAATTCCCCTCACACACAAAAAGGAGGCCTCGCCTCCTGGAGTAAAACTCCAACAACTGAAGCAGTAAACCCCACGTATTTATAGTTAGCCTCTTGGCAGCAAACGATCGTGGGGTTTCTCTTTTTATTATCTCTCCAATACAATATTCTTCCAATCGTAGGGGCTACCTAACGGCCCAGCACTTGTTGCTGGGTTTATTTTCTATATATACTCCGGATGCCTTGCTAAATAATCTACAAGTCTCTCAGCTATATATTGGCTGGGGTCTATAATTATATCAATACCAAAATTTTGCTGTATTTGAGTTTGTATATATCCATAATGAGTACAAGCTAAAATAATATAGGCAGGGTGATTGCTAATTTGTGTGGCTAATTCTGTGAGTATGATTTTTGATTGTTTAAATTGGGTATCTTGATTGACTATATCCTGTTCTATTGAGTTGGCAAGTCCTGGGCAGGCTAATGTCTGTATGGTATACCCAAAATTTTTGAGATATTCTTGATAAAATCCTGTTTTAACTGTAGCTTCTGTTGCAAGTAATAGACCTTGTCTTGATTTGAGCTCTGGATAGATATCCATATATTCTCTGAGAGGCACAGTTACTCCGAGTACTTGTTTATTTGGATAATGTTTTGGCAGCCATTCTGATTGTATATAGCGTATGGTGCTAACTGAGGCAGTATTGCAAGCAAGTATCACAATAGTACAGCCTTGAGCGAATAATCGCTCTATACCGGCTATCACAAAGGCTTGGATTTGCTGAGGTGTTTTATCCCCCAAAGGCAAGGCTCCGATATCTCGATATAATATATATGGTTGTTTAGATATATTACTAAATATATCGGCTATTCGCTTTCCCCCACTACCACTATCATAAAATCCTATCATATTTGTTGTAATATCTGTTTCATAGCTTGTTCTACTTTTATACTATTAGGTTCTGGATGAAATTCGAGCTCGGTATCGCTGACTTGTATACGATTATCTTGATTAGACTGTATGCTATTAGATTTAATTTTTTGCATTTGCCCCCATCGAGCAAGTTTATTCCATATATGTATAGAGAACATAGTTAATATATTCTCTAGCCAATTTTTTATGCGATACGGTTTTAAATAACTGAATATCGGGTATTGACGTGCTTTGGCTTGAGGGAATAATTCTCTTGTCCAGGAATTGGTATCTTGAAATTGTTGTAATAATTGCTGTGATTCCTCTCCTATTGCAATATAATCTGCATATAATTGAGCTGAATATATATTGTGATCGGGGCGTTTAAGATTATTCTCGGTGATATAATGATTGAGGCAAAAACGATTTTCTTCTATATCTCCTGAGCGGCGTATTCCGAGTATTTGAGTTATGCTGGTTATCAGGAATCTCGCTATCCATAAATGCTTATTCTTGGTGATAATAAATATATCTATATCACTACTTTGCTTGGTATTGCCGGTGCTAAAACTAGAGGAGCCTGCCAAAAATATGCCCCGTATATAGGGTATGCTAATTAATAGTCGTCCATATCGGCTAATTCGCCTATATCGACGTATGCTTTCTCGGCCTTTTTCTTGCCTTAGGGAGAGTAATATATCGAAATTAGGGATTAGACCGTAAAGGCCATATTGAGTCTTTATTTGAGGAATTTTAGCAATTTGAGAGGGTAAATCTTGTAGGGTATACTGTGTTCCAATTTGATAGCGATATATTTCCTCCAGAGTGAGTAATCTTTTTTGGGAAGTAGCATAAGCAAAAGTCTGAAGTAATGGATGATGCATATTGGTATATAATTATACCTATTATATCATACTTTATACCAAGTCTTTGAGATATTGTCCGGTATAGCTCTTGGTATTCTTGGCTATTTGCTTTGGTGTTCCCTCGGCCACAACCGTTCCTCCTTTAGCCCCTCCTTCTGGGCCAATATCGATAATATGATCGGAGCTTTTGATAATATCGAGATTATGTTCAATGATAAGTATACTATTTCCTTTATCAGCTAATTGATGTAATACTCGAAGTAATTTGGCTACATCTTCAAAATGAAGTCCAGTGGTTGGCTCATCAAGTATATACAAGGTTTTACCGGTGGCTCTTTTAGATAATTCGGTGGCGAGTTTAATTCGCTGTGCTTCTCCTCCTGAAAGATGTGGTGCTGGTTGCCCAAGCTTCATATATCCAAGTCCTACATCATATAGGGTTGAGAGCTTATCTTTGAGACTTGGTATAGATTTGAAGAATTCTAAGGCTGTCTCTACATCCATATCGAGTACATCGGCTATGGTTTTCCCTCTATAAAGAATTTGTAATACTTCTTTATTATAGCGTTTTCCATGACAATCTTCACAATCTACATAAATATCTGGGAGGAAATTCATTTCAATTTTAAGTACTCCATCTCCTTTACAGGTTTCACATCGTCCACCTTTTACATTAAAGCTAAAGCGTCCTGTTTGATATCCTTTGAGTTGAGCTTCTGGGGTGCGCGCAAATAAATCCCTTACGACGGTGAATAAACCAGTATAGGTGGCAGGATTAGAGCGTGGAGTTCTTCCAATTGGGGACTGATCGATATTCACCATTTTATCAATATTCTGTACTCCCGTAATATCTTTGAATTTCCCTGGTAAATCTTTAGCTCCGTACAGAGTATGAGCTATATGTTTATATAATATATCTTGTATCAGAGTACTTTTACCCGATCCAGAAACTCCTGTTACACATACCATTTGTCCAAGGGGAATCTGTATATCGATATTCTTGAGATTATTCTCAGCAGCTCCCTTGATATGTATAAATTGTCCATTGCTTTTACGATATTTTTTAGGTGCTTGAATTGAGCGTCTTCCAGATAAATATTCAGCGGTTAGTCCTTCTTGATCCATAAATTCAGCTGGTGTCCCTTTAGCAATAATACGCCCTCCAGCGGCTCCGGCTCCCGGCCCAACATCAATAACATAATCTGAAGCTCGAATGGTATCTTCATCATGTTCTACTACAATAACGGTATTCCCGAGATCCCTCAGATGTTGCAAGGTTTGTATCAATCTATTATTATCTCGCTGATGCAATCCAATAGATGGCTCATCGAGTATATATAATACCCCCATTAAACCCGAACCTATTTGGGTAGCAAGCCGAATACGCTGGGCTTCTCCTCCTGAGAGAGTATTACTCGATCTATCTAGAGTAAGATAATCTAGCCCTACATTGAGGAGGAATTTGAGTCGAGATTGTATTTCTTTGAATATAGGAGTGCTGATGGCAATATCTCGCTCAGTAAAATATTCTTTATTCTCTTGTACTTTTGCCACATAAGCAGACAATTCATCAATACTCATATTGACTATTTGGTCTATAGTTTTGTGAGCTACTTGTACGGAAAGAAATTGTTTTTTTAATCTTTTTCCATTACAGGTTGGACAAATAGTATTAAGCATATATTTTTCAATTTCTGCTCGTATAAAATCTGAATCGGTTTCCTGATAGCGTCGCAAAAGATTCGGTATTACCCCTTCATAGGTAGCTTCAATTTTATGACCACCTGATTGTATCGGTACTTTCATAGGAGTATTAGCTCCATATAAAACAAAATGTAAATCTTCTGTAGGTAAATCCTGTACAGGAGTGGTGAGGCTAATACCTTTAATATCGGCAGCTGCTTCAAGAATTTTCATATACCATCCGAAAGCTCCTTTTTGTTTACCTACTCCCCAAGGTTTTATGGCTCCCTGATTAATGGTAAGTCGAGGATTTGGTATTACTAAATCAGCTGAAATTTCTGGAGTATATCCCAGTCCATCACAAGTAGCACAAGCTCCATGTGGACTATTAAATGAAAAATTTCGAGTTTCAAGATCCCCAAAACTTTCCCCTGATTCCATAATATATTTTTCACTCATTAATTCATCTCGATAGAGATTTTTATTCTTTTCTAATATTTCAGATATAATAAGCATCCCCTCTCCAAGTCGAAGAGCTGTCTCTACAGAATCTAATATACGAGCTGGCTCAAATCCAGAAGCATCTAATAATCTATCTATGACGAGCTCAATAGAGTGCTTTTTTTGCTTATCGAGATTAAGGTCTAGAGCTTCTTCAGTTAAATATACAATTCCATCTACGCGAAGTCGCATAAATCCATCTTGAAAAGCCTTTTGTATGCCACCTTTATGCTCTCCTTTTTTGTCCCGAATAATAGGAGCTAATATCATTATTTGCTTATCCTTGTAATGAGCCACAGTATCTGCCATTTGTTTAGCATCTTGCATTCGAATTAATTCTCCAGTATCTGGATTAAATGGTATTCCAACTCGAGCATATAATAATCTCAAATAATCATAAATCTCGGTTACTGTACCCACGGTTGAGCGGGGATTTCTCGATACACTTTTCTGATCAATAGAAATAGCCGGAGATAATCCTTCTATTACATCTACATCTGGCTTATCCATCATTCCTAAAAATTGACGAGCATAAGCTGAGAGACTTTCCACATATCGTCTTTGTCCTTCAGCATAAATCGTATCAAAAGCGAGGGAAGATTTACCTGATCCCGAAAGTCCGGTAATGACTACGAGTTTATCTCGGGGTATGGTAATATCGATATTCTTGAGATTATGTACGCGGGCTCCTTTGATGCGAATTTCATTCATAGTCTATGATTTAGGATTATTACGAACTTTTGGTGTTACCCAGAATCCAAGATATTTACCCAATAATAATCTGGTTTGAGCGACAATAGCAGGGAAAGCTCCCAGAGTTAGCGCGACAATAGGGATAAATATCCACTGTACATACATCATTATTGTTCGCCAACGAGAATATTTAGCTGGCCGTGGAGGTAATAGGAGCATATTAATATAGGTAGTTACAATTAATCCCACCAAAGTAATATTCATAATCATACCGGTATATTGAGGTAAATTATTGGAGAATACACTGGCTTTAAAAGCAGCCCCTCCAAACCAAATTGGAAACCAGATAAATATCGCAAGAATTACGGCTGAAGTTGCCCAGGTATAATGTCCTTCTATCATATTCCCGATTCGGCGAATACGAGCTCCCAATGGGGCTTTTTTATTAATAGCATATGATCGCATGGTGGTAGGTAAATTCTCAATTCCCCAAGCCCATCTTTGCATTTGCTTATATTGATTAATAAAAGCCTGCACTGGATTATGGGCTTGTACCGCATCCAATGATACCGGAATATGAATGGGGATAACATCATAATCTCCATTATGATAATCTACACATTTCCAATAAATCACTGAATCATCTGAAATCATATTTACTGGCCAATAATTCACATCTACAAGAGTTTTAAAGCTCATAGAATGGCTTGAAAAGGTTACCATTCTATCATATCGTACGGATTCCATCATATGCCAAAAGCTCGAGCTAATGGCCACAACACGAGTAAAGGCAGGAGCATCCCAAATATTATTATGATACATTGGTAATGGCTGATAACTATGATTATGAGGGTTTTCTGAATGTAAAAATTCATAGGTGAGAGCAGAGAAATATTTAGGGTGAGCAACTGTGTCACTATCAAAAGCTGACATAATGGTTTTCTCAAAAGGAATATTTTTTTGCTCTAAATACTTGGTAATTTGTTTAGCAGCATAAGTTGCATTAGCTCCTTTTACTTTCATTTCGCCTTCAATTCCATCAGGATGAGTGGTAACAATAAAGTCTTGGAATACTCCTTTGAACTCTTTTTTGAGATAATCCTCTTTTTTCTGACGAGCTTCTCCTTCTCGCTCTTCGGTAGCAATAACAACTATAACTTTATCAAGAGGATATTTGCTATGAGTAAGCGATTGTATACTTTGAGCCAATACTTCTGGCTCTTCATCATAGGTTAAAAACATGACAATATGGGTAATATCATCAAATCCTGGTAAAGCTTTTGCCTTTTTTAACCAATTAACTTGTATCGCGATTTTCATTTGCCTATAAGCTACCACCAAATGCACACTCAAATATACTGCTTTGAATAGCCAATATAAATCAAATACCAGAATAAATAATGCTACTTGAAAAGGGATAAAAAATGATAAGACAATAAGTCCAATTAAGGTTGTCCATGTTAAAGCTCCTGGTAATATTTCAAAAAAGCGCTGCCAAAATCTTTGCTGCGGATCGGTAGTTTTGGGATCAGGATATATATACATATAATTAACTAATGATATTGGCACGAAGTACTAGCCACAAATATACACCTATTAAACAAATAGCTAGAATACTAGCACCAAATATCCAATACACTATTATATACTGTATTGAGGGGTTCGTAAACCTCTTTTGTATATACCAAATACCAAATCCATTGATAATAGCAATCAAAAGAGCATATATTCCATATTGCCATACATATTTTGCTGATCCGATTACCGTTATTCCTTCATAGGCATTAAATCCTATATTAATCCCCACCCTATCTCCAAGTTGTGTTTGTATACGAAGTAAAAACATCAAAATACCAATACATAAAGCCCCCATTACCACTCCATATAGAATAGTAATTATTGATAATTTGTAAGGAAATTTTTGTATCATCGCATTCGAATTTGTAATCTTTTTACTTCAAAATTAATGACATTAATGGCTTTATTGAGAGCTTGTATAATATCAAATTCATATAATTTGAGCTTATGAGCTTCAAAATGCGAACCTACTATTACCGCAAGAGAACCTTGTTTTAGGGATATGGCTTCTGAGAATTGCAGCTCCTCAAAGGCGGTGTGTACCAGCTCATTATATAGCATACAGACACGAGTACTTTCTACCTTCTTATACATATCAGAAGATGTGGGATATTTTTTATCAAGAACACCACTAATACGCATATTATTTTTTTATTACGATACTATTTACTTTTCCATTTTTGAATTGAGTGGTCAGTGTATCTCCTTCTGTAATTTGTGAAATATCTGTAATAATTTTATCATAGATTTTGGTAATACTGTATCCCTTTTGTAAAATTGCTTTTGGATCATTGGCTGAAAGTTGAGATTCTAAGACAAGAAGCTTATTATGTTTTTGTGAAAATGCTGTATGAACACTACTTTGAATAGTATGAATATTTGAATTAATACTATATTGATATTGTTGAATTTGTCTCAATTGTTGAAAAGCATTATTCTCTAATCTCTGTATAGTATTTTTTACCGTATCAGAAATAAATCTGGTATATCGCTCCAGAGAATATAATCGCTGATCAATATTGCGAGATAATTGTTGAATTTGATACTGTATACTGGCTTGTAATAGGCTCTCTTTTTGCTCTATTATTCCCTTTAATTCATCTCGATGTGGTGTTAATAATTCAGCAGCATTAGAGGGAGTGGAGGCTCGAAAATCTGCTACAAAATCTGCTATAGTAATATCCCGCTCATGCCCTACTGCTGAGATAATCGGCTTTGCTGAAGTATAAATTGCCCGAGCTACCGACTCATCATTAAATGCATGAAGATCATCCATAGCACCTCCCCCTCGAGTTAATACTATCACTTCTATTTCGGGATAACTATTGAGATTATTAATAGCGGTAATAATACTCTCTACTGCTCGCTCACCTTGTACTTGCGCATGATGAAAATATAATTGCAATCCTCCCATACGAGCTCCAAGTACTTTCATAAAATCTTTATAGGCAGCAGCATCTTGTGAGGTTATAACTCCGATATTCTGAGGCATATTGGGAATAGATCTTTTGCGGTCTTGTTGGAATAATCCTTCTGCCTCTAATTTTGCTCGGAGTAATTCGAAAGCCTTGGCAAGTTCCCCTTCTCCAGATAATTCTAGCGTATCTACCATTATACTGAATATTCCTGATTTAGGAGAAAGACGAGATTTCCCTGTGACAATAATACGCATACCATCTACCGGTGAAATACGGGATTTCCTCAATTGAGACACGGTGGTAAAACAACGAATTTTTGCTTCTTTTTTCTCATCTTTAAGGTCAAAAAACACCCATTGATTATTCCCAAAGGTAGACATTTGAAAAGCTGAGACCTCACCTTCAATTTGGACGGTATTCTCCCCAATAATACTATTAATTTGGGCAATAAACTGAGATACACTCATTACCTCAGAGGTTATATCAGGGCTTGAGATTTTGGTATTGGCATATTGTGTGAGTTCTTGTGGTATACTAATTTTATTTGCTTGTAAGTATGCTTTTCCCTCAGGAAAATGAGTAAGTACCCGAATAGCTTCTTTTTTAACTGTAAGAGTTGAGTCATTGATAAGAGGAATAATTAAATCTCTTACACGATCCCATTCAAAATTCTCAAGAGCTCTCAAAGCCGCCTGCCTATATGAGGCTTTATTATGAGCAAGGAAAACCTGAATACTATATAGGGCTCTATTGCCCCGCTCCCGTATAATATCTTGAAAATAGGTATCTAATTGCTTACCAGTCACAGTATTTTATATAATGCTATTATTTATTTAGTATAACATATTATAGTCCATATCTTCCTCTCAGGGTATTATAGTTTTGTTGAATTTCTGTTGCTGTAAGAGCCTTATTACCGTATATCTGTATATTAGAAATTCTACCCGTAAACATACCCGTGTTATCTGCTCCAGGATTAGATTGAGCCAAATAAATATAATTATCCATTCCACTTGAACTATACGAAACACTAGATTGGCTATTTTGTATAACTGAATTCACATAAAACCTTTGAGCTCCTGCTTGATAATCAAAAACTAAAACCACATAATACCAAGTATTTAATGTATATGAATTACTACTAAAGAGATAATTATTACTCCAAATTTTTCCTCTAAAATTACTTCCGGTAGCAGCTATAGGTGGCATATTCCATCCTCCTTGTGGGTTTTGGCTAGACATTGAGACTATATTTCCTGTAGTAGATGAGGGATATACCCAAACAGCAATACTGAAAGATGTTGTAGAATTCCCCGTATTGGGAATTCTACCTATATCAACATAATCATTCAGACCATCAAACACCAGACTACCTCCATTATTAGAATCATATCCAACTCCGTTATTGAGATTTCCGGCATTACCCTGCCCACTCAAATCAAACCAGGTTGTACCGGTACCTGGATATGATGTTGGGTTTCCTGCATCTAAATGCAATACCAGTCCATCTGTTACAATTGAGAGTGTATTTATTGCTATAGTTTTATTCTCTGCTAAACTAGCTGATACTGATATTTTTGTATTATCTGTATTTATTGATACTATATATCCTGCATCTAGCCCTGTTGCTTGTGGGTCTCTTGGTATTGCGGCTAGATATGTAGGGACTAATACTCTTAAATCTATTCTTCCACTACAATCTGTACTTCCTCCCATTTCTTCTACCCCGGTATTACATACATCTCCCGGAATAGCACTTACACTACTCGGATAACTCCCTGTTTCTAATAAATACTGTTCTAATGCTTTCTGTATGGTATTTATATCTGATTGCCTCACAGTATCCCGAACTTGTGCTAATTGACGATTAGGATTTATTGCAATTAATACTATAGGCGCTAATATTCCTATTGCCGCTATTACGAGTAATATCTCAAGTAGAGTAAAACCTTTTGTATTTCTTTTTATTTGCATATTCTACATACTGATATAAACTGAGTAGTTATTTTTAGTATATCATATAAAGTAAAAAGCCCCCGAATGAACGGGGGCTCTGAGTATTCAGTTGTACCTAGCTGTGATGGGGCTAGGTGGTGGGAGTGGCCACGGTTGGGACTGCATAGGTCCCACAATCATGACGTCCGCGACGCCAGGGAAAAAACGGCTTGATGCCGCTGTGAGGTGATGACCCCACGAACTTTTTCTTCCGACGAGCGCTAGGAGCGTTGTGACGCTTACCGCGTGCCATAGGTGCCTTGAATTAGGGCAATATAATACTACTACTCCCCTTTTATTTTGTCAATATACAGTAACTTTATTTGTCAATTTATGACAAAAAATTATATTTTACTCGTAATATTGTCAATATGAGTTTTCTCTACTACCCATTTGCGAATAGTTCCCATATAGGCTGAATCTCCTATTATTACCCCTCCGATAATAATTCCTTTTGGATTTGTATTCACCTGAACATATCTATCTCCCTGCTCTATTACTACCATTTTCATATCAGGACTTAATCGACAAGACCCAACAAAAGCTATAGGTAAACTAGTTTTAGGGCTAAAAACGGGTATCAAAGAATATGGCTTCATACTATCAGTATGTACCATATTATATCCTGCAACCATGCCTTGTAATGAGGCATTCGCCCAAGTTCCCCCACTGGTAATATTCTCTTGCAATATATCATAATATTCGGCTATATCCCCTGCTGCAAATATATCGGGGTTTTCAGCTATAAGGTATTGATTTACTTTTAAGCCACGATTACATAATTCAGGGGGGAGAAAATCTTTATTTAATTCCAGCCCAATTCCAATACATAAAGCCTCAGTCGGTATTATTTCTCCTGAATTTAGCGTAATTTCTGCAATAGCTCCATTTTCTCCTCTAATCTCCTGTATCTCAGCATTATAATATACATTAGCTCTCTGATGTATATATTCATTAATAAGATTACCTCCAATTTTATCTATCATTCCTTTCCAATACCATTCTTCTCGAATAATTAATGTCACTTTTTTACCAAGAGCTGATAATAATTCTACAAATTCAATACCAATAAATCCCCCACCTACAATAGTAATATGTTCTTTGTCCTGTATATAATCTCTTACTCGTATAGCATCATCCAGAGTTTGAAAGCTAAATACTCCCGCTAAATCAGATCCTGTTTGTGTGAGCTTACGAGCTCTACCCCCAGTGGACACCAATACCTTATCATATTGTACTATTTCTCCATTATCTAAGGTGATAGATTTCGCCGCTGTATCAAGGGCTGTGACTTTGGCAATAAGATGATTAATATTTTGTGTACGAAATTGCTCTTCGGTTTTGAGTAATAATTCTTCTGGGCTTTTAGCGGCTATTGCAACTTTACCAATATTAACCCGAGAATATACCGGATATGATTCGTCCCCAATCAGAGCAATACTAGCTTCCGGAGACTCTTTGCGTATGGTAGATGCGGCATTACTACCAGCAATTCCTACTCCTATAATAATATATTGATAATGGGACATTGATATTGATGTTATGATATTATTATATACAGTATAGCATATTGATTTTGATATTATGATATGCTATTATTTTTAGGTTATTGAGGAAACCCATGACTGAGTCTGACAAAAAGCCACTCAATGAACTCCTTGACCTTGAACCTCTTTCGGGACATGCTGAACGCACACGAGGTACTGGACTCACTGCAGCAGACCTGTTCTGTCTAGTTCATGACGCCCTTCCTGTTCGAGGAGGGCGCACTCGACCTTCCACGGAAGAAAAAAATATCCCTGATAGAAGATAGTACACTCCACTTCACTGTCAAAAGACCAGCCGCCGAGGTTTGGTCTTTTTCTTTTATATTGCATTTTAGAGCTATATCGACTATAATAGCAAAGTTATATAAGAAATATCATATGCTTTCTATTTCAGATATTAAAAAGGGTAAAATTATTGTGGTTGATGAAACTCCTTATTTAATTTTATTTAGCCAATTAGCGAAAAAAGGACGGGCGGGTTCGGTTCTCACCGTCAAAATGCGTAATCTATTAACCCACAATACTCAAGAGCGTAATTTTAAACAATCTGATATGTTCCCTGAGGCTGATATTGCGGAATCCTATGCTGAGTATTTGTACAATGACTCTGAGGGATATCATTTTATGGATGAGAGAAGTTTTGAACAATATGCTTTTGATACTGAGACTTTAGGTGAGAATACTATTGGATATTTACAAGAAGGCGCTAAGGTAAAAATCATCACCTTCAATGGGTCTCCTATTACTATTAATCTCCCTCCAAAAGTGGTTCTAGAAGTAACCGAAGCTGTACCTGCAATTAAAGGAAATACCGTAGATGCTGCCGTAAAAGTAGTAAAATTAGAAACAGGATTAGAGGTAAAAGTTCCTATGTTTATCAATCAAGGAGATAAAATTCGTATTAATACCGAAACGGGAATTTACGAAGAAAAGGTCACTAATTAACCCCAATAATCTTTGATAGTTACTCCAACTTTGATAGGAATACTAGCTCTATATACTGATTCCATAATATTTACTATTTTCTTTTGATATAATTCCACTTTGTCCTGTGCTACTTCGAATACTAATTCATCATGAACTTGTAATATCATATGAATATCTTGCTTTTCTCTGAGATACTCATCAATTTGTATCATAGCTAATTTTATAATATCAGCTTGTAATCCTTGTATAGGCATATTAACTGCAATACGCTCTAGTAAAGCTTGATTGCGAGGATTCCTAATATCAATATGAGATAAATCTCGAATTCTACCATATTCGGTTTGAGCATATCCATGTTGCCGAGCAAATTGCTTTAAAGATTCCATATATTCATGAAGTTCCGGATAGGCTTCTCGATACCGAGCTAAGAAGTCTTGCGCTTCATTTCGACTAATTTTGAGATTACGAGCCAGGCTTACCACACCCATTCCATATAAAATTCCAAAATTAATGGTTTTGGCAAAAGTTCGCATTTCTTTGGTAATATCTTCCGGCTTTACTCCATATACTCGCTGAGCTGTGGCTGTATGAAAATCCTGACCTTCTTTAAAAATTTCCAGCATGGCTTTGTCCTGGGCAAGATGAGCAGCAAGCCTTAATTCTATTTGAGAATAATCACAGGCAAGTAATGTCCAGTCCTTAGGAGCGATAAAACATTGTTTAATTTGGCGTCCAAGCTCACTACGGGCAGGAATATTCTGTAGATTAGGATCTATGGATGAAAGCCTTCCCGTTGCTGCAATATTTTGTTGATAGCTGGTATGTATACGCCCCTTTTTGTCCATCATTAGAGGTAGACTATCAATATAGGTGGATTTGAGTTTGGCTACTTCCCGATATTGTAAAATCAAGTCTACAATTTCAAATTCAGCTCGCATTGATTCAAGAGCATCGGCTGAGGTAGAAATTTGTCCTCCTCCTGTTTTTTTAACTCCTTTTGGAGATAATTCTAATTTGGTGAATAATATTTGAGATAATTGTTTGGGGGAATTAAGATTGAATTCCTCTCCGGCAATACTATAAATTTTCTGCGTCAAATCTTTAATTTTAGCCTCTACAAAATCTTTAGTTGATTGAAGTTTATCAGTATCAAATAATACTCCAATAGCTTCCATACGGGCAAGCACCGGTAATAATGGCCTCTCAATTGTATTATATACTTCTTCTATATGCTGAGGCTTCATCTTCTCAAGAATGATAGTATAAAGACTATGTAAACATAATTCTGGATAGGCCTCATTATAATCAACCCCATAAGCTGAAGCTACTGCTGCAAGAGATAATTGCCGTTCTCCTGGATTAATAAGATATGCCATCAAAACGATATCCTGTAAATTAGCTATAAGCTCAAAAGGATATAAACTCCGTATGATAGGTTTTATATCGGCACAAATAAGAATTTGATTGGTAGCGAACAAATCTCTCAATTCCTTTTCATTGAGTTTAGCGCGCTTCCCTACTGCATCTATTGCTGCATAATGGCCCCCTGATTGATATACTGCTAATGGGCCGGCGACTAAACTATCAAGTGCCTGATATTTTGTTTTGATATGCTTTTCTGCCTGTGCTGATTTATCCTCTTGGCTCCAAAAACTTGCCTGGGCTTTACTTGGCTTTTCTTTTTCTAATATAATATTCAAATCTTTTACTAATGAGAAGAATTCAAATTGTTTGAAAGTTTCTTTTGCCTTCTCTACGGGGAATTGATATTCTAAACTCTCATTTACAATATCTCCAATAGGAGCATCACGGATAATTGTTGCAAGTTCACGACTAAAGAAAGCCTGTTCTTTATATTGCTTGAGATGGGCAAAAATTGCTTTGGTTAAAGCCTCCCTATTATCTTTGTCTATATCGTCAAAACTTTCATATTTATCTACAAAAGTATAAATATTCTCTAAAGTTTCAAAACGATGTAATAGATTCACTGCTCGTAAATCACCAATACCAGGAACTCCCGGTATATTATCTGAAGGATCCCCTTTTAATCCTTTAAAATCTCTCACTTGATCGGGTCGAATCTGATATTTTGCAATTACTGCCTCAGTATCAAAAATCACCGTATCATTAATGCTTTTCCTGAGGGTATAAACTGAAATACCTGGCTTTACTAATTGCATAGTATCCATATCTCCCGTTACTATTACCAATTCATTCTTACTTCTATTGGTTTGCTCGGCAATAGTTCCAATAATATCATCCGCCTCATAGCCTGCGAGTTCCAAGACAGGTATATCAAGTCCCCTTACTAATTCCTGTACCAAAGGGATTTGATCATATAAATCCTGATCTGCCGCTACCCGATTTGCCTTATAATCATCGAATTGCTCATGGCGAAATGTACCTCCTGCCACATCAAAAGCTGCTAATACAATATCTGGCTTAATATCTTTTATTACTTTTAATAATAATTTGGCATATCCATATACTGCATTTACCATTACTCCCTCCGCTGTAGTAAAAGGAGGCAGAGCATGATAAGCTCGGTGAATTACCGCATTACTGTCTAAGATAACAATTTTCTTCTTCATATACTCTTATTATAGCATATTGTTCTATAGCCCCCCAATATTGCATAAAATTTGCATATATGTTATAATCGCGACACTATATGTACATTAATCTCATGGCTCTCTCTGAACAAGGCCTCACCGAAGCTCAAGTCCTTCAAAAGGTTTACGATTTATTGAGAACAAGGGACCCCACTTTCCCCGCAAGAATCCCGCTCTCAATTCCCAAAACTGACTATGTGTTTTTAGGGGAGCGTTTTGAAGCCTTCTTCAAGCTCAGCTCTGGGAGCATTGCCAACATGGTGATATTCTTGGAAGCAGCACATAGGGGAGTAATTATTGAGGGGAAGCCTATTAAAGGAACCCTCATTGAGCTGATTGAAAATCAGCTAGCCCTACCTGATAAGCTAAAAGCTCAACCACAGGTCTACAGCAAAGACCGCCGCAAATATCTCCAGCAAGCTAATACATGGCTTGCACAAATCAAATCCCTCCCATGCTAATGCTTGGGGGGTTTTTACTTTATCTCATCTTGCAAAATAGCCTATTTTATGCTATAATAGAAGTATATTAAATGCTTTTATCTATGTCTGGACATAATAAATTTTCTAAAATCAAACATAAAAAAGCTGCCACTGATAAGCTCAAAGCCCAGAATTTTTCTAAAGTAGTAAAACTTATTCAAATTGCTGCTCGCAAAGGTTCTACCGACCCTGCTATAAATCCGGAACTCCGTTTAGCTCTCGAAAAAGCAAAAGAAGTTAATATGCCAAAAGATAATATTAGTCGTATATTAGAAAAGGCAGCCAATACCAATGGGCAAGTTGTGATTTATGAAGGTTTTGGGCCTGAGGGGGTCGGTCTTCTCATTAAGACATATACTGATAATGGTAATCGTACGGTGGCTGATTTACGACATCTTTTATCCAAAAATGGAGGTAGTCTTGGTGCGAGTGGTTCAGTGATTTGGATGTTTGAGGAAATTATTCGAGAACAAGAATATAAAATAAATATACCTACTGAAATTACTGAAGAGGCCCAAGAAAAATTAGACAATCTCATTGAAATCCTAGAAGAATTAGATGATGTAGAGGAAATTTGGACAAGCACTGTAGCCTAATATATTCCTATGAGTGATGCTCCCTATCGTATTCTCGGCATTGATCCCGGTACTGCTACTACCGGATTTGGTATTATTGACACCTCTTTATCTCGTGTATCTAATATAGTGGATTATGGTGTTATTACCACAGAAGCCCATCTCTCAGATTCTAAGAGACTTGCTATTATAGATGAGAGCCTAAAGGAGATTATCGCTACTCATAAACCTAATATTATGGCTGTTGAGAAATTATTCTTTTTTCGTAATACCACTACTGTCATTACGGTAGCCCAAGCCCGTGGGGTTATATTACTCAATGCCGAATTACATAAGCTTCAATTATTTGAATTCACTCCCCTTCAAATCAAGCAAGCAATAACAGGTTATGGGAAAGCTCCTAAAGCTCAGATGCAACAAATGGTAGCGACCATATTAGGTCTCAAATCTATTCCCAAACCAGATGATGCTGCTGATGGACTTGCTGTGGCACTTTGCTGCCAATCAAGTTTAGGATATTTATTAAAAACATAATAATTTATCTCAATATATTAGATAGAATCGTATTGCTTAATCGTTAATATAAATAAGTAATTCTCCTTGTAATACATCATGAATAAGTAGTTTTTGATTTGTATGAGGTTATTGGGTTGGAGCAACCACCTTATATGGATGAGTAATTGGTAAAGCACTAATGAGACCCCATTTATGTGCAAGATATCCCTCTAATTTTTGACGGTCACTTAATGTCAAATCAGTTGAAGATACTACAATTTCACCAATAAAACCAGTCCAGCTTCTACCCAGTGTATTATAATTTCTATCCATTCCAACAGCATATCCTGATACCCAATCATTTGTATCTACACGTGTAGCATTTGCTCTCAAAATAAATGGGCTTGTGACCGTAGGAAAAACATTAGTATTTGAGTCCGTACTAGATGCATTAAGATAATAATTAGTAAAATAATATGCCGTATTCGAAGAATAGTTATAAAAATATGGATTACCCCCCAATGCAGTAATACCTACAAATGTATTGTCAAGAAAAGGGTTAAATAAAGCTGAATAGTTACCAAATGAAGCTCCAGAAAACCACCCTACAATATATACATCTTTTACCAATAATCCTGTTGTCGAATATCCAATAGATTTATCACTTTGTGTTTCCCCCCAATCTAAAGCTGAAAGTCCGTTGATTGCATTAGATGTAATGGCTGGTCTTCTCGTACTCGTAGCTTGTGTTGCATGCTTATTTGTACCACTTTTATCATTCCATTGACTAACTGTTCCACTACTTTGAGTAATAGTTGAGTTATCAGAGGCATCCAGCCACAATGATGTGGTAATATTCGCGGGAGTCCAATTAGGGGCAAATGCATTAATTGCTATTGATTGTGTTAATTCTACAGTAGTAGCTTGAACACTAACCCTATTATTCAAGCTATTGATAGCAACTCTATAACCTGTGATACCAACACTTGCCTGAGCATCTCGAGGAATAGCTGCCAAATATTGTGGAGTTAATAATGCATTCAAATTTAAACATGTATTACCAGGGCTTGTTGATGAACAAAGATCAACATATGTATTATTTAAAGGGGTAGATACCCCATTAATAGTCCCTATGGGATATGATCCTGTATCAATTAAGTATTGTTCTATAGCTTTATAAATTGTATTTACATCACTACGTCTCTGTGCATTCCTTGCTTGCGCTAATTGTCTATTTGGATTTATGGCTATTAGTACAATGGCTGCCAATATTCCTATTGCGGCTATTACTAATAATATCTCGAGTAAGGTGAAGCCTTTTTGTTCTCTTTTAACTCTATGCATATATTTTGATTGTTTTTTACTTTCTTTAGTATATCACCCCTCCCCCTGTTTTGTATAGAGGTGCGAATAACTATTTGGATTACTTCCTGCCTCATAGAATACAAGTTGTCTCTCTTGTATAGTATTCGATTGAATTAATGCGTCCACATAATTCCAAGCCGCTTCAATTTCATCAGCTCGGATGAATAGTGATTGATCTTGCTCAATAATGTCTTGTATAAGCCGTGTATAAGCCCCTTGACTCCGCTGTCCGAATGATTCTTCATAGGTGAAATTAAGTTTTACGGGCTGTATACACATTCCTTTACCAGGAAATTTTGCATTAACAGTATAATATACCTCTTCATTAGGCTGTATACTAATGACGAGCTCATTTTGCTGAGGATTACAAAATTCATCAATATGAGTAAAATAGTTAAAACTTTGCTTAAATTTTATTCTAATTTCCGCTTTTGTCTCTGATAATCGCTTCCCTGTTGATATATAAATAGGAGTATTTTCCCAGCGCAAATTATCTATATAGACAGTCAGCGCTACATATGTCTCTGTCTTAGAGTTTTGAGCTACTCCTAACTCTTCTAAATACCCTTTTTTGCCCTTCGAGGCGATATATTGTCCTAGGATAATATTCTCAGATTGAATTGGTCTCAGAGACTTTAAAATTTTATGTTTTTCATCACGAATATATTCTGCCTCCATAGCGACAGGAGCTTCCATGGTAATCAAAGCTAAGGTTTGTAAAATGTGATTTTGTAAAATATCTTTAATAATCCCAGTATTATCAAAATATTCAGCTCTCTCATCAATACCCCGCTCTTCCCACACATTAATAGAGATTGACTCTACATAATGATTATTGAGTAATGGCTCAAACATAGTATTACCAAATCTCAAAGCTAAAATGTTTTGTATTGTCTCCTTCCCAAGATAATGATCTACTCGATATATTTCCTCTTCTCTAAATGATTCTTTGAGCTGATTATTTAATGTTTTAGCCGATATAATATCTGATCCAAATGGTTTTTCAAATACAAGAGTATATTCTATATCATGATATTGTTTCTTGATATCAACTAAGGTATTAATAATATTCCCAAAGGCTTGGGGTGGTATTGCCATATACCAAATAATTCTATCCCCTTTTTGTATGTCATAATCCCGAATAAAATTCTGAATTGTGAGTATACTATCAAAGTCTAATTGTATATAATGTAAATTATCAATAAAATCTAATTTCCAATCATGTATACCAAGAGAATCTCTCACTAATTGCTGATATTCTTCTTGTGTATAAGGCTTTCTGCCAGCTCCAATAAATTGGGTTTCCCCGATATATTGGCCATAAGAAAACATTTCAGCTAAAGCTGGGTATAATTTGGTGCGAGCTAAATCTCCCGTAGCACCAGTAATAATAAAATATGTCATCTTGAAAATATATTAACCATTATCTAGAGTGTATCCCAAGATTATCAATACTGTCAAATAGATAAATTATTCTCTTGATTTATAAACCCAATGAAGAATCTGATAAAACATCTCCTTCTATATCTGTATCTATACTTTGTACTTCTGCACTAATGGCATCAGCCTGCACCTTAGTATCTGTAGATACGGGAGTAGTATCAAGAGTACTTTGTGTATTAGCTGGAGTGGTTGCAGGTAATATAGATGCATCCTCTACAGGCTTATTCTGATCTTGATAATATCGATATACACTTACGGCTCCTATTACAAGCGCAAAGAATACTAAGAATACTACTACTCCCCATAATAATGGTCGAGTTACTACTTCTTTTTTTGCTAAATTTTCTATTGGGCTTACGGGTTCAGTTGTAGTAGGAGCTGATGTTGGAACTACTACCTCCTCAGGAGTAAATGAAGTAATTCCAGGATTAGTTTCTCCAGATGGTATTAATGTCTCTACCGATGGTGTAGACGTAGCTTCTGGAGTAGCAACCATAGGCTCACTATTTACTGATTCTGTATTATTGGATTCAAGATTGTCGCTCATATGAATAGTATTATATTGATATTATTGGATTGGGGCGGGGTTTGAGGACGGTACTGTTGTATTCTCTTGTTCTGTTGAAGTTGGTTGTTGCGGTTTTATACTTCTGAGGTAAGGAATTATTGTTTCTTTGATATAAGTTCTTATTGCTTTATCTTGGGCAATAATAACCTTCAAATCAGCTTTTCGGGTATTTAATTCTGTTGCAGCTTTTTCCTTAGTACAAAGTTGAGTAGTATTAGTACCAAGAGAAGCGATATAGGTATTAATTGATTGATTTAATACAGCAACTTGAGACTTTACCTCAGTTACATATCCATTATATGTGGTAACATCTACACCTAAATCTGCTAGTTTTGTTGAAACTGCTTCTAATCGAGTAATAATTTTATTATATTTACCAAGTCTTTTTTCAGCTTTTGCCTTTAATTCATTTTGATGTTCAGCAATTTTATTACTAATTTCCTGACACTTATCCTTGATTTTCTTCTCTCGCTCTGGCCCTACAGTAATTTGCTCAGACAAAGAATCTACTGAATCATCTTGGCCTTCATCATTTGGGTTTGGGCTATCCTCCTTATCTTTTTTCTCTAGACCTTGCTTCTCAGCTTCTCTTGTTTTTTCAGACATTTTTTTAGTTTGTTCTTTTTGTCTTTCCATTAATTGCTGATTTTGCTCTTTTTGTCGCTCTAATAAAGTTTTTTGTGATTCATCTTCTGAATTATCATCTTCTGAATCCTCTTTCTTTACCAAAGGTGGGCGTTTTGTATCTTCTTGAGGTTTTATTTCTCTTACTTTTTGTGCCTGCTTCTCAAATTCACGTTGTGATTCTTGAGATTTTTTATCTAACTCTGAAGCCTCATCCTTAGCTAAAATAGTATTTACCACTAAAAATGATCCACCAAGTACAATAATACTTGCTGCTATTATAGATAAAAGATGTGATTTCATATATTGATTTTATGTATATAAATTAGTATAGCACCCTCCAAAAACTTGTCAAGAATTCACACCCCTAAAGCCCGTCTTAATTCATCACTGATTTTCCAGGGCAGGGTAAAGAGATATTAATAGTACTAGATTTAGTTGAGATACTATTATATGAGAGAGTTCTTTTATGTTGTTTTACATAAAATGTATAGGGACTATTATTTTTGATAATAAAATTAATATAGTTATAGTGATATATTGGTATATATATTTATAAATATTTAGTCTAAACGTATTTTTAAAATTTGATTTAAAATTAACAATATCAATTATCAAGGGTATCGAATATATAGTTATTCCAATGATAGTTTGTAGATTTAGTATTGGCTGAGTTATAAAAATAATTATAATAAGTATTTGTAAAATTATAGATATGATTTGATAAAATTTACATAATTTTTTGTAATCATTCGTATATAGTTTAAAGCTTTCTATATCTAATAAAGTTGATATGGTTATGAACACCATAACATATATTAATGATACATGGGTTATAAATACTATATCGTTGAGAATAGGTAAAATTAATATTTTATTAATTAAAAGAATTGGGATAGTTATATATAATGTTTCTTTTATTTTAGATCTTACTATTAATATTTGAATTAATAGTATAAACATATTAATAATTGTGAAAATTATTATTTGCATTATAATATATCCCGTCAGAAGCTGACTATCGAATGGTATAAAATTATATATATTTTCTACAAAATTTTGAAGTAATCTCATAAATTAAGTATAATGTGATAAAAAATACCATATAAAAAACCCAATAGCTCCCACTGGTCTTATCACTGTAGAGAATAGAAGTATATTGGTATTTTTCGTGAAATAATAAAGTATATGAGTAATAACTTCTATTGTGTAATAGCTTCCTATACCTGCAATAATAACTATAATTATAGTTATTATTGCAGAATATGTAATATCTCTTTCTGGATAAATCAATACCAATTCAGCATCAAATAAATTTTCTTTCAATACTGGTTTTGATGCTAGTACTGCAACTCTATATCCAATTGTGAGATCTTCTTTTTTATACCTTAAACCAGTAAATGTATTTTCTGATGGTATTTGGACTTCAGGAGAAGGATTTTGCCTAGGAGTATGGTCATTTGGAATACTTGTACTAATAGCTTCATACATTGAGTAAATTGGGGTATTCTGATTTAAGTTAACTGAATATATCTTTGTGGTAGCTCCTAAATAGTCTTTATATGGAGATTCCATCTGTGAACATTTCCATCTATTTCTAGGATTATAATTTACATATACATCTATTTTATCATCTTTTATAGCCGTAATAGTGCCATGAATATATGTTGTTTTACTTAGGAAATTTTTTCTTTCCTCATAACTGTAATTCTGACATTCTGGATAAAACTGTACTTTTTGAAGTATTCCATATGATGTAGCAGTTAAATATATACATATGGGTAATAGTATGAAAATAAGTAAAATATTTTTACTGCTTACCATAAAATGAATTCTATCGTGTTTTTAAAACTTTTATGCTTATTTAGCAACTTCTCTTACATCTCTATTGCCAAGATAAGTTACTTTTGCTTTAGCCGTATAAAGATTATCATATGGCTCATCAGTCATTTCTACAACAAATTCTGATGCACCTATTATTGCATCACTTCCATTTGTTTGGGGATTAACAACTAATTCAACATCCCAGAAGGCGTTAGTAGTACCTGAGGCATCAGCCACCTTATCTATTGTCGCAGATGAAGTCAACTTATACCCTATAGGGATTTTTGTAAGTGTATACTTATGCTTATCATTCACGTTTGCACCTTTTGTATTAGCTAGTATTTTAGTTTTTCTAAATTTATTATAAACGATAGTTGGCTTAGCTGACGCTGCCAAAGTAACTATTTGATCTGGAGATATTGTAAAGTCTTGATCAACAGAAACTGATATTGGGCTACTATAAGGATTACCTGGAGAGATTCTCTTACAATCATCTGTACCCGAACCTGATGAGCAGTTTATACTAAGACTACATGTTAATATACTCTTATAAACACCGGGCTGTATTCTATTTGGATCATATCCAATTGTATAATCTGCATTCTGATCTACCTTTTCAAGATATTGTCCTGTTGCACCATTAATAGGTAAGAAGTCTACAATTTGCTTACCTTGTTTAAAGTCAATATTCAATCCGCTTTTAGAAAGAAATGGTATAACTTCTCCCGAAGAATTTTTCGTTTCTATATTACAACTTCCAGAATTAGCATTCTCTATTTGCCAAGATTTTCTAATTGGACTATTTCGATAAATCAGTTGACTTGGTCTATCTCTATGCTTAATTAGATATGAGTTTAGAGTAATATTGGGCTGTTGCACTCTTGGAGTATAGGTAAAGTAATGTACTCTATGGCATTCTCTGAAAGATGGAAATGGAGACCAACAGGGACCAGCTTGTTGCAGACTACTGTATACCATTTCATAGTTAAATGCTAATTTTAATGTTTCATAATTATAAGATGTGCTGTAAAAAGAATATGGTCCTGGCTTTGCATTGTCAGAGCTTATACCATACTGATACAAACCACCCCATCTATATTGATTAGGGGCTGCATTTTGTACTATAGTGCTATGATCTGTAAATGCTTGATAAGGACTAGCAATTGCACCTATTGTTGTAAAACCTGGATAAGCACCAAAATTAACAGCTCCATTATTGCATTCTGCATATACTCCTTTTACATTACCACAATCTTTGACAGCTGTCATATTATTAAAGGACCAATTTACTCTTTCTAGACGCTGTTCACTGACACTACTCGGATAGGCACAAACATTATACTTAGGAGTAGAAGGTTGAACAGGGCGGTTCCAGAGAGACTGGTACCCGGAAAATGTACTAGTCGGAGGAGGAGTGTTATAATCAAGTATAGCTTTTAATATAGTATCACAGCTATAAGATCCATGTGTAGTCATACCCTTTACTGTATATTTACCATTACTTGAAATTGAAGCATCTAGACCATTAATATTATATTGTGAAAGTCTTTCTACGTAAGAAACTGGTACATCTGTACATACAAAAGGTTGGGATGGCTGTACAGCAGGAGCTGTACATGTAGTTAAACTCGAGCAGAATTGTGGAAAAATCACGCAAAGGAACCTACTCCAGTTGTTTTGGATTGAAGCCAAACAATTTGTACATTGGCCACACTTATTACATTTAGATGTTTGCTGCTGCTGTTGTTGCTGTTGTTGCCTCCCATGCACAACATTAAAGGTACCCGCAAATGATATCAAACCTATGGCGACGAACGATGCAAGCAATATAAACAGCTTTGGGTTTTTATTTAACTGTTTTACCATATTGGTTTTAGTTTTGAATTATAAAAATATTATAACACTGAATACAGTTTTTTTCAAACAAACCTATATTCCTAGAGCCTCTCTTAATTCGTCACTTACTTTCCAAGGAGGAGTAAAAGTTACATTAATAGTAATAGAATGGGGTTTAAGAATAGCAAGAGCTACTTTTAATTCTTTTTGTATACGCCCCCCAAATGGACAAAGTGGCGTAGTATATGTCATCAAAATAATAATATCATCCTGCTCGCTAATGGTAATATCATAAATTAGGCCAATAGTATAAATATCTATATTAATTTCTGGATCTTGAATTGTCTTACATACTGATATAATATCTGCTTTTGTAATCATATATATGCATTATATCCTTGTGCTTGAATCCGAGATAAAACTTGAATATCACCCTTTTCTACCACAATACCATTTTTGATTACTGTCACTTTATTAGGTATAAGTTCTAATTGTCCTTGATGAGTAATAATAATAAAAGTCATACCATTTTGATTCAGCTGTTTGAGCTCTGATGACATTAATTTTAAGGCATCAATATCAAGCCCTGAATCTGGCTCATCTAATATTGCTAATTTGGGCTTCAAGATAATTAGTTGTAATAATTCTAATCGTTTTCGCTCTCCACCAGAAAACCCTTCATTCACTCCTCGAGAAAGAATTGATTCATCCAACCCAAGTCTCTTCACCTCCTCAACCACTCGGGTACGGAATTCTAATACATTTACTGGTCCATTGATAGCTTGATAGGCATTTTTGATAAGGCTTAAAATACTTACCCCTTTTATGGCTGGAGGATATTGCATAGATAAGAATAGTCCTAATTTAGCTCTTTTATCTGGCGACAACTCTATAATATTCTCATTTTTAAAAAATATATTTCCTTCAATATTATATTCTGGATATCCTGCAATAGCTAAAGCCAGAGTACTTTTACCACTTCCATTTGGTCCCATGAGATAATGAATATTTCCCTCCTCTATATCAATTGATATATCCTTGATAATACTTTTCTCATCTTTTTTGATGATTATATGTTCTAATTTTAGCATAAGCTATATTGCCTAATTGACTTATTAATTATTCTTTATACTATCATCTCTTGAGCGGTGCGTAAAGCCAAAGTCACGCATTTTATGCGGGTATTTTCCATATTAATACCAAGCCATTGATATAATTGCTCGGCCGAAATAGTAGATATTTCAGTAATAGATAATCCTCTTAATTTCT
This sequence comes from uncultured Candidatus Saccharibacteria bacterium, assembly GCA_964585065.1. GTDB lineage: Bacteria > Patescibacteriota > Minisyncoccia > SW-4-49-11 > SW-4-49-11 > CALRBF01. Next base: position 121,994 of record CAZPCB010000002.1, on the reverse strand, counting down.
CCGTTATAATAGATGCCCCTGCAATACATAGAGCGCAGCCAGACCCATCAAAACTTGCCTCTTTTACTCTTTCATCCTGAATATCCAGATATACCCAAATATCATCCCCACAATTAGGATTAAAACCCTGTTTTTGATGAGTATAATGATTTAATTTTCCTTTATTGAGGGGGTTACGATATAAATCAAGTATATATTCTCTATATATATCATCCATAATTATTGAAATTTGTGATAAATAGTATCTAATTCACCCATTAAGATATCAATTTCTTCTACAGTATTATATATACCAAATGTTACTCGTATACTACCCGCTATACCAAGTTTTTCAGCAATACCACTAGCACAATGCTGTCCTGCCCTCACACAAATATTTTTTTTCGCGAGCAAATAAGCAATATCATGAGTATGTATTCCCTCAATAGTAAAAGCAAAGCATCCAATACGAGGAATAGATTTGTCTCCCCCTAATAATTGTATCCATGGACGAGAGAGACTTTGCTGCCACATATATTGAATTAATTTACCCTCATGATTTTGAACTTGCTCCCAACCAATATCAGAAATCCATTGTATGGCTCGGGCAAATCCAATTACCTCCGCAATCGGTGGAGTTCCCGCCTCAAATCTCTGAGGAATAGGAGCATATTCTAATTGTTCCAAAGTTACATAATCCACCATATCCCCCCCCATGCGTCGAGGCTTGAGAGATTGTAATAATTCATAATTCACCCACAATACGCCTATACCTGTAGGGCCATATAATTTGTGTCCCGAAAAAGCATAAGCATCCACCCCTAATTCCGATACAGAAATTGGTATATGAGATACAGCCTGAGCTCCATCCACAATACATAAAGCCCCCATTTTATGAGCTTTATCTGAGATTTTTTTCACATTATGAATAGTCCCTAATACATTGGATATATGTCCTATTGCGACCACAGAGGTATTCTCATCAATAGCGGCTAATAATGCTGCCTCATCTAAAATCCCTCCCTTAAGTCCAATATATCGTATTTCTAATTGCTGCCTTCGAGCTAATTCTCGCCAAGGGAGCATATTACTATGATGCTCAGTCACGGGAATAATAATATTTTGCCCCTCCTCAAATCTATCCTGCAATAATTCTGAGAGCATATTGATTCCATCTGTAGTGCCTCGCGTAAAAATCACTTCTTCAGGTCGATTAGCCCCAATAAATTGAGCTATTGTCTCGCGAGACGCCTCATATTCTGTAGTTGCCCTCTGTGATAACTCATATAATCCTCTATGAATATTAGAGCGATATTCCCTGTAATACGTATTCATCGCATCCAAAACCACATTAGGTGTAAGCGCGGATGCACCTGAATCAAGATACATAATATCCTGATTCAATGGTGCAAACTCTAATCTAATATTGTCAATTGACTTCATATACTCTAGTATACAAGATATCGCTCAATAAGGGTATAGTATATGATTGACAATATAGGGTTTATTATGATAATTTAATCAAGCAAAGTTGCTTCATTCAAATGAATCCCATTTATGTGGATTTCAAAATTTATCCTGAATGGTTAGAGCTTCTCAAAGAAGCTCAGCTATATACACAACAATTCACCAACAAACATCTACCCCCTCATTTACATATCATTGCGAATCCATTGGCATCTCCAATTCAGACTTTTTCTCGATCTGGAGATAACCTGATACAAGGTGATGGTAGTTGCTATATTGGTCTTTGGCCTCTTGAGACAAATAGCTCAAATCCAGTTCTCTACATTGTAGAGGCTAATCATTCTGAGAGAGGATTTCCACCTCTCAATTATGGCCTTCGCCAATAAGCCCCCTTCTAAGATTGAGGCTTTTTTTCTATATATTAACCCTCCAAAAAACCCTCTATAATACTATTTTGAGCCTGTTCTCTCGTGAGACCTCTCGTCATCAAATAAAATATATCTGCCTCTTGAATTGGATGTATAGATACTCCGTGACTCGCATTACTATTATCTGTAGCGACTCTGAGTTCGGGGATAATTTCAAGTTTAGGTCTTTCGGTTAATAGTATTATCTCTGCTGATTGTATAGCCTCACAGTGGGATATGGTCGCAGGGATAGTGATAATAGTATGTTGTTTTAATGGATGAGAAGTCTCTACAATATATCGGGAATCTACTTTGGATTTGGTATAGGGAGCCTGATGAGCAATAGTGATAATATTATTCGATTCTCTATTACTTTTTACTCGTGATATATAATCTATATTAGCATAAGGCTCTATAAGCTCAATATTCCAGTTTATATTACCCGACCAAGATTCTTTTTCTCTAATCGATACTTGACTCCCTTTTATCGCAATAATATGAATATTATGATTATAATCTCCCTCTGGGATTATAATATTGAGACAAGACTGCTCCCCAATATGAATAATAGTCTCTGAGGCAAGTGTACTCAGAGACAATTCTTCATTATTACGAGATTTAATAACAATATATTGTCCTGTTGATTGCTGTGTAGTAAAAATTGCCATATTATATTGCTGAATCTATAATTTCAAGTTCAATCAGGCGATTGAGCTCAATTGCATATTCTAGAGGTAGCGCCTTGACTACTGGCTCTATAAAACCATTGACTATCATTTTGCGAGCCTCGGCTTCAGTCATTCCTCGACTCATCAAATAAAATATCTCTTCATCCCCTACTCGTCCAACTCGAGCTTCATGACCAATTTGAGCATCTGCCGTTTCGATTTTCATCACGGGATAGGTATCGGATTTGGCTCCATCATTCATCAGGAGAGCATCACAAACAATATGAGACTCGCTGTGACTAGCATTAGGAGTAATTCTCACCAAACCGCGATAGGATGAAATTCCATTATCTTGACTAATACTTTTAGCACTAATAGTGGATTTGGTATAAGGTGCTGCATGTATTACCTTTGAGCCTGTATCTTGCTCTTGTCCTTCTCCTGCAAAGGCAATTCCGAGGCTATCTGAGCGAGCATATTCTCCTCTCAAGATACTACAAGGATATAACATCGTTACACCACTTCCCATATTCCCATTAAGCCATTCAATAGTACCATGAGCATCCACGAGAGCTCTTTTGGTATTGAGATTATAGGTATTTTTACTCCAATTCTCTATACTAATATATTTAACCGTAGCTCCTTTATGTACAAATATTTCTACTCCCCCTGCATGTAGGGCAGACGCATTCCATCGAGGAGCAGAACACCCCTCAATATAAGTAAGCTCTGAGCCCTCATCCGCAATAATAAGCGTATGTTCAAATTGCCCTCCAGCCTCCATATTCATACGGAAATAAGCTTGTAGAGGTAATTCTACTTTTACCCCTTTTGGCACATAGATAAATGTCCCCCCACTCCATACCGCTGCATGTAACATAATAAATTTATGATCATTGATAGGAATACATTGAGTCATAAAATATTTTTTGACCAAATCGGGATATTCTTGCAGGGCAGTATCCATATTCTCGAATATAACTCCCTTATCCTTTAAATCTTGCTTGAGATTATGATATATCATATCTGAGTCATATTGAGCTCCCACCCCTCCTAGAGCCTGTTTTTCAGCTTCTGGAATACCAAGTTTATCAAAAGTATCTCGTATATCCTGTGGAACATCATCCCAAGTCTTAGCCTCTTCTGTATCTGGTCTACTAAAATAAATAATTTGCTCTAAATCTAATCCCTCCAAATTAGGCCCCCAATTCGGGAGTTCCGTTTGTTGATATAATTCAAAGGCTTTGAGCCTTTTTTCCAACATCCAATTAGGTTCATTTTTTTGACGAGAAATCTCTTCAACCACCTCAATTCTCAATCCTGGTTTTGTTTGGAATTTTCCTTTATGTGAACTGGAATTATCATATACTGTTCTGTCCATAATTTACTACTAGTCAAAATGTATTCTTATGTTATACTATAGCAAAGTAATGCAATTATCTCAATTAGTTAAGTTATATTGACGTATGGATATCTTCTTCCAATATCTTATGGATAATGGTGTGCCACGTGAAACCATCGACATTCTTTTGATGTTTCCGATTATGGCAGGATTTATCGTAGCAGCCCGACAAATTGTAGGGATTAAGGCTTTTGGTATTTATACACCGCTTATTATCACCTTTGCTTTAACACAAATTGGCTTCAAATATGGAGTGAGTATTTTTATTGTATCTCTCGTAATTGCTTCTATTGTCAGATATTTACTCCGCAAAATTCGTATTTTGTATTTACCCAAAATGGCTTTGATACTTTCTATTACTGCCTTATCTATGTTTTTGAGCCTAGTATGGGGAATATTCTCTGATAGCACGGTATTTGTACAGGCTTCGATTTATCAGATTTTGATTATTATCACCTTGGTAGAAAAATTCATCAATGCTCAAATGGAAAAAGGGTATCGTACTGCTGTTATCCTCTCAGTAGAGACATTAATTCTTGCTGCTATTGGAAATCTTATCATAGCAACTACAAGTTTAAGAGATTTAGTATTCTATAATCCTTGGATTATTTTGATTATATTTGCAGGAATTATATTCCTTGGACGCTATGAGGGGCTCCGAATTTCTGAATATATCCGATTCCGTAAAATTATTAGCAATCAATAGGCTATGAATTGGCTAGAATCATTTGTATTTAGTCAAAAAATACTCGGGATGAATGCCCGCAATCTTTCTTATATTAAACCATACAATTATAGCAAATGGGTTAAATTAGTAGATAATAAAATTAAATTCAAAAAAGAATTACAAAAAAATAATATTCCTACCCCAAAACTCATAGCAACTGTTCAATCATATGATAAACTCAATAATTTTGATTATAATAAACTTCCCAAAAGTTTTGTATTAAAACCAACTGCTGGATTTGGAGGGGAAGGAATTGTGGTAATATTTGGAGAGGACAAAAAAAGAACCGGCGATGGAGAGCGTCAATGGGTGAAAACCAAGGGGGTAAAACTGAGTGAGACCATGATACATAATCATATTAGTAATATTCTTGATGGTACGTATTCTCGTACCAATAGCCCCGATGTGGCCTTCTTTGAGGAGAGAATTAAGATTAATAAATCATTCAAACACTTAGCCTATAAAGGAATTCCTGATATTCGCGTGATTGTATTCAATCGTATTCCTGTAATGGCAATGATACGAATTCCTACCAAGGAATCTGATGGTAAAGCCAATCTTCATCTAGGCGGAATTGGTATCGGTATTGATATGGCAACAGGAGTTACTACCAATGCTATTATGCGAGAAAAATTTATCGATACCATACCAGGAACAGAAACTAGTCTGTCTGGTATACGTATACCGTATTGGAATACTATATTGGATATTGCGATTCGTACTGCTGATGTCACTAAATTAGGGTTTACGGGAGTAGATATTGCCATTGACCGTGATGCAGGACCTGTAGTATTAGAGGCTAATGCCCGTCCAGGACTCGCTATTCAAATTGCTAATCTCGCACCACTCAAAGAAAGATTACAAAAAGTAAAAGGTCTTAAAGTAAAAACAGTAAAAAGAGCTATTAGACTGGCAAAAGATTTGTTCGGAGGAGAAATTGAAGAAGAAATTGAGGAAATTACTGGACGACAAGTGATTGGGCTTATTGAGGAAATTACCTTATTTGGAAAAGATGATCAGCAGCAAAAAGTACAAGCAAAAATTGATACTGGTGCGGGAAAAACATCTATTGATGAGAGCCTAGCTATTGCCTTGGGATATAAGGATGTATTAACATATATGCAAACATTTCATATTAAACCTGTACTTACTTTAGACGAGATAAATACTTTATCCAAAGATAAAATATGGCAAAAAATTGAAGAGCATCCTGACATAGTTGGAGTTTCAAAGGTTCATAGTAGTCATGGATATTCCTATAGACCTATTATTTATATTAAAATTCAAGTAGGTGATGAAATATTTGAAACAAAAGCTAATATTATTACTCGTACTGGGCTCAAATACCCTATAATTCTTGGGGAAAACTCTCTAAAGCGATTTATCATTGATCCTAGAAAATAATTTTGTATTTAATATCTCCATGATATAATAATATAAAATAGTCATTATATCAAAATGTCGATAGAATCTTCTGAGAATACTGAACCTAAATCTGAACATAAACCTCAATTATATCCAGAGCGTCCATCCTATTCAGCTCAAATATTATTATATGAAATAGCTCAATATGAATCTGGTGAAAGAAAAAAGGAAATACTTTCTGAGGAGGAAAAGCAGAACTTAATAGAATTTGAGAATCCTTTTGTAGAAAAACTAGCAGAATACTATAAGTTAGCAACTGGTAAAAAAGTTTTATATCCCGAGTATTTTGATACATCAGAGGGTCAGGCTATTTTAAAAGAAATTCCTGAATTTGTATCCCTTGAAGGAGACATTGATATTAGGGAAAATATTGCAATTCTGAGAACATTAAAACCCAAAATCATAACAGATTTAGTAAAAATGAGTACGGATTGGAATACTGATACTATGGTAGAGACTTTATCTCAACATATTCATCCTGATACGGGAGAACTTGATATAGAGAATATTGAAAACCCAGAAAAACTCACCTATATTCAATATCCTGCTAACTTAACAGCAAAAATTGAAGGGTTAGAAGCAATAAGGCAAGAATTAAAACAAAAGCGATCTGACTTATATGCCGAAGAGGCTTCTGACACTACCGATATAAGTAAAGCTTTAATACATGCTAAAATATTTCGCGTACAAGCATTAATTAAAAGAATTAATGTCATCATTGCAGAAACTAAAGAACAAGAAACATTTTTACGGAGCGAAGAATCCCATACTCCACATAAACCCCCATACAAATTAGATAAATTTATATATGGAGTAAGTACACTTGATACTGATACGGGTAATTATAATCAAGTAGATAATCATCTATTAACAATGGCTGATCATATTGCTGAATTAAACAAATCAATTAATCAAGAAAAGCCTCAAATCCTCTTACAAAAAGGCCTAGACCAAGAAAAATTAGAAGAGAAGAATATCACTCCTGAAATGGCAAAACAATATTTAGACCAAATTCTCGCAAGCTATGACCTATTAAGCGAATATCCCGCCGATGCTGAACAAGTAACCAAAAATATAAACCCGGCAGATAATAAATGGAGATGCTATATTAGACCGGGTAAAGACACTCTTGCAATAGATAGTCAAAGTAAAACATTATTAATCCCTGCTACCGAAATGGATATTCAGAAAATAATTACCAAGGCAGCTACTCATGAAATAATTCATATTCTTCAAAGAGAAAATACTGCCCAAATTGGTTTACCTCTCTATACACATTCCAGTCAAATTGCCGGAGATAGAGCTGAATTATTCCAAGAAGGTGGGGCTATGTATTATCAAGATCAAATATCTCAAGAATTATTTGGATATGAAAGCCCTCCTCAACCTAATTACCTGAGAGCCATGGCTACCAAACAATCTGGGGGTACTTATATAGATTGTGTAAAAACATATTATGAAAGTATTCGCTCTCTACAATCGAAACAAGTAAGTCCATCTAAATTCAAGGAATATATAAAAACAGCACTTAGCGGCTCAACTAGATTATTCAGGAATTCTTCTTTTGACAATACAGATACCCAGATTTCTGATACCAAAGATACGGTATATTTGGAACAGAAAGCTGTAATAGAAGAAATTCTCAAATATCCTGAACTAAAAAATCTCATATTAGTATCTGGAATTAATCTTGAGACTGCAAGAGAAATGATTCAATTTGGATTACTTGATCTTAGGAATTTAAAAACACCAAATAATTCTCCCCAAGAGCTGTGGGAACAATTATACCCCAATTATACATTGGATAATGAATTACAAGCTAATCCAACACTTTCTCCGCCCTCAAATCTTCCCCTAGCATAAAATTGTCCCCTCAATATATTTATGCTATACTAATATCAACCTATATCTTATATGACAATCAAAATACATACAGATGGTGCTTCTCGTGGAAATCCAGGTCCAGCTTCTCTTGGAGTAGTAATTGAGTTACCAGATGGGAGTATTAAAACCCATCATCAGACTCTTGGTATTGCGACCAATAATTACGCTGAATATCAGGCTATTGTGGTTGCTCTTGAAAAAACAAAATCTCTTGTTGGCAAGGTCAATACTAAAAAATATGCAGTTGAAGTCTATTTAGACTCGGAACTCGCCCAAAAACAATTAACAGGAATTTATGAGCTCAAAGATGAAGCAATTCAAAAAGCTTTTATTCAAATTTGGAATTTGAGAATTAAATTTAAATCTGTAAACTTTATACATATTCGCCGAGAATTCAATAAACAAGCTGATGCTCTTGCCAATAAAGCCTTAGATGAAGCATAATACATATATATGAATAGAAATATACAAAAAATCTTTGCCCGTACTCTCATAATTCTTTTCTTTATTATAGCTCCTATACTCACCTTATATGGCATGGGCTATAGACTTAGTCGTGATGATAATGATGCACCTATTCTCACCTCTACTGGAGGAGTTCGAATCAATACTAAAATTGCTTATGAAATTACTATTAATGACAAATTAGAATCCAAAAGCCCACTCTTGAAAGTTGGTCTTGCTCCACAAGATTTAGATGTAGTATTATCTCTACCAGGATATCAGTCATGGGCTAAAAAAATATCGATACAACCTTCTTTTGTACAATTAATTAGTGATGTAACTCTTTTCCCAGAAAAACCTGAATTAGAAAAATTTAGCGATCTTTCAACAGCTCGCAATATTCAAAGAGTACCTGATGCTTCCTCAATACTATATACCTCGTATAATCCCAAGGAATCTGGACTTTGGATTCTTAATCTTGATACCAAAGTGCGTAAACGTCTTACTGATAGTATTGCGCTTGGAGGTTTAGATAATCAAGATTATTCAGATTTTACTTGGGATAGTTCAGGAAATATTCTTAGTTTCAAGACTTCCCTCAATAATGTATTTCAATATTTTGTTATAACTAATATTGATACTAATCCTATTTTGACCAATATTACCAGTCAATTCCCTATCACTGATATTAATGCAAGTCCCGTTAAAATTGTTAATCTGGATACTGATACATTATTATTCATACAGGGAGGGGCACTATATGAACTTACTCTACAATTTAGTACCCGTTCTGATGTTCTTGTAGCAGATATAACACATAGTGACTTTGTAGACAACACTATTTACTATACTTCTGATAAAGATAGTACTATAGATATTATTCGTATTTATAATCTTGACACTAAGAAATCCACTGCTATCAATACGCCTGATATTATTATAGATAAAATTTTTATTAGTCCAAGCCAAGGTCATATTATTATTCTTGATGATAAGCAACATACTTGGCTGAAATCACTTGGCGATAAAACCCCAGGGTTTAACCAAATTTCAGACTCTGAGATTACAGATATACAATTTAGCCTAGATTCAAAAAAAGCTCTCCTAAAGACCAAAAATAGCCTCTCTATCCTATATCTTGACACTATTGAAGGGTATAAATCTCGTATAGAGGGAGATTTTGATACATTATATACTAGTGAGAAACCTATTGTTCAATCTGAATTATGGGAACCAAATTCAGAATATGTTTTATTCATCGAAGATAATACCTTAAAAGTAGTAGAGTCCGATACCAGAGGCTCCATTAATTCTTATATACTACTTGATGATGTAATTAGCACAGCTAGTATTAAATTACGTAATGATGCTAAGACGGTTATTACTAATACTGACAATATTATTCAATACTTTAGCTTCCCTATTCGAACCCCTCTTATTAATCTTAATAATTAATAAGTCTTGAACAATTAAAAAGTCTATGGCATACTTATATGCGATGTGATTCTTGTTCATTCTTATGCGTACTGATTTTAGCCACACAATGATGTTACAGAGTGACCCTGTACATAGGGCTGATTTATTACAAAAGGCTTATAAACTAAGAATGGTAGAATGGGACAAAATAGTAGACAAAGTTAGCCTCAATCCCAATATACCAAGCCCATTAGAACCTCAAAGACCAGATATTATTCGTCTTTGCACCTTAATGCAAATAAAACAAGAGAGTTTAACTCCTCAACAACTTAATGATGTAGATGAGATTTTTTCTCGCTAACCCTTCCTTCATAGGAAGGGTTTTTCTCTTTGTAAACTATGTCATTACAATATATTGGATAAAAGATATACTAAATTAGTATATAAAAACCATTATGGATTCAATCTGATCAGATATCCTGCTGGTTGATTTTTATAATTAGTAAATGTTCCACCAACAACTAATTGGCCATCACTTTGTTTTATAATGCTAGATACCCAATTCCAACCAATAGTATCTTCTGGATTAAATCCAGTACCTGTATTAAAGGTATTATCAATACTCCCATTACTATTTAAGCGCATTATTCTATTTCCTTGTGATCCCGAAAAGCTTCCTCCCATCACTAATTTACCATCACTTTGCTGTGCAATAGTCATTAGTGTAGAATTTAATGGTGAACTTACAAAATTAAAACCACTATCCCGACTCCCATCACTATTTAAACGTATTATGACATTTACAGCCAATTCTTGATATGTACTAAAGTTACCTGCTATGACTAATTTTCCATCATTTTGTTGCATTAACGTAGATATACCAGAATCAAATCCCGTTCCCACATTAAAAGTATTATCTCTACTTCCATCACTATTAAGACGTATTATTTTATTAGCTGAAACTCCCAAATACTGAGTAAAGAGTCCTACCACTATTAATTTACCATCACTTTGCTGTATTATTTGCTGCGCCCCAGCATTCAACCCAGCATGCACATTAAAAGTATTATCTCTACTTCCATCACTATTAAGGCGTATTATATTTGTTACTGACCCTCCTTGATACGTAGTAAAGCTTCCCACTACGATTAATTTACCACTTGCTTGTTGTACAATAGATCCTACACCACTACCACAAGCACAGCTGAAGCCGGTTCCCACATTAAAAGTATTATCTCGAGTTCCATCTGCGTTTAAGCGTATTATATTATTTGCTGAGCTTCCTTGATAACTACTGAAATAGCCCCCTACCATTAATTTACCATCACTCTGCTGTACAACGATATAAACATCTCCCCCATCAAAACCAGTCCCGATATTAAAACTACTGTCCCGACTTCCATCACTATTTAAACGCATTATTCTCTTTGAAGATACTTCCCTATATCCAGTAAATGCTCCTCCTATCACTAGCTTACCATCACTTTGCTGTATAACAGTATTCACAGCACCATTTAGTCCAAGCCCTATATTAAAACTACTATCTCGACTCCCATCACTATTAAGACGTATTATTTTATTTGCTGGGACTTCTTTATAAGTCGTAAAGTCTCCCCCTACAATTATTTGACCATCACTCTGCTGCATAACTATCCTTACATAAGTATCTATACCAGTACCTATATTAAATGTATTGTCTCGACTCCCATCACTATTAAGACGTATGATGCTAGTACCCGAAGAAACACCTTGATAACTAGTAAATCCTCCACCAATGACCAATTTCCCATCACTTTGCTGCACAATACTACTTATCCCACCGTCCCAAAATCCTGAGAAGGTACCATTTCCATTAAAACCGGTCCCGATATTAAATGTATTATCTCTGCTCCCATCACTATTAAGACGTATTATTCTATTTGCGGATACTCCTTGATAGGTGGTAAAGCCTCCACCAATGACAAATTTTCCATCACTTTGTTGTATTACTTTAGTTACATAATTATCAAATCCTGCACCCATATTAAATGTATTGTCTCTACTCCCATTACTATTAAGACGTATTATTCTACTGGCTGAAACACCTTGATAACTAGTAAATTCAGAGCCTGTTACTAAAACCTTACCATCATTTTGTAGTATAATACTATTAGTTCCACTATCAAAACCAGTCCCCATATTAAATGTATTGTCTCTGCTCCCATCACTATTAAGACGTATTATTCCATTTGCCGATACTCCTTGGTATGTCCAAAAATATCCTGCTACTACTAATTTTCCATCACTTTGTAGTAAAATGTTAGTCACAGCACCATCAAAGTAATTACTAGCAAAACCAGTCCCCATATTGAATGTATTGTCTCTGCTCCCATCACTATTAAGACGTATTATTCTAGTTGCTGACACACCTTGATAATTACCAAATTGTCCCCCAATGACGAATTTTCCATCACTTTGCCTTACTACTGTACTAATACCAGAATCAAATCCCGTTCCCACATTAAAAGTGTTATCTATACTTCCATCACTATTTAAGCGTATTATAGAATTTGCTGGTACTCCTTTATAACTAGTAAAATAACCCCCTACAATTAACTTACCATTGCTTTGCTGCAAAACAACATTCACAGCATTATCAAAACCAACCGGTTTATCTGAATCCAAGCTAGAATCTATATATCCTGAATAGCTTGATTGTATTATTTTATTAATAGCGATAGTAGATCCTAATTCTGCTTTATCGCTAGTTAAACTAATACCGTTATTAGATGAATTAAGTGCTACCGAATATCCCGAGCTAGTACCAATAGCTTGTGAATCTTTTGGAATACCGACAATATATGTTGGGACAAGAATACGTAAATCTAATTTACCCGTACAATTGGTTACTCCTCCTACTATTTCAGTCCCCGTATTACATACATCTTGATAAGAACTTGTAACTCCTGGAGGATATGATCCCTCATTTTTAGTAGCATAAAAGTCTAAGGCCTTTTGCAAAGCCTGCATATGACTTTGTCTCTGAGCATTACGAACTTGTGCTAATTGTCTACTAGGGTTAATTGCAACTAGCACGGTAGTTAATAATATACCCATTAAGGCTATTACCAAAAGTATCTCAATTAACGTAAATCCTTTGCGCTGTTTGTATTCTATTTGCATATTTTTTATTATCCATAATTACTATATCATATTTGTATATAGAATCAAAAAAGAGGATATACTCCTCTCTTTTGAATACTCTTTATCGTTTTGCCCATTGTGGGGATTTACGAGCTTTTTTGAGTCCTGGCTTCTTTCTTTCTTTTCCTCTTGGATCTCGAGTAAGATAATTATTATCTTTGAGTTGTTTTTTCAAACTTTCATCATATTTTACTAAAGCTCTTGCAATACCAAGCTGTATAGCATCTGCTTGTCCAGTAATTCCACCTCCTGATACTTTAACCGTAATATCAAAATTCTCTACTCCAAGTACAGATAAAGGCTTTATAATATTACTATGTTGCTCCACTAAATCAAAATATTCAGTTATAGCTTTATCATTAACTACAAAACTATGTTCTTTTTTTCGTGAAAGGGTAATTCGAACTCTTGCAGTTGCAGATTTTCGTCGTCCTACTCCTTCATAATAATGACTTGCTGTAGTCTTAGTCGTTGCCATACTTATTTCGTTATATCATTCTTATGTAATACTAATCGAGTTAGCATCTTAGCTCTTAGTCGATTTTTTGGAAGCATACCATATACTGCTTTTCTCAAAACTTCAGTAGAATCCTTAGCCATTTGCTTTTCTGCTGTAATTGACTTAATTCCTCCTGGATATCCACTATGTCGATAATAGGTTTTAGAAGCAATTTTATTTGGATGAATAGAAAGCTTATTGGTATTATATACAATAACTTTAGCTCCCCCATCAATATGATATTCAAATTGTGCTGAATTTTTTCCTATCAGAAGGCTAGAGATTTCGGTAGCAAGTGCTCCTAATCGTTTATTCTCAGCATCAATGGTAATAATTTCTCTTTGCATATAAACTTACTTAACTAATTCAATTACCGCCATTTTACTGACATCACTTACTCGAATAGGAGCTTTGATAATACGAGTATATCCTCCCACTCTCTCAGTATAAGTCGGTGCAATATCTTCAAATAATTTATGAGTTGCTCCCTTGGTCAAAAATCGTAATACATAACGACGAGATGCAATAGATCCTTTTTTACTATGAGTTACCATTCTCTCTACAAATGGTTGTAAAGCTTTAGCCTTAGCCTCAGTAGTGGTAATAGAACCACGAATAATCAAATCATTAGCAAGACTTCGCAAAAGTGCTTTTCTTTGCTCTCGATTTCGCCCTATTTTATGTAACTTATTTCCCTTATTCATAGTCTTGTGATCCTGTTAATGCACTCAATTGTACCTTATTTATAGCTTTTATGCAAGAGTTATATCATATACAGCTACTTGTTCTATCAATTTCTTGATAGCAGCTGCTGATAATCCCTTGATTTCTAATAAATCAGCCTTAGTAAATTGTGCTAATTGAGCAATATTCTTAATTCCTGCTGACTCTAAAGCCTTAATAGTTCTTTGTGGAAGATCAAGAGTTTCAATCTTGATACTTGATACTTCAAGTTCTGAAGACTCTTGTTCCTCTTCTTTTACAGCTGGAGTAATAGCAATATCTCCACTAAGAGCTGAGAATTGTTCTACTAGAATAGCTGCTGATTTGGTAATTACATCTACAGGAGCAATAGTTCCATCAGTAGTAATATGGAATACAATTCTATTATAATTAGTTTTGTCTCCAACTCGAGTATCCTCTACATCATAAGAAACTCTTACCACTGGGGTAAAAATGGAATCTACTGCAATAAGACCAACTTCTGCCTGTCCTTCTTGTTCTGCTTCTTTTCTAAATCCAACACCTTTTTCAATCACAAGTTCAATTTCTACCTTTGCATCTTTATCAGTAAGAGTAAGTATAGGAGCTTCTGGATTAATAATAGTTATACCTCCTGGAAGTTTAATATCTTTTCCTGTTACAACTTTAGACCCTTGAGCCTTAATGGTAAGAATTGTAGGAGAATCAATTACTGCATTGAATCGTAATGCCTTAATATTAAGGGTAATATCAATAACATCCTCTAAAACATGAGGAATAGTACTGAATTCATGGCTTACACCTTTAATACTATAATGAGTAACTGCAACCCCCTCTAGAGAAGATAACATAACTCTTCGAAGCGAATTAGCAATAGTTACTCCATATCCTGGATTAAGAGGTTCAATAGCATAACTTGCTTGAGAAGCATTTACTTCTTTTACGAGTACTGGTGATTTAGGAAGGATGATATGATTAGGCATAGATGTATTGGATTATTATTATCGGGAATAATACTGAATCACGAGGGCAATGTCGAAGTTCTGACTGAGCTCCTCCACTCCTGGAGTATGAGCAATTTCTACTTTATGTGCTTTCTTATCTAAAGTAAGCCAAGTTGGTAGTTCAGAATCCTTGAGTTTTTCTCGATATTCAGCAACAAGTTTTGATTTAGTTGCTGAGTAAGTAACAATATCTCCGGGCTTTACGATAAAGCTCGCAATAGTAACTTTTTTACCATTCACTAAAATATGTCCATGTAAAATCATTTGTCGAGCTTGTTCTCGGGTAGCAGCCATATGTGAGCGATATACTACATTATCAAGTCTGCTCTCTAAAATACGAAGTAAAGCAGTAGGAGTAGGTTCTGCATCAGCCAAAGCTTTTTCATAAAATCGTCGGAATTGCTTTTCACGAAGTCCATATACATATTTCACTTTTTGCTTTTCTTGAAGCTGTTTTCCGAATTCAGAAACAGATCGACGTCGCTTAGCTCCATGTACTCCAGGAGCTTTAGCTAAACGCTCATCACTAATCTTAATCTCTGGAAAGATTTTTTCTCCAAATTTTCTACAGATTTTAACTTTCTTACGACTATACATATACTCTTATACTCAATTATACTCTTCTTGGCTTACGTGCACGGGTTCCATTATGAGGAACTGGAGTCAAATCTTTAATGGACAAGATATTGAGTCCAGCTGCTGCAAGACCTCGAATAGAAGCTTCTCTTCCTGGTCCTACACCTTTAATAATAACCTTAATATCCTCAAGCCCAGTTTTCTTTACTTTTTCTACTACAGTTTTTGCAACAAGAGTAGCAGCATATGGAGTTGCTTTTTTTGCTCCTTTGAATCCAAGAGCTCCAGAGGAAGACCATGCAAGAGTATTCCCTGAAAGGTCAGCTAAAGAAACCATAGTGTTGTTATATGTAGAAATAATATATCCGATTCCTCGAGATACTTTTTTCTTAGATGAAGTTTCCTTTACCCCGACTTTTAGTCCAGATGCTGTATCTCCCTTCTGTGCAACGCGCTTCTTTCCCATAAATACTTATTTAATGATTATGTCTTCTCTACTTTTCTTCGCCCACTACCCATGGTTCGGACAACATTTCCTCGAATAGTTCGAGAATTTGTTTTTGTTCTTCCCTTAATTGGAAGTTTTTTTGCATGTCGACTTCCTCGATATGATCCAATATCTTTAAGTCTCTTGATATTAGTAGCTACTTCTCTTCGAAGATCTCCTTCAATTTTATAATTCTTTTCAATACATTCTTTAAGAAGGGCTACTTCTTTTTCATCTAATTCTTTTGCTTTCTTGTAAGGATCAATACCGGTTATAGCTAAAACCTTTTGAGAACGAGTAAGTCCCACACCATATATATAGGTGAGTGCAATTTCAACGTTTTTATACTCTGGGATGACAACTCCTGCAATTCTAACCATAATTTACTCTATCTTATATTATCCTTGACGTTGCTTATGTCGTGGATTTGCTTCGCAAATAACACGAATCACTCGCTTTCGCTTGATGACTTTACATTTGATACATCGTTTTTTGACTGAAGCCTGAACTTTCATATGATATCCTAATTCCTTCTAGTAATTCTTCCTTGTGTGAGATTATAGGCACTCAGTTCTACAGTAACCTTATCTCCTGGCAATACTTTGATATAATGCATACGCATTTTCCCCGAAAGATGAGCCAATATCTCCGAATTGTTTTCCAGTATAACACGAAAGGTTGTATTTGGCAATACCTCACTTACAATGCCTTCTTGTATAAGAAGGTTTTTTTCGTTCAAATCCTGGCTTTCGAGCATAGGTTGTAATAACTCACTATCAATAATCTATTCACTAGTATAGGACAGTTTTAATATCTTGTCAATATTATGTATGAGATGGGGGAGATCGTAGATATTAAATCAAGGAATTGAAAAGAAGTAAGATAGTTAAGAGAAGTATGTGGACGAACAGATAAATATTCAATAAGCTATGAAGAAAGAATAGCATTAAGTACAGTTAATATAATTTAATTGATTTTTTCGAAATCTAACTAATTATATCTACAACTTCTTTGTTATAGCCATATATTATAAATCAATTAAAACCTCGTTAAAAGATTATAGTTTGATTAAATAGGCATTAATATAATACGCCCATCCGTGGCCTTACTAGTACTATCACTACCTTGTCCCGAATCTAATCTCATAGGATCACTAGAGTTAGCTGGAGTTGATCCATTACCAGTCTGTGTTGACCCATTGATCACAAAAGCAGGATTGATAAAACCAGATCCCCCACCGCCTCCACAGATATTACCTCCGCCGCCTCCAAAATACCCACCACCCCCTCCTCCGGAATGAAAATGCGCATTACCTGCAAGCCCTCCTCTGAGAGCAGACCCAGCTGTTGTATTATTAAAGGCTGCTGGTCCACCACCAGCAATTTGTGTAGCACCTCCCCCCCCCTGAAAACCTGCACTGAACCCATTCTGAGCATCATTACCACCACCTGCTCCTGATGAACCAGAAGAAGGACACCACCCACCATCTTGATCATATCCTGCACCACCTCCACCAGCCATAATAACAGCATTTGACTGTATGACACTAGTTATAAATATACCCGAGTATCCACCACCTTGAGCTCCTCCAATATTTGAATTGGACCCCCCCGCACGATATGTTGCACCACCATTACTATCAATACCATTGCGACGACTACCTCCTTCACCAACTTGGATTATATACGTATTTCCAGTTGTCAGTATAATAGAGCCTGTACTGTACCCTCCAGAACCACCGCTCCCCATACGACTGATTTCAGTAAGAGAATTTGACGTAGTCCACACTGCTCCACTTGCTCCTCCTGCACCCCAAATTTTAGTGTTAACAGTAATATCTCTCAATGGGATAATAGTCCATTCACCATGTGTAGAAAAATTTAGAGATCCATCTGAAAAGAAATTCCATTGAGTTTTTCCTGAAATAGCTGGAGATATGTTTAAATCAAATGCTATCGAGGCTACAATATTCCCCCCACTTCCACTTATTGCTATTGTTGATCCTAATTCTGCTTCTGATGCTCTTACTCTTACCCTACTATCTACTATTCCTATCTTATAACTTATTCCACTTGGATCTTTTGGTATACCTGCTACATAATCTGGTACCAATACTCCTAGATTTACACATCCTGTCGTATTATTATTTATACATATGTCTTGCTCTGTCTCTGTTATTCCTACTGGATATCCTTGATTATCTATTAGATATTGTTCTAATGCTTTATATAGCGTATTTACTTCTGATCTTCTCTCTGCATTCCTTGCTTGGGCTAATTGTTTATTTGGATTTATGGCTATCAATACTATTGCTGCCAATATCCCTATTACAGCTATTACCAGAAGTACCTCTAATAATGTAAAACCTTTTTGTTTTTCTCCTCTCATAAGAGTTGTTTTTTACTTTTTTCTTATTCCTATTATAGCATATCAGAATATTTTCACAAAAAGGTATTAAAATTAAAAACAAAATACTCTTCCCTCTCCTTCTTAACTCTGTTGGTGTAAAGGGGGGTAAGAGTATTTTATTTTGCTCTATTTCTGACAACCTCGCGGTATATATAGAGATTGCCAGAAAATAGATATTCTTTTCTAATCTTTGGCTAACGCCTTTTTATTTTTGCCAAAGGTGCATATTTTTTAGGACTTTGTTTTTATATTACTTAAACGATTTTTTATTTGAGTTTTTGTTTATGATTGTAAAGATTAGAGCAAGAATTCAATCACAAGTATATATATAACTAAGGACCAATATGTACCAATACTTGTGATTGTATGATTACTCTATACCTCACTCTTGTATTCTATCAGTTTAATTATATACAGACTAGAGGACTTATCCACAATTTATTTTATTTGATTCAAAAGATAGGTCATTGAACTCTGAGATGAGGCTATGACAATATAGTTTTCCACACTTGACACATCTGCCGAGTCGGTTGGAGAGGTGTAATTATAATAATAATTAGTAAATGTTTTACCTGAATTATTAGTTATAGATACCTTTGTAATATCTGGTTTATTCACAATACGGGAGGCTGAGCTTAGTGAGAATGCCATTAAATCACGAGGTATTGCAGTTGACCAATTATCCACAAGAGTATTTGCTGTTTGTCCTGTCTTCAATTGAATTGCAGCTGTTAACTTATATATACCTTCTTGATTATATCCATATAGCCAATATTCAGCTACATTATCTGTAATAGCTGAAGGGATATTCAATCCAAAAGCTGTAGATATATCAACCAAAGAAACTTTTTTACTATCTTTAGTCAAATTTAATTCTATAAATTGAGCTTTTTGTCCATTAAGACTTGTAATGATCGTTTTACGTATTGGCTCAATATCATTAAATTCTATATCACTTTTTGTAATACCTGTGAATAATGGTTTAGCAGCAATTGTTGGAGTTGGAGTTGTGGTTGGAGTTGTGGTTGGAGTTGTGGTTGGAGTTGATCGAGTAGTATACACATATATCCCTGAACCAATAAGGCCTAATAACACAATAACCACAATTCCTGTAATAATAGCTTTTGATGATGATTTTGGTGATTCAGTAGCAGTATCTTCTGGGCCGGTAAAATCTGGGATATTACTAAGTGGGGGGATGGTAGAAGGATTAGAATCAACTTTTGCTGTATCGCTTAATGGCAAATCTACAGATGTATCTAAAGCTGAAAATCCAGATTTTAATTCTGGCTTTGTAACTGAAAGATTAGGAGCAGCTATATCTTTTTTGATATCCACAGTAGTAGATGTACTCGTATCAATATTACTCCAAGAATAACTTGAATCTTGTGGAGTTAATGGTTTTGATTGTGGAATATCTTGCTTTGAGTCATTAATATCTAAGGTAGATAAAGTTCCTTTATTAGATGTGTTTACTGGCGTTACGGGACTTTCAAGGTCTGGTCTTGCTTGTACAAAATTACCTGCTTGCTGTAATCTATCCTGTGGATTGGTACTATTATTCAACTCTAAATCAGTTTTGAGAGTTCTTAATGTTCCTGGGATTGTATTTTGATTTTGATCGGCCATAATTGTGTATTATTGTGTGATTATTCAGTATAGGGAACAAGACTTATCTTTCCCTCCGCATCTACTTTTTTAATTTTTACTCGTATATCCTGATGTAATTCTACCACATCTTCCACATTATTAACATGTTCTTTAGATAATTCTGAAATGTGGATAAGTCCATCTATTCCTGGTTTTATTGAAATAAAAGCTCCAAATGGCATGATTTTCACCACTTTCCCATCAAATACTTCTCCTTCTTGCGGTTCATATACCAAATCTTCTATCCACTCTTTGGCTCGGACAACCTGAGCTGCATCCTGACCCGTAATGAACACCTGTCCATCATCTTCTATATCAATTTTTACTCCTGTCTCATCAATAATACCATTGATGATTTTACCCCCTGTTCCAATAACTTCTCCAATTTTCTTTGGATTAATTACAAACGTTTCAATTTTAGGAGCATATTCTGAAACCTCATTACGAGCTTCTGAAATAACACCTTTGAGGGTGTCAAGAATAGTGAATCGAGCTATTTTAGCTTTCTCCAAAGCCTCTTCTATCATAACCAATGACATTCCTTGCCCTTTAATATCCATTTGTATAGCATTCACTCCATTTCGTGTTCCTGCTACTTTGAAATCCATTTCACCAAAATGATCTTCTGGTCCCTGAATATCCGTTAAAATTTTATATTTACCATTTTGCTCTACAATACCCATAGCAATTCCCGCTACAGGTTCTATAATAGGAACTCCTGCTGCCAATAGAGCCAAAGTTGAAGAACATACACTTGCCATAGAAGATGATCCATTAGACCCTAACACCTCAGTTACAATACGAATAGTATAAGGAAAATCAGCTATATTAGGTAATACTCCTTCCAGAGACTTCTCAGCTAAAGCTCCATGCCCTATTTCACGTCGTCCAGGACCACGAAGTTGCCTAACCTCTCCCACAGAAAAAGGAGGGAAATTATAATGATGCATAAATCGTTTTTTGATCTCATCTTTCATCTCATCAATAATTTGAGCCTCCCCAGGAGACCCCAAAGTCAAAATAGATAGAGTTTGCGTAGTGCCACGATTAAATAATCCAGATCCATGTACGCGAGGCAATATATCAGTTTCTCCACTTAATTCGCGTAATTGATCAATAGCTCTTCCATCAGGACGCTTCTCTTGCTCAATAATATTCTGCTTAAATATAGCATCCAATTCTTGATCTAGAACATGTTCTACCAAATCTCTATGGTCAGGATAAGCCTGATTTAGTTCAGTTAATAAAATATGATGGGCCTCCTTGGTAGCAGGAGTATCTCCATATAAAGCAGGCTCTAATCGTCCCTTTATGAGAGACTTAATACCCTCTATAATCTCAGTATTAGATTCTGAGAGAGTAACTTCTCTTTTAGTCCTACCAATCTCAGCAATAATAGCATTCTGGAAATCTATAATTTTCTTAATTTCAGGTGTTACTACTGCAAAAGCTTTTAATATAGTGGCTTCAGGGATTTGTTTTCCTCCAAATTCCATCATCACCAATCTCTCATCAGCATTTAAGGTAATAATAGTATCAAAATCTCCTTCTTCTCTCTCATCAAATGAAGGATTAACAATGATTGCTCCATTTTGCTGCCCTACTCTGAGAGCCGCAACTGGACCATTCCAAGGGATATCTGATATAGATAAAGCAAGGGATGCCCCAAATAAAGCTAATGCATCCGGATCATTCCGCTCATCAAGAGATAATGTAGTTACAATAACTTGTATTTCATTGCGAATGGATTGATCAAAAAAAGGTCTTATAGCCCGGTCAACAAGACGACCAGTTAATATAGACTCATCACTAGGACGCCCCTCACGCTTTACAAAGCGACTTCCTTTAATTTTACCATTGGCATAAAATTTTTCTTGATAATCTACAAAAAGAGGTAAATAATTAGAATTCACTCCTTTTTGCGACATCACCACGGTCACCAATACCGTTGTCTCTCCAAGAGATACCATAACAGAACCATCAGCTTGATTTGCTAATTTACCTGTTTCTACTTTTAGTATTTGTCCAGCTATTTGTGTTTGATAGGTTTTAAAACTCATAGATATAGGGTGAGCTTATGCTCGAAGCCCAAGTTCTTTGACAATTGTCTCAAAGGCCTTAGGATCAGTTTTTTTAAGATAAGATAATAGTTTTTTTCTTTGAGAAACAAGATGAATAAGTCCTCTTCGTGAATGAAAATCTTTTCGATTCACTTTTAAATGCTCAGTTAAATATACAATTCTCTCAGTAATTAAAGCGATTTGTACAGAAGAAGACCCATTGTCATCTTTATGACTTTGGAATTTTTCAATAATTTGCTCTTTTGAGGCTGCATTTAACATAATTAGCACGCATTAAACTTAGTAGTTACCTATATAATAGCATGGTTTTACTCTTATTGCAAGAGTTGGGTGTTGTAAATATGCATTATGTAGAAAAGACCTTTCAGTCGCCTATGCTTAAAAACCATTGTCTATTTTGGGCGACTGAGAGGTCGCTCCCTACGGGAATGACAAAATATATAAACTAAAAACTCCCCTCGGGGAGTTTTTAGTACTGTGATCTAATATTATTTAGACCACTTAGACTTGCTGGCATTCCATGCTCCAATACCTCCACGAGAGATTTTGAAAGCCATGGCCTCAACATTAGTCTTAGCATCGAAAGGGGTTACCCATTCGCGACCCATTTGTCTTAAAGTTCCAGCCCAAGTTCCTCGAATAAACTGTCCACAACCAGAAGCTGTAGAGTTTTTATTCTTAGAAAGAGCATTTCCACCAGACTCAGCTCGAATAATTCGAGTCATAAGATCGGCATCAACACCATATTTTTGGGCCATCTCAGGTACATAGTCGAAACATGAACCCTGAGCAGGAATATTACTTAACTCAGCTTCAACAGAAGCAAAGAAAGATTTTTGGGTCTGTACAGTTACTTGTTTTACATTAACCTTTGCAGGTTTTGGGGTAATAACCGTTTCGGTTGAATTAACTCCATGTAAAACAGAGATTTGAGACTCGTTATACGAGTTGTCAATGACAGTTTGTTGATTAGCAGGAACAACTCCTGTGGCACCAACAATCAAGGCCATTGCAATATATAATGTATCCATTAAATAGGACAGCCAATATCTTCTCTCAAAACTCTAATCAGAAACAGGGTAAACATAGATAAATCTAGTCTTATCTTTGAGAGATGGACGAAAGTATAGCATATAATTGACAAAAAGTCAATACCTATAGTAGAATAATACCATTGCCGAGGTGGTGGAATTGGTAGACACGCATGCCTTAGGAGCATGTGCTTATAGCGTGGGGGTTCAAGTCCTCTCCTCGGCACCAACCAATCTTTATATTTTAAAATGCTACTATACATCCAATACGTAGTAGTGGTATTACTGCTCTTAAAATAAAAACCTATTTATTATCTTGCTCCTTTATAGCTTTGATAATTTTATTATTATTGTCTTCATCTTGAGCACGAATTACTCCTGAAATATACCCAAATAAACACAATAGGAATGTATCATATATGTTTAATTAATTAATACCCTTATATTAACATATTCAATCTACATTAGGTCAAAGACTCAATCTTTATATTTACCTTGCTTTTTTATCAAAATTTCTTTATACTAAGTATAATATTGTAGAAAATACTGATATGAGTAAAAAATTGATTCAGGTAGATAGTGTTACCAAATATTTTAATCTTCAAAGTAAGAATACTAGCCGCTCTGGAGGCCAAATGGATGGATTTCAATCATTCAAGAATACTATTAATCCTGTGCTTAAAGATATAACTCTTGATATTAATCAAGGGGAATGGATTGGTATTATTGGTAAAAATGGAAGTGGAAAAAGCACTTTCCTTAAACTTTTGGCTGGAGTACATAGTCCTGATCAAGGAAATATCAATGTAGAAGGATCAGTATTACCTTTTTTTGGGCCTGATGAAATATTACATCCAGAAGGAAGAGTCGAGGATGCGGTACTTGTAAAAGCGCTTCAAGTTGGCCTTCCTCGTGAAGATGCAGCTAAAATCTATAATAATATCGTGAATTTCTCTGAACTCCATGATTATACCTCACAAAAAATTAAATTCCTCTCCACAGGGATGAAAACCCGATTAATTCTTGGACTTATTTTAAATATTAATGCTGATATTTATCTTTTTGATGAAATTCCAGCCACTACTGATGCTGCCTTTCAAGTAAAAGTAAATAATCGATTACAAAGACTCAAAAAAATGGGTAAAACTGCTCTTATTGTAAGCCATAATATGGATGAGATTCAACAACATTGTAATAAATGTATATTGTTACACAAGGGGGAATTAATCGCCTATGATGATACTTCAACAATTTTAAAATTATATAATCAAATGTAATCAGGGTCTAATCCTGTAATAATTTATCGATTTCGTGACGAAATCCTTTAATAGTACGGAAATCTCGATAAATAGATGCAAATCGAATATATGCTACTTCATCGAATACTTTAAGATGTTTTAATACGGTATCTCCAATTTGTTTGGTTGGAAGTTCTTTTGGATCTTTTTTGAATAAATCTACTTCAATTTTGAGAATTAAATCTCGTATTTTATCTTGGGTAAAGGGGCGCTTATGCAGTGAAATAGATACAGCTTTTAATAATTTCTCGCTGCTATATCGCTCTTTTATTCCTGATTTTTTAACTACCATAACATCAAGAACTTCCCTCGTCTCAGCGGTGGTAAAGCGATAATTACATTGTTCACAAATACGACGACGCCTTACAATAAGACTATCTCGAGAAATACGGGAATCCACAATACGAGTGTCTACGTGTGAACATTGGGGACATTTCATTTTTTCTTTGAACTAGATTTTTTGACAGAAGGCTTGAGAAATGGGAGGAATAATAATGGTGATATAGTCCAAAATACCTGAAATGACTCTTTACTAAATAATGATTGTTCTATGGTATTAAGAATAGATTTGTCTTGAGTTTTGATGACGCTTAATACATTAACCAACAAAAGTCCAGCGACAGATACTCCAAATAATAAATTAAGACCTAGATTTTTCTTGGATATAGATAAACCACCACCAAGAGCAGATATTTGTAACCCCCAATTTACCACCAGAGATAATACTATGAATAATACCGCGTCTCCTGGGAAACTCCCTATTTTAGGAATATCCCAAGGGAATACTGATACTACTACCTGTCCAATATAGAGAGCAAGGGCTAAAATAAAAATATCTTTTACTCCTTTTTGATAAATATAAATGGAAAGTCCAATAATTAATACAATACTAATCACAAAGTCACCGGATAATGAGCTGAATGTTACTTTACCAAATAGAGGTTCCAATGCGTCCATATTTTTATATACTTAAACTTTAATTTAAGTATATCATATTCCCTCAGATTGCAAATCTTTTAATAATTGTTGTGCTCGGCGAGATATATGTTTTGGAGTAGTTATTCTTACTGTTACAAACATATCCCCATTACCACGGCCCTGTAAATGTGGCATACCCCTATCACGAATGCGGAATATTTCTCCTGATTGCGTAGATTTTGGAATCTTTAAATTCAATGCTCCTGCTAAAGTATCAATATCTACATCTCCACCTAATGCCGCTGTGGTATATATAATATCTTGGGTTAAATAAATATCATCTCCACGCCTTTCGAATTGCTTATGCTTTTTTACTCGAATATGAATATAAATATTTCCAGCCTTACCCCTAGCAGCCGCTTCTCCAGCTCCTCGCATTTCTAAAGTTTGACCATCGGATATTCCTTCTGGCACTGCAATTTCAATAGATTTCTTTTGTCTCTTGACACCTTTTCCCTGACAGCTTTTACAAATAGATTCTGGAATTTCACCTCTACCCTGACAAGTACTACAAGTTTCTCTTTGAGCAAAATTTCCAAGCATAGTCCGAACTTGTCTCTCAACAAAACCTTGCCCCTTACATTCAGGACATTGTTTCATCTTTTTATTCTGAGCTCCTGTTCCCTCACAAGAATCACAAGCTATATTCAAATCTAATTCCACTGATTTAGAAATACCACTATAAGCCTCTTCTAAGCTAATTTCTACTTCTAATTGTATATCGCGTCCCTTGGCTTGCCCTTGTGATCGACCACGTCCATTTCCACCAAATACATCTGAGAAGACATCTTCAAAGCCACCACCAAAAGAAAATCCAGATTGTCCAAATAAATCCTCAAAAGAAAATCCCTGAGCATTACCATATCCTCCAAAACCACCTGCTCCACCAGCTTGCTGATAATTGGAGCCAAATTGATTATATTGTTGACGCTTTTGAGGGTCGCTTAATGTTTGATACGCCTCATTTACTTCTTTAAATTTAGCCTCATCTCCACCCTTTTTATCTGGATGATAGGTATGTGCTAATTTGCGATATGCCTTTTTGATATCAGAATCACTAGCATCCTTAGACACTCCTAAAATTTCATAATAATCTTTTGCCATTAATATAATTGTTAATTACTCTTGAATAGTATATCGTATTAGCAGTAATCTGTGAAGAGTGCTAAATACGGTATCTTTCCTTATTAAGACTTTTAAGATACAGATTTAATATATTCCTTTCCAAAGCCTGTTTATGAATATACATAATAGCCCATCTAATTCCTACTTGATAGAATCCCACAAAAGGAGCAAGGATTAAGTATACCGCAAAAGATACAATAGCACCCCAAATTGGACCACTCATCCAAGGTTCGAGGAATTTATTAACATAACTCACAAAGGCTTTTACAATAGGAGTATCTGGACTAAGAGGAATACCAAATTTTTCTGATAATCCAGATACTTGTTTTTTTACTTCTTGATCTTGATTAGTAACATTTGCTCCTAATGATTGATCTTTAACTTGTCCTTCCACATAATTACCGACTGACCCTTGTATATTTAATTCAGGAGCTACTTGTTTTAAGACAGGACTCCAAGCCTCAACCTGTACTGATATAAAGGATTCATCTAACCTAATTCCATTTGGATTTGTTTTGAGGGTATTTCCATAAATGAATATGGCCGTTATCATCATAAGCCATATAATAATGGGTCTAGTATGTGGCATGATAATAGTTTTTACCCGGAAATGGATATGGTCTCTTTCACTCTCTTCAATCTTATGAAAAGCGGATGATATAATTCCAGCTCCAATAAAAATTGAAGCTAGAATAATAAATTTAGTAATCAAATCAAATGCAAATATAGGTATCAGTAGTATAAGCGAATGACCTATCATTAATCTCTTTATATGACTATTATATTCTTTTAAATGCTTGTTTTCTACTTTCATACTAGCATACCAGCCTAAGAAGCCAACATATGTGATACCAAAAATTGAGGCTAGGACAATTCCCCAAATTATTGATATTACTCCAATAACAGCTGCAAAAACACTGCTGATAGTCCACATGAATAGAAGAAGAATAATTCCTTCCAAATATAGGGCTTTGCTCTCATTCATATATATATATATATTAATATTTATCTTGAAAATTGCTTTTCGAACCAATCTTTATCTAATTGTACCATAGTTGGGCGCCCATGACAGCATGCAAATCCAAAATCTGTCTTAGCTGCATCCTGAATTAAGGCTTCTATTTCAGGTTTTGTCATACCATATCCAGCTTTAATAGCTGATTTACAGGCAATGGTTTTAAGTAACTCAGTTTTAAGTTCCATGATATCTGTAGTATGCCCCCGCTCTTGAATAAGGGCAATAAGCCCGGCAATATGTTCTTCCGCTTTTTGGGTTTTAGCAAGGAATACTGGTATTGCTCGAATAATAATTTCAGCAGATCCAAAATCATCCACCTCAAAACCTGGTAATTGAGATAATACTTCAATAGTAGTATCTTTTTCTGATTGAGGTACATTATGCGCAATAGGGAATAATAATTGTTGAGAAGTTATTGGGGCATCTTGATTCATTAATTGCTCAAGAATAACTTTTTCATGTACTGCATGTTGATCCAGAATCATAATTCCTTGCTGATTGGGATATACAATATAGGTGTCAAAAATATGAAGATATTGAGGTTTTAGGGTGTCGGCTTTTAATAATTCTCTAAAGTTTGGCTGTAGCTTTTCAAAAGAATATTGATTAGGTATGCTCTGCTGTTTATGGCTATACTGAGCAATATGGGGTTCTGATATATGAGAGGTCTCTGTTCTCTCTTTGAGGTGATAGCCTTCAAAACCTGTATTAGAAGATGTTTTTGGAATATAGTTTGTATTACTCGGAGTATTAAAAACTGAGGATTTAGGTTTTAATACCACTTCAAATGCTGATTTTTGCAAAGTATCCCTCACAATATATTTTAGAGCTTGGAATATAGCTCTCTCATCAATAAATTTAACTTCGGTTTTACGAGGATGTACATTTACATCCACTTCATCAGAGGGAATAGATAGCGACACAAAAGCAAAGGGATAATGCCCTATTTCTAACATAGTATCAAAACCTTGCTGTATGGCTTTTGTGAGTAATGGCTGTGTAATGGGTCTATTATTCACAAAAATATGATATTGTGGGGATTTTTTGGAAATACGAGGATGTCCAATAAAACCTCTTGCTTGTATATTATGCTGTTGTGAATCAAGAGGAAGTAAATATTCTGATTCTTGTACTTTAAGAATTGCTATTACTCGTGATAAGGCATCGCTTGCTAAAACATTAATAAGTTCTCTCTTTTGAGAAGTATATATAAAAGCAACTTCAGGATGAACTAAGGCAATTTCCTCAATAATACGAGTAATATGGGCAAGTTCTGTATTATGTGTTTTGAGAAATTTTTTGCGAGCTGGGACATTATAAAATAAATTACGAATAATAATACTTGTTCCCGTATGATGTTTTGCAATTTGCTTAATCTCATTCGTATGAGGATTATATTGATATCCCGTCTCTTCTGTAGCCGTACGAGTAATAAGCTCAACCTGAGCTACAGCCTGAATACTGGATAAAGCTTCCCCCCGAAATCCCATCGTAGATAATTTTTGTAAATCCTCTATGGTTTGAATTTTACTCGTAGCATGTCTTTGAAACACTTTATCAAAATCAGCCTTTTCAATACCTATACCATTATCTTTAATACTAATTTCCGTCAGTCCGGCATCTAATATATCAATACTAATCTCAGTTGCTCCTGCATCTAGGGAATTCTCAATTAATTCTTTTACAATAGATGCTGGTCTCTCTACAACTTCTCCTGCTGCAATTTGATTAATTATGTGTTTGGGTAATAATTGTATCATAATGAATTGTTCTCTTGTAATTGTGCCAGAATACTCAAAGCATCTAAAGGGGTTATGTCATTGAGATTATAGGAATGAATATCTTGTAATAATGATTTATATTTTTCTATATCTGGGTGTAGGGCTATTATTGGATTATTCGGGGTGCTTGGCAAAAAAGATATTTGGGATTTCTTTTGCTCATATTGAGCTAAAGCTTTCTTTGCTAATTCTAACACATCAGAGGGAAATCCTGCTAACTGGGCTATTGCAATTCCATAACTTTTATCAGCCCCACCCTTTTCAATACTATGGAGGAACACAATATCTCCATTTGATTCTTGAATTTTTACCTGATAATTAACCACGCCCTTAAATTCACTTTCCAGCCCCAATAATTCATGATAATGTGTCGCAAATAAAGTTCTGGCTCTAATAGTATTATGAATATATTCAATAAGCCCTCTTGCTATACTCATTCCATCATAGGTAGAAGTACCTCTTCCCACTTCATCCAGAATAATCAAACTTGAGGCCGTTGCATTATGCAAAATATTTGCAACTTCCAACATTTCTACCATAAAGGTACTTTGTCCCTCTCCCATATTATCCGAAGCTCCAACTCGCGTAAATATTCTATCTGCAATACCAATATGAGCTTTATCGGCCGGAACATAATAACCCATCTGAGCCAATAATACTATTAATGCAATTTGCCTAATATAGGTAGATTTACCACCCATATTAGGACCTGTGATTAACATCAGCGAATGATTAGGTTCAGTCAATTCACAATTATTCGGAATATATTCTGATACAATTTGCTCTAATACCGGATGGCGGCCAGATTCTATTATAATATCTTTGTCATTATGTATTTGGGGGCAAATATAATGCCACTGAGTAGCAAGTTCAGCGCCTGATTGAATACAGTCAATATAGGCAATAGTCTCTGATAATGTATATACTTCATTTACATATTGCAAAATCAATTGTCGAAGCTCCTCAAATATTATTTGCTCTTGGGCCAAGAGATCAGCCTCTGAGGCTAATATTTTTTCTTCGAACTCTTTTAATTCAGGGGTAATATATCGCTCCGCATTAGCAAGAGTCTGTTTTTTAATATAATTATCAGGGAGACTGATTTGTTTATAGGCATTACTGATTTCAATATAATATCCAAATACTTTATTATATTTTACTTTAAGAGAATTAATTCCTGATCTTTGTTGCTCGCGAGCTTGAAAATCTAATAACCAGTCCTTGCCTCCCTGACTCAAGTCAAGAAGAGAGTCAATATCATCTCGGTAGCCTCTTGCAACAAAGCCTCCATCTCGAGCTAAAAGTGGTACCGTCTCCTGTAAAGCCTTGCTAAGTTTCTCTCTTAGAGGCTGTAATTCTCGTATGGCCTTACTCGCTAATTGGGTGTAATCCTCGATGTCTATACTCAATATCTCTTCAATATAATTAAGGCTTTGATTCAAACGCAGCATATCTCTTGGACCTCCCACATTACTTGAAAGTCTCGCCAATAATCTCTCAATATCTGCAATAGAAACCAATACTTCTCTTACTTCTTGTCTTTTGGTATTGTTCTCAACATAACCCGAGATATGGCTTTGCCTTAATTCAATATACTGTATATCAAGAAGAGGATTGAGTATCCATTGACGCAATAATCGTATACCGAGTGCAGTCTTGGTATAATTAATAGCCTGATAAAAACTTTTGGCCTTATTACTTGCCCGATTAACCTGGAATAATTCTAAATTCTGTATTGTCTGAGCATCTAATTGCATATATTGAGATTGTCTCATTTCTTGTAATCGAGTAATATGCCGTAAATCCTCTTGTTGTGTATAGACAAGATAAGATAGTAGAGCTCCTGCTGGTATAAGACTATTATCCTCAGCATCAAATCCAAAACCAGACATATTACTAATAGCAAAATGCTTAGTCAATACTTCCTTGGCTCTTGCTAATTGAAAATTCCAACGCGACTCTGATACTACTTTTATCCCTAAATCCTGTATCAAATTGATAATATGAGCATTCTCTGGAATAATTACTTCTTTTACTTGTCGAGATTTTAATATATCTCTAATATCAGTTTCGTTAAATTGACCTGTTTCAAATAATCCCGTACCCAAATCAGCAAAAGCCACAAAAAAACCCTTTTTATCCTTATAAATACTTGCAATATACCGTGACTCCGCTGATTCACCTTCTAACAAAGCCGTACCTGGAGTAATAACTTTTACTACTTTACGGGGTACTAAACCCTTAATCTCTGAGGCATTACCCTGTTGCTCACATATAGCTATTGAATATCCTGCACGAATCAGCTTTTTAATATATTGAGCTGATGAATGGTACGGTACACCGCACATAGGAATATTCCCATCTATGGTATTTTTACGAGAAGTTAATACCAAATCAAGGATAGGAGCTACTAATTTAGCATCTTCTCCAAACATTTCATAAAAATCCCCTAGACGAAAGAACAAAATATCATTAGGATATGCCTGTTTTAATTCATAGAATTGAGTCATCATCGGAGAAGGCATAACTTGCAGTCATTATCTTTATTATGAATCTATTATATCAAATAATCCTGAAAGCTTCTAAATAAAAAATCCCATTGCTGGGATTTTTATACATTACATATAGCTCTGTCCTCAAGGGCTATTACTATAATTGGTACTAGGAGAGGGACTCGAACCCTCACAGTGTTTAATCACCGACGGATTTTAAGTCCGTTGCGTCTACCATTCCGCCACCCTAGCAGTGTTCAATTATTGTACATTATTTCTGATTGCTTGGCAAGATAAACTTATCTTATTGCATCGTAACGCTCTAATCTCCCAGATTGCTTTGTAAGAACAATTTGCCATAATTGGAGATATCCAGATCTAAAACTACCCGCACAACTAAGAAGATAATATTCCCATATACGATAAAAATTTTCTCCATATTTCTCCTTTAGATCTGGCCAGGATTGTTTAAAATTATCATACCAAGCCATAAGTGTTGGGTCATAATCAAGCCCGATATTATGTATGTCTTGTACTGTTAATATGTTTTCCCACGCACCTGACAATTGTTGTATTGAAGGCAATTGCCCCCCTGGAAATATATACTTATGCATCCAAGCTTCAGGTATTGTGGTGGAGACACTATCCCCAATTGTATGCAATAAAGCCAATCCATCATCTTTTAAATTACGATTTACACATTGCATATATTCTCTATAATTCTTATATCCTACATGTTCTATCATTCCAACAGAAACAATACGGTCAAATGGCTCAACTCCAAAGTCTCGATAATCACTAAATACAATCTCCACTGGCAACCCTGCAACCATTTTCTCAGCAAATACTTTTTGTTCTTTGGAAATCGTAATACCAGTACCAATTACTCCATATTTCTCACTGGCAAACTTTAAAAAGCCACCCCAACCACAGCCAATATCTAATATTCGCATTCCTTTTTCTAATTTCAATTTACGGCAAATTAAATCTAATTTATCCTCCTGAGCTTGGTTGAGAGTCTTAGCATTTTTCCAATATCCACAAGTATATTGCATATAGGGGTCCAGAATAGCCTGATACAAATCATTTCCTATATCATAATGCTCTTCTACAACTTGTTTACTTCTAATTTTGTCTTGTAAATTAAGCATCTTACTTTTGACTACATAAAAACGGTTTTTCCAACTTTTATCAAATACTTGGGACAAGGCCTCCAATACACGATATTTTCTAACACGAAATAGAAGCTCATCTAAAGATGGAGTATCCCACCACTCATCAACATACCCTTCTCCCACACCTAAGGAACCATCTCTCATTATCCTATTCCAAATATCTGGGTTTTTAACTTGAAAATCCCAAGGTCTATTACCATTAATTTGTATATCTCCCAAAGCCAATGCTTTTTTAAAAATATTCTCAATCCGATTCATAATGAAACATATTAATTCATATGAGAGTGGAGCTTATCCCCCAAAGGTCTCTTATCATCATATTACTCCTATCATTTTAATTTTGCAATGCATAGAATGTTCCACATGGAACATTCTAGTCAAGGCCCTCTAGTATATTGGGATAAAATCTAATATAACTTTTACGATGACAATTGTCCACAATACAGCCAATCGCATCGATAGTGATATCCATATTCTCTAATTTCTGCTTCTGCACATAGATTTGAGCCCCCTTTTTAAGATGCTGTACTTTGCGTGGAGTAATATTATATATCGGAAATTCGAGGTTTTCCACAAGTTTTCCACATTTATACACAGTTTTAACTTCTATAATATGTAGAACCTTATTTTGGGTTGCAACAATATCAAGCTCGGATAATTTACCCAGCCGTACATTCTGATCTATAATTTCAAACCCCTTGGATAATAAAAACTTTATTGCCAATCTCTCCCCAAGACTACCTTTATTTTTTGTATCCATAAGTTCTCGTATAATACTCTAATATAATAATAGCAATAAGAAGACCTAGTCCCAATAACCCAATTTCACTCCAAAGCAAAAGTATAATATTATGTACAGGCTCATATTGCCAGAATTCTCTACCCCCGCTCGGGAGATTAGCAACATATTGCCCCAGTCCAACACCCCAAAACCAATTATTCATAATCATTTGCCAAGCATCTGCCATATAATTAATCCTTTTAGATATTGTTGCGATAATTTGGGGATAAGGGATAATGAGAGTAATTAACAATATTCCCAAAGCACCAACCCTCAATACTATTCTTCCTATACTTCGGATATTATTTTGAAATTGTTCCACGTGGAACAATTGAGAATTTCTTGCTAATGTCAAATATATAATATCTAGTATAAGAGCAAGTATAAAAGCAGTTTTAGAGAATGCTAATAGAATAAGTATATGCAGAGACCAAACACTTACTCGAATAAACCATTGGGGAAATTGTATGCTTTTCCCATATCCAAGATATAATACCGTAAGTATAGTAATAGTAAATGCCTGTATAGATGTGAGTAGATAATGATCCACAAATCCAATAACTAGAAGAATACAAGCATATAATAGCAATGATTGTTTTCGAGTAAATATAGGAGCGTATATGATAAGCAATGCCACAAGACCAGCAAAAGCCAAGATATTAGGGTGAGGAAAAGTTCCATATGCCCGAATAAATACATCTCCATTGATGATAGTTTTGGATATTCCTGCTAAAAGTGGGGATAGGGCCGGCTCGACAACTAATGGTAAATTAAGACTCTTTTGTAATATACTTTGAGTAATAGCAATTATTGTCTGCCCAAACATTCCAATAACAAATCCTTCAGCAATCAAACCCAAAGAATTGCCCCAATTCTGTAATCGAGAGATATACCAAACAATACTTATACCCAAATATAATCTAACTACATATACCCAGCTTATAAGGGGATATTCGGTATATATTCCACGAAAAATGAGAAGAAAAAATAAAATTACCCACAACTTATCCACAATATTATTGTGACTAAATGGTAGTTTTTTTGCAGTGAACAAAAAATATCCCCACATCAGTAAAAGTAATATATCCAAACTATATAGATATATTGTAAGATAGGGGGAATTAACTCCTTGTAATGGATAGGCTATAAGGGTTGTGCGTACTAAAAAAGGAATACTAATTCCTATTAACCCCAATACTATTGATATACTTACCTTTTTCATTTCTTTTCTTTATCGGTATTCAGAATTTCTGTATTCAGGAAGCATATATTATGCTACTATAATAATATCATATCTAAAATATATGGATAATTTGTGAATAAGTACCACTTATACACAAGTTATCCACAATTATCATATAGTTAACATTCATGCCATTCAAAAATATTGTTGTTATTGGTGGAGGTACAGGAAGCTTTACCGTATTATCGGGACTTAAAGTATTCCATAATCTCAATCTTCAGGCTATTGTAACTATGGCTGATAATGGGGGTTCTACTGGTAAATTGAGGGATGAATTGGGTGTTCTTCCTCCGGGAGATGCCCGCCAATGTCTGGTTGCTCTAGCTGAATCTCCTGAAATATTGAGAGAATTATTCAATTATCGATTTGACTCTGGGGAATTATCTGGGCATAATTTTGGAAATTTATTTTTATCTGCCCTTGAAAAAGTAACAGGGAATTTTGAAGAGGCCATCAAAACCGCAAGTAATATCTTGTCGATTAGAGGCCAAGTTATCCCCGTAACTACGGAAAATGTTCATTTATCTCTTACTCTTGGAAATGGAGATATTTTATTAGGAGAAGATTGTATTTCTTCATCTGAAATCCTCTCCAAACATACTGTTACGCAAATTGAATTAACTCCTGAGACAGAAATTAATCCAAAGGCTTATGATGCTATTATGAAAGCAGATAGCGTTATTATTGGACCAGGAAATTTTTATTGCAGCCTAGCTCCCAATATGATTGTACCTGGTATGAGAGAAGCTTTGACTAAAACTTCAGCCCAAATTTTGTATAATGTTAATTTAATGTCCAAAGTAGGGCATTCCAATAATTGGTCAGTTGAAGATCATATTAATGAATTACATCGATTTATTGGGGCAGAAGTAATTGATATAGCACTATATAATACTACACAACCTAATAAAGAATTGGTGGAGAAATATAAAGAAGAAGGAGAACCTGTTGTAAGAGACTCTAAATCACCTAAGCTCGGCAAAACCACCCTTATTGGCGAGGATCTTATTGCAGACACTATATTTATCAGTCCAAATAAAAAAGACCCTATACGGCGCACTTTAATCCGTCATGATCCCTTGAAATTAGCTGAAGCTTTATATCGACTTATTTAATATTGTATTTTTCAAATTTTTATGCTATTTTGGAGGTGTTATCTTTCAATACCATGATGAGAAAAAGCAAACTTTGGGTATTAAAACTCTTCAAGACTGTTTTAGAATCTCTGATAGCCTTCAAGGCAGGTATTCAAGAGATATTTCTTCCGCTTGGTGTTTTGTTCTATGAACTTCTAAAGTACATAATCCTAAAATATAGTCGGTCAAAGAAAAGATACCATCTTAAACGGAGATAACCTATCTCCACCAAATCAAAAGGAGAGCTGATATCAGCCCTCCTTTTTCATTTACTTTGATTTATCTATTTGATCGTTTGCGTTCATTAGCGTCTAATACTCTTTTTCGAATTCTCAAGCTTTCTGGAGTTACCTCTAGAAGCTCATCATCAGCTAAATATTCAATACTAGCCTCAAGAGACATATCTTTTGGTGGAGCTATAAATACACCATCATCAGATCCAGATGCACGCATATTGGTAAGTTTCTTTGCCTTTACAGGATTAATTTCTACATCTTGTTCACGATTAGATTCTCCAAGCACCATACCAGGATACACTTCAGTTCCATCAGTCACAAAGAAAGTCCCTCTATCTGAAGCTCCATCTAAAGCATATTTGGTTATTTTCCCTAATTCCAGAGACACAATAGACCCTGTTGACCGTCCTTTACCACTAGATACTCGAGGTCCATATTCTAGAAAAGAACTATTCATAATTACCGTTCCCTTAGAAAGAGTCAAGAGAATACTTCTAAGTCCAATCAAATTCTGTGTAGTAATCTTATATTCAATATGGGACTCATTATGGTCATTGATTTCCATATTCACAAGTTCTCCTTGTCGCTTATTGACAGCTTCAATAATTTTACCACTATATTCTTCTGGCACATCCAAACTTAATAGCTCATAAGGCTCTTCTATAGCTCCATTATTATCTCTCAGAATTACTTGAGGTCGCCCCACTGAGAATTCATACCCTTCTCGTCGCATAGTCTCAATCAAAACAGCTAAATGAAGCTCTCCTCGTCCTGCTACCAAAAATCTATCTGGACTTGCAGTATCTTCAATATTTAAACTAATATTTGTCTCTTGTTCTTTGTATAATCTATCTCGAATCATACGAGAAGTAGAATATTTTCCTTCTTTTCCTGAGAATGGACTATCATTAATCGCAAACATCATTTGAAGAGTTGGGCTTTCTACTTCAATAGGAGCTATTTGTACTGGATTTTGCGCATCAGCAATAGTATCTCCAATTTCAATACCAGCTATTCCCGCAATAACAGCAATATCTCCTGCAATTAATTCATCTGTATCAATAAGTTCCATACCACTATATCGAAGCAAACTCGTAATAGTATTTTTGGTCTGATTACCAGCTTTATCAATACGCACTACTGACATACCTTTTACAATTTTCCCCGCATCAATACGCCCTACAGCCATAGTTCCTTTGAATTTATCAAATTGAAGATTCAAGGTAAGCATTCTAAAGGAATCCTCAATAGGAGAAGTTGGTGCTGGAATTTCATTTACAATAACCTCGAATAATTCAGTTAAATCCTTACCTGTTTGATCTATTTCGAGAGATGCAGAGCCATTAATAGCAGAAGCATATACAATAGGAAAATCTAATTGTTTGTCATTCGCATTAAGCGTCACGAATAAATCAAAAGTCTTATCCACTACAGAGTCTGGATTAGCATCAGGCCGGTCAATTTTATTAATTACCACCACTACTCGAAGCCCCAAAGCTAAAGCTTTTTTGAGCACGAATTTAGTTTGAGGCATTGGTCCTTCTTTAGAATCTACTAAAAGCAAGGCTCCATCAGCCATTTTAAGTACTCGCTCTACTTCTCCTCCAAAATCAGCGTGACCAGGAGTATCAATCAAATTAATAGTATAATCCTTATAGCTAACTGAGGCGTTCTTCGCTCTAATAGTAATACCTTTTTCCCGCTCCAAATCCATAGAATCCATAACACGCTCCTGCACAGCCTGATTTTCACGAAAAATCTGAGTTTGATGCAAAATAGCATCCATCAAAGTGGTTTTACCATGATCAACATGGGCAATAATGGCAAGATTACGTATATGGGAATTCATAAACAATACAAAAATAAGTAATATATGGACTATTTTTGTTTATTCTACCTAATATCTGATAAAAATGCAAATCTATAACAATATATTATTAGTTTTTATATAAATGTTATCTCTTGACATTTATGATGGTTGGGTGTATATTATAAATCTGCTTAAGCAATACAATTCAATATCACATATCAAAAGGAGCGCTCAGCTCCTTTTGTCGTAAGCTACCAATGTTCCACGTGGAACATTGGTAATTATAAATCGTATTACCCTGTGGTATACTAAATCTAACCTTATAATTTTAAATATATGAAAACTTTACATAAAATCATCATTTGGCTCACCTACATAAGTCCTATAATATTTATCCCCTTAGCCACACTTTCTCCTGCCTTAAGATCAGATTATGGGAAGAAATTTGGTACTATAGCCCTATTATTATTCGTGACAACCCTTATACCAAGTATTATTCAACGATTTGGACTTGCGAAGCAATTTAGTTTAATCATCAAGCTCATATTACCAGTTCGGAGGCAAATTGGTATATTGATGTTTATGGCTGCTTTTACCCATTATCTTGCAATGAAAGTAATACCAGTAATTCAATACAAATTACCCGTATATTTACCCCTATATCAAGCATTTGGAGTATTGGCAATGATTCTCACCCTTCTGATGTTCCTCACCTCTAATAATTGGGCTACGCAAAAGCTCAAAACCAATTGGAAAAGACTACATAGAGTTACTTATATAATTGGGTGGTTAATTTTTGGACATGTGATATTACAAGGTGTATCTTGGCAAAGCATTATCATTGGTGTGGTTATGGTCTTAGAAATTGCTTCTCTTATCAAAGCTAAGGTTAATGTATTAGCATAAAATTATCTACAAAAACAAAAAGAGGTTAGAAAAACCTCTTTTTGTTTACTTAGTGGACCTGACTGGGATCGAACCAGCCACCTCCTCGGTGCAAGCGAGGCGCTCTACCAAATGAGCTACAGGCCCTAATTACAGATTAGAGTATATCAGATTGTAATTATCTATGCAAGAGTTAAAGATATCTCATTTAGATTTGTATGGGTAAAATCTAATAATTGGAAGTTATTTTCTTGAATATATTCTGGTGTCACTTTATACAATACTGGTGCGAAATTTGTCGTAACATATTCTGTAGACTGTATTTCGCCATTTACTCTACACTCCTTCAAAATTTCATTATATCGAAAATATATATCACCCCTTTTTACAAAACAATGATTTTTTTCAATAATATGGTATTTTTCTGGAATTCTTTTTGTGGTTAGAACTTGTCCCTTAAGATGCGTGTCTGTAAGCCATATTTTTAATTGAAGAGGTTGATTTGATATATTTTCTAACTTTAGATCAATAAAATTATACAATATAGTCGCCCCGCCACCAAAGGGCAATGTTCTACCTGAATCTGGGAACACATCCATAGAATGATGATATCTCTCTATAGTTTGCATTGATGTGTGTAAAAATATCCAGTATAAAAAATTAGAGAGCTGACATAATCCTCCCCCTAAACCTGGGATAACCGCCCCGTTTGCAAGTAACATTCCATCTACATATCCTTTGTCATATGTGGGTTTCCCAATCAATTTCCATAAAGAAAATATTTTTCCCGGTTCAATAACTACTCCATCTAAATGTTTAATTGCCTGTTTGAGATTAGTTATCTTTTGTTCTTGTAGCTCCAAGTCACTATCACCAAGCCTCCTCCTAAGTACCGATTGATGGCGTGCAACTACCATTGGCAAAAAATCTTCCGTCTGATAACATCGTATTTTAGAATCTAAAATATTAGATATCGTACGAGATGTATGTCTTACAAATAAAATTGGCTTTTGAATAAAAGGATATTGTTTTGATAATGCAGTTCTCTTTGGCGCCTCATATTCTGTTAATAATTTTTGTACCTTACTCCACAAGTCTCCTGATTCATTTATATGATAATATAATTTAATTTATATTATTATATGATGTTTTATACTACCTCTCAAGTATACTTATCCACATTATTCGTGTTCGGCAGTATCAGCCGTCCCTAAATAAAAAAGAGAAGTAAAACTTCTCCTCTTTATTTCTGGCGGGGACAACCAAAACGTAACCGTTTTCCAAAACCCCTCGGTTTTGGTATTTCCGCCACGGGAAACTCCTGTTTCCCGACCCCTTCTCATCTGCCGTCCCTCTTTTACCAACAAAAAAACAGGATAAACCTGTTTTCTTCATTGGCGGGGACGGCCGGGCTCGAACCGGTGACCTTCTGCGTGACAGGCAGACGCTCTAACCAACTGAGCTACGCCCCCACATTTGTTGTAGTATATCAGTAATCTGATGCTTCCGCAAGAGCAATACTATGGGGTGGCCAACGGGGATTGAACCCGTGATGTCGGAACCACAACCCGAAGTTTTACCACTAAACTATGGCCACCACATAATATTCCTCCTGACTTTGGAAGTCTAGAATATTCTATCAAAAACTCACTCCAATTGCAACTATACTCACTGCTTATTCTTTAATATAGCAGCTAATACCTCTTCTTTATTCAAAGTAAGGGTAAATAACTTCAAATCATCTGGATTAATTGTACGGTATTCTTGAGCAAATACTTTATCGATATATTCTACTAATGGCCTCCAGAACTCAGTATCAAAGAGTATAAGCGGGGTTTTATCTACCTTATGTGTTTGTACGAGAGTTAATACCTCAAATAATTGATGCAGAGTTCCAAGCCCCCCGGGACAGAACAAATATTGATTAGTAGGTCCTGTTAAGATAAATTGCCGAGTAAATGGGAATCTAAAATGAATAGAGTCACTGACATAATTATTCATAGTCTTTCCATTTTGATGCAAAAGAGTTGCAAAAGCTGATTTTTCTGCTTCCGAAGAAGCTTTATTAGCAGCTTCAGCTATACCAAAACCTCCTCCGGTGAGAATACTAAAATCATGTTTTATAAGCTCCTGTGCAATAGAATAAGTATCCTGATAATAATGGCTATCTTGGGACACTTTATTACTTCCAAGTATAGTCACATTTTTGGGTAAAGATTCGAGGAATTCAAGCCCCTCTACTAATTCTGCCATTATACGAAATATTCGCCAATTTACACTCGCAATAGCGGTCGTATTAGATGAAGTTGCTAATATATTAGGATAATCCTCAGTTTTCCGAATAATTTCAAAGGCTTCTTCGGCTGTTTCTACAATATGAATCATTTCTAAATCTTCAGCTTTTATAGCTCCGAGAATAGAATGGCAAGTATCTCGTAAGAATTGTATGAGTGGAGTCCAAAATTTCTGCCCCACCAGAATAACAGGAACTCTTTGTGTAAAGCCAAGAGCTATTTCATTTAACACCTGAAATAATTCATCTAAAGTTCCATATCCTCCAGGAAAATACACAAAAGCTTGAGAAGGACTTGTAAGCATTACTTTGCGGGTAAAGAAATAGCTAAAATTAACTGAGTCAGTAACATAAGGATTAATACGCTGTTCCATGGGAAGTTCAATACCAAGCCCAATAGAATCTCCTTTCACTTGAAAAGCCCCACGATTAGCAGCCTCCATAATACCAGGGCCACCTCCGGTAATCACCGTATAATCATTGAGTCCCAATAATTCTCCGAGTTTACGAGCTTTTATATAATATTGATCATCTTCATGAGTACGAGCTGAGCCAAATATAGTAACTTCATTTTTATATTTTGCCATCAAATCATAACCCTCTACAAATTCAGCCATTACCTTGAATAATTTCCAAGAATCTGTTTGCGCAAGCTTATATGGAGTTACTACTGTATCCTCAATTGTCTTTAGTTTTTCAGTATATGACATAATTTTGTTTTGAATAATTGAACGGTGTCTCCGATTGGGATTGAACCAATAACCTACAGCTTAGAAGGCTGTTGCTCTATCCAATTGAGCTACGGAGACGCTATATAAGAGCATTATAGCAAAGATTATCCAGTTTTACAAATGAAAAAAGCCCACTCAAGAAGAGGGGCTTATAAAGTTATGCTGCCGCCACGGACAATATAAAACCGTGCGACAAGTGTTATGAAAAAAGCAATGAGTCCAAAAGGGAAACTGGTGGAGGCTATGATGACAGAGAATAACCCTCCAACAACCAAGATAGCTACACGAAAGAACAAAGGAGAAGACATAAAAGCAACAAGTTAACTACAGTAATAGTAGTACATATTGTACAAAATATCAATATATATATATATATATATATCAATTTTTACCATTCAGGATCATAATCAGTATAGGTGAGAGATAATTGCTCCAAAAGATGATCTGGTATTTCAGTAATAAATCGTGAAGAGGGATTAGATTGAATTTGCCCAAATATACGTCTAAGCTGTGTATATGTCATATAAAGCTTATCCTTGGCCCTGGTAATACCCACATAGCAAAGCCTACGCTCTTCTTCTAATTCTTTATGTGAGATGAGGCTACGAGAATGGGGGAGTATACCTTCTTCCATACCAATCATAAATACTACCGGGAATTCGAGCCCCTTAGCCGCATGATATGTCATCAAAGTTACTGCCTGAGAGGCCTTCATCCCATCAATATCGGATAATAATGCTGTTTCCTGTAAGAATTCATACAAAGCTTCCTCTACGGGAAGATTATCAAATTTCTGCGTTACTGTGAATAATTCCTCAATATATTCCATTCTAGCTTCATTTTCTTTGCTTTTTTCCCAATGGCTGGTATATTGGGTGATTTTTAAGATATCTGCTACCAGTTGAGATAATGTATACTTATCTCTCTCAAAAGCCCCCTTAAGCTCAAAAATTTGCTCACAGAAGACCATTATTCCTCTTCGAGCCCCTCCAGTTATCTTGAGAGAATATTTGTCTGTATGAGTCAATAATTCCAGTAAATCGATATTTTGCTCATTTTCATTGCTTTCTGAATAAGCATATAAGATTTTATCTATACTCGCCTTACCAACTGATCGCTTTGGTACATTGATAATACGCCGAAATGAAGCCGTATCATTGGTATTATATAAAAACTTAAGATAAGCCAAAAGATCCTTGATTTCGGCTCTTTCATAGAATTTGGTACCAC
The DNA here is from genome assembly GCA_964585065.1 of uncultured Candidatus Saccharibacteria bacterium. Lineage (GTDB taxonomy): Bacteria > Patescibacteriota > Minisyncoccia > SW-4-49-11 > SW-4-49-11 > CALRBF01. The sequence goes on along the minus strand of CAZPCB010000002.1, from coordinate 78,341 downwards.
CCACAATTTGATAGGGGATTCGGAGTTGCAAAAAGGCTTCTTCCAAAGCTCGAGATTGAGCATTGGTGCGATACAGACAAGCAAATCCTGATAAACTATATTTACCGCTACCCACCAAATCTTTGATAGTACGTGCCACAAATAAACTTTCCTGATATTCATTCTCTGCTTCAACCAAATGAATTAATTCTCCAGATTCTTTATCTGTCCAAAGATTTTTATCCTTTTTTTGCGTATTCTTATCTATAACCTGATTAGCAGCATCCAAAATGATTTGTGTGGAGCGATAATTCTGCTCTAATAATACCACCTTGGTATCTTTATAATCTTTTTCAAAATTCAAGATATTTTTAAAATCAGCCCCTCGCCAAGAATAAATAGCCTGAAAATCATCTCCCACCACACAGAGATTCTTGTACTTCAGGGCTAATAATTTTACCAATTCATATTGAGCCTGATTGGTATCCTGATACTCATCAATCATAATATAGCGATATCTATCCTGATATCTTGCCAATACATCCGCAAATTCTTTGAATAATACTACGGTATTCATAATAATATCATCAAAATCCATGGCATTGTTCTTCCTCAATTGCTTCTGATATTCCTGATATAATTCAATGGCCAATTCCTCTAAGGGAGTAGTGGGATTATAATCAGCAAATTGACTGGCTGTAATCAGATTATTTTTGGCTTTGGAGATAATATATTGTATAGAAGCTGGCTTAACCTGATCTTTTGGAATATCTCGTTTTTTGAGTAAATCCTTGATAATATTCTGGCTATCTGTGGTGTCATAAATCAAAAATGACTTATCATAGCCCAAAGCCTCAGCCTCTCGATGAAGAATATTCAGACAAACGGAGTGAAAAGTCCCCACCATAGGCATGGCTGGCACATTATCGCCAAAAGAAGTCTCAAGCAAATGTTTGACTCGCTCCTTCATTTCTTTGGCAGCCTTATTGGTGAATGTTACTGCTAAAATACTATAGGGAGATATTCCTTTTGCAATCATATAGGCAATACGCTTGGTTAGCGTAGATGTTTTACCTGAACCCGCTCCAGCCAATACTAAAACAGGACCTTCTATAGTCTCAGCCGCTTCTAATTGTTTATCATTAAGTCCTTGAAGAATAGGATGAATTTTGTCTTTTGGCATTATATATCAATATTATATTTTCTCTTTTTACGGATAATTGTGGAGGCTCCAAGCAGACTCGCACTGCTGTAGAGGGTTTTGCAGACCCGTGCCTAACTTCTCGGCCATGGAGCCAATTACGGCTTTTAGTATAGCATATATTCAGTTTTTAGGGAAATGATAGGAGAAAGAAAAAGCCCACCGTCCGAAGACGGGGGCTTGGGGGAGCTGGCAGTGTAGCGCTAGACTTCTCGAGGCATATCCTTGAGGATACGCTCGCGGGAAGCCAGAGCTCCTGTTCTTAACCTTTCCAGAGAGTCAAGGGTATCTGGAGCCAACCCCCTCAAGAAATCTATTGCGTATGAACTCAATTCCTCGGAGGGAATTGCTCCCAGTGGTGCATAAATGTCGACCATATCAATGATCTCTAAAGCCTCGAGGGCTGCATTGATAGGGTTGAGGTTGGACATAGAATAACCAGAATTACGACTTTAAAAATATATCATATTTTTCTAATTTTGTCAATCCAAAACAACATATTTATTTTTACCTTAGAATGTGTTATAATAGCCTTACATATACTATCTATTCCCTATGCTTAAGCGAAAATCCTCATCTTATACTTTTGAACCTATTGAGGAGGGAACTTTACCATTTGATGCCAATGCTAAACGCAATATTACCGATCAACTTGCTTGGGCGAAAATAGAGGATATACTGGAGACTATTAATGAGAACAAAATCCCCATATCTCTCTTACTGGTGAATATTGATAGAGATAATAATATTGGTAATATCATACGATCAGCCAATACTTTTGGGGTGGAGGAGGTGCTGATTTATGGCCGCAAAAAATTTGACCGCCGTACCAGTGTTGGAGCTGAGTTTTTTATGAAATTCAGGCATATTCGCTTTATCGAGGAATTAGCTCCTCTTAAACAAGAATTTGATACTATACTCGGATTAGAGCAAACTCCTGATTCAGTAGAATTACATAGCTATCAGTGGCCAGAGAATCAGAATATTCTAATAGCCGTAGGTAATGAAGGCCAGGGTCTACCTCAAGAAATCTTAGATATTTGTGGCCAAACCCTTGAGATAGAACAATATGGCACCACCAGATCCTTGAATGTCTCTGTCGCTACAGGGATAGTGTTATATGATTATCGGGTGAAGAGGGGAATTTAGCTCAACCACACCTGTCCAGCAAAGCTGTCCGCCAACCCCAGACCAGATACCCTCGCGTATCTGGTCTTTTATTTATAAAACTCTCTATACAACAATTAATAGGGTAACAGTCAAGTAATTTTTTGCTCTTACTTCTAATACAGACCCTTTTAATACTGTAACTTTCAGAAATTATAATTTAACTATAGATGTTTAGCTGGTTAATTATTCAAATTTGTGATTGCATATTCTGTCTCTTCTGGTGTGAATTGTTCCCCATAATCTGAAACAAGCTGATCTCGAATTCTTTCTGGAGACATATTTTGTTGTGTTTGGTAGTTTTTTGCTTTAGCAAGAGCATTTGCATTCCAATCAGCCTTAACATTATCAATTGCATATTGAGCAGCCTCAACACTAAATTTTTCCCCATACTCTGATGTAAGTTGATCATACAATCTCTTTTTTGACATAGATTGAGTATTTGCATAAGAAGTGGCCTTGTTTAAGGCTGACTTATATTCAGCTGGAATGTTTTGAGATTCATCATCACTCTTCTCATCTTTATTGTTTACTGGTTCTGAACTTAGATTATCTTCATTTTTTGTAACCTTTGGAGATTCCTCACTTCCTGGTGAAACTATAGCTATTACTATTATTATAACGAATCCAATTAAAATCCACTTGATAGCTTTTTTCATAGTGATTAAATATCAGTTAATATATACTATTTAATATACCTCTTTTATCAAAAAAAAGTCAAGTTTTTTACAAGTTGAGGTGAAATACAATTATTTCTCTTCCTCTAATTCATCCAATAGCTTATCCAGTTCATAAGCCTCGAGAGCCTCGGTATCTATCTCAAATCTCAGTTCCGGGGAGCGACCTCGTGAAAGTATATCAGCCAAGAAATATTCATATTCTTTATGCGTTTTACGTAGTTTTTGTAATACGGTACCCTGTTTATCATTCGGGAAAACTGTCACCTTGATATCAGCAACTTGCAAATCTGCACTCACAATTACTCGCGATACGGTAACGAGAATACCAGGATCCACATCTAATTCTCGGAGTAACAATAGGGATAATTGCTCCTGAATAAGTTGTTGATAACGTATAAGATGCCTGTCTGCCATTACTTATTTTTTAATTTGCTCATATACATACAATATATCTCCCTCTATTGGAGTGGTTTTCTTGAATGATACTGAGAGCACCATTCCACATTCATTTCCCTCTGATACATCAGATACATCTTGTTTATCTTGTTGAAGATTAGATAATTTTCCTTGTACTATAACTTTACCTTCTGAATTCTCAATTTCAATCAATCCATTGCGTACCATACGCCCAGTTTGTACAACACCTCCCAAAATAAGACTTTTCTTATCTTCCTTAAATACTTTTAATACTTTGAGTTCCCCTAAATCGGTTCTCGTAACTTTTGGACCTTCTAATTGGGTGATTTGATCTCGAATTTCATCAATTAATTCATAGATAAGCCGATAATATTTGATGGCTACATCCTTGAGTTCAGCTAATTCTTTTATCTTCTTATCTTGTTTAATACCAAACCCTAATATTACTGCTTGTTGTACTTTTGCCTGAGCAATATCATTAGCAGTAATATCTCCTACTTCTCGTCCTACAATAGTAATTTTGATATCTAATTGCACAATTTGCCCAAGAGCATATTCTATAGCATCCAGAGACCCAATAGAATCAGCTTTAATAATAAGATTAAGAGTTTTCTCTTTTTCGAGTAGAGACTGAATAACAGGATTATTAGCTGGAGGTATTTTGGCAGATTCAATCAAAGCCATAGCATCATTTTCTGTGGCTACTACACGGAATTCATCTCCGGCTGACGCTACGCCTTTTAGCCCCAATATACGAGCAGGCTGCGCTGGTAAAGCTTCCTTTATAATAGCTCCTGCATCATTAGTCATACGGCGAATTTTCCCATATACGGTATTCCCGACCAATACCACATCTCCTAATTTTAATTTTCCATTTAATACCACAATATCAGATAAAGGTCCCGCCTTAGAATCAAGGAATGACTCCAAAATAAATCCATCTGTAGCAGCAGGGTCATAATTAGCTTTTAATTCCTCCACTTCCGCTACAAGAGCTATCATTTCGAGAAGTTCTGGAATACCCTCACCACTCACTGAAGATACATTTTGTACAATAGTTTGTCCTCCCCATTCTTCAGGAGTTAAGTCTAATTCTGCCAAATCAGCTTTTATCTTGTCGAGTACGAGATTTGGCTTATCAATTTTAGTAATAGCTACAATAATAGGTAATTGCGTACTTTTGGCAAGCTCAATAGCCTCAAGAGTTTGTGGTTTTACCCCCTCATCTCCGGCAATAACAATAATAATAATATCAGCCGTTCTAATTCCACGACTTCGAATAGATTTAAAAGCTTCATGGCCAGGAGTATCAATAAAGGTAATAGTAGCATCCTTATGAGATACCTGATAAGACCCAATATGTTGAGTAATCCCCCCCGCTTCACCTGCAGTTACATTAGCCTTACGAATATAATCAAGAAGACTAGTTTTCCCATGATCAATATGTCCCATAATGGTGACAATTGGAGGTCGAGGCTGAATAGTTGAATCTGACATAATATCTAAAGTTTATTGATGAGTGGAGTATTAATAGCTGAGGCGAGTACTGTTTTTTCCTCTTCACTGAGAGTTTGAGCTGAGCGACCTTTTTCTATAGCTTTGGCATAAGAGCGACCTCCTTGCTCTCGAGTCGCAATATAGGTAAGCAATATACCTGAGTTTTCATTATTCAAGAGGGCAGCAGTAAAACTCGTATCACCACCCATATCCGCAAAGGGATTAAATCGTTTAATCGCAACTTTATGCACAGTATAATTAAGAATTGTACTATGGGATTGCAATTCTGTAAAGATTTTATCCAGCTGTTTATCAATAGTTTGGAATTTTTGAGAATATGATTCCAATAATTGATCCACATTGTCTATAGTCTCAGATTGGAATACTCCCTTAATCTTATTCTGTAAAAATCGAACTCTCCATAAGCTATATGTAGCTAAGGCAAGAGAAGCAATGCTCAGAATAATGAAAAAGATATCCAATACCATATCACCTTGATAAATACTATTAATACCTTTATAATACAACTATTAAAGCCTTTTGACAAGCTTATCAAGCATTATGACACAATCCCAAATTATATCCTTATTAAAAGAATATCAGATAAAACCCTTAGAGTCTTTATCCCAGAATTTTTTTATTGAAAAAGATTTACTTATCAAAATTATTAATAAAATCAATATAAGCACTGATTCTACTTTATTAGAAATAGGTCCAGGACTTGGATCACTCACTGAATTATTGATACAACAAAAGGTTCCTGTCATCGCCGTAGAGCTCGATAAAACTTTTGCCTCTATACTCCCTAGTGTACTAGGCAACCCAGACAATCTCACCGTATATCATCAAGATATACTCAAATCCCAAGATATTATAGATACCATCAAGACACCATATGTGGTTATTGCTAATATACCCTATCATATTACCGGAGCCATAATCAGATTACTCGTAGATAGAAATAATCCTGCTGAGAGTATTAATCTCCTTATTCAAAAAGAGGTAGCCAATAATCTCCTGTCTCATGAGAAATCCCTATTCCAGCTCAGTGTCAATATATATGCCGATGTTAAACTTTTGTCTCATATATCTAAAGCATGCTTTTACCCCCAGCCCAAGGTAGACTCTAGCTTCATACAACTAATCCCCCATAATCGCTATGTCGAACATAATCGAGAAGAAATTATACAACTTGCCAAATTAGCCTTTCAACAAAAGCGCAAAAAAATCTCATCCTCTCTCAAGACTAAACTCAATAAATCAATAGGGGAGTATACCCAAAATATTCAAAACCTCCTCTCCCTCCGCCCCGAGAATCTCACTATAGAAAATTGGATAGAGCTATATCAGGGATTAAAATAAATAACCCTGCCTTGTGACAGGGTATTGAGATGAAATGTAAACTCTCTATATTCGATCTATGTCTGCCTCCAAAAGAATCACCATTCTCTTTAACTCAGCAACCTCTATTCTTAGATGGGATAAATGCTTTCTCCTTAAATCTGGGAGAATGGGTAGTTTTTTGTCTAAAGAGATTTGGAGATTAGATGAAATTCTCCCTATAGCCGCAATATTACCTCGAAGAGTGGTGAGAAGATTCATGGATTTTGATACCTTGCGAGTCAATAGTAGCATATTTTGATTATGTATTCAAAATAAAAACCTCTTTCTTCTTCTTTGCAAAACTATTGCCATATGATATACTCACTATATGGCTAATAAAAAATCAAATATTAAAAATAAGCCGGAGACTAGTACGCAAAAGTACTTATCTATCGACACTATTCAAGACAGTGTGGTGATTCTCAAAGATGGGGGATTGAGGGCTGTTTTGATGACGTCTTCTATTAATTTTGACCTCAAATCTTCTGATGAGCAAGATGCTATTATTTATGCTTATCAGAATTTTATTAATTCTCTTGACTTCCCTCTTCAAATACAGGTAAGCTCCAGGGTTTTGAATATTAATGGGTATCTCAACTATCTTTCTGAGTTCCAACAAACCCAGCAAAATGATTTATTACGTCTTCAAATTGGAGAATATTCTCAATTTATTCAGGAATTGGTGGCGGATGCTAATATTGTAAACAAAACCTTTTATGTAGTTATTCCTTTTGATCCGGTTGAGATAAAAGAAGGTCTTTTTGATAAACTCAGCAATGCGCTTAACCCTAAAATTGCAGTTCGCTATAATAAGCAAGAATTTGAGAAATATAAAACTCAGCTTTGGCAGAGAGTAAATGGAGTAATGTATGGACTAAAGCGGGCTGGAATTTATATGACACCTCTCAATACTCAAGAATTAATTGAATTATATTATTCATTTTATAATCCTGATTCCAGACCAACTGAATCTCTTCATGATTTAGCTGAATTAGATATTACTTAGTATATGGCAAAGAAACAAGCACAAACTACTCCAGAAATTGCAGATTTCCTCAAAGGGCAAAATACTCTTCGGGATCTTTTGGCACCTGCAAGTATTTTGGTAGACCCTAAATATATTCAAATTGGTTCTCAATTTGCCCGAACTATTTTTGTGATGACATATCCTCGATTCCTGGTAACCGGATGGTTTAGCCCACTTATTACCCTTGATTATGTCTTGGATATTTCTATGTTCCTGTATCCTATGGATAGTGGGGTTATCTTAAAGAATCTCAGAACCCAAGTAACACGCTTTCAAGCGCAAATCAGTATTGCGCAAGAAAAGGGATTAGTTCGAGACCCTATGGTAGAAACTGCTTATCAGGATGCTGAAAATCTTCGAGATCAATTACAGCAGGGTACTGAGAGATTTTTCCGCTTTGGATTATATATTACCGTTTATGCAGATAGCCTACCGCAATTAGAGAAAAATATTGCCCAAATAGACAGTATGCTTCAAACCAAAATGGTATATTCCAAGCCTTGTCTTTTCCAAACCGAGCAAGGATTTCAATCTACTATTCCTCTTCTCAAAGATGATTTAGCTATTGCCAATAATCTTAATACATCTCCGCTATCTACTACATTTCCCTTTATTTCAGCTAGTATTTCCTCTAATAAAGGGATTTTATATGGAATTAATCGCCATAATAATAGTCTTATTCTCTTTGATAGATTTTCTATGGAAAATGCTAATGAAGTTATTTTTGCAAAGTCCGGAGCTGGGAAAAGCTATTTAGCTAAACTTGAAATTTTGAGACATCTTATGCTCAATGTAGATGTACTGGTTATTGACCCTGAAAATGAATATTCTTATCTTACCGAAGCTGTGGGAGGGACATTTATCAAAATATCACTGAATTCCAATCAGCATATTAATCCTTTTGACCTTCCTATACCTCGCGATGATGAAAATCCCGCCGACTTACTCAAATCCAATATTGCGGATCTTTTGAGTATGTTAAAACTGATGCTTCAAGGAGAAAATGAAAAAGACAAATTCCTTGCTGAAGAAGAAGCTGTATTAGATAGAGCTTTGTATGAGACATATGCGAGCAAAGATATTAGTCTTGAGTCACCAAATTATGAAAATAAAGATATTCCTACTCTTTCTGACTTAGAAAATATTCTCAATAATATGGAAGGGGGAGAAAGTCTCGCTATTCGACTATCCAAATATACTACTGGGAGCTTTAGTGGTTTTGTAAATGAACCTACCAATATTAATTTTGCTAATCAATTAGTAGTATTCAATACTCGAGATATGGAGGATGCTCTTCAGCCTTTAGCTATGTTTGTGGTAACTCAATATATATGGAAAGAGATCCGAAGAACTCTCAAAAAGCGTATTCTTGTTGTAGATGAAGCTTGGGTTATGATGAAGGACAAAGCGGTAGCTTCTTTTCTTTTCTCACTTGCCAAAAGAGCCCGTAAATATTATCTTGGGCTTACCACTATTACTCAGGATATTGCTGATTTCCTCGCCTCAGAATATGGAAAAGCTATTCTGACCAACTCATCAATACAAATTCTCTTGAAACAATCTCCAGCCTCTATAGATATTATTAAAGATACCTTTTATCTTACTGAAGAAGAAAAATTCCTTCTTCTAGAGTCAGATGTGGGAGAGGGGATATTCTTTGCAGGACTTAAACATGCGGCTATCAAGGTGGTAGCATCATATGGAGAAGATCAGATTATAACCTCGGACCCTGAACAATTACTCAAGATTCAGGCCGCCAAAGCTCAAGTTACTGACGAAGCTAACTCAGACCCATTCTCATTAAACTTATAAAATCATATGCAATTCTTTAAGAACAAAATAGTACTAATACTAACCATTGGGGTTATACCTCTTATTGTTATTGGTATACTCATTTATGGGTATATTGGTGCTCGCAATACTGAGAAGGCCGCCGATACTGTTAAAGATAATAATAAGCCAGCTGATACTACTCGTCTTGCTACCAAAATTTCAGACAAAGCTATTGTCAACGCTACTATTGATACCAGTAATAGTATAAAATATTATTCTCTCGATAAGGGGCAAACCTTTCAAATTCCCGCTAGTGGGGGAGATGCCAAGCTATTGGATGAAACGAGTTTAGCTGGTATAACTTCGGTACAGTGGGCTCCTACCGCCCCTTATGTATTAACACAAATAAAAGATAGAGTATATACCTTTAATTATAGTACTCGCAAATCTTTTGCATTTCCTATTGATGTGATATCAGGGCAATTCTTATCAGATAATCGAGTATTTTATACCTTTAAAAATAATGCTGTGGGAGGAGATGCTGCTGTTGATCTATCAGTCAGTAATCCGGATGGATCAGATTGGAAAAAAATCATTACTCTTACTTCTAGTGCTGTATATCTCAAAGGAATTCCTTTTCAGAATAGTATAAGTCAAACTCTTATTCCGAGTAGCTATAGAGCTTCTGCTCTAAGGATTATCGATATCAGTACTGGGGAAGCAAAATCTGTATTAGAAGAAAAAAATGGGCTAAATGTATCTTGGGCTCCAGATGGAGAAAAAGGAATTATATCCTATACCACTGAGCGCGGAGGATCTACTTTAGGGCTTTCTGTAATCAATAAGGCTGGTATTGAAGTTGCTAAAATTGAAAATGTAGGTACAATAGCTGAAAAAATTGCTTGGAGCCCAGATAGTAAAACTGCCTATTTTACTAAAGCAGAAGTTGCTAATACCAAAATTCTTCCTGATGATTATTATAGTTCTAATCTTGGGGACTTTAATGAAAGTTTATACAAAGTAGATATTGCAACCGCAACCGCCTCACAATTATCTACCAATATTGGAAATATTGATTCTAAAGACTTATTCCTCAATGCCGCGGGAACAGAATTATTCTTTACCAATCGTAAAGATAATAATTTATATAAAGTACCTCTTAATTAATCGCTTGATAATAGCATAAGTATATGCTATTATCTCTAGTATCTGTACCTTATACAATGACTAGTCCAATCTATCGTTTCCACAGATATTATTTTGGAATATTAGTAGGAACTTTTTGTATTGGATTTGGAATAATTTGTTTGTTCAAAGCACCTTTGACTATATTTAACCCATACTTGTATCTAGGAATAGTCCTTTCTGGTACAGGTGCCATACTTATTAAAAGAACCCCTAAATCGAGAGGTTCCTATCGACCACAAAAGTATACACCACCCCAAGTCTAGCTCGTGAGCTAGACTTTTTTCTTTTATACTATATCTATGATAAAATATAGTTAGATATTAATACATAAATAATATGTCGGCTATATTATCTAAAATAACTAATCTACTTAATAAATCATTTAAATCTGGTCATACACTTGTCGGAATCTATTTGGTATTAACTACACTGATTTTTATTAGTTCTTTTAATTGTAGTGGGTTGTGCGGATTTGGCTTGATACTACCAATAATGCCATGGAACTTTATTGTAGAGTTTATAGGATTTCCTGTCTCGGTAGACTTTCTTGGGTTTTTCTTTATTGCCGTAGCTCTAAACAGTTTCATATTATACTGGTTTGGTTCCTTGTTGGATTCTTGGTTTGATGTTTAAAAGTTTTAAATAAAGATTTATTATAGATAAAGTCTAGCTCGTGAGCTAGACTTTTTTCTTTTCTCGAATTACTCCATACAGAATCACAAGGAATAATAATGCTAAATCATTTTTCCAAAAAGGGGTATCGAGAAGCCCATACAAATAGATAGAGATAAGACTTAGGCTTAACCAATACAAATCCCATTTACCGTCCCTAATTGCTCTAATAAGGCGAGAGATAGTGAATCTCAATATTGCAAAAAGCCATATAATACCTCCAATACCAAGATGTAACCAAAAGGCAAAATAGAGATTATGAGGTTCAGGAACTAGCCATTCATAAGGGGGGAAATATTTCTGAGGAATTGTCTCAGTATATACTCGCTGAAAATCAGCAAGACCAATGCCAAGAATAGGGGATTGTACTATCATAGTAGCAGCTGTATCCCAAATTTGTGCTCTGGTAGTAATAGAATTACGATTATCCATATCGAGCAAACTCTGGAATTTAGGAGTATTAATTTGCCAAATTCCAAATAGTAATATTCCTAATATTCCCAAAGCCACCATACTCGGTTTTAGGAATGGTTTGGATGTTTTCCTATTATTCTTTCGTCTTAATACTAATCGAGTGATTCCCCATATCATAAACACCCCTGCAAGGGCAAAAATTCCAGCATATGATTGAGTTATAATAATTCCGGTAAATAATATCGTACCGATAGTATACCTAAGTTCCACAGGCAAATTCTTGCGAGATAGAGTGAGTACTAATATAGGAACAAGATACATCGCAATATAATTAGAGAATCCCCCCTGAGCAACGGCAGAGTCCAGTCCTAGAGCATAGAGAGCAGTAGGACGGAAGCTAGAATTAAACCCAATTATAACCACTTGTACTATAGATATAATAGCGACGACCACTCCAGATCCAATAATTCCTCTCAAGAAAACCCGATATGCATTAGCTTTAAGCTGAGATATAATCCAAATTAACACAATTGGTAATACAAAATATGCTTTCCAAACACCCAAACTTCCCCGCAAATCCTGACTAATGAGAACTCCAATGGTCGCTAATAGGAGGAGGCTCCCAAATACTACAAATTCTCGACTTTGATAAGTCTCTAATTTCAAGATAGACTCCCAGTTTTTGTATTGCAATAGGAACACTAAAGCCACAAAAGCAATACCCATCTCTAATATATTCGTCGGTATTCCAAAAATAGGAAATCGTATAATATATAGCGGAATAATAAGCCCAAGTATAAAAAGTAATTTGTTCATACTAATAAGAATAATATAAATATTAATATATGTGGGAAGAATATACTATTAACAAACATAGAATGAGCTAAAATTAATCCCCATGAACCAATAATAGCTACACCCCAAACCCTATCTAATCCGCCCCTACCTAACCTCTTCCAAGCTCGCACCAGAGAGGCAATCACTATGGCCAAGAATAATCCAAGCCCAATAATTCCACCTGTAAGCCACAGAGTCAGTATACTACTATCTCGCCCTGAAGCTGAATTAAGTTCAGATGGAACCGTATTTTGGTATTTAATCGTATTATATCCAATACCAAATAGAGGATTACGGTCTATATCCTCGAGAGTTTCTCGCCAAGATTGTAGCCGTAGGGAAGCCGTCACATCCACATTAATAGCTCCCTGTATACGAGTTTGTAGGCGCGGACTATTAATCACAATTAGAGATAATATAATCACAATAATCACAAATGTTTTGCGGGAAATGAGCAGTGTCACAACAGTAATGCCAATAAGGAAAGCCAGAAGCGCACTACGAGAATAAGTTAATACCAAAGCTCCGAGTACAATACCTAATCCGGTAATCCATATCAGCAATTGCCCAATAATAACCTTATTCCATTTTTTTGTCTCCTGCAATACTACCAATATACGAGATAATATAATCACAAGAGCAAGCCCAAGAAATCCTCCCAGGAAATTAGGATCATACCAAGTAGACAGTAGCCGCCCCTGATGAGGATCCCAACCAAATTGAGCCATAAAAGAAAAGTCTGGGAAAAGGATAAGCTGTATAAATCCTAATATAGATAACACCACACTAGATACAAAAACTATATACCATAGCTGATTATCTACTCGCTCAGCATTATTATTACGATAATCCACCAGAGGTAATATCAGAGCCATATATGCCGCTAATCGGACCCAATATAACAGAGAACCTATTTCCCCACCCACAGCTGGGATAAAACTCAAATGTAAGAATAGAGAACCTAAGAGATATAAGAGCCAAATCGCAATCAGCACAATAGGTACCGAAAAAGGGAAATCCTTCTGCTTATCTCGAGATACCCACCAATATACCAGATAAATCGGTACTAATATATCCGTCAAAACCCCCAAATCACCAATACGGGTAATTTGCCCTGTGATAACGCTAGCTATTAATATCCAATATCCTATCATATATTCAGATTATATAGATTCATTATACTCTTTTGTCCAGAATTGTGCTATATGTAAGTGTTTTCTATTCTATAATTATGCTATACTATATGAACATAATTAATTATTTCAATATGTCTAAAATACCTAAATTCATACTATTTACCCTTATAGGTCTTGGAATATTTCTTATTATAGGATTTGTTGGAGGAGCTATAGCATTTAATACCCTTATTAAGCCCAATATTGCCAATCTTTCTGAACCTGTCGCTAATATATCTGCTCCTATTATTGAAGAAGGAGAACAAATTGCACAAGAAGGAATAGAGCAAGGAAAACAAGAATCCCAGAATATTATTTCCGAAATTATTCAAGCTAATATCTCTGCAGTTCGAGAACAAATTATCTCTACCTTTACTATTGGAGGAGGCGAAGGAGAATCTGAAGGAGGAGAATAATATATTACGCTATATCACCATTGTGTTTGTTGATAGTTATTGACAAACACCAAAAAATATGTTAGGGTATTACTGTTTTGATTGTTCACAACTACAATGACACCTTTTCATGGTTACTTTTCGGAGAGCCGAAAAGCTCTCTGGGGTGGATCAGCCTATCTCTACACAACTCCCACACCAGGAGAAGTTGTAGAGGTCACTGACCCCTTATGGGTAGAAGGAGACACCATCCCCCCCCATCTCATACAGATGACAACTCCCATTATGTTGGAGTTATCCTGGAGATGATAGGGAGGACAAATCCCGTATTGAGAGATACCTTCTTTGATGAAGATCCAGAGGAAGACGGCTAATCCCTCCAAATCCTCACCTCACACACCCAGCCCCGTACATCGCGGGGCTTTTTTGTTTGATAAATAGTTCTATTCTTAATCCTATGTTATTATACAAATAATTATTTTCAACCTTATGGAACATCTAAAAACATTTACAGAAAAAGATATTTTCCCTGATAAACAACCATCTGTGAATGAAAATCAGACTTTTAAAGATCGTATTACAGGGAAAGCTATTATATTAAACAATTCTCATGAAATTGTATTAATTGGAAACACAATAAACTCTTTCTTTATTCTCCCTGGTGGTGGAATAGAGAAAAATGAATCAATTATTGACGGTATTATTCGAGAATGTAGAGAAGAAACTGGCTATACTGTTGAGATTGGTAAAGAAATAGGAGTAGTAGATGATTATCGTACTCGAGATAATAGACATAATATCAATTACTGCTATACAGCTCATATAATTGGAGACAAAGATAAGCCTCAATTAACAGATAGTGAGTCAAAAAATGGACTTTATACTCTTGTTTTACCTTTAGATAAAGTAATACAGCTTTTTGAAGAACAAAAAGCCCAGCTATTGCGTGGAGAAGTGAAATTTTATAATACTGCTTTTAATATTATGAGAGATTATATTTTTATACAAAAGTTTTTAAAGCTCTAATTACTCAGAGTATTATTTCTAGCTATTATATCATCTATTTCCTGTATAGTAGGCTCATAAGGGATATATTCCAATTGAGTATCAACAGCTTTATTCATCATATGTACCATAAGATTATATTTATCTACCAAAGATAATATATCGGTATTATCAGTTGTGCTTTCAATCAATGTATCGGGCTCTAATTGAAGTTCAGCTATTTTATTCTTTAATTTACGTATCACCTCATCTTTTGTCATACTACTCGATTGTCTCTTCTATTGATTAGGCCTTATTAACTACTCTATTTTGTCGGATTTAATGCTTCTATAATTACAGTTGATACAAATGCTAATTGATAATAACCATTCAATAATATCTCAAATCCTGCTAATGGAATTGCACATATCGTAATGAATATAAATAAATGCACTCCAGCATTTTTTATTATTAATCTATCTATCCAATATTTAATTTTTTTATCTCTGTCCATAATTGTGGATAACTAAGCTTTACATTTCGGTTATTTTTCGGATATAATATAATTGTAGCGAAAATAAATAATATTGTCAATATGTCAACACTAACAAAAAAACAAAAAGAGGTATTTGATTTCATAACTTCATATATCAATGAGGTTGGTGTAGCTCCTACCATAGAAGAGATTCGTAAACACTTAAATCTTAAGGCTGTATCGACAGTTCATGAGCATATTAATACCTTAAAATTAAAAGGTTATCTCTCAAACTCAGCAAGAACCTTGTCTCCACAAATAAATGTAAAATCTATACTAGAGATACCTATTATTGGGATTATCGCTGCAGGAAGCCCTATCGAAGCAATAGAAAATATTGATAATACGGTTTCAATTGTAAATCCTAGTATTAGATCCTCTGAAGGTTATTATGCTTTAAAAGTAGCTGGTGATAGTATGGTTGATGAGGGTATTTTTGATGGTGATATTGTTATTATTAAAAAGCAGTCTGTTGCAGAAAATGGGCAGACTGTGGTTGCTATCATAGATGATAATGAAGCCACACTAAAAAAAATCTATCGGGAAAAAGATAGGTTTAGACTTGAGCCTAGAAATCAAAACCTTTTACCATTTTATAGAAAAGAAGTTGAGGTGAGAGGTGTTGTAGTTCAAGTAATTAGCAATATTGTTAATCAATCTATACATCCAGAAATTCAAAAAAATATACCTAGATTTAGGACTATTGATCTTTTTGCTGGAGTAGGGGGGATTCGTCTTGGTTTTGAAAATGCTGGATTTGAAACGGTATTTGCAAATGATTTTGATGCGAAATGTAAAGATACCTATGATGTAAACTTTAAAAAATCTAAACTTGTTGTAGAAGATATTCGAAAGGTTGGAATAGATGATTTACCCAAATTTGACTTTATTTTAGGGGGATTTCCTTGTCAGGCATTTTCAATTGCTGGCTATAGAAAAGGTTTTGATGATCCCAAAAATAGAGGTAACTTATTTTTTGATATAGCAAAAATTATTGAAGCTAGAAAACCAGAAGGATTTATGCTTGAAAATGTTAAAAATCTAAAAAGTCATGATGGGGGAAATACATTCAAAGTAATTGAGGAAACTCTTAGATCACTAGGTTATTATGTAAGGTCTAAGGTTCTAAATACCATGGAGTATGGGAATATTCCACAAAATAGAGAGCGGATTTATATTGTAGGCTTTAAAAATAAATATTATTTTGATAAGTTTGAATTTCCTACTCCAGTAAAGCTAACCACAAATATTATTAATCTTCTGGAAAAAGATGTTCCTGAAAAATATTATTACAATAATAAACCTCTATTTGAGAGACTTAAAGATTTTGTAGTTGAAGAAGGAAAGGTTTACCAGTGGCGTAGACAATATGTTAGAGAAAATAAAAGTGGGGTTTGTCCAACACTAACTGCAAATATGGGTATGGGTGGACATAATGTACCTATAATTAAGGATTCTAAAGGTATTAGAAAGTTAACCCCTTTGGAGTGCTTTAGAATTCAAGGATTTCCTAAGAATTATGTTTTGCCAAATATTTCAGATTCTGCATTATATAAACAAGCGGGGAATTCAGTTAGTGTACCCGTTATTGAAGCTGTTGCTAAACAAATGATGAAAGCAATGAAATAGATTTAGTTATTCTATAAAGTTAATAGTGACATTTTTTAATTGATCTATACGATCATCTAGATAACTATCTGTATAGTCGTCTCTTAGATTAATAGGTTTATTTTGAAATGAAGTAGATATTTTAAGAGAAAATCCATTTTCTATCCATTTCTTTGGATTTAGTCTCAGCTCAAGTCTTTTCTTTGCTTTATAAATCTTTATGTTCCCATAATCATTATCGATAAAATGATTTAGAAATACAGATTTACTCGTTGTTTTTTTCTTATTAACTTCAATCTTATGAAGATTATCTAAATCAATAATAGCTCCTGTAAAATAGAAATCTGCCCCCTCTACCTGAGTACCTGGTCTTAGTATAAAAAAGTAATAGATTTTATTAATTTCATATTTATCTTTAATTGAGTTATATTTCTCATTGTATAGATTAACCCAACTATCTTTAATTTTTTTATATTCTTTTTGAGCAAACCAAGTATCTAGATCAATGCCTGGTCCTGTAAATTTTTGACCTAGAGAAGCTTCACCACTACTACTATTTGTAATATTTCCAAATTTATCTACTTTAATATTTAACATCTTAATATCTGCACCCCATTTTTGTTCCAAGTTATATATATCAATAGGGTATGAACCAGCACCAACAGAGTGAACATTGAGAGCTTGTGTAAACCATTGTTCAACATGTTCTTTAGGTATCTGTATGGGGATTTGATTTTGATCTAATTTTGGTTCAGGCTGAGAAAATAATGACTTAACAATAAAATATTTAATAATATCTCTTGATTTATCATCTAAAAAACCATTTAACTCCTCATTAGTTAGGGGGTTAATGACATAATTATTATGTTTATTTACATTATCTTCTAAATTCATACCCAGATTTATACATTATTACGACTACTTGCTATATTATACCTTTAAAATCTAAGTTTTAAAACTTTCCTCTGATTAATAATCCCAAATGTATTGGCATTAGGAGGAGATTCCAATAATCACTATACCATTTTGCGATATATTTTCTCTGGGCAGTATAATATCTCTCCTTGGTTCTCTTGATATTACTCTCAGATCCACCTTCTTGATGCCAGACAGTTATTTGTTGTGTCCATTCTATGTCTCTGTCTATTTGTTTAGCTCGCTGGCATAAATCTATATCTTCATAATACATAAAGAATTGCTCATCAAAACCTCCAAGTTCGCGGAATAAAGCAGTCTCTATACATAGTGACCCTCCACTTACCCAATCGGTAGAAATCGTCTGATCTGTGGGCATTTGCCAAGTCTTTTTAGCAGTATTGGTGATTATACTTTGTGGTGTGGGGAAAGCTCCATACTGATAATCTTGTATATGATTATTGTTATCCACAAGAGCCAGTCCAATTATCCCCGTATTTTCACTCATTGTGGATAAAGTGTGGATATCTCCTTGTATTCTGGTGTCGGGATTAATAAAGCATAGCCAGTAACCTGTAGCTTTAGTGGCTCCTATATTTACTCCGGCTCCAAATCCAGCATTTTTATCTGAATACACAATATGTATTCTTTCTGTGGATAAGTCTTGGAGGCTATCTAAATTCTCTCTTGAATTATTCTCGACTACTATTATCTCATAATCTCCTGTGGTAGATGAGATAATAGCTTTGATACAATCTTCTAGATAATGTTTCGTCTTATATGAGACTATAATGAATGATATGGTTTTATTCTTGAATATTGATGGCATAATACTGTTTTAGTCGATTAATTCCAAGGGGAAGAAGAGTAAGCCCAAATACTAATACCGCTATCACCGATTGAAGAAATATATTCCAATCATGTATTACATATAATACTATTCCCATTATTGCAGTGGCGACAAGTGTCAGTATATGTATCCATTGGAAGCGTGGGAACCATTTTACATATCGCCTAACCAGATAAATATAGCTAATAAGGACCAATCCCTCTGTTATAGCGGTTGCTGCTGCAGCTCCAAAATAGGAGTATCGGGGTATAAGATAGAGATTAAGCCCTACATTAAAGAATGCCCCAATAATAGCAATATACATACTTTTATTCTGAAACTCAGCTCCTATTAAGATATGCCCCATAAGATTCCCCATAAATATAAACCCTATTCCTACAAATAAGATTTGTAATGTAGCGGTAGCAGGGAGGAATTCTGCTCCTGCAATAAGTTCCAGTATTTTACCAGATAATAGTATTCCTCCTACGGTTAATGGTATTGCGATAGTGAGTAGGATATTAAAAGCTTGCTGGAATACATGTTTGAATCTCTCTCGGTCTTGTTTATAATATTTTGCAAATAGGGGTAATAATAATCCCATAAACATTCCAGGTAGAGCAATTAAAACTTCAAGGATTTTGTAAGCAGCTCCATATAATCCCACTGCGCTTTGATCTTTCATTATGGATAACATAATGACATCTATTCGATAATAGATGAGATTAAAGGTAATAATAATAAAGAGGGGAAAGGCTTTTTTGAATATATATTTCCAATAAGGCCAATCGATAGTGAGTTTGAGAGGATAATATTTATAAGTGGCGGATATGACAAAAATAGCCTGAGCAATTCCTGCTATGCTATATACTACCATTACCCAGAATAAATTCACCGTACCAAGTAGGGCAAGAAGAATAACTCCTACAGTTAATGTGATTCGGGCAATAAAATCTCCTATAGTGATTTTATCTGTGCGTAATTTGGTCTGAAATACTCCTACCAAAACCTGAGATAATGATGATCCTATTGTTCCTATAGCCCCAAGAGCAACTAGCCATTTCACCTCTGTAGAATAGGATGGGATAAGCCATACAGCCAAAGAGGCAAATATACCAATTATGGATATTGCCATTAACAGGCGGGCAGTGAATAGATTATTTACAATATGTCCTGCTTCTTCCTCATTTTTACCGGCGATTTCGGTGGTGAGTAAGGCATTAAATCCATATTCAGCGATTACGCTCGCGATAATGAGATAACTAGTAATAGTAATATAAGCTCCAAATCCTTCTACTCCCAATGTGGTGGTGAGTATACGTATAGAAATAAACCCAACTACTATCATCACAAATTTACCTAAAATTTGGATAATACTATTCAGGGCTAATTTCTTATTTAATGTCATAGATGAGTATTATTTTACCCCCTCTGCTTTATCAACTTGTCTGATAAGGAAAAACTCTTGTACTATAGTGAATACGGTTGTAGTAATCCAATACAAACTCATAGATGCTGGTAATGTATAAGCAAATACTGTGACTAGTATTGGCATTAAGAATAACATTTGTTTATTGAGAATAGTTGCAAAATCTGGTGCTTCTGGCTTATCTGATTTTTTCTTTTTCTTATCTTCAACTTTTTTTGGTTGAGTTCTCTTCATAATAAGTCGAATCTGATAATACTGTGAAATTCCAACTAGTAAGGCGAGTATAATATTGTTTGGCTCAGCTATATTTAAAGAAAAGAATGACATATTGTTAAACCCATTCTCTGGCAAAGTTACAAAAGAATAAAGCGCAGGATAGGTTTCAGGCTTGAATAAATTGAGAGATACCTGATAAATAGCAATAAGTATAGGGAGTTGTACTAATAATAATACTATTCCCGCAAATGGATTAACATTATGCTCTTTATAGGCTTTCATTAACTCCTCAGAAAGCTTTTGCTTATCATCTTTATACTTAGTCTGTATTTCCTTAATTATAGGTTGTATAATAGTAATTTCTCGCTGACTTTTTATACTAGCCCTATACAAAGGTATCATTAATACTCGCACAATAAGGGTGGTAAGTATAATTGCTAAACCAAGATTAGCTCCTGGTATAATATCATAGAAGAATACCATTGAGTTGAATAATGGTCGATATAATAATTCATTGAATAGCCATCCCATACAGATTGTTTAGATTAAGGTATTAATATATTGAGTTAATTGCTCAAATACTTGAGTTTTGTTCTCTTGTTTTGGACGATTGCGCACTAGTACAAGTATATCATAATGTCTAGTTTTTGTATCAATTTGCTTGCGAAATAATTCTCGGACTTGTCTTTTGAATCTATTGCGGTTGACAGCAAGTGGTATATGTTTTTTTGAAATAATAATACCCAATCGAGTAATATCTTTGTCACTCGGGCGAGTATATATCTGAAATATATCAAGATATTGAGGCTTAATCTCAGCAAATATAGAGGCTATATCTGATGATTCATGCAGCCGCTCCATTGTGTTTTTTATATAAAGTAAATTAGACGGATAATTTTGCTCGTCCTCTTGCTCGGCGTCGATTAATTAAAGCTCGTCCCGACTTTGTTGCCATACGAGACAAAAAACCATGTCGGCGATTTCTTTTACGATTCTTACTTGCTGCTCCTTTGATCATATATATAACGATAGACTTGTTGCATATTATAGCTTATTATTAAGAGAAAGTCAAGATATAATACCGTATTGTTGAGGGAGGGTTATTTTTGAAAGTGAATTCAAAGTGAATTATAGCTTATACTCAATCTTTAATGGGGATATCTTTGCAAAAATCCTGCAATAGCGTATAATAAAATCAACTTATCCACAGATTATCAACATCATCAATTTAGACGATTGCAATGGACGAGAAACAAAGAGTTTGGAACTCAGTATTAGGTGAGATAGAACTCAATATCAGTAAACCTCAGTTTAATACGTGGATCAAAAATACTTATCCCATAAGTATGGATGATAAAGAAATTGTAATTTGCGTACCAAGCGCCTTTACACGGGATTGGCTTGAGAATAAATTTAATGTTACTATTCTAAACTCCATTCAAAAGATTACCGGTTCTATAAAACGGGTAAAATATGTAGTTCAAAATACCCAAAAACAATCTCCTAAAGCTATTCAATCTGTTATTAACCTCAAAGATAAAGAATTAAAGGAGAAAAAGTCTAAAATAGAGGAAAAGCAGAATAATGAGAATACGGATCCCAATTATCAATATGCTGAGCCTACTATTATCCCTGCTAAGCCCAGTGGAACTGCTCTCTTAAAAGAGAATTATACTTTTGAAAATTTTATTGTGGGATCATCCAATGAACTTGCCCATGCTGCTGCTCAATCAGTTGCAAATGAGCCTGGAACTCGTTATAATCCCTTATTTATTTATGGAGGTGTGGGATTAGGGAAAACTCATCTTATTCAAGCTATTGCGAATAGTCTCAATAAAAAGAATAAGAATATCCTGTATGTTACCTCAGATGTATTCATCTCAGATTTAATGAATTCTCTCAAAAATGGACGTATGGAAGATTTTAAAGCTCGGCATAGAGCTGTTGATCTCTTGATTATTGACGATATTCAATTTATTGGGGGTAAAGAGGCTACTCAATATGAGGTTTTTAATACCTTTAATGAACTTTATGCTCATAATAAGCAAATTGTATTCACAAGTGATAGACCACCAAGTGCTATAAAGACTTTAAATGATAGATTAAAGTCTCGATTTGAAGGAGGTATGATTGTGGATGTAGCTATTCCAGAATTTGAAACTCGTGTAGCTATTCTTAAAAGTAAATGTATTCAAAAGAATTTTCATCTTGATGATGATATTATTTATGTCATTGCTGAGCGCATACGAAGCAATGTGCGTGAATTAGAGGGGGCTCTAAATAAAATTATTGGACGAGTACAACTTCTAGGAGCCAAAGTTACTCCTGAATTAGTAGATAAGTTAATTGAAGGGGGACAAATTCATTCTCAACGTATTGTGAACACTGATATGATTCTCGATACCGTGGCTGAACATTTTCATATTACCAAAGAAGATTTATTGTCTAAAAGCCGTAAAAAAGATATCGCAATACCAAGGCAAATTGCGATGTACTTAATTCGAGAAGAATTAAAGCTTACTTTTCCTAATATTGGAGAATTATTAGGGGGTAAAGATCATAGCACAGTTATGCATGCTTGGAATAAGGTAAAAAAGGATATTGTAACCAATTACAGTCTTGAGCAAGATATTACGTTATTAAAAAATAAATTATATAATGAGGAAAATCCCGCATCTTCATAATACAGAAAAAACCTCCTTTGTAATTCCTTAACTATTGTTAATAAGTTGTGTATAACTTATATAAAATCACTAGATTTCTGTGAATACTATTGTGTATAAATAGGACTTAATCCACAGAGATTTTTCCCACTCTGTTTTATCCCCAAAGTTATAAGAGACTTATCCCAAATGATATCCCCACTTGACACACAGTATTTATGCGGTCAAAAACCAGTTTTCAGCTTTTCCACACATACTACTATCTACTATTATACTTTATATAAATAAAGGACAAGAAAACAAATAAACTAGAAAAAAGGAATTATTCAAGGTATAATACATATATAGAAATAGAGTAAGATAGAGAAGATATGAAATTCACCTGTTTGCAAGAAAATCTTTTAAAGGGACTGAGTATAGCTCGGCAAAGTTCTTCACGAGCTACAACATTACCAGTTTTACAAACCTTTTTATTACAAGGAGATAAAGGATCACTCACAATTAGCTCCACCAATTTAGAAATTGGAATACGGGTACATATTAGAGGAAAAGAAGAAGCTGAAGGGGCTATTTGTATTCCTCAAGATACTTTACTTGCCTATATTCGAAATTTACCACAAGATAAATTAGATTTAACGGTTGTAGATGATAAACTTACTATAGAACAAGGAAAAGATATTACTGCTGAATTCAAAGGTATTATTGCAGATGAATTCCCACAACTTCCCCAAATAGAAGCAAATAAGCAATTAGTGGTAGGAAGTATAGAATTGAAGCAAGCTCTCAAGACAGTATATGGTGCTTTACCTAAAAATGATTTTCGCCCAGAAATTTCCGGAGTATATATTGCAAAAAAAGATCAGCAATTAATTTTTGTTGGAACTGATGGATTTCGACTTAGTGAAAAGAGAATTACTTTATCAAGTCCTGCTGAAGAAAATTTTTCTCTTATTATTCCAAGTAAAACAGTAGCAGAAATTATTCGAGTATTGGACGCCCTAGAAGAAGTAGAAGTGACATTACAATTTGGAGCTTCTCAAATACATATTATTGCTGATACGGTAGAAATAGTATCAAAATTAATTGAAGGGAATTTTCCTCAATATGAAGGACTTATTCCTCAAAAATTCAATACATTATTTGATATAGATAGTCAGGAATTAGTACAGGCTATAAAATTAGCTTCAGTATTCTCTCAGAATACGGTTCATGATGTCAAATTAACTATTCAAGATGATAGTACTTTGAGCATTAGTTCTTCAGATTCTCAAGTTGGAGCTAATACCACTAAATTACCTATACATAGTACGGGTGAAATTAATTTGGCTGTAGCCTTTAATTATAATTATCTTTTGGACGGTATACAATTATTCCAAGATAAGCCAATACAATTCAACCTTAATGATACGGATTCTCCTGTTATTCTCAAAAGTCCTGATATTCCAGATTTCTTTTATCTTATAATGCCAATTCGAGATTAAATATATGTTATCCCGAGTACAATCAGCAGCAACTCTAGGACTAAATGGGCAAAGAATAGAGATTGAAGTTGATATGACTCAGGGATTACCAGGTATTACAATAGTTGGATTACCCGATACTGCTATCAATGAAGCTAAAGAGCGTATGCGCTTAGGGCTTAAAAATAGTGGCATTGTTTTACCCCAAAAACGATTTGTACTTAATTTAGCTCCAGCTGAAGTAAAGAAAATTGGAACAGCCTATGATTTACCAATGGCGGTAGCTATCTTAAAAGCTTTAGAACTTATTCAATTTCCAGAAAAAGAATATATTATTCTTGGAGAAATGGGATTAGATGGATCAATACGAGGTGTACAAGGTATATTACCAATTGCAATATATGCCAAACAACAACATATACCCTTTATTATTATACCAGCAGATAATGCCAAAGAAGCTTCTCTTGTAGAGGGCATAACCATTTTAGCCATTAGTCATATACAGGAATTAATTGATCATTTTGATAATAAAGTACATACACAAATTCAAGCTACTCCTCCCTATCATTTTATACCCAAACCTCATATATCTGATATAGATATGTCTTATATACGAGGACAAAAGCTCGCCAAAAGAGCTTTAGAAATCGCAGCCGCGGGAGCGCATAATATATTAATGACAGGACCTCCAGGGGCTGGTAAAACATTATTATCTCGAACCATACCCACCATATTACCGATAATGGATAGGGAAGAAGTATTAGAAGTTTCTCAATTATATAGTATTGCAGGAAATCTGAGTTCAGATAACCCACTCATAATTAGTAGACCCTTTCGAGCACCACATCATACCGCATCGTCCATTTCTTTAATCGGAGGCGGGAGTTTTCCTAAACCAGGTGAAATTAGTCTCGCTCATCGCGGAGTGCTCTATATGGATGAATTTCCGGAGTTTCCTCGATTAGTATTAGAAAGTTTACGGCAACCATTAGAAGATAGAATAGTGACAATATCCAGAGCACAGGGATCTCTAACCTTTCCTGCTGACTTTATGCTTATTGCTAGCCAAAATCCTTGCCCTTGTGGCTATCTTACTGATAATGATAGAGAATGTATTTGTTCTCAAGCTCAAATTGTACGCTATCAGCAAAAAATATCCGGGCCATTACTCGACAGAATAGATATGATTATTCAGGTAGAAAAAGTCAAAACTGAAGAATTAATTAAGCCTTCAGAAGTATTAGAAGAATCATCAGAGTCAATTCGTAATAGAGTAGAAAAAGCTCGTGCAATACAAAAAGAACGATTTCAACATATGGGAATTAAAACCAATAGTGAAATGAATATAAAACAAATTCAAGAAATTTGTATATTAGATAAAGCCTCACAACATCTTCTAACCCAAGCTGTCACGAAAATGAATTTATCCGCCAGAGCCTATAATAGAATTCTCAAATTATCCCGCACCATTGCGGATATCGCTCATTCAGAGAATATTCAAATAACTCATATTGCAGAAGCCTTACAATATCGCGAAAAAGTAGCTTAAAAACTGAATAAATTTTCAGTATATTTACCAATAAGAGGAAGCTCTTTTTCTTCTCCAGATAAGGCATTAATAATTCCAATAACAAATAAAATAAGAGAAAGAATACCACCCAAAAAAGCAATTAACCAACCTAATATAGGTATAATCCCAAAAATACTTAGAGTAAAACTAATAGCAGCAGCAAAAATTAATAAAGTGAGAGATTGTTTCATATGAAATTTCACAAAAGGAGAGTCTTTTTCTACGGTAAAATATCCAATAATAAAGAATATATAGCTAATAGCGGCAATATTTTTTTGTCTATCAGTTGGGACTATGGTTACTTTTTTAGAGGTCTTCTTTTCTTCACTCATAATAGTAATGTTAATATATACGTTCAGTATATTCCTAATAGTACTATTTGTATAGGGGAATAAAAATTATCGAGCTAAAGGATTTCGTCCTCCTCTTACTTCAAAATGAAGATGACATCCACTTGAATTACCAGTAGTTCCCATAGCTCCAAGATATTGACCCTTGGTTACAGAAGCACCAGTTTGTAAAGCTCTACTGCTAAGATGGCCATAAAGAGTTACAACTCCATTAGGATGAGTGATTTTAATATAATTTCCATATCCACCATTCCATCCATCTTGAGATGTAGTTATAACTCCTTCAGCAGAAGCATAAATAGGTGTACCACAAGAATTACTAATATCTACACCATTATTTGAGTGAATTCTTCCGTAATTATTTCCTGTTGTAGGGAATGCAAAATACCCATCATTACTAGGAAGATTAGCTGATTGTACATTGGTAGCAGGAATTGACTTTTTTGTAGCAACTTTCTTGGGTTGTACAGGCTCAGCCGTAGGGAAAGGCTTTTCCTCATTAGGAACAACTGCATTTGGGATAATAATGGTAGTTCCAAGAGCTAAATTATCTCCAATATTATTATAATCTCGTATAGTTTGCTCAGAAACATTATACCTTGAAGCTAAATCAGCTAAAGATTGTCCCTCTTTTAATTCAACCTCAACACCATTTTCTGGAAGAATATCTAAATTAGTATTAATAGCAGGATTTTGTTTTAAGTCTTTAATATCATTTGCAATAGCGACAGTTTCGGATGAAATACCAAATTTTTGTGCAATACTATCAATAGTATCACCTTGCTGCACCACATATTCTCTAACTACAGGAGTAGAGGCCTCCTTTGTATATCCTTCAGGTGCATTAAGACCATTGATAATATTAGTATCAACAACAGGAATATCAGTATTAGACTCTTCATCACTTGGAAGTCCAAGAATTCCATTTCCTTGAAGAACACCAACAGATCCAAGAGATGCATCAAGGGGACCTCCTAAATTATTATTAGCAAGAAGAGTTGACCCAAGAGGAAGCTTTCCTGCATAGGCTATATTACTGAATACGACTAATCCTACTACGAGGGTAAGAATAATCCAACTTATTTTATCTTGGCTATGCCTTGTGGCATTTTTTATGAATCGTGTCACCTGGTTTTTGGATAATTGAAAAACAGACGTACTAATAGGATTCTTAACTAAATACAAGGAATTCGAACTTCAAAACGGAATAAACAGACTAATGTCTTGATTCAAAATCAACCTTGTCTAATGATTTTAGATTCAAAAATAGTATATAATAAATAGGTAAATTTGTCAATAAAAATACTATATTTTGGCTTATATATAACAAATTATCTACTCTAATATTATATATATGATACAATGAATAAAGAAATATATAACTGTATGATAGAAAAAGAAGAAAAGCAGCAGGAAAAATTAGTTCAAAATGAATCGATGGGATCGGAACTACAACAGCTAATAGCTATCTTATGGCGTAAACATAAGATTATTGTTATTAGTAGTATTATACTTATAACTTCATTCTTTATACCCTATATATCCTTATTAATATGCTTAATTGTACTTCCTTTATGGATATGGGGTATTCGTAATATACCGTATATAAAAAAGAAAAATAAAGATAGGCCAAAATTAAGGAGATTATTATCAATAAGTATACTATTTATTAGTATTTATGTTTTATTTAGTATTGCTGCAATTGCCTATTCTAATAGTATTATTCCATTTAATACTATTAATAGTACTAAAACGGTATCAATAGATAACACTACTTCTTCAGAAGAAAAAAATTCTCCAAACCTGAATATTATTGCTAATCCTGATTATGATACAGGGGATGATAAAGAGGCTCAAGATATAAATAAGACAATAGAAGTTAATAAATTAATTCTAGGAAATGATAATAATACCCAAGATACTAAATTATTTACCGTTACTGCAGTGGTGGATGGAGATACAATAAAAGTAAATGATTTAGGAACAATACGATTAATTGGTATAGATACTCCAGAAACGAAAGATCCTCGTAAACCTGTGCAATGCTACGGTGAGGAAGCGAGTAATAAGGCAAAAGAGCTACTAGATAATCAAGAAGTGTATTTGGAATTTGATCCAGCTAATCGCATAGATAAATATGGGAGAACTCTCGCCTATGTATATCGTAAAGATGGACTATTCTATAATGCGGAGATGGTAAAACAGGGATATGCTAATTCTTATACTAAATTTCCTCATCCAAAACTGGAAGAATTTAATCAATATCAAAAAGAGTCTAGAGATAATAATAAAGGCTTATGGTCACCAAACACCTGTAATGGTGATACAAGTAAGGCTGTAGCTGAAAGGTTACAAGCTCAAATAAATAAACCCCAAAAACCAAGCATACCCACACCACCAAATATAGAACCTATAACTGAAAAAAAACAAAGTACTAAGTCAGCTAGTGAATATATTCCTGGAAGTTGTGATACATTAAATGAAAAGGGACTGGGTAATTTCCCTAAAAATGACCCTAATTATCGACTTAGTCGGGACAGAGATGAAGATGGTATTGCTTGTGAAATGAATTAAATACCTATAAATTATCAATGGCTTTAGCTAAGACTATATCTTTCTCAGAAATTCCCCCAATATCATGAGTACTAAGATAAATTTCTACATAACCCCAACCAAGATTAATATCTGGATGATGTCCTTGCTCTTCAGCAAGTTTTCCAATTTTATTTACTAAATCTAAAGCTTCTGCAAAAGTATTAAGTTCAAAACGACGAGATAATAAATCTTGATTTTCGGATAATATCCAATTAGAGTTTAATTCAGATAAAGACTCTTTTAGATTGATATTAGACATAAGAGTAATAATTATTATATATAGTATATCAGAGTATATTATCTTTACAAAGAAGTGAAAATATAGTATGGTGTTTAAGGTGTTTTCAATTTATCACATGACAACCACCACACGAGCATCAAAGAGACTAGTTTATATTTTTTTAGGAGAATATTTTGATAAGAAAAAAAACAAAACTCTTACATTTAGATTTGATTCTCAAACGAGAGAAATCAACCCTGATGAGTCCTATGAGCTCATTGATACAAATGATACAGATAAACTCCCTTACAGTGTGAAGGGTGAAAATATCATCAATCCTCGTTACCAAACATCTCGTCCCTATCTCAAGGATTGATTGACATCTCTACTAAACCCGCCCGTGCTACTCAGCTCGGGCTTTTTTCTATACTTTAAGATAAAATTATATCCCTTAGCCTAATAGGTCTAAGGGATATAGTTCAATAAGAAGGGATTAAGACTATTCTATTGGATTACTCCACCCCATTCTACGACGGTGAAGCCTTTTCGCTCAGGAGTTTTAATTTTAAATCCTTCTACTTCAATAGGTTGATCAAGAGGAGTATAATCCATAAGTACACGAATTACCGTATCGGGCTTTGGAGTTATATTAAGAGGAGCGAGTTTATCCATAACCTGATTACCAAGGAAACTAATGAAGTAATAAGGCTTTGCTTGCATACGAGGATACCAGAATTCTAGGAAATCTGCCGCTTCTTGTGTATTAAGTCCTAACTCAGCTAATTTTTGTTGTAAGAAAGAATATACTTCTGCTTTTTTTACGACAAAACCTTTCTTGGGCTTTTCATATAAACCTCCACGACCTTCCCAGAAGAGATAAGGATAAGGCTTATTATCAAGAAGATATGTCAATTTACCTTGAGGAGTTGCAAGTACATTCCACCCACCTTCAGGATATACCGGATCGGTATAGGTAAATCCTCCTTGTGGCTCAACCTGTACATTTACTTTAGTTGTCTCTTTTGGATATAAATAAATCACAGGCTTTCCACATTCAGCGGCAGGAATATAGGTAACATCAGTAAACTTAATTACACGATTAAAGGGATCAACCCAGAAAATAAGAGGGTTTTTTGCTACAAAATCTTTATAGGCTATTTTTTTACCTTCGGGGAAATAATTATTATCATAAAAGTCTTTCAAGAGAGCATTATTAGGGTCTTTGAGCTTATATATATCATCTCCTTTGGAATTTATTCCAATTTTCTCAAGATCAGTTGAAACATTAATATCATTAACTACAGATATAAAATTAGTACTACCACAGCCACCAATATCAGTAGAGAGGAATTCTTTTGTATTCTTCTTCCCATCAAGATACGTGATTTCAGGAGTGCTTTTACCTTTGATAAAATCAATATCGAGATTATAAATTACAGTTCCACCATCCGGAGATTTAATATAAAATCCATTTTTATTAAATAATTTATTTAAACCTTCTTCTCCATTTTGACTAAAAGCTAAAGTATCATTGACAGAGGGGGTATTATCTTTTGAAATATATACGTCTCCAAGCTTAGTATCAGTAAATGCTTTGGTTAAATTAGTTTTATCAAAAGGAATATATTTTATACCATCTCCTTCTATAGTCTTGGTTAATACTTTTCGAGGAGAATCTCCTATAATAGTTTTTGGAAAATCAAGATCTGATATTACGAAACTTTTATCTTCAGTGAATTTACTATTTATTAATTTATCTTCTTCAAACCTTTCATCGGAATAGGAAGGGAGAAATATTATATTATCTTTGTTCTTTATAAAACGATAGGAGGAAAAAGGAATTAGATTAAAAGGAGCTCTTCTTACGAGTATAATCTCAGCTCCTTGATAGGTATCTTTATTAATAGTACCAACTTTATAATAATTAATATCACTCTCAGACAATCCATCTCCATTTTCATCTTTTTTTGTATCAAATAATCCTAGAGAAGCTATTTTTTGAGGCTCTATCCAAGATATAAAAGGTGTTACTGGTTCTGGAGTCGGTGTTGGCTCTGTAGTGGTATTAGTTGTTTCTGCTGGAGTGGTATTTGTAGGACTAGAAGGATTTATTTTTTGAGACAAAAAATATCCACTTGCTCCAGCGGCTCCGAGTAGGAGAAGAGCAAATAGAATAATAAGAAGTGTTTTCTTTGAATTTTTTTTAGGATTTTGTACGGGTGGAGTTATTGGAGTTTGGGTAGGTTCAGGAGTTGTGGATGTATTGATAGGGTCAATATTATCAGCCATAAAATAGGTTTTTATATTAATTATATACTAATAGTAACACAGTATTTTATCGATTCAAATTAATTATCCCCAATTCTAACTGAGATTTTATATCTTCTGAAACAGATGAATTCTCAGCAAGATTTGAGAGTGTTGTTTTACGAGAATTATCCTCTGCAATATAAGGAATTAAGTTACGAGACTCAAGAGGGATTAGTGTATAAGTAGCACTATTATCTTGTAGGGTAATATTAAGAGCTAATCCTTGTTGGGTGTTTTTTGAAAATGTTTGGTCAAATATAAAATTTCCTAAGGAGTAGAATATAGGTTTATTTTGATATATTTCTATTGGTTGTATAACATGTGGATGAGCTCCAATTACGGCATCTGCCCCCGCATCAATAAATTGATAAGCCTTAACTTGCTGCCCTCTAGAGAATTGAGTTTGATATTCAATACCCCAATGTGGATATACTATAATAAAATCAGTTTTATCCTTGAGAGATTTGATTTCTTGTATTACAGAACTGGTATCAGGATTATTAAATTCATGATATCCAATAAGTCCAATATTCATATCATTAACTGATTGAATAAAGGAAATAGCATCTTTATTATTGGGTTCTCCAAAATAGTCTATACCTGATTTACTGAGAAAATCTTTGTTTTGATTAAGCCCAGCCAATCCAAAATCAAGAGAATGATTATTAGCAAGTCCAAAATGAGTAAATCCCAAGTCTTTTAATTTAGGTACAATGGCAGGGTCAAAAGTAAATTGTACATTATTAGGATTAAGGGGTTTTGGGGTAAAGGAGGTGAAACTTCCTTCTAAATTAACTAAAATAATATTTTTATCCTTAATAATACTTCTCATATTCTCAAAAATAGCATCAAAACCTCTAGAATTAATGGCATTACGCATATATCTATCAAGCATCATATCCCCAAAAGATAATATATCTACTTTTTTGCTCTCAGATTTTTTGGTGATATATCCTGTAATATAACTGACCATTTCATCATTAGGTGCTTCTCCTATAATATTTACAGAATTAGTATTTTCTAGAAGATTAAATTGAGAATAGCCAAGTTTATTGAGACTTTGTAATAGTATTTGTAATCCTGCTGGAGAGTCTACATCAACACTTTTAGTGTCTTTATAGTCAAATTTGGAGAGAATAGAAAGACTTTTTTTATCATTTTGATTACATATGGTAACTCCTTTATTATGACAAAAGTCTAGGGAAGCAACGAAAAGATAATTTTCTGGAAGATTTTGAGTTAAATTATCAACAAAAGTATTAATTTGATTCTGTGATATTGTATCTTTAATAATAAGGGGGACAATTTGAGCCTGAGGAAGAGTTTTTTTGATAAAAGAAACTTCATTTGATATTCCATGTTCATTAGTAAATGGAGATTCATCTATTTTTATAGTAGTATTAATTTCAATCAGCTTATCAATTATTTGAGTATTGGGCTCAATAATACCATAGGGAGTACTCCAGTCATATTGAGATGTGATGATTTGCCCTCGACCAGTATTAAAGTGATTAGGACTAATAAGAAATACTGTAAGAGGTTTATCAGATGTAACTTGATTAAAGGCATTAGCAATAAGTTTTTTTGCGACCAGATGATGAGGTATAATAAGACCTTTTATATCCTCACTCTTGGAATTTGTCGGTTGAGGTAAATTTTGAAAGGCTTCTTCAAAATAGTTTTTATCATTAAGATAGGAATAATGAAGATTTTGCTCAGAAAAAGATTCTGTGGGAATGGTATCTGAAGGATTTATTTGTGGTGATTGAATAAAATTATTTGGAATACTGTATCCTATAGCAAAACTTAATATAATAGCAAATCCTAAAAAGATAAACAGAGATTTGCGTGATCTAAACATAGTATATTTTTTTTGATGTATATATGTTAGATTAACAATTCTAAAGAATATCGTCAAATAAAAATTAGGCTGTCTCTAATATAGTGTACACAACTTCAAGTGGGAGGTCTTTTTCTTGTAATTTTTTGATAATAGATTGAGTGAATTTGATTGAATCGGGGGATTGGTTTTGATTAAGGGTGAAGAATAAGATGAAAGGATTCTCTTTATTGAAATAGATATTACCGAATCCATTCTCCCCTGCAGATATACGTAAAGCTAACTCAATATTTTTGAGTATTTGTGTCGGCTTTTGGCCACCAGCATAAATATTAAACATCGGTAATTCTAGATTTTCCTCTAATTCAGCACTATTAAGAAGAGGGTTGAAATTAATAATTGCCCCAAAGGCATTATGTAGATTTTGGGAATGTAATTCTTGTTGTTGA
Organism: uncultured Candidatus Saccharibacteria bacterium; assembly: GCA_964585065.1. GTDB lineage: Bacteria > Patescibacteriota > Minisyncoccia > SW-4-49-11 > SW-4-49-11 > CALRBF01. The sequence continues at coordinate 44,563 of CAZPCB010000002.1, read as the reverse complement.
AAATGATGAGTTCTTACGGAAATATTGAGATTATTTTCTTGGAGAGCATTTTCTAATAAGTGAGTAAAATGGAGGGCATATTTTTCTCCCTCTTTATCAATGAGAGCCGCTCTCTTTTTTAATTTATGAGTAATACGACTTACTATATGGGCCTTATCATATTTTTTTATCGCATAATCAACAGCTCCACAGTCAGAATGAGAGGTAGTAATAATTTCTTGTATGCTTGGACTATTTTTGCAAATATCAATAATATCATCTATCATTTTGGCTTTATTTGTATAAGTCATAAGACATTCACATCCCGGCATTCCAAGAGATAAAGCATGATGAGAGGCTGTGAGATATTGTATTCTCTCGTCCATACAAGGAAGCCATATAATTTTAGGACGATGAATGAGACTTTGCTGTACTAAATTCTCTAAGTTAAGAGAGTTTTTAGAATTATTATGATAAATAGAGTTATTTATATAACTAAATCCTCTATGATTAGATAAAAGCGCGGTAAATTGAGCGGATAAAAGATTATGATAGGACCGAGAATATTTTCCCCATTCAATAGTACGATAATTCTCACAAGAATTCTCAACAGAATCCTTTGAAGATATAATTTGGGTAGGCAAACTAAGAAGTGTGCCAAGAGAAGATATTCTAGACATATATAAGGGAAATAATAGGGCTTGGCCCAACACAAATAACAGTTATTTTTAGACTTAAGTATTATAGACTAAATATACATTTTTTGCAAAACAAGAAAAACTCCCACCTACTAATCTGTAAGGGGAGTTGGGTTAGGGTGGTGAAGTACAGGATGATTTCTCAGCACTTCTGGAGGAGTTTGTTGCTTGTGTAAGGGGAGTTGGGTTAGGGTGGCGAAGTACAGGATGATCTCTCAGTACTTCTGGAGGAATTTGTTGGTCTGAGTACAGTGCATTGAAGTCTTGCAGTAGAAGTTTCCAAATAGGAGCTTCTAGGTTGTTTGGGAGATTTGAATCCATGAAAATAATACAGAAGTATATATAGTATAGCATAATAGCTTTCAAAAATGTATAATATAGATATATGAAATATTTACTTATACATGGATATGGTATTGGTTTACAATATTCTTTTTTTAAATCAGCAGAAGGAGAAAATGCTGGCTTTGGAGCTTTTGATGATTTAATTGAGGCGGGGGAGGCTAAAGTGTTTCGTTGGGAAATGTCTCGTAAATTGAATTTTTGGGAAACTATTAATGTAAAAACAAGTATAAAACAATATGATATTGAAATGTTAAAGACGGAGAATCAAAAAGTATATCATAGATTGCAAAAAGAGTTGGAGTTAACAAAACCAGAAATAATAGTTTGTCATTCAGCAGGAAGTTCTTTGTTATTAAACTATCTTACCAATCACACATTACCCCCTTCTTTGAAAAAAATTGTATTTATTCAAAGTAATATTTCACGGAATAGGTTGTTCCCAGAATATTTACAAGCAAAGTTACAAAAAAAAGAGATAAAATTGATAAATCTGTACTGTTATTGGGATCAAGCTTTATGGTCTCTCATTTTGATTAGAAGACATATATCTATTGGATTACTCGGGAGTAAAGACACATATGTAAAAAACATATTCTTCCCCCTATACAAAACGTTAAATTTACACACATCATCAATTAATGATATCAAAATATTTCCGTTTATTGAGGAGTGATTTATCCACAATTACAGATATTTGATAAAATCTGAAAAAGAGGTATTATTAAAATACATAGACTAATATCAAATAATTAATACTACTATTATTAATGCTATTATATACGATCTTAATTATCGTAGATTTTATAGTGTTATCCTATACATAGGACTGTTGTCATCAGCTTTATTATTCTTACCAGAGGTATTGGGTTATGGATTAGACAATATATTCAATATCAATTTAGGTATAGGGATATTACTTATCACCTCTTTCTATATTATTATTGTACGTAAACTAAAGAAACAAAACCCTGCTTTCCAAAAAGTAAGGTTATTTATTAATTCAAAAAAGTTTACTCAAGAAGAACTAAATATTTATACAAAAGTAAATGAAATCACATTGAACACTATAATAGCAATAGGAGTTATTGGGCTTTTAAGTATTGCGTTTTTAGTAAATAACACTTCAAATAATTGGCCATTACAAGAACCTATAAATATTGAACAAGCAATTCAACAAGGGGCTGACATAGCTTATTATATAGGCTTATATTTTTTTATTACATTTAGTTTTCTTCTCGTAATTTTTCTTACCGCCATAATATTACCATATAGTATATTGTTATGGGATAAAAACTTTCTAATTTTTCTCAGGGAAGGAAAATATAAGGACCTAAAAGCTGGTAAAGCTCAGCTGGAGGAGTAGTTATTCCGGATTATTGAGAATATATTTTATTCTGGATATAAGTTCCTCGGAATACTGAATTGCAAAATTAGTGGATTTGATTTGTACATTTGGGCTATTATAATTAGCAACTAGATATACCGGACAATTACCTCGAGGCTCTCGATTTAATATATCTCTTACTTTTTCCAAGGAATCTTTAGAGGTATGTGGGGGGATAATAATATTAACACCTACAATTTCCTGTCCTTCAGGAGTTGTGGGGATAGTATTTGGTATACTCTCATCAGGCTCGGGTATACTAGCTCCAATATCCTCAACCGAATTACCATTATCTTTCTTTTCTTTTGTGGTAATCCAAGTATTTATATCAGTATCAGAGAGAGATTTGACCTCTGATACAATAAACTGAGAACTTCCATCTTTATCTTGGCGCTTTCCTTTGAGAGCAAAACCTTTACCAGGGACAATAGCATCAGATATAGGTCCATAAATACTTGGGAATATAATAGCCTCAATGCTATCATTATAATCTTCTAGTGTTATAAATGCCATTTTGGAGCCACTTTTCGTCATAATAATTTTATTTTCTTTGATGATACCAGCTAAAATCATCCCCGTTTTTCTTTTAGATTCTTTGAGCTCTTTTATACTTGGAAATGCTAAATCTTCTATAATTGTTTTATACTCATCGATTGGATGAGCTGAAATCCATAAGCCAAGATAATGATTTTCTAATTCCAAAATTTGATTTAATTGTTCTGTTGGAGAAATCGGGCTATCTACTAAATCTAATACAGGTGCAGTAGGGGCAGTATTTCCAAATAAAGAATTGGTTGGGACTATGGTATTGATATCAGAAAGTTTTTTGATATATAAACTAATAGTATCGATATTTGTGATAAGTATATGTCTTTTCTCTAATTCATCTAAAGCTCCCCCTTTGATTAAGGCTTCTAAATTTTTCTTATTTAATTCTTTTGCTGGTATTCTTTTGAAAAAATCTTCTAAAGAGCTAAATGGGCCATTATCTATTCGCTCTTGCTCAATATATTCTGCTAAATGGGAACTCATATTCTTGATACTCGCAAGACCATAGAAAATTGTAGAATCAATGCCAGAAAATTGAGCTTTGCTATTATTTACATGAGGGGCTTGAATCTTGAGCCCTAATTGTCGAGATTCTGTAATATCAATAGCAATACGCGTCATATCTTTGGCATCACTATTGAGGAGAGCTACCATAAATTGTAGAGGATAATGTGCTTTGAGATAGGCTGTCTGATAGGCGATAAAAGCATAACAAGCGGCATGCGATTTATTGAATCCATAATCTCCAAAAGGCTCAATTAATTCCCATAATTTTTCCCCAACTTGTCTCTCTATACCTTGTTTAACAGTACCTTCAATAATATTCGTTTTCTGCTCATCCATTAACTCTTTAATCTTTTTTCCCACAGCTTTACGCAAGGTATCGGCTTCTGGTAGCGAAAATCCTGCCACCGCTTGTGAGGCTTGCATCAGCTGCTCTTGGTAAATCATAATTCCATAAGTTGGTTTCAAAATAGGCTCCAGATTAGGGTGTAAATAAGAAACCTCCTCCTTACCATGTTTACGAGCTATATAAGTTGGTATAAGCTCCATAGGACCCGGTCTATACAGGGAAACCATAGCAATAAGATCATTAAAGTCTGATGGTTTTAATCCAATAAGAGCTTTTTTCATTCCCTGAGATTCGAATTGGAATACCCCAGTGGTTTGTCCTTTTTGGAATAATTTATAGGTTAACGCATCTTTGATGGGAAGATTATTGATATCAATAATAGTTCCTGTCTGAGATTGTATTAACTCAAGAGTAGACTCAATAGTTGAGAGGTTAGATAATCCCAAAAAATCCATTTTAAGAAGTCCTAAATCTTCAATAGCATGCATTTCGTATTGAGTAGTAATAGATGTTTTTCCTCCAGATTCAGAAATTTGTAGGGGAGTATAAGAGGTGAGTTTTTTGGGAGATATCACTACAGCACAAGCATGTGTGGAAGTATGCCTCACCGACCCTTCTAATTCTTGAGCAGCATCAATAAGAGTTGTTACCTTTTCTTCTTGCTCATAGCGAGCTTTGAGTTCTCGAGAATTGACTATAGATTTAGCAATAGTTTTTTGTTCGATAAGCTTTGCAATAGAATCACATAGCCCATAAGAATACCCGAGAGCCCTCCCTGTATCTCGAATCGCGGCTTTAGCTGCCATAGTTCCAAAAGTACAAATTTGAGCCACATGATCCTGACCATATTTTTGAGCTACATATTGTAATACTAATTCTCTCTTATTGTCCTGAAAATCAATATCAATATCAGGCATAGAAACACGAGCAGGGTTCAAGAATCGCTCAAACAAAAGCTGATATTCGAGAGGGTCAAGATCGGTTATAGCAAGTAAATAAGCAACCAAACTTCCAGCTGCAGAACCTCTCCCCGGTCCTACCAATATGTTATTACTTTTAGCCCAATTAATAAAATCAGATACAATGAGAAAATAGTCAATATATCCAGCAGTTTTTATAACATCAAACTCATATTCGAGGCGTTCTCGTATAGGTTTTTGATCTTTTCCCGGATAACGCTTTAGTATTCCATCCTCACAAAGGTGTCGAAGATAATTTTCATTTGATAATTTCTCTCCTGATTCAAGTATGGGCACCTCAAAGGCAGGTAGCTGTATTTGATAGAGAGGTATTTCTACATTACAAGTATCAGCAATAATTCTGGTATTAAGAATAGCCTCTTCTGGAATATTGAGTCCTTGAGCTAAAGTATACATTTCCTCAGCTGATTTGAGAGAATAATCTTCATAAGCAAAGCTAATACGATCAGGATTTTGAATATTTGTTTTATACTTAATGGCAAGCATAATATCGTGAGCTGTTTTTTGCTCAGAAGTGAGATACATACTTTGAGCTGTCAGAACAAGAGGAATTTGAGCAGATACCCCAAGCTCAGTTAATAGGGTATTTGCTTTTAATTGGTCAGGGGTATTGATAAGTGGTAAAACTTCAAAATAAAGGTTTTCTTTAAAAATATCTTTATAGGATTTTACCCAAGCTGAAACTTTGGAAGGAGTATGAATAAGATAAGAGGCGATTTCCCCAGTATAATTACCAGTAAGACAAATAATATCATCAGAATATTGGGATAATTCCTCAAAAGAAACATATTTATGAGTATTAAGTCGAACCAGAGAGGCAAGCTCAATCAAATTCATATATCCAGCATAGGATTTAGCAAGTAGGGTTAAGGAATAGCTTTTATTATCTCCTGCATCAAAGCTTCCAACAGATAGACATATTCCTAATATTGGTTTTATATTAGCTTTTTTTGCTTTTTCATAAAACTCAATAGCCCCAAACATATTATCCTTATCGGCAAGGGTTACGGTATCAAATTTTAATAACTGAGCCCTTGCGATAATGTCATCAATAGAACCTATGGCCTCAAGTATGCTGTAATGAGAGCGAGTATTAAGATGGACAAATTCTTGCATAGAGGAAATTTTCTTAGTATATATAGTATATCATATAATAGAGTTTATGGGTCTTATGCTATACTGATATATATGGATATACAAACATTTACGAGTGAAAAAGAATGGATTGAAGCAAGTGTTAATTGGATTCAAGAAAATCTCAGCATTGGTATTCAAGAACATCAAATAACCTCTTTAGCAGTATCAGGAGGCACTACTCCATTTCCCATTTATGAAGCTTTAGCTCAACAAGTTATTCAATGGGATAAAGTAAATCTTGTGGAGGTAGATGAAAGATATGTACCGGAGAACACAGATGAATCAAATTGGAAAAGTATACAAAAAAGTTTTCAAACAATAAATCCACACAATATTATACGATTTCAATATCGGGATACTATTGAGCAATCATTAATTAAATTAGAACAGCAATTACCCACTCAATTGGGAGTAACAATATTAGGTATGGGATTAGACGGACATTTTGCATCACTTTTTGCAGGAGGAGAATATTGGGATAATATATCCAATAATAAAGCTCTGATAACGGATGCTCCTGATAATTATATAACTCAGGAGAGATTAAGTCTTAGCCCTGAATATATATTTAATTCGGAGTTCATAATTGTATTATTAAAAGGAGAATACAAACATAATTATCTGATTAATTCTCTTAATCAAAATCATATACCTAAAGAATTTCCTTTACAATATATTGTGGGCCATCCTAATTTAGTCATATATTGCTATTTAGATTGATATGTTATACTAAAAACAGATAAACAAAATACAATGACAAAAAATATAAAACAATATCAGTTTATTAGAGCTGTAGCAATATTATCGGGTACTATTATTGGTGCTGGAACCCTTGCTATTCCATATACTATTTATTATGCAGGGTATTGGACGGGGATATTATATTTGGTGATATTAGGAGTGGTGATGATGATACTACATTTGATGCTTGGAGAGGTGAGTTTAAGAACAAAGGGATTTTTACAAATACCCGAACTGATCAAAAAATATCTTGGAAAAAAAGGGTATTTATTATCTCTGACAGCAACTATGATTGTAATATATGGAGCTATGACAGCCTATATCAGAGCTGCAGGAGACATAGTGAATGCTATTATTCCAGCAAATTCTTTTGCTTGGTCAATTGTTTTCTTTAGTATTGGAAGTTATTTAATTGTAAAGAGTTTAAAAATAGTGAGTAAATGGGAATTAGTATTTGGTATAGGTATGGTTCTTATTGTTATTACTATATGGTTAAAAGCTCTATATACTCAGAGTATTGATTGGTCTCAATTTTCTATTCAACCAATGACTTCATTTACAGATACTATTGCTCCATATGGGATAATACTATTTTCTTATTTTGGGCTAATTACTATCCCACAGGTCAAAAAAATATTAGGAAAACAAACTATTCAAATGAAGTCAGTCATACAGCTCGGGGTATTAATACCAGTTTTAGTGTATAGTATATTTGTTACTTTGGTAATAGGTGTGGCGGGATCAGATATTACAAAAGTTGCCACTATAGCTCTTGGAGAAAAAATGGGACCACAGGTACTCGGTATTATTACTGTGTTTGCACTTTTAGCCATGATAACCTCATTTATTACTATGGGAATTGCTTTAATAGATTCTTATATTTCTTTTGGTAATATATCAAGACTAACAGCTACCATTATTACAGTAATACCACCTATTGCTATACTTACCTTAGATTGGGCTGAGTTTGATACTATTATTCGCTATGCGGGAGGAATAGGAATTAGTATAATATCTATACTAATTGTATTAATGTTTTGGCGATCAAAAGTTACCAGTAAAATAAGTCCAGCTTATAGCCTGGGACATTTAAAATGGGTTGGTATTAGTATGATTGTGATATTTAGTTTTGGAATATTAAGTTTATTCCTGTAAATCTTTAATTAAGGCAATTTCATCTCGTAAATCTTTTGCCTTTTCAAAATCTAATGCTTGAGCTGCTATATTCATTTGCTTTGTTAATTCTTCTATAATAAATTCTCGTTCAGAGATATCCAGAGAAGAAATTTTTTGTTCTAATAGCTCTTTTTTCTTATCTTTTATAATACTAGAGCGAATATCTTTTTTAATACCCTGTGGAGTAATACCATGCTCGGTATTATAAGCTTCTTGAATATCTCGACGGCGATTTGTCTCAGCAATAGCTCTCTCAATAGATTTGGTTCTTTTATTAGCATATAGAATAACTTTACCATTTTGATGTCGAGCGGCTCTTCCAATAGTTTGAATAAGAGAGGTTTCATTACGTAAAAAGCCTTCTTTATCGGCATCCAGAATGGCAACTAATGATACCTCTGGTAAATCCAGTCCTTCTCGGAGTAAATTAATACCAACTAAAACATCAAATTCCCCTTGGCGTAATTTGGTAAGAATTTCAGGCCTATCTAGGGTATCAATATCAGAATGCAAATATTCAGTTTTAATACCACGTTCTTTGAGATAGTCGGTGATATCTTCAGCCATTCTTTTCGTAAGAGTTAATATTAATACTCTCTCATCTTTAGTAATAATGGTACCGATTTCTGTAATAATATCTTGAATTTGATTATCTGTAGGCCTAATTTCAATAATGGGTTCTAAAAGTCCGGTAGGGCGAATAATTTGTTCTGCAATACCATCGGGACTTTCTTTATATTGTTGTAACTCAATAATAGAATGCACAATATCATTAGTAGAATGAGCAAGCTCATATTCTCCAGGAGTTGCTGACACATACACAATACGAGGTATTTTAGCCTCAAATTCATAAAATTTTAAAGGCCTATTGTCCGCCGCAGAAGGTAATCTAAACCCAAAATCAATCAGGTTTTTTTTGCGAGCAGCATCACCATTATGCATACCTCTAATTTGAGGTAGGGTAATATGAGATTCATCAACAAGGGTAAGAAATTCACTATCTGATTCAAGAAAATAATCAATAAGGGTATAAGGCGGTTCTCCGGGGGCCCTACCAGTTAAATAGCGAGAATAATTCTCAATTCCTTTAGTGAAACCGACTTCAGATAACATTTCTGCATCATAGTTAACCCTCTCTTCGATACGCTGAGCCTCTACTAATTTATTGTGCTTTTTAAAAAAATCTACTCTTATAGCCATCTCTTCCTTAATAAGAGGAATCATATTATCTACTTTAGCTCGGGTTGAAATCCAATGAGTAGCGGGGAATATTCTATAGCTATCGAGATATTTTGCTGGGAGTTGTTCTAGAATACTGTCCTGATATTCATTATAAGAAATGGTTTCAATAGTATCTCCCCAAAAACTAATTTTAACTAAACGCTTTTCCCCGGGCTCATGAATTTCTACCACATCTCCTTTAATACGAAAACATCCTGGTTTAAAATCAATATCATTACGGCTATATTGAATACTAATTAAAGAGCGAATAAAATCATCTCTTTGAATTTTTTGGCCTATCTCAATAATTACCGATAAATTTCCATAATCTTCAGGTGACCCAATACCATAAATACAAGATACGGAGGAAATAATAATAGTATCAGGATTAGATAATAGGCTTTGCGTAGCTGCATGCCGTAAGCGCTCTACCTGATCATTGGTCATAGACTCCTTTTCAATATAGGTGTCAGAAGAGGGAAGATAACTTTCAGGTTGATAATAATCATAATAGGATACAAAGTAATGAACATTGTTCTCCGGAAAAAAATCACGAAACTCCTGGTATAATTGAGCCGCGAGAGTTTTATTATGAGAAATAATTAAAGTTGGTTTTTGATTTTTTTCAATCAAATGAGCCATAGTAAAGGTTTTTCCTGAACCCGTTACTCCTAGCAAGGTTTGATGTGCTCGCCCTTCAGCTAGCCCTCGACTTAATTTGTCGATAGCTTGAGGTTGATCACCTTTCGGCTCATAATGTGAGGAAATTTTAAACTTCATACCTATTAGTATAGCATTAAATATTATGATAGCAATGCTCATAAAAATATATTCACCAAATGAAATATATATGATATAATAAAGTTAACTTAGAATATACTCAATATGGCAGAAAATAAAAAAACAGTATTACTCATAGAAGATGATATCTTTCTCCGAGAATTAGTTGGTATCAAATTACGTGATTCTAAATATCAGGTAACCGAGGCTTCAAATGGTGAAGAGGGGCTGAAAAAATTATTAACTCAAGAATATGACATTGTTCTTTTGGATATTATGCTTCCGATCAAGACGGGCTTTGAAGTATTAGAAGAATATAAGAAAAAAAAGCCAGATACTATTAATTCTAAAATTGTAATAATGAGTAATCTTAATGAACAAAACTATATTACCAAAGCTTTAAAATTGGGTGCAATCGATTATGTTATTAAAGCACATTATTCCCCCACTGAAATAGTAGCAAAGATTAATCAATTATTACAATAATATGAAAACTTTTCTTAAGCGTTGGAATACATTAACTACCAAACAAAAATATATTGTCTATGGATTCCTCACTATTATAATTGGAGGTATTAGTTTGGGAGCATATGCCTTTACAAGAAATCCAGATATTTCTTCAGATACAGTTACGAGTACACAAGACGTAAAAACTGATGAGGCTGGGAATATATTAAAGTCAAGTGAAGAGAAAATTACCAATGCTAGTCCACTGAGTGGTATTCAATGTGATAATTATAAACAAAGACCTGTGGCTGTAATGATGGCGGGAGACGCTGTAGCAAGGCCATTATCTGGTCTTAGTCAGGCAGATATTGTGGTAGAAATGCCTGTAATAACTGGTAGTGTAACAAGATTAATGGGGGTTTTTGTATGTAATTTACCACAAGAAGTTGGTTCAATTCGCAGTGCTAGACATGATTATATTAGTTTGGTTAGAGGTTGGGATGCTATTTATGTGCATTGGGGAGGATCACATTTTGCTCTTGATGAGCTCAAAACCGGGAAGAGATATTCTGGTGAAGATTTAGGAAAAATATCAGATATTGATGCGATGTCATCAAGCGGACCATTTTTCCGTAAAAGCACAGCCCCAGCTCCTCATAATGGATTTGCTTCCTTGCCAAAAGTTCTAGATTTAGCAAAATCTCGAGGTTATTCTCTTACTACTGACTTTGAGGGATATAATTTTCAAAGTAATCAAAATATTGACTCTGAAAAAGCAAATGCAAAAAATGGAACTTTATATGTAGGGTTTGGAGGAGTATTCGCAACTCGTTGGCAATATAATAAAGATACTAATAGTTATACTCGATATTGGGCTGGACAAAAAGATACTGATAGAGGGAATAATAATGCAGATATTACCCCTAAAAATATTGTTGTTATCAGAGCAGAGTCTCGACAAATTGAGGGACAATATAATGAGGTTAGTCTTTATGGTAAAGGAGAGGGGAAAATATATCAAAATGGTCAAGAAAAGACTATCACTTGGAAAAAAGATGGCTTCAAAGGAACTTTGAGATTCTATAATGAAGCAGGGGAAGAAATTGCACTTGTTCCGGGATCAACTTTTATTCAAGTTCTCGAACCAAATCAAAGTTTGAAATGGGAGCTTAATTAGTGATTAGCTTGCGACAATCGTGATTATATCAATTTCTGGACCAGATACGTATCGTTCAAGAGAAAAACTTTATTCTATACAAGAATTAGGAATTCAGAAACAGGCAAAACAAGAAGTCTTTGATTTTACTGAAATTGTATTACCAGAAACTCCGGAAATGGTATTGTCTCGATTAAAACAAAGTCTCAATACGAGTTCTTTATTTACTGAAAAAAGATTACTTATTATTCGAGGATTAGCTTCCCTGCCTAAAGCATTATATACCACAATCAAAAAAAGTTTATCCATACTCAAAGATAATGCAGATATTATTGTATTATTTTATGATACAGTAAGTATACTCAAAACCCATCCACTAACAAAAACTCTAGATCAAGTAAAAGCAAAAAACACAGAATATACTTTTTTATCAGAGCAAAAAGTAATAGCTTATATTCATCAAATGAGTGTAGAGCAGGGTATAGATATCAAAAGAGATGGTATTATATATCTTATTTCTTATCAAAAAGCGCAGTATACATTAGCTCAAGAAAAATCAGATAATAGGTCAAAATCAAAAGCCAATGCCTTTCAAATAGATTTATATGCAATAGAATTGCTCTTAAATACATTATATAACTACTATGAAAATAAGCCTATTACGGTTGAAATGCTCAAAGTAATACTCCCACAAGAGCAATCATATAGTATATTTTCTTTAGCTGAATCAATATATGCAAGGAATTATGGCACATATATTGCAACATTAAACTTTCTTCAAAAACAAGGTATAGAAGGGATAAAAGTATATGGATTATTATTATCCCAAATCAAGACAGCACTTATTATCAAAATGTCTCAGGAAAGCCAAAAACAATATATCGATTATGTAAAAGGTCATCCCTATATACTCAAAATAACTGCTCAGAATATTCAGTCTTGGAACTCTAAAGACCTCAAAAAAATATATTTAAATCTAATACAAGGAGACTATGAAATTAAATTTGAAGGTAAGGATTCTTATGAAAAATTGAAATCGATTGTCCTACAAATGAATATGTAGCTAGGATTATATTATAACAACTATTTAAATTGTGGATAACTAGTCTATACAAAATCGGGGGGGGGGGGATAATATAAGTATATAAAATATAATACAATAATATGAAATTAAAGAAAGAATTATTATTAAGCTCAATATTTATCGGGATATTTTTTGTTTTTGTACCTTATGGTGAGGCAGTCACTGCAACCTGTACAATATTTAGAGCTGATGATGTACCTGGCTGTGCAGACCCTGAAAATTTAGTAGATATTGCAGAATATAATGAAATAGCAGGTAAGGCTTTTCCTAACGGAAATCTAATTAAATCAAACACTAATCCAAAAGTTTATTATCTAGATAATTTTAAAAAAAGACCAATAGAGTCCCCAGCTATAGTAGAATCTAGAGGATTAAACTGGAATAGTTTAATTGTAACTTCTAGAGAGGATATAGCTTCTATTCCTGATGGAGAGCAATTAAAATTTAGAGATGGGTCTTTATTGTCTAATAAAGGTACAGTTTATATTATCTCAAATGGACTTAGAAGGCCTATAGCTTCTCCAGCTGCTTTTCTCAGATTAGGCTTTAAGTGGAGTAATATTAAAGCTGTATCTGATGCTGAACTCAATCTTCATCCACTAGGAGAACTCGTAACTATTACATCTAATTATCCAGATGGAGTGGTGATTAAAACAGGAGGAGGTAAAATGTATTTAGTTGAGGATGATAAGAGAAGATACATACCATCTCCTTTAGTATTTGAATCGAGGTTTAAGTGGAATGAAACGGTAGATTTATCTCTTCCTGTAGCACCTGTATATAATCCAAGTGAAAAAGGAGATGTTACTATTCGAGATGGTGTTTTGATATCAGGAGAGGGTACAGTATGGGTAACTGAAAATAATAAAAAAGTACCAATATATAGCCCAGAAATTTTTGAGAGCCTAGGACTTTCTTGGGGGCAAGTAAAGCCTGCTAGTACTTTTGATATGAACAATATCCCAACTAATAACTCTAGTAATATAGGTAAAAATACAAGGGTTCCTGCATTATATACTCTTGTCAAGTCTCAAAACTCTTCACAAATATATGTTTTTGAAGGAAATATCATAAGACCTGTAAATAGTCTAGACATATTAACTTCTTATGCATTTAGACCGGACCTTGTAATAACCATACCAGATAGATTAATAAAACAGTATTCTATAGGTAGTCCAATACCTGCTAACAGATAACTAAAAAACCCCTTTAAATCAGGGGCTTTTTAGTTTAGCACACAACAATATATATACTAGTAAATATATTGTGTCTATTTCTCAGTTAATGCTTGATTAAGCTTGGTCATAAGACGTGATTTTTTACGGGCTGCAGAGTTCTTTTTTAAGATTCCTCGCTTAGCAGTCTTATCAATTGCTTTATAGACATTAGGGATGAATTCCTTGGCTTTTGTAATATCAGTTGAAAGATATCCTATAAACTCCTTTACAGAAGCTTTTAGTCTTTTCTTTACAATGGTATTCTCGGCATTCTTTTTAAGAGATTGTCGATGTGCTTTGATAGCTGATTGTGTAATAGGCATAGATTTATCTTGTTACATAAGGGATAATTGATAAAAATCGAGCTCTTTTCATAGCCTTAGATAGATTTCTCTGATGATTTGCTCGAGTTCCTGTTCGGCGTGAGGCTACGATTTTAGCTTGAGGAGTTAAAAACATCTTCAAGGTAACTGCATCCTTATAGTCTATTGCAACATTATTAGTGCTAAAATAGCATACCTTAGGGACTTTCTTCTTATTGTTCGTTCTCATACGTGGTAAATTAATTAAAATGGAATTTCTTCTAAGTCGATTTCATCCTCATCTAGGTTGACAGTAGGAAGTTCTTCCTGAATGTTAGCGACTGGTTTTGAAGCGGCAGGCTTAGGAGCGCTTGACCTAGATGCTGGACTTGAAGCAGCTCCTGCTCCTGATGATCCTTTTGGTCCAAATTGAAATGACTCAATGATAATTTCTGTGCGATATTTTTTTTGTCCATCTTGAGCTTCCCAAGATCGGGTTTGTAATCGTCCTTCTACAAGGATGAGAGAACCTTTTCTGAGATATTGGCTAATAGTATCAGCCTGCTTTCCATAAGCTACTACATTGTGATATTCAGCTGTTTCTTGCTTTTGTCCTTGCTTATCAACCCATGTGCGATTGGTGGCGAGGCTAAAACTTGATACAGATGATCCATTTGGTAAAGCTTTGAACTCAGGATCTTGAGTAAGATTTCCAATAAGATAGACTTTATTTAAATACATACAGTAATTATATTAATGTTTATTCAACTTTAGGAGCTTCGGTAGGAGTTTCTTCTTTTGCTTTCTCAGCAATAGCTTCTACGGGGATTTCGCTTAATTTAAGAAAATCTTTTACGATTAAGAATCGTAGTATAGCAGCTTCTCGAGACAAAGAGCTCTCAAGAGTACTGAGTTTGCTGGGGTCTAATTCAAAAGTAGTTGTGTAATAATAACCTTGTCTATAATGCTTAATTGGATAAGCGAATTTTCGAAGATTATTTTCATCGGTACCACCTCTTTCGGCTGAAAATGTTCTCTCGGTCTCATTGGGCTTTCCCTCAAGGGATTTGATCTGCTCTGATACTACGGAATTGATAGCAATTTGCTCCTCATTAGTAAGCTCAGGCTTTAGGATATAGGTGATTTCGTATAACATTATTCTATACAATACTAATAAATGGACATTTGTCTGTAGATACTCAGACATTGTGAAGTTGAAAGAACTTGCGAAGTTTGTTGTTATTATAGCATAAAATTGGATATTTAGCAATAGTAAAGAAAAAACCCTCCAAGTATGGGGAGGGTTGCTAATGAGAATTGTGCGATATTATCAGATCAAGATATCTCTGAATAACTGCATAATGCCTTTCTTGTCTTCCTGTCAGCGTACCTAACTCATCATAATGAAGTGTGAACAATTCATTGATGCGCCTGAGTTGGCCAAGGACTAGATGAAATTCACTCTCATTCAATGGTAAGGAATGAAGGGTATATTTTCCTATATGCATAGGCTTTAAAACATTCTGATGAAGTTCCTCAAGAAGACTTAACACCTCTTCAGTTACTGGATCTTCTAAATTCCTACGGCTAAAAATCAAGAGATGTTCTCTGATGATATTCTTGGGATTATGGGAAAGAGTAGTTTGTTGAGGCTGAAAAAGGAACCAGGATTGAGACATGATTAATAAGGTGCAGAGGAATGCTTTTATTGTATCATATCTCTAGTAAAAAAGCTGAATATATAGTATACTGGGGGCTATATAAGAGTTAATAATTATAACTATGTCTTTATCTATTGGAATAGTGGGGCTCCCTAATGTAGGGAAATCGACCTTATTCCAAACCTTAACTAAAAAACAAGTCTCAGCCGAGAATTATCCTTTTTGTACTATAGAACCTAATATTGGTACAGTTCCTGTTCCAGATAGTCGCCTTCAGGCTTTAGCTGATATTTCTAAATCTCTCAAGGTTTTACCCACTACTATAGAATTTATTGATATTGCGGGGCTGGTAAGAGGGGCTTCTAAGGGTGAGGGGCTTGGGAATGCCTTTTTAGCAAATATCCGATCAGTAGACGCTATTTGTCATGTTATTAGAAGTTTTCATAATGATGACATTACGCATGTAGAGAATAGAATACATCCTTTGGAGGACGCTGATATAATTAATACCGAACTATTATTGGCTGATTTAGACCAGATTACCAAGGCTCTCCCACAAGTAGAGAAAAAAGCTAAGTCAAAAGATGCTTTATCCCTGGAAGTATTGCCAATATTACAAAAAATTCTGCCCCTAATTGAATCAGGAACTGCTATTCGAGATGCTGGGCTAGAGGTAGAAGAATTATTCGCTATCAAGTCATATAGTTTTCTTACCGCTAAGCCAATGCTTTATGTAGTAAATACAGATGAGACATATACCCTAGATGATGATTTAGTAAATAACTTAGGTAAATCTATTATCCCATTATCTATTAAAATTGAATCAGAAATTAGTTTAATGGAAGAGGAAGAGCAAAAAGAATATCTCAATATGCTTGGTCGAGATATAAGTGGACTTGATATACTGATTCGAGCGGGATATGATTTACTTAACTTAATATCATTTTTGACTACGGGACCACAAGAAACTCGAGCTTGGACTGTAGAGCGAGGAACTTTAGCTCCTCAGGCTGGTGGAGTAATTCACTCAGATATTGAAAGAGGTTTTATTATGGCAGATATTATATCCTATCAGGACTTTATTGATTGTGGGGGTGAGTCTGGTACCAGGCAACAAGGTAAACTCAGGCAAGAGGGGAAATCCTATATAATCCAGGATGGGGATATATGTCATTTTAAATTCAATGTATAATTGAAATAAAGGGACTTTGTGATATAATTGAGATATATAAGGTATAAATATATGTATTTATCTAAATATCGATTTGAGGAAATAATAAAAAGAGCCTATTTTAGTGGGGGTGGGTTTCTCTCATCTGGAGCTACTAGCGATCAGAAAAAAGAATATATTAAAGCCGTATTTGATGATGCTTTTGATCGCTATGGTAAGGATAGAGATCTGGTATCTCTAGAAGAGTGGAACGAGATAAAGGTTCATTTACTTGAGAATAAAAAAGATATTATCTCAGAAAAAGATATAGAAATACTCGCTAAAGCAATTGAAGAAGAATTAACATAAATTATATGATTGCAGAAGATTATGCCAAAGAGGTTACTAAAAGTGCAGGTATACATAGAGGTCATCCAGATGAAAAAGTAGTTCATGATGCTATTTATGGTATTATGGGAGGAAAATATAAGCCTGTTACTGAGGAGAGTTTAACTCGATATCGTCGTAATATTGAAATAAATATGTACAATGCTGATGCTCATCTTGCTCGTAGAGTAATTCCCCATCTTTCCAGTACATTAAAGAAATAATATAATGACTCAGGAGCGAGCCTATAATCTTTTAGGTGAAATAAAAGAGAAGTGGAAGCAAGTTGAACTAGGAATACAGCTTGATAACCTACAAGAAGACTTACAGGAATATACGCAAAAATCAGAAAGCCCTCAATTATGGGACAATCCAGATGAGGCTCAGAATATTCTCAAATACTTGTCTCATACTCAAAAAAAGATACAAGATATCAAAAATATCCCTGAGCAGTTAGAATTTATAGAGCAAATACTATCTGAGGGGGATTTGGATTATGAAGAGGAATTACAAGCTCTTAATAATCTTGTTAATGAATATTGGAGAAGTTTATTTTTTAACTCTGAATATGATGCGGGGAATGTATTAGTCTTTATACAAGCGGGAGCGGGAGGGGTGGATGCTCAAGATTTTGCTGAAATGATAACAAAAATGTATATCTCCTATGCAAAGTCTCGAAATTTTGAGGTGAATGTGATAGAATATATACAAGGCCAAGAGGCCGGAATCAAACGCTCCTTGCTACAAATAAAAGGTCAATATGCATATGGGATTTTTCGCCAAGAGCGAGGTGTTCATCGTCTGGTGAGAATATCACCATTCAATGCAGCGGGGCTTAGGCATACCTCATTTGTGATGGTGCAAGCCTTGCCAGAAATGGAAGATATACATTCTCATGATATTGTTATTAATCCAAGCGACCTCAAGATTGATGTATATCGATCTCAAGGAGCTGGGGGACAAAGTGTTAATACGACTGACTCGGCTGTTCGAATAACGCATATACCGACTAATATTGTAGTGGCAATTCAAACGGAACGCTCTCAATTGCAAAATAAAGCATTAGCAATGAGTATACTCAAAGCTAAATTATGGGAATTAAAACAAGCTGAGAGAAAACAAGAGCAAGCTGACCATACGGAAGATATGTCTATTTCATGGGGGAATCATATTCGGTCCTATGTGCTGAACCCCTATAAATTAGTAAAAGATCAGCGTAGTGGATTTGAAACAACAGATGTAGATGGTGTTTTGGCAGGAAATTTAGAAGAAATTATTACATCGGTACTGATATCTAAATAAATATTAATAAGTTCTATGATTTTATTCAAAAATGTAACTAAAACATATGGGGAGGAGGACTCCTTTGCAATTGAAAATATTAATCTCAAAATAGAGGATGGAGAATTTGTAGTTCTTGTTGGGCAAAGTGGTGCGGGAAAATCTACTTTGATGAAGCTAATTACGGGAGAACAGAAACCAGATAAGGGTGAGGTGTATTTAGGGAAGACGCGAGTTAATGATTTGATATATAGCGATTTACCTCAACATAGAAGAGCTTTAGGAATTATTTTTCAAGACTTTAAGCTATTAGCTCAGAAAACAGCTTTTGAAAATATTGCTTTTGCAATGGAAATATTGGGCAAAGATAGTAATGAAATTGCCCGTAAAGTCCCACGATTTTTGAATATTGTGGGTATGGGAGCTAAGGCTAATAAATTCCCAAATCAATTATCGGGGGGGGAAAGGCAAAGAATAGCTATTGCCCGAGCTCTTATCAATGAGCCAGCAGTATTATTGGCTGATGAACCAACAGGAAATCTTGATGTATTTAATAGTTGGGATATTGTGAATTTACTACTCAAAATTAATGAACAATTGAAAACTACTATTATTTTTGCGACACATAATAAAGAAGTGGTAAATAGTATTAATAAACGTGTTATTAGCCTCGATAAAGGTAAAATTATTCGTGATAGCCTAGACGGAAAATATATTATCTAAATCAATATAAAATTTATGGACTCACTCTTTACTAATATCATACGCAGCATTACATACGGATTTCAAAATTTTGGACGTAATCTATTCCTCTCTATTGCTACTACCAGTATTATGGTGCTCACTCTATTTGGGCTGGGATTTTTTATGGTAATTAATCAAATTAGTAGTGATGCTTTGACTAGTGTGCAAAATAAAGTAAATATAAGTATATACCTAAAAGATGGTATAGAACAAACTCAAATAGATGAGTTCCAAAATTATGTAAAAGGTATTGAGGGGGTAAGAGAAATTGATTTGGTAACCAAAGAAGAAGCTTTAGATAAGTTCAAAGAAACCTATAAGGACAATCCTTCTATTTTACAATCATTACAGGTGTTAGACACTAATCCTCTTCCGGTAACCTTGGTAATACAAGCCGAGGATAGTAAATTTTATGAGAAAATTAATAATAATCTCCTAGAATCTCAATATAAGGAGACTGTTATTGAAGAAACTGATTTCCAAAAATCAACCTCAAAAGAAATTATTGATAAATTAAATAAAATCATTAGTGTTACCCGTAATGTAGGAATTAGTGTGATTGTAGTGCTTGCTACCATTGCAGTATTAATTACCTATAATACTATTCGATTGACACTGTATTCATATCGTCAAGAAATTGAAATTATGCGTTTGGTTGGGGCTAGTGACTCTCAAATTAAAGGTCCGTTTTTTGTAGAGGGTATATTATTCGGTATATTTGGAACCTTTATCAGTTTCCTCATTCTGTTTATTGTAGTTCTTGCTATCTCAGGACCAATTACTGCCTTTGTAGATGGAGCTCAATCACCAAGTAGCTATGTTCTTGGTAAGGCCTTTATGATTATTGGGGTTCAATTAGCTGTTGGAATAGCTCTTGGGGTTGGAAGTAGTCTTATCGCTATTAATCGGTATCTAAAAGTTTAATTTATTTCATTATGCAATTATCCGATGTCGATATAAAGAAGGGAATCGAATTAGGAGATATTATCATTAATGATTTTGATGAGGCTCGTCTTCAGCCGGCTAGTTATGATGTTTTACTCGGATATGAATTTATGATTTTTAATAGTCACAAATTTGAATATATTGACCCCAAGCAATCAGTTCATGAATTTATGGAAAAAGTTATATTAACCGATAAGGATGAATATTTTGTAATACATCCAGGTCAATTTGTATTGGGTGTAACCAAAGATTATTTTGGATGCAATGAAAAATATGCCTGTCAAATTATGGGAAAAAGCTCTCTAGCTCGATACGGATTAATTGTACATACCACAGCTGGATTTATTGATCCTGGGAATAAACTCAATGCCACCCTTGAATTTGTAAATACTAATACCGTACCAATTCGGCTTTATCCAGAAATGAAAATAGCCCAAATTGCTTTTTATGAACTCAAAACTCCTGCCCAAAATTCTTATGGATCAGCCTCTCTAGGAAGTAAATATTATGACTCAAGAGGAGTACAAGCAAGTGATATGCATAAAAATTTTGAAAATAAAGAAGAATAATATGGCATATGAGCATTTTACATTCACGGTCTCAGACCCAGATAAAACCGATTTAGTTATTGTCTCAGTGACTGATACTCGCACAGGATACACTGTCAGAACCGCTCTTCCGAATGCGGGTAAGCAAACAGCCTCTATTATGGCTTTTGCTGGAGCAAGATTTTCTCGCTCAGCATTATCTGCAGAGGAATTATTCCAAGAAATTCAAGCTGCAGGAAGTAATGCCAATGAAAAATTAGCCAATATATTTCGTAATTATGGCCATTCTTCAGTAGCTGATATGGCTCAACTATTTGCCTATATTGAGCAAATTCCCGATCATTATTCTACAATTTTCTTTAATGAAACCAGTGTAGGAGGTGGGCAACAGCGCTCAACTCGATATCAAGATTTTGGGAATAGTAAACCACTTGGACTCAATAGTCTCGGTATTAATTCTGATGCAGAGAATTATGATAAGGTGAATGAATCTCTCTTAGATTTACAACAATATGCTCTTGATAAATATAAATATTGGCAGGCTGAATTAACCAGTACCTATATTAAAGGCTATGGTATTGATGAGAATAATAAATCAGAGACGGGAGCTCTTACAGCTCGGGTATTTGACTCTACCCGATATTTTCTCCCCTCAGGGCTTATGAATAAAACTTCTCTTGCCTATATTACCTCAGCTCGGGAATGGGCTCGATTAATCTCTGTGTTTAAAGCCTCTGCAGAACAAGAATTAGTATATTTAGCTGAGCAATTAGAAGTATTATTTGCGCCAGATGAAGCCTATGCAAAGGAAATTAACTATACTGCAGAAGCTCCTGATTTAATTCGTCATACTCAGGCAGATACCATTACACGCAATAATCTTAGTGAACTTAAAACATATCTTAATGAGGAATTAAAAATAGAGCAATATTTAGAGATATCAGAAACTATTGGCTATCATAATCTCAATGTTGAATTATTAGATATTAATTTAAGTGCAGGGATTAAAATTCTCTTTCAGAATATTCTTACCCTATATCCAAATGCAAGTGTTAAATCAGTACTAGATTGGACTGAAACACTCACAGAAGAGCAGGAAAAAACTATATCTCAAATACTATTCAAAGACTTTAATCATCATAAGCAAATGGGTAATTTGTTTCGGGTAAATACTCATAGCTTTGTACTGATGAGCTCTAATTCCGAGCTTAGAGATTTGAATCGTCATCGTGCATGGGGACGATATATTCCAACTCTTAGCACTGAGAATTATGAGGCATCATTATATAATGGCTATACCTTACCATTATATCTCACTGATAACCCTGTATTCACCTCTATTCGCGAGGAATTTGAGAAGGATTTACAAGGGTATTATGTCAAATTGCAGGACTTTGTTGCACTTACTCGTGAATATACATGGTTTCCTCAATATCTCTGGACGCAATTATTACCCTTTGGACATATTTTTATCAGTATTTTTCATGCCTCTCCAAAAGAAATCAGCTATATGACACAACTTCGAGTGCGACCAGGAGGACATATTAATTATCGCTATTTAGCCTATGAACTAGCACGTATAGGGGCTGAAAGTGAACCATTATTATCAGCTCTTATCCCTAATACTATTACAAAACCAGATGCCAGCTCAAGAGAAGAATTTATTGATAGAAGTTAGTTTTTGATTTTTAACCACAATAGGCGTATACTAAATAGATGAAACAAGCTCCCCAAAAGCCAAAAATTGATTTTACTTTTCTCAAGCCATATATAGGTTGGACAATAGTATTAATTATATTCTTATTTTTATCTAATGGGGCTACTCTTCTAATTCCACGTATATTAGGAGCTAGTATTGATAATTTTAGTAAAAATGGAGCTAATTATAATATTACCGGAGATTTATGGCTTTTGGCGGGAATTGCTGTCGGGGTATTAATTCTTACTCTCCTACAAATCATAATTAGTGTATATGTCTCAGAGAGAGTAGCTAAAGATTTACGAGCAGATTTAATTCGAAAAATAGTATCTCAACCAATTAGTTTTGTAAATAAGCGTGAATCTTCTGATTTATTCACCAATATTACATCAGATACTGAGCAGGTTAAAGATATTATTTCCCAGGGATTTGCTAGTGTATTCTCAGCTATTATTATATTGATTGGAAGTGTTATCTTACTATTTAGTATTAATGTAAAATTAGCCTTTATTGCAATACTCTCACTACCACTTATTATTGGAGTATTTGTTTTTATTTTTAAGAATATCTCCTCATTATTCCGTGCGGCGCAGGAAATTCTCGGTAATATTAATAAAGTTATTAATGAAAGTGTTCTCGGGGCTATGTTAATTCGAGTATTAAATGCTCAAAGTTATGAAAATAGTAAATTTGAAGAGGTAAATACAAAAGGGCGTGATATTGGATTTAAAATCACCAATTTGTTTGCAAGCCTTATTCCTGCTATTAATTTAGTTTCAAATTTTGCTATTATATCTATTATTTGGTTTGGAGGGAGGCAGGTAATGGTAGAGGATTTAACTTTAGGAGAATTTAGTGCCTTTATTTCCTATTTTAATCTTTTGATTACTCCAATTTTTATACTGGGATTTGTAAGTAGCTTTATATCTCGCGGACTTGTATCATTATCTCGTATACAAGAGGTATTACAAGCTCCTGAAGCCCCAGCTATTGATGAGTCAACCTTAATCCGCCAAGAAGTAAAAGGAAATATTGTGTTTGATAAGGTATGTTATGAAATTGATGGAAAGTCATTATTAAAAGATATTTCATTTGCGATTAATTCTCAAACCAAAAATGCTATAATTGGACCAACAGGATCCGGTAAAAGCCTCATATTATCTCTTCTCACAGGTCTTATTCAGCCAAGTGGAGGACAGATTTTAATAGATGATATTCCGCTTAATCAATGGGATCCTAAATATATATTTAAAACCATGGGATTAGTATTTCAAGAAAGTATTTTGTTTAATTCTTCGCTTACTGATAATATTGTATTTAACCAGAGTATATCAGAAGAAGAACTACAAAAGGCATTAAATACTACCAATGTTTCTGAAATTATAGAGAATCTTCCTAATAAGCTTGCGACGCAAATCAGTGAGCGTGGAACCAATCTCTCAGGAGGACAAAAACAACGTATAATGCTAGCTCGCGCCCTTGTAAGAAGTCCAAAAATACTCTTATTGGATGATTTTACAGCCCGAGTGGATATGAAGACAGAAAAAGAAATTATTAGCTCATTGTTTACCAATTATCCAGATATTACCCTCATATCTATTACCCAAAAAATTGAACCAATTCAAGATTATGATCAAATCATTGTAATTATGGAAGGAGAGCTTCTGGCGACAGGTATTCACACAGAATTATTGAAGTCCTCTATTGAATACACTCAAATTTGGCAAAGTCAACAAACCACATAAATATGTCGAACCAATATAATTTACTCAATTCCACTGAAAGCAAAATACCATCAACACTGGCAGATACTTGGAGAACCATTAAACCCCTTTTCATAGGAGAGGGCTGGAATATAGTTATCATTGTATTTACCGTACTCATCAATATTGGAACCAGTGTTGCTACACCTTATATTATAACCAGAGCTATAGATGGGCCAATTGCTAATAAAGATATACAAACTCTAGGTATAATGTCTGGGGGATTAGTATTATTATTTATCATATCAGCCATTGCAGCCTATGGACAGGCAAGAATTATGGGATATGTTTCCCAAAGAGTATTATTTCGACTCAGAGGAATAGTATTCTCATCTCTACAAAGTTTACCTATTGATTTCTTTAATCGTAATAAAGCGGGGGATTTGATTTCTCGTATTAATAATGATACCAATAAAATTAATCAATTTTTATCTGAGGGTATATTACGATTCACCTCACTGTTTTTCTCCTTGATTGGAATCGCAGCTATTATGCTATATCTTAATTGGCAATTAGCGAGTATAGTGCTTTTGCTTACCACTGGTATTATTATCATTACCCGAATTGCAACCCCGTATATTGAAGGAATTAATAAAGGAAGCCTGGTAGATCAGGGGTCCTTATCATCTGAAATACAAGAAGGATTAACCAATTTTAATGCTTTGGTAGCCTTTCAAATACAAGATTATTTTAAAGAACATTTTACCAATATTAGTGAGCGAGTATATAAGTCTAAAATAAAAGCTAATATATTAAATGATGGTATAGCACCATTATATAATTTTACTGCTAATATAGCGCAAATAATTCTATTAATAGTGGGTATCCGATTTATTTTAGCAGGATCAATCACCATAGGATTATTAATTGGATTTCTCGCCTATGCTCAGAAATTCTTTGAGCCATTAAGAATATTAGGTTCTATTGTAGGAAGCCTTCAATCGGCTCTGGCAGCTTGGGCTCGAGTAAGAGAAATTATCTCACTTGAATCTAATCTGATTATAGAAGAAGCGAATGATAATAGTGAAAAAAAATCAAATGAATTATTAGCATTCAAAGATATATCTTTTGGCTATGATGAAGATATGATTATTCATAATATGAGTTTTATTTTAGAAAAAGGAAAAACCTATGCCCTTGTAGGTCCAACGGGAGGAGGTAAAAGTACCACAGCCTCATTGATGGCAAGATTATATGATCCTCAACAAGGCTTAGTCAAATTATATAATAAAGATATCAGGACTTATACCGAAGAGGACAGAACTAAGATTATAGGATTTATACTACAAGAACCATTCTTATTCACCGGGACAATTGGAGACAATCTTAGATATGGTAATAGCGAATTACTCAATAGTAGTGATGAGGAATTATTAGACAAACTCAAATCTCATAATTTGACTGAGCTTATGGATACTTTTGACAATGGTATAGAGACTATTATAGAGAATAATGGTATTAGTATTGGTCAAAAACAAATTATCTCCTTTATTCGTACGCTTTTGAGAGAACCTGAACTCCTTATTCTCGATGAAGCTACCGCCAATATAGATACTGTAACAGAGCAAAATCTCCAATCCATATTATCTCAATTACCAGATACAACTACCAAAGTTATTATCGCTCATAGACTTAATACTATTAAAAAAGCCGATCAAATATTCTTTATCAGTGGGGGAATATTAACTCCAGCCGAAAATTTTGACTCCGCCCTTAATTTAATACAAAATCAAGAAGGGAGAAGTTAGGTATAGGTAACAGTATAAAGAGAAAACAAAAACACCTTTTTGATAAGGTGTTTTTGTAGGTGTAGGGATATTATTTTAAGAAGCGTATTGTATTAACCCAAGACCCTTCAGTGTCTCCTTTAATTCCTGAATCAGCTCTTTGAGCTCCATTTCCTAGTCTTAAGAATCCATAGGTGGTGTTTGACTTGTCTTTCCCTCCGATAAAAAATTCTGCTCCTGTAGACTGTATATATGACTGAGCTTTTTTAGGACATAGATTATATCCCCATTTACCATTGTTTTCGATGTCAGATTTGCTAGCTTTAGGATCAATTAAGTATTTGAAATAAGCAACATCTATAGTGGAAGGGGCTGGATTATATTCTTCTCCATTTAGCACAACAGAACAATTTTTAGGATCTACACCACTTAAGAACTCTTTGGTAATAGCTTGATCAAGACTATCTGTGGAGGTTTTAGTAAATAATTCTAAACTATGACCACCCCAAGTGGATGGATTCGAATTAGCTTTTTCTGTCCCATCGGTAAGATAAATTTTATTCTCTACCTCTTTTACTGTATTAAGGGTTAGATTTCCACTAGGATCATCTTTTTTATCTAGAGGAGCATAAGTAAATCCAACACCTAATTTGGAGGAATAAAAGAGCTTAGTCCCAGCTTTTTTCTTATCCATCTCAAAGATAGTATTAAGTTCATCTTGAGTATAAACTTTTTCTTTAGGAGCAGGCTCTTGAGTAGGGGCGGGCGTATTCTCTACAACAGGAGTTGGCTTTACTTCAGGAACTGAAACAACAGGCTCAATAGGATCGGCTACTTCCTTAGGAGAGAAATAGGGGACACCATATACTATCGTAATAGCAATAAGAGCACCAACAATAACCAGAAGCGTAGCTTTTATTAATTCATAGCGATGTTTTGGAGAAGTTCCAGGCTCAATTTGCATATAGTGTATATATTTATTTAATACTGTATATAATCTATCATACTATTCCGTAAACTTCAAAAGCATGTTAGTATAGGGCATATAATAAGAGTATATATGCGAATTAATAAGTATTTAGCCGATCAAGATATTTGTTCTCGGCGTGAGGCAGATAGATTAATTCAAGAAGGAAAGGTTTTCGTCAATGGAATTCTCGCTGAACTTGGTATGGATATCAAAGAAGGGGATAAGGTGGAAGTAATAGGTTATGAGAAGCAATACAAATATTATGCCTATCATAAGCCCGTGGGAATCGTATCCCACAGCCCCCAAGAAGGAGAAAAATCTATACAAGATATTACAGATTTTGGAGATGATGTGTTCCCAGTTGGGAGATTAGATAAAGATTCACGAGGACTTATTATACTTACCAATGATGGGCGTATTACCAAAAAACTCCTAGAGCCCAAAGTCCAAATGGAAAAAGATTATATAGTGACATTGAATCGCCCTATTTCTCAAGCTGATATTGAAAAATTAAGAGAAGGGGTCAAAATTGACACCGGTTATCATACCAAACCTTGTCGAATCAAGCGTATGAGCAATGATACAATCAAGATAACCCTAACTGAGGGCAAAAATAGGCAAATACGGCGTATGGCGAGGGCTCTGAGGTATAATGTATTAGATTTACTGAGAATACGCATTGGGCATATAGAATTAAACGATATCCCAGAAGGAGGATATCGTAAACTCAGTGAACAAAAATTATTAGAAATATTGTCTTAATTAGCTTCCTCGGCTAGGGTGAATACTTCATTAAGATTAGGATAGGTATGAGTATTTTTATTTAAATCAAATTTCTTTTTGTCATTAGCTCCCGTGAAATTTTCAAATAATTTGTCTCCTTCTGCAGGTGGGACACTAAGATCTCCTCTATACACAAATTGTCGTACTGGAATAGTGACTTTAGGAGCATAAGTTGTAGTAGGAAGAATATCTCCAGTAAATCCACAAAGAATAGAATATTGTCTTTGACACATACTCTGAATACTACTAAAAGTATTAATTAATATTAATTTACGAGTTTCTGGTCTCTCACTCGCAACATATACTGCTGGAGACCCTCCCATAGAATGACCTAATATAATAATATTTTTTGGATCAATACCTTTTGTAGTAACCAAATTATCATAAGCAAGTAAAGCTGCTTCATATACTCCATCAGTATCAGGGGATCCTTCTGATTCATGATATCCAGGATAAGCAGGGGATACCACAGTTCCATATTGCACTAAATCAGCAAAGAAATCATTGATTCTTCCTGAATTTCCATGAAGATATAAAATAACTTTATCAGATTGTTTGTTTTGGTCAAATGTCCACAGAGAAATAGAGCGATTTTCTTTATCTTTTAGGAATTCAAGTTTATATCCAAAATTAGGTACGGGAGCCCAACTAACTTTGTTATTAAAAATCAGCACAGTAGATTGGCTTGTCAAATATAATGATGCAAGTAGCCAAAGCAAAATAAGAGTTACAGGAATACCAAGTATCAATTTCCATTTGCGTGAATTAGTGCTACTCATATCGATTATATATAATTATTTGTAAGTACAATATTACAGTGTAGAGGAAATAGCATTATTTTTGAGATTCCTCTAAAGTCTCATTATATTTACCAATATTTAGATAATATAATAAATGGAATACCAATATAATAATACTAGGGAATAACCAAGCAGAATTAAATATAAATGTTCTTAAAAATGTTTCATTGGTTGCAGCAGCAGTATCAATAATTATTTTAGCTACCGTTGGAAACAAATAGTATAATACTGTGAGTCCAGTAAATAGGGGGATATTGCTAATTGGTCTTAATCTTTTAATTCTATTTGGTACATTAGATGACCAAAATAATAAAACAATACCAAGCGTGAAAGCTAAAACAGATGTAATTAGCCTAAAGAACCATGTTATGAGAGCGGTATCACTACCACCTGATGAATATCCAAATTCAGCATATTGACGCAAAACATCAAATCCATTGATGAAAGCCCAACCTACTACCCAAAGAATAAATATAGTACGGAAAGTTGATTCAAATCGTGGACTAAATTCTTCAAACATAGATTTATATATTATTATTTTATAAGAACTAATTTAATAGTAATGTAAGTTTATTGTTATGTCAATGTGGATAACTATCTGTTAGCTGAATTTACCTTTACGACAGAAATCTCAGCATTTGGAGCTGTTATGGTTATGGTTTGATTTGATTCCAAAGCTATACCATAATCGGAACAGCCAACAGATCTTGATTGTGGGTCTTCTGGGATGGTATATCCAATTTTTTTAAGGGAGTTGGTTAATGAGGTTTCAGCATTTTGTAAAATGGAGTATGTACATGGCGTTTCCCCACCAATTCTTAAATTTTGTGGAGTGGGAGAAAGTTTAGGATATGAAGGAATTGCTTTAGGATTCTGGTCTTTAAGTGTTAATATAGCATTTAAGATAGAATTTGCATCTGCCAGCCTCCTAGCATCTCTACTTTGTGGAGTTGTGCCTGCAGAAGGGCTTTCATAATAACTCGTAGCTACTTTATCCTTCCCAACTACAAAAGACAATTCATTACTATAAATAAATCCTGATGATGTCCTTGCATAAGCTCTCACAAAATAGGTATCATCTCGATATAAATTATTAGCAGTAGTCTTTGTCTCATCTCCTGACAATATGACACTTTGATCAGTTTCTATATATGAACTTCCCCCAAATATTTCAGTGAAAGGAGTGGTAGTAGTACTTTTAGTTTGAAGAGATGGTTCTGGATTGGTGTCGTATACAAAACCTTTTTCAATAATTTTTGATTGATCTCCATCAACACGTAAAGAGAATTCAGCACTTTCACTGGTATAACTTTTAATTTCTAATAAGCTTACCTTAATATCTTGATCACTAATTCTATTGCGGCTATTAACGAGTATGAATATTAAAAATGTACTAAATATAAAGAAAATAGGAACTAAAATCAATGTGATAACAATAGGTAAATTATTGGATAAACTCTTAGGTTTTACTGTAGCCATATTTTTTTTTGTTTATATTATATATAATATATAACAAGTATACTATACTCTATATAAAATTGTCTATTGCCCTAAAAATGTGGAAAAGCTCCATCAATGATGGAGCTTTAGGTTGGGGGAATTTATATCAATAAAATTTTTTAAATATCGGATGAACATTGTGATTCTCTCCAAGCTTTTTCTTCTGGACATACGTATATCTCTACATAACCAGGATTAGTAGATGGTCTCTGTTCAAATTGATCCCAGCTATTGATTGCTTTCTCAGCCTCTTCTGTAGAAAAAATCCCCAATAAGACAAAAGGATCAAAATCCACCATGTTTTTAAATAAATGTACAACCCTTATAAATTATCATAATTCTAAGCTAAAACCAAGTTATCTCCTAAACCCATTGATAATACAAGAGTTAGAACTCGATATACTCAAATAGTTTTATGCTTTTTTGATCTCTCGGCGCAAATATCCAGGAATATGTATCAGAATTTCATAAGGAATAGTATCGCACATTTTAGCAATAGCACTAACAGAAATAGGGGAGGAATGATCATTGCTGATAAGAGTCACAATATCTCCAATTTGAATATTCGGCATATGAGTAATATCAATAGTAGTAATATTCATACTTACTCGCCCAATGATTGGGCATAATATTTCCGCTATCTCCACTTGCCCAATATTAGATAATCTACGATCGACTCCCTCAGCATAACCAGCGGGTATAGTCGCGATTAACATATCATTTTTGGCAATAAAGGTATTATTATATCCAACGGTATCACCTTTTTTGATAACTTTTATCCCACTAATGATAGAAGTAAGTGAGATAACGGGCTTCAGGGAAAGTTTATTATTCTCAATAATACTAATTCCATATAATCCCAAACCTAATCGAGCAAGATTATGATGAGACTTATCGGTATGTATAAGCCCAGCGCTTGCTGATATATGATAATACTTGAGATTAGGAAAGGCGGTTTTAAAAAACGGAATACTTTGTTCCCATTGATCTAATTGAGCTTGATTATATGTACTTATCTTATTATCCGCATCAGCAAGATGAGAGCATATACCTTGTAATTGTAGTGAAGAATTCTTTTTAATAATAGTAATAGCTTGATGAATTTCAGTCGGTAATAAACCCTGCCTATGCATACCAGTATCGATTTTGAGATGTATAGAGATAGGACGCCGAATACTATCATTAATTCCTTGTAATTGCGCCAAACTTGTCACGGTAAAATATACATTTTTGAGGCGAGATTTTTTGATAATTTCAGGCAAAATATACCCAATAATGAGAATGGGGGATTTGATAGCGTTTTGCCGCAGGGTTAAAGCCTCATAATAAGAGTCTACAATCAGGAAGGGGATATTGGGGGAGTCCAATATATGAGCAATAGGAATAAGCCCATGTCCATAAGCATTGCTTTTGAGTACAGGCGCAAATTGTATATCGGGATAGGCTTGTCTATACTCTCTCAAATTATGTAATAAAGCTGCCTCATCAATATGTACCGTAATCAATGGGCTTATACGGGGAAAGAATAGTGATTTAATATAGCGAAAAGAGGATAATATATTCATAGAGATAGTATACCTTTTTCAGTAAAATTCGCAAGCATATGCTAAAATAGTGTTATTATATATTGACAAAATAGGGTTTTTGTGGTATAATTTTTTTCGAACTACATTGTTTTGTTCATTCAATGGCACCTGAACTCCCCGCCTTTCTCAATGTTGGCCAAGTGGAACCTCAGCTTCCTGCTTTTCTCAAAGGGGGTAACTTCAAAGGGGATCGAGTTGTGCTCGATCCCCCTCTGCCCCCTCGTCCACGTCAGGATCGTCGCTCACCCTTCAAGAAGGTGTTGCTAGGTCTTTTGGTTGTGGGCCTTGCAGCCCTAACTGTGCCGGCGCTGTTGGGTGTGGATCCGACCGACCCCAACCCTCCAATGCCTTCACAGGTACACAAATAAGGGCTTTTGCCCTTCCACTCAGCCCCCAGCATTTGTCGGGGGCTTTTTTATTTCTAATGATTACGTAAAATGATTTGTTTATCTATATTCTCTGCTCGGAATAGGGAGGCGATATCATCAAATAAAGCTTTGGCATTATCATCATTATCTTTGGTATAATTACAGGTAAAAACATTCAAACTTACATACCCAAATTCAGGCCAAGTATGAAAGGTTACATGAGATTCGGCAAGAGCGACAGCAGCTGTGAGTCCTGGCTCAAAAGAATGATAATAGTTTCCAAGCTCATGAAATCCATAATGAGAGATAAGCCGAGAAATCTCAGCCTGAATTTCATCACTATTAATATGGGTTAAAAATTCTTTATCAATACCTTTTAAATCTCCAACAATCTCTATACCTAAATTCTTCATATATTTAGTATATTATTAGTTTCACAACCGCTTTATCATAGTATATTATTAGGAAAATAACAAGAGTAATAAAAAAGAGGGAAGCTGGGCTTCCCTCGGTGAGTATTCAGGGCTTAGCGGACTGGAGTGAATGGGTGAGTGTCTGCAGTCTTGCGGAACACATAGTGCCCAACATTGACAAAGTCAGACTCGAAGGCTCCAATACAGAGCATTAGGTAGAATACCCATTCTCGGTAAAAGGCTTCCTTATCTTTGTGAGGCATAGAGGGCTTGATAGTTTCCCAGTTGGTTTGGAAGTTGTTAAGCCAAGCTCTCAGTGTCTTGGCATAGGAGTGAACACCTGTTTCCAGGTTGTGCCAATCCATTAGCTGGAAGCCAGTCTTCTCAGTTGCCTTGGTCATTTCACTGATCACAGCAAGCTGCGAGTCAGGGAAAATCTTGGTCATGATATAGGGATCGGCCACCGGTAATGGAATATAGGATCCAATAACATGGCAGAGAATCCGTCCCGTAGGATTCAGAAGC
This sequence comes from uncultured Candidatus Saccharibacteria bacterium, assembly GCA_964585065.1. Taxonomy (GTDB): domain Bacteria; phylum Patescibacteriota; class Minisyncoccia; order SW-4-49-11; family SW-4-49-11; genus CALRBF01. Next base: position 11,664 of record CAZPCB010000002.1, on the reverse strand, counting down.
TGATAGAGCTTGCGATAGAGAGAAGCATAGTTCTTCCAACCCACATGCTCAATCGAGCCAATAAAGGTAACAGCATCGAAATTCTCAATCCCATAGGGTTTGAGAATTGATTGTAACTCAGCAACACTTTGTGTTACCAAATTAAAATCAAGGTAAATTGCAGGAACTTCTTGGTCATTGTGAGCTCGAGCATAAGCGAGTTGTTCCTGGCAGATATTGAGTCCTACGACTCGAATACCGCGAGATCCTGCATATCTGCCAAAACTACCCGCCCCACAACCGAAGTCGAGTACGGTTTCACCGGCTTTGAGACCAAGCTTGCGGATAATCAAGTCAAACTTGGCATCCTGAGCCTGGTCTAGAGTCTCCACCCCCTCTGGCCAATAACCAGAGCTATAAGCCCGAGAGGGGCCAAGCATCTGGACAAAAAGCTGATGAGGTAGCTCATAGTGAATATCCGCAAAATACTTTGCACGGATGTGTTGCCAATTGATCATTTGGGTGGCATTCATCAGCTGATACAGCCGATAAAATCCCAGTGAGCTAAACCCAGCATAATCATCTCCCCGCAAGAATCCATTTAAGCTTCCAAAAATTCTGGTAAACATTTCGATGAGATTCTCATCACCAATCGCAAAACTGCCATTGATATAAGATTCACCCATTCCAAGGGTGAACCGTCCATCGAAAGCTTTATAAAACTTAGAAGTTGCAGTAATAAAGGTTTGGTCAACTCCTGCTTTATCAAAAAATCTCTCAACACGTGTCTGAGCAGACATGGTTAAATGCTCCATTGTGAAAGAACGATACCCCGAAGAGTATGCTTTGAAACACTAACAGGAAATGAGGTAAAAGTCAAGTATCCAAGAGGATTTATAGCAAATTATGCAAAGAAAAAAGGAAGAGATTAGTCTTCCTTGGGGGTGATATATTCTATAGTTGCTTGCAATGATGAGAAATACTCTCGAGTAAGAGTCTGCATCTCTTCCTCATTAAATGATCCAGGCTGTCCCTTTGTTCTAAAATATTCATATAAACCCAGCTCTAATTCAGTCCAATCTCCATTGCAGTGAGGAAGAACTTGACCAGGTATAGCATATATTACTCCACGCAATATGGCCTCTTTTTTCTCTATATGATAATAACGATATCTTTTTCTAATCAATGTTCCCACAATCAGTGAAATTCTGGAACTCCTTGTAATTGGCTTCATGAGGATATGAAAGAAAGTACGTATATAATAGGGTGTTGAGGGGGTATTGTCAATGATTTCGTGTATATATACAAAGCAAAATAAGCGGCGTATAATAAAAATGACCTCTTGGATTTTTATCCAATACCCATTATGAACACAACTGCTCTTTCTCAAGAACAAATCTCTCTTCCTGACTTCACCAGCGCCATTTACAAAGATGCCTATAGTAGGATTAATGCCATTGTGATTGAAGGTGAGCAAGAAGCTTATGACAATTACATTTCCCTTGGTAGCTTGCTACCCGATCAGGCTGAAGAGCTTACCCGCCTTGCGGGTATGGAGCTGAGGCATATGAAGGGTTTCACTGCCTGTGCCCGCAACTTGGGAGTGCAAGCAGATATACCTTTTGCTAAAAAGTTTTTCTTGCCCCTACATGGCAATTTTCAAAAAGCTTTTACAGAGAGGAAGGTAGTCACCTGTTTGCTGATTCAAGCGATTCTCATCGAGGCCTTTGCAATTGCAGCTTATCACATCTATATACCTGTTGCCGATCCGTTTGCGCGGAAAATCACCGAGGGAGTAGTCAAGGATGAATACACTCATCTCAATTATGGCCAAGAATGGCTCAAAGCCAATTTTGAAGCCAGTCGTGAGGAGCTCGAGCAGGCCAATCGGGACAATCTCCCCTTGGTACGCATTATGCTTGATCAGGTAGCCGGTGACGCGGCCGTCCTCCAAATGGACAGGGAAGACCTCATTGAGGATTTCCTTATCGCGTATCAGGAGTCTTTGGTCTCTATCGGATTCTCCACCCGTGAAATCGCCAAGCTGGCTGCCTCAGCTCTCATCTGATCTACAATTCAATCTAACTCAATCCCTTTGGCTCAGCTGGAGGGATTTTTCTTTGAAGGATAGAAGTGTCATATCCTAGAATAGATATATTTCTGTATATTGATTAAACATAATAAGTATGCTAAGGTGTTTATGTCCTTATGGTCCAGTTTGGGCTGGAATATGCTGATGTTTAATTCAAAATCTATCAGTTCCACAGCAGTATCTTCCCATTCTATTTCCCAATCCCATCTCCTTCGGTTTTTGCATGGTATGGGACCGGTATTCATACTGGTTGCACATCTAGGCTGTCTACTGTTGTTTCGGGAGAGACTTGGCTTATGCGCCATACTCTGGGCTACAGTATTATACCTAGTACGGATGCTTGGAATTACTGCCATTTACCATCGCTTGATAACTCATGGTAGCTATAAGGCTCCTAGACTAGTATGGTGGATCGGATCCATAATAACAGCCTCAGCAGGCCAGATGGGACCAAGTTGGTGGAAGGCTCATCACAAGGCCCATCATCGTCATGTTGATACCTTGGATGATCCTCATAGCCCTCTGATGTATAGAAATCGACTGCATGGTTTTTGGCATGCTCAGATAGGTTGGATACTTTCACCTGGATTTCATCCTAGTACCCTACCAGCTGATATAGAGTCTGATCCTGTATTACGTTTGATCGATAGACTACATATAGTGCCAGCTTTGGCATTAGCTTGGATCTCCTGGCATATCGGTGGTATAGAATGGTTGGTTGCATTTTGTCTGAGCACTACTCTTTTGTTCCACGGTGTTGCTACGGTAAACTCTGTGGCCCACTTAGTAGGTGATCAGCCATTCATTACCCGCGATGGTAGTCGTAACAACACTTGGGTGGCTATTATCACTCTTGGCGAGGGTTGGCATAATCTACATCATGGCTTCGAATATTCAGCAAGACAGGGTTTTACAGTACGGGGGGACAAGATAGTAACACTACCAGACCCTACCTACTACTTCATACGATTTCTGGAGCGTCTTGGTTGGGCTTATCAGCTACGGATTCCTAGTAAACAGGCTTTATTAGCAAAGGCAAATCACTGAGTTAATCTCTACGAAAGATAAGTAAACTCTAATTCCAACAATCCTCTCACCTAAGTGGGGGGATTCTTTATTCTTAAGTTTTTCTCATCCTACTCTCTCAAAATCAATAATAAAAATGAGTGTTAGAGAGCACTCATTACCCTAGAGGGGGCTCACTATGGTTTTGAGAGGAGATAAATTTTATAAGTAGATAAAATATATATAAATGTGTATAATTACAATAGAATCATAAAAATAATATGGATAATTTGTATCAACCAATACATACGTTAAAATTAATTAGTGAAAATCTATGGATTGTAGATGGTCCTATAATATATTTTTATGGAATGCCATTTACTACGAGAATGGTAGTAATAAGATTTTCTAATAATGACCTTTTTATCCACTCTCCAATTAGTTTAACGAGTTCTTTGAAAAAAGAATTAGATGAGTTGGGAAATGTAAAGTATTTAATCTCTCCAAATAAAATTCACTATTGGTATATACAGGATTTTCAAAAAGCCTATCCAGAAGCTATTACTTTTGCTAGTGATGGAGTTCAAAAGCGAAGTCAGCAAGCAGGGCAATCAATACGATGGGATAGGGAATTAAAAGACATAGATCGGGATTATTTCCCAGATTTAGAGATTCTACCTATGTTTGGTAATCGATTTATGACTGAATACACTTTTTTTCATATTCCTAGCAAATCTTGGATTGTAACTGATATTATAGAGAATTTTGAAGCAAAGAAAATCAATCCATTTTTCCGAGCTTTAGCATATATAGGTGGGGCTTTGCATCCAAATGGAGGCACAACGAGAGACCAGAGAACATTGTTTTGGGGTAATCATCAATTATTAAAAAAATCAATTGATCGGGTTAAAGTTTTAAATCCAAAAAGAATTATAATAGCTCATGGAAAAATATTAGATCGGGATATTGTATCGGAATTGAACAGAATTTTTGCCTGGATAAATAGATGATAAATATAATAATTTGGTAATTAGATTTGTATTAATACGTTGCCCACATCATCTAGGATTCGGGAGCTAGACGATGTTTGACTGGTAGACAGTAGTGCTTAATCCACTTTTATTTTAGTATAGTAGAATACACGTTCTCTACTAAAGTATTATATGGCTAACAAGTATATAAATTTGAAAAGAGAGAAGTGATTACAAATTGAAATGGATAGATATATGTAGTAAAGTATATATATAGCTTACTATAATAGCATGAATATAATATCTACAACCCAAGAGTTTCAATCTAAATCTCAAAATTTACCAGAGAATGAAATATTACTTGATGTTCGGACTTTAGAGGAGTTTAATCAAGGGCATATAGTGGGAGCGGTAAATTTTGATATTAGTAGGTCTGATATTGTTCAGGAAATAAAAAGATTAGATCCATCGAAAACCTATATTATCTACTGTAAAAGTGGTGAACGCTCTCAAATAGCTTCTTTACTTATGGAAAAACAAGGTTTTTATGTAATCAATAGTGCTGTCGGGATGCTTCATAGGGTAAAAGATAATCTACCCTATGAAACTGCTTAAAAAATATCAATTATGGGTTGAAGGCTTATCATATGCTTTCTCTAGAGATAATAACCTAATCATACAAACAATTATTATTACTCTGGTATTGGTTGGACTAGAAGTTTTTTTGGAAAGTTGGGAATTAATAAAGCAAACGATATTATTTGGTATTTCAATTATTATTTTAGAATTGATTAATACTACCATAGAGTTAATTTGTGATTTTATGGAACCTAAGTGGAATATTCATATCAAAAGAATTAAAGATATTGGATCTAGTATAGTCGCACTTGCCATAATTACTGCAATAATTATTACCTCAATAGACATTTGGCTTTTAATGAGGTAGCTAGTCTTGAGATTACTTTACCCAAAAAGAAGAAGTTGGGCTTGCCTCAAATTTATATAAGTCTGTGTGGGTATGTGGTGCTACAGGGGTAATTTCAATCAATTTTATGTAGGATTGTAAGAGCTTTTTCTGGCTTTGATTTAAAGAGAATACACTACAAGATGAGTGGTTATCTGATGTTAATAATTGTTGTAAGCATAGATATTGATCGTCTAGGGTTGTGGTAAAGAGAGTAACACCATCAATATACTGAGTACTTAAATTAGTATACTGAGGGTTGTTAGTAAAGTAATAGATTGTATCCTGGTCATTTCTATATTTCTCGACACTATCTTTAGGGATATTTAAGTATGTGCGATTTTGATAATAATTATTTTTCATATCTTTCCAATTTTTCCCAGGATTAAATAAAGCAAATAACTGTGAAGTTTCAGTAGATGTGGTGGTTATTAAATCTATATCACGATAAGTATAGTCTTCAGGTTCATAGTTATCAAATTGAGCATTTAATATATCTATTTCTGTACTAGTAGTGTTAGTCCTATAGTCTGGATCTAATTCCGCTATATATTTTTTGGGATAAATTAATGGTAAGGTATTCTCAATCTCCTGAATATCACTAATAGAGAGTGGTTTTGTGAATCTGATTTGGATATTGTGGAAATGATATTGTTCACATCCTATTATAGTCCTTTCTCCTTGTGAGTTTATTGATCCAATTTTATTACTCAGATTAGATATAGTTTCTGTATACTGGCCTTTTTTGGTGCTCCATGTAGGTTGATTTAATCTAATCTTTAAATCGGCTTCTTGAATATATAAATCAAGTATACAGGACTCAATTTGTGCTAATCTCTTAGTCTTTTCTTCATTCTCCCTTTTTAATCTTTTGAGTCCATAATTATCGGTATTATAAGGGTTAGATATATTTAACCCTGTATTTTCTAAATCGGAGTAATTATTAGAGTTAATAGCATTATCTAGTTTTATTTTAAGATTTTTATTAAATTCAACATCAGTGTTGATATTGAATAAATAAGCCAACTCTAAAGCTCTAGAATCTTGAGAGGTGGTCCGGAAATATATCTCAGTGATTTTGAGAGAGGTGAGATCTGGGGAATTAATATTCAACTCTTGTAGTTTTTGGCGTGCATTTGTGTAAAAAACTTCTTTATTAGAGCTCAAAATAACTCCAGATAGCACAGTTTCTGAGTTGTAATATAGAGTTGCCTCTATATCTTTAAGATTATTATCTATTAAATTTACCATACTATTCAGTTCTAAAAATTCATCAAAAGTTATTCCTCCCTCGAGATAGGTTTTTTGCATAGCAATATCTAGATCTTCCTGATTATTCTGGTATTTTGTATAATCAATTGGTTTTATAAATGAAATAGTATTATGTAATGTATAATCCCTTACTTCCGTTAAGTAGGGTGGTGTATTAGGAGAGGTAGCTGATTGAGTATTACTATTCATTATTATATACCCACTTAATATCACTACACATAACAATATAATCCCTGGGGCTATGAAAAAGATTTTTCTACTAACTTTCATATAATAGAGTTAAATATACATGTAGTATAGCATTAATTGAGAATATTACGATCAAGCTATTTAAAGAGAGTTGGCTCCGCGAGCTAGACGATGTTCGAACCTTTGAGTGGGTAATCTAGGAGGTTTTCAGGAAGAATTAATATAATTGACAGTTATTGACAAATATTAATATTTGTGATAGATTTGGTTTTGAGACAGTAATGTCTCTCTACCCCTTCGTTTCGGAGATTCATTTCAATGGCCAATAGCAATGGTGGTGGCGGTTCGCAAGGTTGGGGGAATGGCTCTGGCCGTCCCACCCCTCGTCCCAGCAAGTAGTCCTCAACGGTAGCTACTAGGCTCCAAGTTCCAAACAGGGAAGGTACAAGTTGCCTTCCCTCATTATTTTATATATACTGAGTATAGTTTAAACAACATTATTATGCCCACTATTAAACATGGGATATATCAAGGGATTAAGACTACAGTAATAGAAGATAGGCAACAAATTATGTCTTCTGTATCTCTTTGGTTTGCTCGAGGATATGCACTTGATGATGTTAATGCTCAAGGCTTATCTCATTTTTTTGAACATCTTTGGGCAGGAGGAGATGATGAGTATACTAAGGCCAAAACTTTAGAAGAGTATGGAATTAGAGCTAATGCTTATACAACAGCATATTTAACCTATTACTATCATGTCCAAGAGTTAGATAATCTTTTACCTTCTTTACAACTATTATTAAACAACTTTGATCAAGAACCAGTATCTCGAGAGGCTTTTGAAAAGGAAAAAAATATTATTGCTCAAGAAAAAGCTAATGATCAAAATAATATCTATAAAATTTTTACTGATACTTTGTACTCTAACACATCTTTAGCGTATAATGTATTTGGGGATTTAGATAGCATTACATATGAGGAGTATATTTATTATGCAGAAAAGCATTATACAAAGAACCAAGCACATTTATTAATTATTACTCCAGATATAAATGAGATTATATTAGATTCAGAAGTAAATTCTATAGAGCCATTTTTATCTCTTGGAGCTTTAGAAAGTGTAAAATCTACTAATAGATTGCTTCCAACATCAGATAACACATTAGAAGTTTTATTTGGGTATGCTATCCCCAATACGATAAACCTTAGAACTAGCACGGCTGTATCAATTCTACGAACAACTTTAGCTAATTTTTGGACTTCAGTATTATTACAAGAACTACGAATTAAGAATGGTTTAGTATATTGGATTGATTCATATTCAAATGTACATCCTAATAGTATAGACATACAGATTCAATATAAAATAGATAAAGAGAAGCTATTAGAGTCATTGCAAATTATCTATAACTCTATTAATAATCTGGAGTCTTTGATAACGCCACAAGATATAGAAAGATATAAAACTATTTATATAAGTGATGAAAAAACTCAAGATGGTAGCATATATGACATACAGTCTTTTTATGGATTTCAGTTGCGTTATGATGACGGAATACATCTTACCTTAGAAGATTTCTATGAGCAAGTCAGAGCAATATCTTATGAAGAAGTTATATCTCTAGCAAAACAATTCCTATCATCTCATATTAAATCTCTTGTGATTAAAGGAAATTTATCCGAGGAGGAGTGGATAGAAGCTCAAAAGTATATATAATAATCTCATGAAGTTATTACCTATAGATTGGAATTCTATCGTTCAAGAGACATTGCAGGCTCTCCCTTTAGATACGCAAAAATTGACTTGGAATACATTAGACATGTTGGATTTATATGACCTTACTTATGATTCAGATGGACGACAAATCAAAGGATATATTGTAAAACCAAAAGCAGATGGTGTATATCCATGTATTATCTACAATAGAGGTGGCTCAAAAGAGTTTGGTGTTATAACTGGTAAAAAGCTTATCGGAGTTATATGTATTATTGCCTCTTGGGGCTATGTGGTAATTGCGTCACAATACTCTGGTAATGGGGGTAGTGAGGGAAAAGATGAGCTTTCAGGTATGGATTTAGAGGATATTATTAATCTAAAACCAGTAATAGATAGCTTGGACTATGTAGACTCTACGAGAATTGGAATGAGGGGAATGAGTAGAGGTGGTTTAATGAGTTTGAACATATTACGTAAATCTCTAAATTGGATACGATGTGTTAGTATACAAAGCTCCCTGTTAGATATTGCAAGCGAATATATAAGTAGACCGGGTTTGAAAGAATGGCATTCAGATATGTATGATACAAATTCAGAGGAGCTAATAAAAGCTAAATCTCCCTATCAGAATGTAGAAGAGATAGATAAAACTATTCCATTACAAATTATTCAAGGAGGGCAAGATGTCCAAGTAATTCCTAGTATTGCAGTAAAATTTTTCAATAAACTTATAGAAGCGGGTCATAATAGTGTTGATTTTCATTATTTCAATGAAGCTGATCATGGATTGAGTCAAGTTATAAAAGAGAGTAATACATTACAAAGAGAATTCTTTAATAAGTGGTTGAAAAAATAAACCAAAAAATAGCTAAAATAAGCTATTTAAAGGGAGTTTGCTCCGCGAGTAGGATTGCAAACCAGTCGTGAATGGGATTCACTCCCCAAAACCCCTCGGTTTTGGTATTTCCGCCACGGGAAACTTCCGTTTCCCGACCCCTTCCCCAGGTTCTCATCCTACTTTCTCAAAGTCAATAACAAAAACAAAACCAGGAATTACCCTGGCTTTATCTTGTTTGGCTCCGGGAGCTAGAGGATGTTCGAACCTTTGAGTGGGGGAAATTATAGTTGTAATATAACTACTTAATTGCATTTACTAAAACCCAATATTCCCCCCTTTTCTCAAAAATATAAGATTTTTCCGTATCATTTACACCAGAAGGAGGTATATATGTTAGAGTCCCATTCGTCTCAGTTTTTGTAATTTTTGTACGAATTGCTTTCCCATCAATATCTAGTAGAAACTTAAGGGGGCCGTTAATCTCTCCTTGACCTTGGAAGTACAGATCAACTACCTCGGTATACTTTCCAGAAGTATATTCTGAAATTAAATCTTTTAAAAAGCTTATATCTCCATCATCTACATCAGGTCTCTTGCTATATTCTGACAAACTATCTGGGGCAGTCTCTTCTGTAGCAGACCTTGATATATTGTCTGATAGTTGTTTGAGATCTACATATTGATCAAATGTTACTCTATCTTTTTCATTTAGAGATTTAACAATAATTTTTACGCTTTTTTCTAGTGGGTCTTCAGTTATAGTAAATATAAATCCTATTAATAAAATTGAAGAAACACCAATACCTATTATTAATGCAATTATTTTAACAATTTTTTTCATATTATTCTTTTAGTATTATATATACTATTATATTGTACCATGTTTTTATAATTTAGCTATTTTTTAGAGTTTGGCTCCGCGAGTAGGATTGCAAACCAGTCGTGAATGGGATTCACTCCTTGGAACCCCTCGGTTCCAATCCCTCCACCACGGGAAACAGTAGTTTCCCGACCCCTTCCCCAGGTTCTCATCCTACTCTCTACAAAAGTAATAACAAAGATAAAACCAGGAATTACCCTGGTTTTATCTTGTTTGGCTCCGCGAGTAGGATTGCAAACCAGTCGTGAATGGGATTCACTCCTTGGAACCCCTCGGTTCCAATCCCTCCACCACGGGAAACAGTAGTTTCCCGACCCCTTCCCCAGGTTCTCATCCTACTCTCTACAAAAGTAATAACAAAGATAAAACCAGGAATTACCCTGGTTTTATCTTGTTTGGCTCCGCGAGTAGGATTCGAACCTACGACCAATCGGTTAACAGCCGACTGCTCTACCGCTGAGCTATCGCGGAATTAGATTTGAAAGGTACTTGTATATTGTACCGAATAAGAGAGATATAGTCAAGATAAGGCTATAAGGTATTTAGTTGCTCTTCCGGATATTGATTTATGAGTATCTTGTTGGAATTTTTTAAGTCTTGGAATAAGCCATTCAGCTAATGTGGTGTCAGATTTACTCCAAGTGAATAATGTCTCCATAGTGGTATTGATTACAATCCAATCACTATGAGTATCTAGATTATGTTTGAGATGTTGTATGGCAAGGTCTTTTTGTTCTGTAGTTAGGGACGGTGATAACAATCTAAATAGGGTAGCTAAAGTCCATTGGGTGGATGCTTGATTGATTTTAGCAATTTTTGAGAGTAATATATCAGTATATGGATATATCCAGTTTGGATGCTCTTTGCATATGCGTTTTAGGGCATTAGAAACACGCAGTCTTACCACTTCATCTGGTGATGAATAGGTGTCTAATAATTCAGCTACTCTTTTTTTATCTTGAAGTATTAATTCTACCACTTCTAATGTTCGTCCCAGTGAGTTTGGGTGTCCACCTGTTAACATTTTTTCAAATGATTCACTCATAAGAATATAGATACATGATATACTAAATATATGGTAGCATATACGATTAAAAAATACAATAAAACAAAACGAGTTAGTATTCGTATTAATTCAAATCGTGAAATTATTGTCACTATGCCCCCAAGAGTACCTCAATATATTGCAAAGCAATTTGTAGAGTCTAAACAGGATTGGATACAAGAAAAATTAGCTACTATCCCTGAGAATATTTATACCGAGCAACATTATAAAGAACATAGGGATAGGGCGAGAATTATTATTACCGCCAGAGTGGTATATTGGTCAGAGGTGATGGGGCTTAGCTATAATCGCTTGAGTATACGGCATACTACTACTCGTTGGGGTAGTTGTTCGAGTAAGCGTAATCTTAATTTTTCTTATCGACTTATGTTTCTGGAGCCTGAATTGATGGATTATGTGGTAATACATGAGCTTGCTCATTTGGTAGAGATGAATCATTCTGTGAGATTTTGGAATATTGTTGCTCAATATTGTCCTGATTATCGAAGATGTAAAAAAGAATTAATAAAATAAAATATGATATGACAAAAAATAATTTTGTTTCGTGATATAATAAAAATATAATTATAAATAAAAACAACTCTTATGAGAGGAGAAAAACAAAAAGGTTTTACATTATTAGAAATACTATTAGTAATAGCTGCAATAGGGATATTGGCAGCAATAGTATTGATAGCCATAAACCCAA
>CAZPCB010000001.1:12461-298903 GCA_964585065.1 uncultured Candidatus Saccharibacteria bacterium | reverse complement strand
GTTCATTAAACCTGAGCTGTATAGCAGGATCCTGCTCTATATTAAAGGGGATATTTTCCATAAAGTATATTTTGTATTTATTAAGATACTATTATTATAGCACAATTATTGAAAAAATACAATATTATGATATACTAAATATATTCTTAAAAATATACAAATATACGCTATGAAAACTGACACTGAATTTGTTATTGCAATTGCGGGTAAGGCTGGTCAAGGAGTGCTTAGTATGGGTGACTTTATACAGCACATTGCAAAAGATTTGGGATTATATAGTTTTATCTGGGTAGATTATCCCAGCCTTATTAAAGGTGGACATAATATCGTATTTATTCGTATTTCGGATAAGCCAATATATGCTCCTGTTGAATACATTTCTTATCTTATTGCTCTTGATGCTGAAAGTATAGAAATACATTTTGATGAAATTGTGAATAAAGGGGTTCTTATATATGATAATGATATTGTAAAACAAAAAATTAGTCGTAAAATTACTAAAAAACAACAATTTTTTGGTGTAGGTGTGCCATTCAATGCTATCTCTCGAGGTATTAATAAATCATCTCGCTATGTGAATACCGCTGCAATAGCTGCATTACATTTTGTGTTAAATTGGTCTTTGGATAATTATACTCATATTATTGAAAAGAAATTCAAGAAGAAAAGCCAAAAAATTGTTGATGATAATATATCGGCTTTGAATCAAGCTTATGCATATGTTGAGGAGCATTATGATCATATTTTTAGTAAGGAGCTTAATCAGGGAGAAGCAAAACCCTATTATTCTATTAATGGAAGTCAGGCTTTAGCCTTTGGAGCTATTAAGGCGGGTGTGAAATTTGCCGCAGCTTATCCTATGACTCCAGCTACTCCAATATTTGATTCATTAGCTCAATATGCAGATGAGTATGGGATTATTGCCAAGCAGGCTGAAGATGAAATTTCAGCAATTTGTATGACAGTGGGAGCTTCTTATGCTGGGGCGCGGGCTCTTACCATGTCATCTGGAGGGGGATTTTCTCTTATGGTAGAGGCTTTAGGGCTTGCTGGTATTACAGAAACTCCACTTGTGGTAATTAATGCTATGCGAGGGGGGCCAAGTACAGGACTTCCTACTAAAACTGAGCAATCAGATTTGCGATTTGTATTACATGCCTCTCAAGGAGAATTTCCTCGAGTAGTTATAGCTCCTGGAGATAGTGTGGAATTATATACTCTTATACAAGAGGCCTTTAATCTTGCTGACCTATATCAATTACCAGTATTAGTATTAACAGATAAATATTTAGCAACTTCACAAATGATATTCCCCCAAGATATTGATTTAAATGCTATTAATATTGATAGGGGAATATTAATTCATAGTAAAAGTGATATTGGGAGCGACAAATATGCTCGTTATCTCTTTACTAAGGATGGCGTGTCTCCGAGAGCCCTTCCCGGATCGCGAGGTATTACTTTTCATTCAGGATCCGATGAGCATAATGAATATGGCGAAATTAGTGAAGATGCTCAAAATAGGGTAAAAATGATGGATAAAAGAATGAAAAAAGAGCATAGTCTTTTACCATCTATCCCAAAACCAGAAGTATATGGTAATACTTATGCAGAAATTACTCTTATTAGTTGGGGGTCAACCAAATGGGCTTGTATTGAGGCAATAGAATTATTAGCTAAACATAATATTACTGCTAATGTAATACATTTTACTTATATATATCCTTTTAATATTCGGAAAACACAACCATTATTAAGTCGTATAAATCGAGCTATAGTGGTAGAAAATAATGCTACGGGTCAATTCGCTGGACTTTTGAAACAGTATTTTAATTTTGAACCTGAGCATGCATTATTAAAATATGATGGACATCCTTTTTATCCGACTGAAATTAGTAATATTATTCGTAAAGAAATGTTTTAATATATGAAACCAAAAAAAGACTTATCATCACATTATACTCAATCAACTCCAAACTGGTGTCCAGGATGTGGGAATTATGGAATTTGGGTGGCACTCAAAAATGCTTTACAAGAATTAAAAATCCCACCTCATAAAGTGGTATTAGTGGGAGATGTTGGATGTTCAGGTAAATTATCCTATTGGACAGATTATAACGGATTTGCTGGATTACATGGAAGATCTATTCCTATTGCTGAGGGAATAAAAATGGCTAATTCTGATCTTACTATTATTGTAGTAGGAGGGGATGGGGGATTATTAGGAGAAGGATTACAGCATTTTTTGCATGCTTGTCGTCGTAATGTAAATATAGCAGTTATATTACATAATAATCAGGTATATGGACTTACTACAGGTCAGACTTCACCAACTTCTGATCCTGGATATAAAAGTTCAACCACTCCAGAAGGATCTTATGAAACACCCTTAAATCCATCTCTTTTAGCTCTTACCGCACAGGCAACTTTTGTATCAGCAAGCTTTGCGGGGAATGTTCCTCATTTGACTCAAACTATTAAATCAGCTATTCTACATCCAGGATTTGCTCTAGTTGATGCGTATCAGCCTTGTGTGACATATAATTATATTAATACCTATGAATTCTATTCCAAGAGGGTATATGATGTAACAACAACTCCCTATAAACCTAATGATAGATTTCGTGCAATGAAAAAATCTACCGAAATTGAAGGGGGTAAAAAATTCCCAATAGGAATATTATTTCAGGATACGGAGAAGCCATCTTTGCAGGAAAATATTCAAAATAGAGTGAAGCCACTCGTAAAACAACCAATCAAAAATATTTCGGTTAAGTCTTTATTTGAACAAGATTAGTATATGTCAGCTAAAATAGGAAAACTTCATATTGATACATTGAGTAAAAAAGAAGTTTTATCTCGAATTAAACATACAATTGAGAAAAAAGATATATTGCAAATTGTAACTCCATATTCAGAATTTGTAGTAGAGGCTGAATATAATACAAAATTTAGAAATGCAATTAATACTAGTGAATTAAGGTTACCCGATGGCATTGGGATATTATGGGCAGGAGCTTATTTAGCTCATAAATGGAAGAGTTTATGGGGATCTTTATATGCCATTATGAATCAAGATAGTAAGCTTTATTCTATTTTCCCAGAAAAAATTAGTGGCTCAGACTTGATTTATGATATTTTGGAAATTGCCAGTACAGCAGGATCAAGAATATATTTATTGGGAGCGACAGAAGAGGTTTCTATTGCGGTGGAAGAGTATATTAGTCAAGAATATCCTCGTATTACAATTGCTGGACGCAATACTAAAAAAGTTGAATTACAAGATAATGTATTAAATAAGGAAATATTAGATACTCATTCAGATATTGTATTAATAGCCCTGTCTTATCCTAAACAGGAAATTATTGGAAGTCAGCTAAAACAGTATTTTATTAAACATAAGCATAAAGGAATTATTGCCTGCATAGGAGGTAGTTTAGATTTTATTGCTGGTGCTCAAAAGCGAGCTCCGAAATGGATGCGGAATTTGGGGCTGGAATGGTTATATAGACTCATTCAACAACCTAGTCGTATTAGACGCATATATAAAGCAACTATACAATTTGTACTATTGATATCTCGATATTATCGTAATATTGACAAAAAGCATAAGCATAAGGTATAATGGAGTTAATCAAGTAATTATTTTGTATGGCAGTACCAAAGAAGAGACATAATCATAGTAGAACCGGGAAAAACCGTTCTCATCATGCTTTAAAACAAGTAGAAGCAAGAGTACGAGGAGTTTCTCATCGTCTAAAAAAGTTTTTGACCCGAACTAATGGATAAATTTTAGTTTATAAATCGTCCTTAAATACCAAAAAATATGGCAAATAGGCACTTTATGAGATCAGTAGCAATGCAAACACTGTATCAGATTGATGTTGCTGATTTATGGGAATATGAACAACTTTGGGATATTATTCAAGAGTCTTTATATCGTTTAGCTGAGGGAATAGAGGATATTTCTTATATTAAAGAGGTTATCTCAGGCGTATTAGAGCATCGTACTCAAATTGATGCGGCTATTAGTAAATATGCTACTGGTTGGGTGGTAGAGACTATTGCTCCTGTAGAGCGAAATATTTTGCGTCTTGCAATTTATGAAATTGACTATTATCAGGATAAAGATATTCCTCCTAAAGTTGCTATCAATGAAGCTATTGAACTAGCCAAAGCATTTAGTGGACCCGCAGCGGGGAAATTTGTCAATGGAATATTAGGAGGATTATATAAGGATAAAGAGCCTATGAGTGTATGAGTAGATTAGCCATACTACAAGAGAAAATCGGATACCATTTTAAGAATATTGATTTATTAGAGCAAGCTTTAACACATAGATCTTATCTTAATGAAAACCCAGCATTTAAACTTGGTCATAATGAAAGGCTTGAGTTTTATGGGGATGCAATATTAGAAGATATTGTAACAGCCTATTTATTTCATCATTATATAGATAAAAATGAAGGAGAATTAACTAGCTTAAGAGCTGCTCTTGTAAGAGGTGCCCATTTAGCTGAAGTAGCAGAGCGACTTGAACTTGATAAATATTTAAACATATCAAATGGTGAGCGTAATGATCCGGGAGCAAAGGCTTATATTACTGCTAATGCAATTGAGGCTCTAATAGCTGCATTGAGACTTGACGGGGGATATGAAATAGCTCAAAAATTTATTGATACCTTTATTATTCCCGATATTAATACTATTATTGCGGAAAAATCATTTATTGATGCCAAAAGTGTATTTCAAGAAAAAATTCAGGAACAAAAAGGTATTACTCCAAGGTATGAGGTTATTACTGAGCAAGGACCAGATCATAATAAAATATTTGAAGTAGCAGTATATGTAGAAAATATTAAATATGGAAAAGGTAAAGGTGCTTCTAAACAAAAAGCAGAGCAGGATGCTGCTAAAAATGCGCTAGATAATATATAAATTATGCATATTGGATATGATATTGATGGGGTATTAACAAAGCGTGATTATACTCATGTATCTCGCCTTGGAATTAGGGGATTTATTGCCTTCTTTCAAGCATATTTCCCCCAAGTGATTAAACGTTGGACATTAAATCAGCCTTTGCAAGATGATATAAAAATTGCTCAAAAAATTTCCAAGAAACATACTATATCTATTATTACCGCGAGGCCAACTTCATTCCGCCGTTATACTGCTCAATGGTTAAAGAATATTGCAAAAATAGAATATGATCATTTATATTGTGTGGGGCTCAAGAATGGATTTTCTGAGCGAAAATTAAAAGTTGCTCAAGATTTAGAAATTGATGTTTTCCTGGATGATACCAAAGAGACTATAGAATTATTCGAGGCCAATGGAATTAATGCTCATAAATTTGAAACATGGGCTGAGGTACAAGTCTATCTTAAAACATTATGACAATATTACAGGGTTTTATATTAGGTTTAGTACAAGGTATTACCGAAGTACTCCCCGTATCAAGTACTGCTCATCTTATATTAACGCAAAAATTACTAGGTTTAGATAGTATTGGACTTTCATTTGATGTTATGATGAATTTTGGAAGTTTGATTGCAATCATTATATATTTTTGGGATATTTGGCTTGATTTAATTGTGGGGGTACTAAATTTTATCAAAATCCGTGTCAGTGTTTGGTTAAGAGCAAAGCCTCAAATCAAACAATATACTCCAAGATTCAAATCAATGGAAACTCAGTATTCACTCAATACCTCATTTTATACTGAGTCTCTACAATCAGCTCGAACAGCATTATTCTTAGCTTTAGCTACTCTCCCAGCTCTTGCTATTGGATATATATCAAAAGATTATATTGAGAATTATGCCAGAACACCATTTGTAATAGCTATAGCCTTAATTGTGGGTGCTATTCTCCTTGAAATTGCGGACAGAATAGGGAAAAGAGAATTAACATTGAATACCATTACACCAATGAAAGTTTTAATTATTGGATGTACGCAAGTATTATCTCTTATTCCTGGATTTTCACGTACGGGGTCAACTATGACGGGGGGATTATTTGTAGGGCTTAATCGTAAAGATAGTTCGGCCTTTGCATTTTTATTGGGGGCCCCGGTAATATTCATAGCAACAATTGCTACATTACCAGATTTTATTCGAGAATATAGTTATTCAGCTGCAAGTATAATAGCCTTTATTACTTCAGGAATTGTTACCTATATTACTATTCATATATTATATACATTTATACAAAAACAATCTTTCCGTATTTTTGTTGTGTATCGTATTATTCTTGGTATACTATTATTAGTAGCTATATATAAATCAATATTATGAAAACAATTGTCTGTAATTGGAAAATGAATCCAAGCTCCATTGAAGAGGTAAATGAAATTGTTGATATTATTGTGGGGAATACTACTTCAGTAGGAAGAGCCGAGCTTATTATATTACCTCCAAGTATTTATATATCTACTTTGCAGCAATATCAATCTCGATTATTTGCATCTCTCGGGGTACAGGATATTTCCTCTCAAGCCTCTGGAGCTTATACAGGACAGCTTTCAGCAGAAATGGTATATAATCTGGGACTTGAATATGCACTCATTGGACATTCGGAAACGCATAAATATCAACAATATACATCTTCTGATATATCCCAAAAACTTAATCAGGCTCTTATACATAATCTAATTCCTATTCTTTGTGTGGGGTATGAAGAAAATCCTAATTTAGAGGAAGTAAATACAGATACGATAAAACAAGAATTATATGATATTATTGAACCCAATAAAGAATTATTGGTGGGGAAACATATTATTGTTGCTTATGAGCCAATTTGGGCTATTGGTACGGGTAAAACACCAAGTCTTGAGAGTATTGAGACTGTGAGTATTTTTATTAAGCGTATGATTTTAGATATAGTAACTCCAGAGTCTCAAACAACAGTAGCTGTATTGTATGGGGGTAGTGTGAATAAAGATAATATACAAGAGTTATCAAGTATCCCTTCAGTATCTGGATTTTTAATCGGAGGAGCTTCTCTTGATAAGGAGCAAATCCCTATATTATTAGGGTAATAGGTTGAGTGTTCTGTAATACTATGTTATGCTAACAATATAGTTAATACAATCAGCATGAAAATAGATATCATTACCCAAACTCAAGAAAATACCGATTATCGTAAAGTTATTGCAACCGGAGCTGATAGTCAATTAGTGTTAATGAGTTTAGCCCCAGGAGAAGATATTGGAGAAGAGGTATATGGTGAAATAGACCAGATTACTGTAGTTGTGGACGGTACTGGTAAGCTTGAAATACCAGGAGAAGAAGATGATACTATTGAAGTAGGGGATTTAATTTTTACTCCAGCAGGTGTGCAGCATAATATTATTAATAATTCGGAAGGAGATTTGAAATTATATACTATTTATGCGCCTCCCGAACATGATCCAGGAGAAGTACAAGAAAAACAAGAAGAAGATTTAAATGAAATTGAACAAGAGGAATTAGATGAGGTATTAGATCAATTTGATGAATAATATATGCATATACTCATCATAGAAGATGAAGCTGAAATAGCCGATACCCTTAAAATTTATTTAGAAAAACAAGGGTATGCTGTTGATATTAGATATGATGGGGATACGGGATTTTCAGCACTTAAGTTAAATCAATATGATTGTTGTCTTCTTGATTTGAATTTACCTGGTAAAGATGGTATGGCAATTATTCATGATATAAGGGAACTCGGAAATTTAATTCCAATTATTATGCTTACCGCCCGTTCTCAAATATATGATAAATTAGATGGATTTAAGCATGGGGCAGATGATTATATTACCAAGCCCTTTCATTTGGCTGAAGTATTAGCTCGAATAGAAGCAGTTATACGAAGATTTTCAGACAATAAGCATACTCAATTAACTCTTGCTCAATATGAGATTATCCCTCATCAAAATCGAGTAATAGGGGATAATAAAACTATTGAGCTCTCAACTAAAGAGATGAGATTACTAGAATATTTAGTCCGTAATCAAAATCGAATTATATCAGCAGAAGAATTATTAGAGCATGTATGGGATGATTCAGTAGATATGTTTTCTGATACGGTAAAAACTCATATCAAAACTCTAAGGCGTAAAATTGATCCTAATAAAACCTTAATTAAAACGGTAAAAGGAAAAGGCTATGGAATAATCTAGGATTCATTATTGAGCATATTGATATATTTGTGTTTTTCTTCACATTAGCTTCACTCATATAGGTATATAATATAAACAGAATCACAAGATGATTCAATAATAACTAAGGATACTAATATGAGATACCAGAAGCAATTTGTTCAACAAAAAGTTAGGGTACTCGGGATGGCATCACATCTTAAGCTAACTAATCATAGATCAAGTATAGGTTCACATACGATGATCAAAAAAGATGGTACCGAAAGAGTATTCAAAGGCAAACATAGGTATTAGAGGTCAACCTTGATCTAATACAATTAAAGTACTTTGCACCTTATTCACACAATAACAATTAAATCATATTATCACTATCTGATATCAGATATATATACTCCTAAGTGGAGAAAAGCTGTTTAGCAAATAGAAAAAGAGAAGTTTAAACCTTCTCTCTTTTCTGTGTTATAATTCACAATATGTCTCAATATATTCACACATTACAATTTCGACTCACCATGTATTATACAGGACTTTTTGTTCTGTTGAGTCTTATTGTACTGATAACATTGAATGTATTGGCAGCAAGATATTATCAGCAAACTGAATTAGGTTTAGATGGATTATCTGAATACAGTAATGTTTTTTCTGGATTTGAAGATGGAAGTTTCCCTCAAGATAAATTTATTGAAGTTATTCGTGAAATTCGTGAGCAAGATTTATCTACGATTCGCCGCAGTTCATTTTTTATATTTGCAATTCTTGTAGGGTTATCTTTAGCGGGGGGGAATGCTATATCAGCCCAAGTGTTAAGCCCTATAAAAGATATTAATAAACAAATTAAAGCAATTCAAGCTGAGTCAATTGAAAAAATAACATATCCTCATTTAGACGAAGAATTACAAGAACTCATCTCATCAATTAATGAGATGCTTTTGCGTTTGGGGAAAAGTTTTCGCTCACAAAAGGAATTTATTGAATTTGCCTCTCATGAGCTCAAAACCCCATTATCTGTAATGATGGCAAAAACTGATTTAGTATTAGCAGATACCAAATTAGGCAAAGACAATACGGTATTATTACAGGAAATACAAACTAAAATTGATTATCTCAATGATTTAATTAATGATTTATCTTTGTTATCTTTATCAAAAGAACATTTGCAATTTGAGTTAATAAGTATTCAATCAATTTTGGATACTGTTACTCATAATGTCCAGGCAAAGGCTAAGTTGAAAGATATTACCATTACTATTACAGGTAAAAAGCTTAATACAACTTTACCTCTAGTATCTATTTTGATTACTCAAGCGGTAGAGAATATTATAGAAAATGCTATTCAATATTCTAGTAAAGGGGGTACAATTATTATTGATACCCAAATTTATAAAAAATTCTTTACTATGCGTATTCAAGATACGGGTATTGGAATTCCAGAAAATGTTATACATCGTATTTTTGATAAATTTTATCGAGTAGATGCATCAAGATCCAGGCATACTGGAGGTAGGGGACTAGGGCTAACCCTTACCAAAGCAATTATAGAATTACATAATGGAACTATTCGAGTTGAATCTGAGGAAGGTAAGGGAACAGTATTTACTCTACATATCCCAATTGGCTAATAGTATTAGCGACTAGATATAAGAGACTTATACAAAAGTATTCCAAAAAATAGTATTGCATTGATAGTTACAATAGTAGCTCCCGTTGGGATATTTCCAATAAAAGAAATAATAATTCCAATCAGTATACTAATAAGGGCAATAATAATAGCAAAAATAATAGTTTGCTGAAAACTTTTTGCAATTTGTAAACTAGAACTTGCAGGAAGAATAAGTAAAGCTGAAATTAATAATGCACCAGCTAATTTGATACTCATAATAACGGTAAGAGCAGTAATAATAGAGAATACTATATCTAATCTAGATACGGGAAGCCCACTAATTTTAGCTTGTTCGGTATTAAATGAAATTGCTACAAATTCTTGATAAAAAAGGATAATAATAGATAGTATAGAAATTGATCCAATAATAGCAAATATCAATTCCTGCTGATTAATAGCTAAAATATTACCAAAAAGATAGCTAAAAATATCAATATTAAATCCTGTGGTAATACTTGATATAATAACTCCAATAGCAAGTCCAAGAGATGCGAGTATTCCAATAATAGCATCTCCTTCAATAATATTATTCCGAGTGAGAGTATAAATAATAAGAGATGCAATAATCACAAGGGGGATAGCAACAAATAAGGGATATATGCCAAAAGCAATACCAATAGCAATTGCTCCAAAACTAATATGAGCAAGACCATCTCCAATTAGAGACATTTTACGAAGTACCAGAAATACCCCAAGAACTGCACAAACAAGCCCAAGGAAAAACCCGGCAATAATAGCCTGCTCAACGAATTGATATTGTAAGAGGTTAATAAGATTATTCATGTTGATGACAAATAAGATGTTTTGACCCCTCTCCAAAATAATTACTCATGGAATCAGATTCGCAAAATTCATGAAAGTCCCCCCAAAAGATAATATGAGTATCAATGAGAAGAATTTTATCAGCATAATTTCCAATATCATTAGTATCATGCGTGATAAGGAGAATAGTTAAACCTTGTTTATGAAGTTTACTAATTTGCTCATAAAAGGTATTTCTAATTTCAGGATCAAGAGCATTGGTGGGCTCATCGAGAATTAATACCTTTGGTTTTGATACCAGAGCTTTTGCTAGCCATACTCTTTGCCTTTGACCTCCTGATAAATCATGAATAGAGGTTTTTGCTAAATCCTGTATATCAAGAGATTTGAGAGTTTCATGAATAGTTTGTATATTATCTTTGCTAAGTATACGAGGCCAAGAAAGGGTCGAAATCAGCCCTAGGGACACGATTTCCTCTACTGTCGCAGGGAATTGATGAGAATATTGATTTAAAGATTGAGGTACATACCCTATATAATTCCAATTATGAAAATTAGCAAGGGGTTTATCCCAAAGCTTAATAGAACCCGTATAGGGATTTAGATTTAATATGGTACGAATAAGAGTAGATTTTCCTGCTCCATTTGGACCGGTAATACCAATAAAATCACCTTGTTTAATATCAAGGCTAATACTCTGTAATATCTGACTTATGCCAAATGATACAGAGACATTATCAAGGGATATAATACTATTCTTCATTGAGATAAGTATAGCATTTATTTACAATCAAGCCCAGCACGTAAATTCTCTAGATTTTCTCGCATAATATCAATAAAAGATATTCCAGATTTGAATTGATCAGATGTGATATTATGTGCACCATTGAGTAATAATATTGGGACTCCCGTTTCATCTGATATAGTCTTTGCGATACGAGGTTCAATTAATTCTTCACTAAATACGGTCTTGGCTTTTTCTTCCTTAACTTCATCAATTAGCATTGCAATATCTTTAGCTGAAGTATCACTATTAGGGCTTAATTCTTCCGTGGTAATATATTCAAGATTATATTTACGAGCTAAATATTCGAATGTCCTATGTCCAGCTTGAATAATAGTTTTATTTGTACAAGTTGAGAGAGTATTAGTATAATCTGTATCAAGTTGAGTTAAATTTTGTATTAATTTCTCTGTATTTTGACTTAATAGACTATTATCTATGATATTTTTTGAGGATACAGTATCAGAAATTGTCTTTGTTGCGATAATAGTATTATTAAAGTCTAGCCAAAAATGAGGATCAAGGGCAAGTTTTTCTGTATTTTTCTCATTCTCATGGCCATGATCATCTACACTTTCTATTAAAGTAATTCCTTTACTTGCATCAATTACAGTAACAGTATTAGGTAAATTATTCATAATATCTTTTACCCAAGGTTCCATAGCATCCCCAGTATATATAAAGATATCTGCTTCCTGAATGCGTACAATATCTTGTGGAGTTGGCTCAAAGGCATGTGGCTCTATACCGGGTGGTAATAAAAGAGAGACTTCAGCTTTATCTCCTGCTAATATTCTCGTAATATCATAGAAGGGGAATAGCGTAGTGACAATAACAGGTTTTGGAGTTTGGCTTTGCATTTGTACAGTATTTGGAGATGTATTTTGGGGTCTATTGAGTGCTAATACTGCTATTGCTCCCAATAATAGCAGAATAATAAGGAGAATAAATCGAGGGGATTTCATAGGGTATTATATTTAAATATATAGGTGAATTATATACTACTTGCAAATTATTTGCAAGTAGTATTATTGGAGGAATAGATTGTATATGATAGAATAAGTATAAGATTCAATATAATATATATGATTAATAAAAATAAAAAAGGATTTACCTTATTAGAAATAATACTCACAATTACTGCAATTGGAATATTATCAGCCATAGCTTTGGTGGCATTAAACCCGAATAAACAATTAGAGGCAGGAAAGTCTGTCAAGAGAAAAGCAGATATGGATGCTATTGCAAAGGCAATAGAGCAATATGTGGTCAATAATCGGGGACAAT
Source organism: uncultured Candidatus Saccharibacteria bacterium (assembly GCA_964585065.1). GTDB lineage: Bacteria > Patescibacteriota > Minisyncoccia > SW-4-49-11 > SW-4-49-11 > CALRBF01. The sequence continues at coordinate 286,264 of CAZPCB010000001.1, read as the reverse complement.
ATCCACCAGCCCTACAATCTGTAGTGACAGGAGGAACGGTAGGATTATGTGCTACAAATCCTTGTACAGGAGGTATAGATTTGACTACAGATCTAGACCCCTATATAGCAGCTATACCATTACCTGATATAGGTCAATATACTATTACTAAAACAGCCGCAGGTATTATATTGGAATATTCGTCTTTCTGATATAATTTTAACTAATATAATCAGATAAATCTTTTCAATCATATGATATACTATATTATATGATTGTATTTATTCGAAGAAGTATAGGTATTCTAATTATCGGAGCTATAATTTTTATTGCATATACGAATGCTTCAATTTCCCATGACCCTATACCATTTATTAAAAATAAAGCAGATGATTTAAAAGATCATAAGGTGGGTTTGGTATTAGGAACCAGTGAACGTATGATTGGGGGAGGGGATAATCCCTATTTCGTCAATCGTATTGAGGCAGCAGTAGAATTATATCAAAAAGGTAAAATCAAAAAGATTTTAGTAAGTGGAGATAATGCAGATATCTCTTATAATGAGCCTAAGGCAATGCAAACAGCATTATTGGAGCGGGGTATTCCTAAGGAGGATATAGTACTCGATTATGCGGGATTTCGTACTCTTGACTCTGTAGTACGCTCCCGAGATATATTTGGGCAAAATGATATTGTTATTATTTCTCAGGAATTTCATATCAAAAGAGCAGTATATATTGCCCGAACTTTGGGCATTGATGCAGAGGGATTTGTCGCAAAAGGAGTTCCAGTAAAATCGAGTATTCGTACACAGGCACGAGAAATTCTGGCTCGAACTCAGGCATGGACTGATATACATATCTTGAATCGGCAACCTAAATTCCTTGGAGAAAAAGAAGTCATATAAACAAAAAGAAGTATCTGATACTCCTTTTTGTTAGCTTTAGACAGCTAAGCTTTTATTAATAGTTCGCATACAAGTAGTACAAGCTTTTACTTTAGTTCCATCAGGAAGAGTATAGGGCTGTACATTTACTTTTTGAGTATGCTTACTAGTAGGATTATAATTGCCACGTAAAAGTTTACGCTTGGTTACAACCATCGCTTTTTTTGAACAAATTGGTAATTCACATCGTCGAGACATACTATAAAGTTAACGGTATTATTGAGATTGATGACAAAATATGGTATTATTATACCTGTTAGATGAATAAAAGTCAACTGCCTATCAATATGGATACAACTTTAATTATATTTCAAATTATTATTTTGATATTTGCGGTGATTATTCATGAGGTGTCACATGGAGTAATAGCTTTAGCCCTTGGAGACCCGACAGCAAAATTAGCAGGAAGATTAACCCTCAACCCTATCCCTCATATTGATATATATGGTTCAATTATATTACCTCTATTGATGGGGATTGCCAGTAGTGGGGCTTTTATGTTTGGTTATGCTAAGCCAGTTCCATTTAATCCTTATTTATTAAGAGATCAAAAATGGGCGCCAGCTCTCGTTGCTCTTGCGGGGCCAGGGTCAAATATATTATTAGCTTTAGGGCTTGGAGCATTGTATCGTACAGCGGGATTATTTATGGCAATTCCCCAAGAAGTAGCTCAATTATTTTTTATTGCAGTACTTATTAATATTGTCCTTGCAATATTTAATTCTATACCGATTCCTCCTCTGGATGGGTCTAAAATTATTGCTCCACTACTTCCCTATAATATTATTAGAAGCAAATCCTATGCCGTATTAGAAGAACAAGGAATGTTTATTGTACTCATATTTGCTTTATTTGGTTTTGGACTGATTAGGCCTCTTATATTTGGGCTCACTAATGTAATTTTAGGTTAATATGCAATATGTAAAACTTATTGTGTCAGGGCGAGTGCAAATGGTGAGATTTCGAGTCTTTGTAGTCAGTATCGCAAAAAAACTCAATATTATAGGTACAGTAGAAAATCTTCCAGATGGGACGGTGCAAATTGAAGCTTGGGGGGAGTCAAAACAATTACAAGAGCTGATTAAGAGAGTTCATAAAGGATCAACTCTTTCACGCGTTGACAATGTAGCTGAGTTTTGGGATAATAAAGAGTATATTGTAATCAGTTCACGAGAGTTTAGAATAATACACTGAAATATGCAGATACTTTTAAATCAAGATGTCCCATCAATAGGTAAAAAAGGAGATATTATCACCGTATCAGAAGGGTATGGACGAAATTTCTTATTGCGTAAAAGATTGGGTATAATACCAACAGCTCAAGATATTGCTCGCAAAAACTCTCAAGTCAAGCAGTCAGAAGCAAATGAAAAAGCTCATTTAGAAGCTCTAAATAATCTCAAAAGCAAATTAGAGAATTATTCATTAACTTTCATTGCCAAGACCAATTCAGAAGGACATTTGTTTGGGGCTATTAAAGAAAGTGATATTGTCTCAAAACTTAATACTGAATTCGGAGAATTATTCGAAAAGCAAATGATTCATATTGCAAGTCCCATTAAAGCAATAGGAAAATATACTATTGATATTCATCTCACCCCCATTATAAAAACTAAGCTAGAACTGTATGTCAATTCGGAAAACGAGTAAAGCAAAAAAATCAAATCCTAAATATATCTTTGTAGTTGGGGGTGTAATGTCAGGAGTGGGTAAGGGGATTACCACCTCATCAATGGCTTTAATTCTCCAATCTCGTGGCTTCAATGTGACAGCTGTCAAAATTGATCCTTATGTTAATGTAGATGCGGGAACTATGAATCCATTAGAGCATGGGGAAACTTTTGTACTAGCTGATGGCCTTGAATGTGATCAGGATATGGGGAATTATGAGAGATTTCTTGATACTAAATTGACACGAACTAATTATATGACTACAGGTTCTGTATATCAGTCAGTAATAGAGCAGGAGCGGGCACTTAAATTTGAAGGGAAATGTGTAAGTGTAGTGCCACATATCCCGAATGAGGTAACAAGTCGCATTAAACAGGCTCAGAAAACACATGATGCCGATATTACTATTATTGAAATTGGAGGAACTGCAGGTGAATATGAGAATTTATTATTCTTAGAATCAGCGAGATTACTCAAATTAGAAAATCCCCAAGATGTATTATTTGTATTGGTAAGTTATCTTCCTATTCCAAGTAAAATCGGTGAAATGAAAACGAAACCAACTCAGCATGCCTCAAGACTACTTAATAGTGCTGGGATACAAGCAGATATGATTGTAGCGCGTTCTAGTCACCCCCTTGATGATATACGGAAACAAAAATTATCTATTATGTGTAATGTCTCGGCTGACGATGTTATCTCAGCTCCGGATGTAGATAGTATTTATCATGTCCCTATTAATTTTGAATATGATAATCTCTCAACTAAATTATTAAAAAAATTAGATTTACGACCTCGCAAAAGAGATTTGAAAGAATGGACTAGCTTTACCCAAAAAATTGATACTGCAAATAAGGAAATTAAAATTGGTATTGTAGGGAAATATTTTAATAGTGGAAATTTTGTATTAAGTGATGCCTATATATCAGTAATTGAGGCAATTAAGCATGCGAGTTTTTCTTCTCGCCTCAAGCCAGTAATTGATTGGATAGATAGCTCTGAATTTGAAAATGATTCTAAAAAAGTTTCAAGACTCAAACAATATGATGGAATTATTATTCCAGGAGGATTTGGTGAGCGAGGAGTAGAGGGAAAATTAAAAGCGATACAATATGCCCGTGAGAATAAAATCCCATATTTGGGACTATGTTATGGTATGCAACTTGCCGTAGTAGAATTTGCTCGCAATGTCGCTAAGATTAAAGGCGCTCATACAGCTGAAATAGATCCTAAAACTCCAAATCCAATTATTGATATTATGGAGGGGCAGGATACTAATTTGGAACAAGAAGCAATGGGAGCAACTATGAGATTAGGAGAATATCTTTGTGATATAACCCCTAAAACTCTTACACGTAAATTATATAATACTGCTCAAGTTCAGGAGAGACATCGTCATCGCTATGAAGTAAATAATCAATATCGGGAAGAATTAGAAAAAGCTGGACTTACTATTGCAGGAGTTAATACAGAGAATAATTTAGTAGAAATTATTGAGCTGGCTAATCACCCATTCTTTATAGGGACACAATTTCATCCTGAGCTGATATCGCACCCTCTTGACCCACATCCATTATTCAAGGGTTTTGTAAAAGCTTGTCAAAAAAGTAAATAGACATATTGACAATTATTGATTCATATGCTATTATATTTATAAGAATTGTATAAATTATCATATTTTAACTTATGTTACGAATTCGATTGTCCCGAGTAGGGAAGAAAAATACTCCTATTTATAAAGTGGTTGTTGCAGAAAAAAGCCGTCCTGTAAAAGGAAAATTTATTGAATCTCTTGGTGTATATAATCCAGGGAATAAAGATCAAGCTCTTAATGCAGAGAGAATTAAATATTGGATTTCAGTTGGAGCTCAACCTTCACAAACAGTACATAATCTTTTGATACGACATAATATCATAGAAGCTACAAAAATCCCTGTAACACGATTCAAAGCTACAGAAGCTAAATAAATTTATATATAGATTTTACTAATCAGGAGTAAAAAGGGTTCGATTCCCTTAAATCTACATTTTTTAGAGAAAATTACATTGCTGTTTGCATATCTTATTTTACATTACAAGCAGGATAGCTATAGATAATCTCAAAGAAAATAATAATATTAATCGCATTATATGCAATCAAAACGACCGTACAATAATAATTCACAGAATAAGAATAACCGTTCTCGACAACAAGGAAAAAGTTTTGCTCAAAAAAGAACTATTCCTGAAACCTCACGCCAAGCTCTCAAGATAATTCCTTTGGGAGGCCTTGATGGTGTTGGCAAGAATATGTATATATTTGAACAAGAGAATGATATTCTGATTGTCGATATGGGGCTTCAAATGCCCGGTGCTAATCAACCAGGAATTGATTATATTATCCCCAATACACAATATTTGATGGATAATAGCTCCAAAATAAAGGGAGTAGTATTAACTTCACCACATCCCGATCATATTGGGGCTGTTCCATATCTTTTACATTTATTCCCTAATTTGCATATTTATGCAACCGAGGCTTTATTTGCAATATTGGAGTCTAGGCAAGATTTTTATTCTCAAGGGGTAAAATACAAAAAACATATTATTAAACCCTATAATTCTATACGAGTAGGATCCTTTAAAGTGAATGTTTTCCCAACTCCATTTAATGTTACGGGTTCAATAGGATTATGTGTGTATACTATGCAAGGAAAGGTATTTTATCTCTCTAGCTATAAATTGGATAGTGAATCTACAGAAAAAAATGAATTTCTCGATTATATAAAGGAATTAGCTGGAGCTGATACATTTGCTCTTTTATCAGGTAGTTCAGCTACAGAATCACAGGGATTTGCACCGACAGAAGCATCTATTGCAGAACATATTGATTCGGTTATAGCTCGCAAGACAGGTGCTGTATTTGTGTCTACATTCCCCTCTATGATTGGGCGCATGCAACAAATTGTCAATGCAATAGAAGCTCATAACAAGCATTTATTCATTGAAGGAAAAAGTTTACTTAATACTTTTAATACATGTCGCAAAAAGGGGCTTATTCAAATAAAATCAGGTACTATAGTAGGGCCTAGTTTACTCGGGGATACTCCAAGAGAGCAATTAGTAGTATTAATATCTGGTTCTCATGGAGATGATATTCCTCATTTGATGAGACTGGCTAATAATGAGCATAGTGTATTCTCAATTAAAGAAGGGGATATTGTTATGTATCCTGGGGCTTTAATTCCTGGAAATGCCCGTTCAGCAGCTCGAGTAAATGATAATTTTGCTAAATTAGGAGCTTTTGTAGAATATTATCAGCCATTAGATACACGATTTGGGGCTTATGGAAGACATGAAGATAGTCTAGCTGTATTAAAAGCAATTCGTCCTAAATATTATGTACCTATTAGTGGATCACATCATTTGTTGAGGTCTAATGGAGATATTGCCATTGAAGGTGGGTATCCAGATCGCAATGTTGTAGTTGGTATGAATGGAAAAGTTATTCTATTTGATTATAAACAAAGACGTATTACTCCGGAAAAAGTTCCTACTTCCAATGTAATTGTAGATGGGCTTGGAGTTGGTGATTTAACCAATGTAGTTATACATGATAGGCAAACAATGTCAGAAGAGGGTATATTCCATATTGTAGCCCTACTGAATGCAGATACTCGAGAAATATCAGGAGATATTGTGGTAGTATCAAAAGGATTTGTAGATAATGAATCTTCAGATAAATTATTTAATGAAGTAAAAGAACAAACAAGATTAATTGTATTAGCTCTTTTGAAACAATCTGATGAAGTAAATATTGCCTATATACAAGATCAAGTAAGAGAGAATATTGGTCGCTTATTACTTACGAAAACGGAAAGAAGACCAATGATTTTACCAATAATAATGAATATTTAATATGAAATCGTATCAACACTCTGAAATTAAGAGAGGAACAACTTTTGTGACAGATTTAAGTCATAAAAGTAATGACTATCTTAATGCAAAAGAACCATTTAAGACTAAAGATAATCTTTTGAAAATTATTCCACTGGGTGGATCAGAAGAAATTGGAGGTCGTAATATGACGGTAATAGAATATGGAAAAGATATTCTCGTCATTGATATTGGGATGAAATTCCCAGAAGAAGATCAACCAGGAGTTGATTATATTATCCCCAATCCCAGTTATCTTAAGGGGAAAGAGGATAATATTCGAGCTGTACTAATTACGCATGGACATATGGATCATATTGGAGGAGTATCTCAGGTTATGTCTATGATTGGTAATCCTCCTATATATGCACCTGCCCTACCTCTTGCTATGATGCAAAGACGACAAAGTGAATTCACTACCGTGCCTCCATTAAATGGAAAAGTAGCTAAATTAAATGAAAAGCTTAAATTTGGAGTATTTACTGTAACCTTTCTTCATATTAATCACAGTATTCCAGATTCAACTATGATTAAGATTGAAACTCCAGAAGGAGTTATTCTGCATACGGGAGATTTCAAAATAGATGCTACTCCTATTGGAGAAGAGCCAGCTAATTTGGAAATGTATCGCAAAATTGGTGATGAGGGAGTATTGGTATTATTATCTGATAGTACTAGTGCTTCTCGTCCCGGAAGAGTAACTTCTGAGATGACAATTCAAAATAATATTGATCATATTTTTGAGAATGCTACCGGTAAAATTATTGTTACTACATTTTCTAGTACACTCAATCGTATACAACAAATGATTCATTTATCTGAAAAATATAATCGTAAAGTTGTAATTGAAGGATTTAGTATGAAAACGAATGTTCAAATTCTCCATGAAATTGGATATGCACATTTTTCTCCTCAAACTGTTATTAGTGCACAAGAGGCTCGTAATATTCCTCCAGAAAACCTTACTATTATTTGTACAGGAGCTCAGGGAGATGAACGCTCAGCCCTAACCCGTATGGCTAATCGTGAGCATCGGAATTTCCATATTGAAAAGGGAGATACCGTAGTATTCTCATCTTCTGTAGTTCCAGGTAATGAGGAGTCAGTACAAAAGGTGAAAGATGCTATTGCTCGCCAAAGAGCTCATATTATTCATTATAAAATGATGGAAGTTCATGTTTCCGGACATGCACAAAGAGATGATTTAAAACAATTATTAGATTTAATTCGTCCTAAATATTTACAGCCAATTTATGGAGATTTTTATTCTCTCAAATCTCATCGTGATTTAGCTCTAGAAGTTGGTATGAAAAAAGATAATATCTTACTTACTGATAATGGAAGAATTATAGAAATATATAAGGGTGAAGCCCGTGTAACTACTGAGAAAGTTAATGCTAGCACTATGATGGTGGATGGACTCGGAGTAGGGGATTTAAAAGAAATTGTAATCCGAGATAGACAATCTTTGGCTCAAGATGGTATTGTAACGGTAGTAGCTTTAGTTGATTTCAAAAAGGGAAAGCTTATTCGTGAACCAGAAATTATTTCTAAGGGATTTGTACATATACAAACATCTACCAAATTAATACAATCTATACAAGCTCGAGTACAAGAGCATATTGAGAAGAAATTGTCTCATGGAGAAGATCAAAGTATTGAATATATTCAACAATCAATTCGTGAAGATTTAGGTCTATTCTTATTCAGAACTACCCATAGAAGACCAATGATTATACCGGTTATTATTGAAATATAATACATGAGCCCGATTCATAATAGTTTCGCGTATCTGATTAAACAAATAGATTTACCTGATACTGATAGATTGGGAGTATTTTATACCAAGGAGTATGGAAAACAAACCTTATTATTAAAGGGAATCAAAAAATCTACATCAAAATTACAATATCGATTATATGATTGGGGAAAATCAGATATTGAATTTATTGTGGGAAGAAATATATCCAGGCTTATTGCCATTAGGGATATTGATTCACATACGGATATATATAAAAGTATAGAAGGGGCTGCCCTTATGGGACTTATATTTGAATTATTAGATCAATTAACAGATGATAATCATAGGGATATTGGGGTATTTGAATGTATAGAAGACTATATTGATTTAGTTAGACATCATTATACGAAACCTCAATTATTAGTAGGGTGGCTATTAATACGATTATTATATATGCTTGGATATGGAATGAATTTATCTCATTGTGTTATTACAGGTAATACTAAGGCTAAAGATTTTGGTATTAGTGTGAGGTCGGGAGGGCTTGTAATATCCCAGTTAGCTGCAGATATGGATGATTATATTGAAGTGAATACCGAATTGATTTATACTTTGCGTCAATGGCAAAAAGGTATTTGGTTAGAAATTGAAGATTTTCCTTGGAGTATTGTTCAATATCATTTACAATGGTATAAACTTAAAAGTAATTCTTTAGCTATAATTCGTAAAAGTGTGATATAATAAATTATATATTGCTAAAAATACTATGGCATTAAAAGATATAGAAAAACAAATTTATCAAAAAGAAGATCGTGAAGTCTTAGATCAGGAGCGTACGCAGCATACACCATATAGTGTATATGCTAAACATGATGAGGCTCAGGCTCCATCACTGACTTCTTTTGAGACTGCAGATCAAACATTTGTTCAAAAACATAAGAAGAAAATTACTTTATGGAGCTTGATTGCTTTAACAGTATTTGTGGTAATAGGAATAGCTGGTTTTATATATGCGCTTAATCAGCAAAGATTTTCTGATAAAAGAGTAGTATTAGAGGTAAAGGGAGAATCTCAAGTAAGTGCCGGTGAAGAGCTTAGCTATACACTTACATATCGTAATGATAATCTTGTAGCTTTAGAGAATGCTAAGATTACGGTGGAATTACCAAAGGCCCTAACAGATTCTTCCCTGAATATTCTTGGACAAGAAAAATCAGAAATACGTGAATATTCCTTAGGAGAATTAGCTCCACGTTCCAAAGGAGAAATCACCATAAAAGGACGATTAATAGGGGAACAGGGAAGTATACAGACTATTAAAGCAACATTAAATTATAAACCAAGTATTTTAAGCTCAAGTTTTGATACTAAAACTGAATTTGCAACTACCATAGCAGATAGCCCTGTCATTATTGATATACAATCTCCTCTCGAAAGTGTAAGTGGGGATACAGTTAATTATGTAGTAACGGTTAATAATAAGGGATCAAGTGATTTAAAGGATTTAGAATTGCGTTTAGAATATCCTGATACTTTTGCTTTTGTTTCGTCTAATATACCAGCTATGGGAAATGAGCAAAATACCTTTACTATATCCAACTTAAAAGCAAAAGGAGCTTTTAGCGTAACTGTTAGCGGTAATCTTGGAGGTACTGATCAAGAAATTAAAATTCTAAAAGCTCAAATTGGAGAAAATAAACAAGGAGCATTTACTTTGTATGCAAGTAGTCAGAATTCAACTAAATTAGGCTCTCCTTATGTGAGTGTGGTACAAAAAGTAAGCCCTGCCTCAGGAATAGTGTCGGCAGGTGAAACTCTAGAGTATACTGTCAGTATTCGAAATAATACGCAAGTGAGAATAGGGGAGGGATTATTAAAAGTCAAACTGGATAGTAATTTATTGGACATAACTAAATTAAGAGCTTTAGGAGCTGATTTTGATGCGGGTAGTAATACCATTATTTGGCGAGCCAATGCATTACCTCAACTTAAGACATTTGCCCCAAATGAAGAGGGGACGGTTACTTTTTCTGTACCAGTAAAGCGTATTATTCCTATTGATGATTTTCAAGATATTAATTATGTTATTAAAACACAGGCTACATTTGAAAGTGATGAAGTTCCTACAACTCTTGGAGTTAATAAAATTATTCAAGGGAATGCTAGTGAAGTAAAATTAGCTACACGTCTTATTTCAAAATCAAATATATATTATAAAAATTCAGCAAGTTCTATTATTAATAATGGCCCTATTCCATTGAAATTAGCTCAAACTACAACATTTACGGTGAATTGGGAAATACAAAATTTGAGTAATGATGTCTCTGGTGTAGTATTAAAGGCTACATTACCAGCCAATGTTACTTGGACGGGACAGAGTACAAATAATGGTATTGGAAAATTAAGTTATAATGATAAAACCAAAGAAATTGTTTGGGATATTGGTAATGTACCCGCTAATACAGGATTATTAAGGCCTCTTTATAGAGCGGTATTCCAGATTGCAATTAATCCTACTCCAAATCAATCAGGACAAGAGCCAAGTTTATTGAGTAAAGTAAATTATACGGGAAAAGATGTATTTACAGGAATTGATTTGTCTGGTAACATAGATATTCCAACTAGTAATCAAGTTACTGATGTAAAAGGTCAGCTTACTGTAGAGAATTAAACAGTTTATGTTTGAGATATCAGAGAAAATCCATGCTCTAAGACATGGTATATTAGAGACGACACATAATAATATATCTACTCCTTTTTTTATGCCCGTGGCCACTAAGGGTAGTATTCGAGGTATTGGTAATCAGGAAATACTAACTCAATTCCCAACCGATATTATCTTGATGAATACCTATCATCTGTATTTGAAACCAGGATATGAATTAGTACATAAGCTAGGAGGATTACATCAATTTACCAATTGGCCCAAAGCTATTTTGACAGATAGTGGGGGATTTCAGGTATTTAGTTTATCTAATATTAATAAAATTACTGAAGAAGGGGTATATTTCCGGTCTCATCTAGATGGAAGTGAGCATTTATTAAGTCCAGAAGAGTCTATTCGCACACAATATTATTTAGGTAGTGATATTATTATGGTTTTAGATGAATGTCCCCCTGGGAATTCTGATAGAGCCTATATTTTGAAATCATTAGAATTAACAACAAGATGGGCAAAACGCTCCAAAGATGAATTAGAAAGATTATTGCAAAGTGATCCCAGAAAAGATAATAGCAGACCATTATTATTTGGCATTGTACAAGGTGGTATTTATGAAGATTTACGCAAATTAAGTTTAGCCCAATTACAAGAAATTGGATTTGATGGATATGCAATTGGAGGTGTTTCAGTAGGGGAATCGAGAGCTGATGTATTACAAGTAATACAATGGATTACTCCATTATTACCGGAAAATAAACCTCGCTATTTGATGGGGCTTGGTAAACCAGAAGAAATTGCCTATGCCAGTTCACTTGGTGTAGATATGTTCGATTGTGTTATCCCAACGAGAGAAGCCCGCCATGGTACAATATATGTTTGGAAATCAGCCAATAAGGAACAAGATGTACATCAATATTTACGTGATTTAGAGCAAAATAAAGAGTCAGCAAGTCTTCCAGAAATAAAATTCTTTGATATTCTCAAAATACAAAATCTTATATATCGGGAAGATACTCATACTATTGATCCTTATGCTGAGTGGGAGGGATCTCAAGCATATACGAGAGCTTATATACGGCATTTGTATAATGTCAAAGAACAATATGCCCTAGAATATCTGAGTAGACATAATTTACAATTCTATTTGGAGATGATGCAATATATTAGATCATTTAAGGGATAAGAATATGAAAATAGGAGTATTATGGTTCCCTGGATGGACATCAACAGAGCATGATTTACATGAAATGATGCAATATTTACAAGAAAAAGGTATTGAATATAAAAGTATTAATTTAAAGGGACATAATACCAAATCCTCTGATTTACATGGAGTAACATATCAGGATTGGCTATATCAAGCTGAGAGAGCTTATCTTCAGGCTATGAAAAAGTGGGATATTGTATTTGTAGGGGGGCTTTCTACTGGGGGGCAATTAGCTTTGTATATAGCTTCCAAATATCCGGTAAATGGGATTATTTCTATTGGTACTCCACTTCGTATTAAGATTCAATGGAGTATGAGATATTTTGCTCATCTTCTCAAATATATACCCTATCAAATACAGAAAAAGAATTCATTTCCTGAAAAACGTATTCAAGAAATATCATTATCTCGTAAGGGAGCCTATAATTCTTTTCCTATTAGTTCAGCGGCTCAAGTGTATTTATTGACCAAACAGGTAAGAAGATTTTATATTAAAAAGGTGAAAGACCCAATTTTACTCATACAATCAACTACGGATCATTTGATACCAGATTATAATATTGATATATTCAAAAAATGGCTTAAAACTCCAGCCAAATATATTCAAACTATGTGGATTAAAGATTCCTATCATCTGGTAAATTTAGATCATAGTAAAGAAAAAGTATTTAAGAAAATATATGCATTTATTCAAAAATATAGTATGATACAAAAAGATAAATAATATATATATATATATATGTCAAATTTAGTATTCGATATTGAAACAGTAGGGGATAATTGGGAATCTTTAGATGTTGATACTCAAAAATATTTATTAAAATATGCTGAGAATGAGGAGCAACAAGAATTAGTAAAGACCACATTAGGATTATATCCTCTTACAGGTCAAATTGTTGCAATAGGATTATATGACCCTGATAAAGATATTAAAAGTGTGTACTTACAGGCTCCTAATGGTAAATTAGAAGAACGATATGAAAAGGATGGAGTACATTATTTGGTGGGTAGCGAGGCTGAAATCTTAGAAAAGTTTTGGGCTACTATTCGCAAGTATTCAACCTTTATTACCTTTAATGGAAGATCATTTGATTGTCCTTATATTTTGATGCGATCAGCCATTCATCGTATTAAACCTACTAAAAATTTGATACCATATCGCTATTCTGATAAAGAGCATATTGATTTATTTGATCAATTAACATTTTATAATACAACAAAACGATTTAATTTAGATTATTTTTGTAAACGATTTGGGATTACAAGTCCAAAAAGTGCTGGAGTTACCGGTTTAGATGTACCTCAGATGTTTATTGATGGTAAATATCATGATATTGCAGAATATTGTATGAGAGATGTAGTCGCAACGGGAGATTTATTTAGAATTTGGAAGGATTATATTAAATCTCCTCTATGATACCCAAGGTATCTATTGTCATTTTAGCTTGGAATAATCAAAAAGATTTGCAGGCTTGTATTCAGTCTATTTGTGATACATATAAGGACTACTATCAGCTTATTATTATCGATAATGGCTCTACAGATAATACGGCTGCATATTTACAGGAATTAGATCAAATATGGGATAATAAGAAAGCTCTATTAACTATTATTACGAATAAAGATAATTTAGGATATGCTGCGGGGAATAATGTTGCCTTAAAACATATTCAGGGGGAATATACTCTTTGGCTTAATCAAGATATTGTAGTACAGCCAAGTAGTATTGAGGAATTGGTCTCTATATTAGATGGGAATTCTGAATATAGTATGGTGGCTCCTCAATTACAATATCCTGATGGAAGTATACAGAAAAGTTGTAGACGACTACCCAATCCTAAACATATGCTCAGTTCGGTTATGAAAGGGGCATGGAATGATAATTTTGATTATACTCAAAGCCAAGAATGTGAACAACCTATGGCATCAGCTATTATGATACGAAGTAGTATTATACAGGAAATTGGGGGATTTGATGATAATGCTGATTATTGGTTATTCTTTAATGATGTCGATTTATCCAAAAATTTGCAATCAAGAGGATATATTACCTATTATGTAGCCCAGGCTCATATGTATCATTATCATGGGGCAAGCACTAAAAAACTTCTTAATATGAAGAAAAGACTATATTGGCAAAGGGGATTTAATCGATATTTTAGTAAATGGTATTATACTCAATGGTATCAAAAAATAGCATTATATATATTCTCATGGATATTATTTGGAGGACTGAGTATAAGAGATGTAATTCGTGGAAAATAGTAGTAATATATGATATAATAGATAGCAATTAAGAACAAGATATTGGTATGATTAAAACAAGAATTGCCCCTTCTCCTACAGGAAATCTTCATATTGGAACTGCGAGAACCGCATTATTTAATTATTTATACGCCAAAAATCAAAAAGGAATTTTTGCTATTCGTATTGAAGATACTGATATCGCTCGCTCAACTAAAGAATCAGAGCAAGATATTATAGAGGGATTAGAATGGCTTGGATTAATTCCTGATGAAGGGATTGTCTCTCAGGGTGAAATAGGAGGATTAGGTCCTTATCGTCAAAGTCAAAGAGGAGATATATATAAACCCTATTTGGAACAATTAATACAAGGTGGCAATGCTTTTTGGTGTAATCTTACTGAACAAGAAATTGATAATTTAAAACAGCAGGCTGATGATAACAATGAGCAATTTGTATTGAGGTCTCCCTATCGTGATCAGAGTATTGAGCCTACTCAAGAATCAGTTTTAAGATTTAAGGTAAGTGACACTAAAATTAGTTTTGAGGATAAAATTAAAGGATTCATTGAATTTGATACTTCTTTACTGGGTGATTTTGTCATAGCAAAAAATTTAGATTATCCTCTATATAATTTTGTAGTAGTAATCGATGATGAATTAATGCAAATTACCCATATTATCCGAGGAGATGATCATATCGCAAATACCCCAAAGCAAATACTTATTAATCAGGCTTTGGGATTTAGTCGTAAAAACTTTGCTCATTTACCTCTTATTTTGGCTCCTGATAAATCTAAAATGTCTAAGCGTTTTGGAGCAACCTCTATTCGAGAATATAAGGATCAGGGATATTTACCAGAAGCTCTTGTTAATTTTCTTGCTTTACTTGGATGGAATGAAGGGAATGATAGGGAATACTATACTATGGGTGAAATCATCGAGAAGTTTAGTTTGAAACGGGTTCAAAAAAGTGGGGCTATATTCAATATACAAAAATTAGATTCAATAAATTCTCATTATATTAAGCAATTAAGCCTTGAAAAGCAAATTGAACTTGGTACTCAATATCTTATACAAAATGGATTTGATATTGAAATATGGCAGGCCAAACAATTAGAAGCCATTATTCAGCTAGAAATAAATCGTATTAAAAAATTTGCTGATATTGGCAAGGAAATTGGCTTTTTATGGAATCAGCCTGAATATAGTCCTGATATATTGGCTTTTAAGGCTATGACAAAAGAGGATATTATAAATAGTCTTGAGTGGTCTTATCAATTGGTGTATACTATAGAGGAAAGTCAATTTGACACAATAGAGTCTCTTATAAAGGATGCCATACAAGAAAATAAGAGACAAATGGGTGAAATATTATGGCCTTTAAGAGTAGCTTTGTCAGGACTCGAAAAATCACCATCACCATTTGAGATTATCTCAATAATTGGTAAAGAGGAATCCCTAAAACGTATTCACTATGCTCAAAATCTGCTCAAAGAATAATTGAGACAATATAAGTCCTAGAACAAACAAGAATACAATATGAAATTAAGATATACAATTACAGCTCTCAGTATAATAGCCTTGATTATAACTCAAGGTACTGTTCCAGTATTGGCAGTAACACAATCAGAGATTAATGCAAAAAATGCTCAAATTCAAAAAATTGAACAACAAATTCAAGCAATTCAGAATAAAAAAAATCAAACAGCACAACAAAAAAGTAGTAAGGAAGCAGAAGTTAACGCATTAAAGGGGCAGGTAAGTCAATTGAATTCAGATATTAAAAATTTGCAGGGACAATTAGTAGAGGTAGGGCAAAAATTAAATGAAACAGAAGGAAATATTCAAGAAACAACACAAAATATTCAAGATTTAGAAAGTCAAATTGCAAGTAATAAAGAGACAATTAGAAGTTTAGTAGAAAGTTTATATAAGCAGTCTCAAGTGAAAAATGAAATCGTAGCAGCTGTAAGTGCAGATACATTATCTGAAGTATTCAATGAGGTAGAATATTCCGATACGATACAAAGTAAAATACAGGTTTTATTAGCTGATATTACTACAAAAAAAGGGGTGCTTGATACTGAAAATCAAAATCTTGCTAATCAAAAAGCGACTTTAGCCTCTACACAAGGTACATTACAGGATAGAAAAGAATCGATTGAAAGTGATAAAAATCAGGTTCAAAGCCAAGCTAAGGCCTCGGCTGTTGCCGTCAATCAATTAAACTCAAGTCTTAATAGCTTGTCTTCTCAAGAACAAGAATTAGAAAATCAAAGACGAGCAACCGCAGTGGAACTTGCAAATTTAGAAGCAGCTTTATCTCGTCAATTTGGGGGTGGGGGAACAGTATGTTCCGCTCGAGGATATTCTTGGCCTGTGCAGGGTGGTAAAATTACACAAGGATATGGTATGACATCATATGCTAAATCGGGTGCCTATGGAGGAGCTGGACATAATGGAATTGATATTGGGGCTCCAAACGGTACTCCTGTTTATGCAACAGCGGCAGGTACGGTGGTAAGTGTTGGATTTAATAATAATTCCTATGGAAAATGGATAGTCATTAAACATACAGACGGATACTTCTCATTATATGGTCACTTATCAGCTCAAAATGTATCAAATGGACAATCTGTCACCAGAGGACAGAGAATTGGGGCAATAGGTTCAACAGGTTTTGCAACAGGGCCTCATCTTCACTTTACGATTTATTTGCCTAATTCTCTCAGAATTGGATCTAGTCCACAGGGAGCTCCGGTAAACCCATCAAGTTGTGGCTATTAGTATATGAAAAAACGTTTAAGTAGTAAATCAACGACAAAATCTCCTTCAAAGCATTATGTTCGAAATGGATTTATTGGATTATTGCTTATTATAGCTATTGGATTTATTGCAAAGAATCTTTTTATTATATTTGAACGTAAATATGCAATAGAACAAGAAAAACAAGCATTAACTAAACAAGTTGCTCGTATTAAACAAGATTTTTTGTCTCTAGAGCAAATAAAAGAATATATTAGCTCTTCAGCTTATCAAGAAAGAGAAGCTAAACAAAAGCTAGATTTAAAAAAGCCAGGTGAGCAGGTTGTACTAATAACTCCAGGATCAATTACTGCTAATCTTAATAATCAAGATTTAGTATCAATTCTAAGAGATCCCCAATCAGAAAAGCGTCTTCCAGCTCAAACGAATCCAGAGCGTTGGTGGGCATTTTTCTTTGATAAAGAGCGATTATAATAATGTTGTCCGACCAGGACTCGAACCTAGATTAACAGGACCAAAACCTGTCGTCCTACCAATTAGACGATCGGACATATAGACCATATTATATCAAATAGTTTCAGATAAATCAATTATTTTTATTTTACCGCAAAAAATGGTGCTATAAGATAAGAAAGTAATCCTAATAATATGATGATAAAAAATATAATAAATACTGTTTTTTTAACAAAGCGTTTGAGTTTTGGGGAAATAGTCATAATGCATTGAAATTTTATAATATATAGTGTATAATACATCTATAGGTATAATAATGTCAAGATAAATCTGTATGAAAAAAGAAGTGATATCATTAGTTGTAGAAAAGCGTGAGAAGAAAGGAAGTAGTCAAAGTACTATTTTACGAAAAGAAGGATTAGTTCCAGGAGTATTATATGGAAGTGGGCTTGGTAAGGCAAAGCCAGAATTAATACAAATTAATGCTCTTGAGCTTAATAAGATATTAGCAGAGGTAGAAGAGTCAACCCTTATTACTATTGTTTTAGGTAAAAAGTCATATCCTACTCTTGTGAAGGATATTCAAAGAAATCCATTAAAAGCTGAAATTTTATCTATTGATTTTTTTGCACCGGATTTAAATGAAGAGGTTGAAACACCCGTAGTTCTTGAATTTGAGGGAGTATCTCAATCAGAAAAAGATGGAAATATTTTAATCAAAATTCATCAAGAAATAGAGGTGTCTGCTTTGCCTGGAGATTTGCCAGAACATATAGTAGTTGATATATCAACTCTTGAGACAGTAGATGATGTGATTCGTGTTTCTGATTTAGTATTCCCAAAGGGAGTTACCTCTTTACTTGAGGCAGAAGAATTAATTGCAATTACGGAAGCTCCACAATCGGAAGAAGAGCCAGAACTTAGCAAAGAAGAATTAGATGCTTTAGAGAAATCTCAAGCTGAAAATAACTCTAAAGATAAAGAGGCAGAAGAAACAGAATAATATTCACTATGAGTTCTAAAAACAAAAATAATTTCATCTTAAAGAGCATACAATATAGTAGTATATATGTATTGATATTGGGTTTTATTTTAATTCCTGCATATCCTGCATTAGCTAATTCTAAACTAGAAGATACCAAGAAGAATTTGAGTAGTGAATTGACTAAAATTCAAGATTTAACTGATTCTAAAAAAGAAACTGATGTAAAAGTGAGAACATTGGCTAAAGAATTAGAGTCTCTTGATAATGAAATTAATTCTTCTCAAAAAAATCTTGATGCTACCAATAAAGATATTAATTCTATACAAACAGAATTAGGACAAACTCGAGAATATATTACGACTCTTGAACAGACAGTCGTTGCTCAAAAAGCTTTGATTAAGGAATATATTAGCAGTTTATATACGCAAAAAGATGTATCATTATTTGAAGTGGTATTATCGGAAGATCAATTATCAGAGTTATTGGGTTCAGTGCAGAAAACAGGAGTTATGCAAGACTCTATTACAGAATCTATTAGTTTAATTCAAGCTAAAGAAAAAGAAATTGTATCAGAAAAACAACATTTATTTGATAAAGAAGAAGAGCTTATTGCTTTGAGGCAATCCCAAGAACAACAAAAGAACTTATTAGAGCAAACTCAATCAGATAAAGAAACCTTATTTGCCCAAACTAAAGGGGAGCAATCTCAATATGAAGCTTTATTAAAAGAATCATTTGCAACTAAGCAAAATCTTTTGAATAGTATTAAAGTATTAGGTGGTTCTGATGGAAGACCAGGAGCTATTTCTCTAGAAGAAGCTTATGCTTTGGCTTCGGCTAATGCGGCAAGACTTGGTAATAAAATACGTCCAGAATATTTAGTCGGTGTGATGAAAACAGAGTCTGGACTTGGAGGTAATGTAGGGAGGTCATTTTATAAAGATTCATTAAGTGGATGTGCTGCACGTGAAGGGAATACCACAAAATTAAATTATACTCGCGAAGAACAATCTTTTGAAAAAATTACTTCTGCATTAAATTTACCAATTACTCAACCGGTATCTGGATGTCCTTATCCTAAATATATTGGAACGGGAGGAGCTATGGGGCCTGCTCAAGTAATGCCTGCAACATGGCTTGGCTATGAAGGAAAATTAAAAGGATTAAAAGGGTCAGCTGTAAGCCCATGGAGTATTGAAGATGCTATGCTGGCAATGGGAATGATTTTACTTGGTAAAGTGGGGGATCAATCTATTGCAGGTAATGAGGAATTAGAACGTAAAGCTGCCTTATGTTATCTTGGGGGATGTAATGTTAAGAATATGTGGTATGCAGATACAGTATTAAATGAAGCTACAAGAACCAAAGAATTACTTGGAAAATAAAATCCCCTCACTCTAAACAGAGAAAAGGGGATTGATTGAATTTATGTTATAAGGTCTTTTTATAAGGAGGGTACGGAAGCGGTGTATTTACTCCATGCATGAATTTGTCCCTCGGTCAGGTTCTGAGCTTTTTGTACGGTATCAGATAAATCATCTAGACTAAAAGCAATATCTTGTCCTGTATTAAGACTTTTCTGATAATACTTATCTTTAAGTACGGTTTCAGAATATAATCTTTGTTCTTTGGACAGAGATATATTTTTTTCTTTGATATAATCAGATACTGCATTTCGAGCTAAATGAGTGACTCCATCACCAATTCTTGCCTTTACCGTAATTGCAGAGTCAGTTCTTTGAATATATACACTAATATCATTATTCTTGCTTTCATTTTCAGTCTTTGCAGCTTCGTCTGGATTTTCTTCTTTTTGCTCTTCACTTGCATCCTGAGTCTTATCTTCGTCTTTCTTTATTTCTTCAACTTTCTCTTCTACGCTCTTATCTTTCTTATCGGTGTTGGTGTCTCGGTTGAATGCATATACTCCACTAACTATCAAGAATATGATTAAAAATATTGATAAAATATTTTTAGCCCAAAATCCTTGCTCTTCTTCTGGTTGTTCTTCTGTTGTTTTCTTTTCTTCACTCACTTCTATTCACCTCCTTTCTTTGATTAATCTATTGATTGAATTCTATCAGTATATGTCGGTCTAAACCTTGTAAATCTTTATATATAGTTATATTAGATGCTACAAAGATTGTCTGTATAATATCTTGTAAAGGACTTACTTGTTCAGGGTTTATCTCAATTAATATCTTAGGATATACAATAAAACGACTCTTAATATCTTGTATTAACCTGATATAATGTTCTAATCCATATTGATTGGAATAAAGCGCTAAATCTGGTTCATATAAAAGGGAGTCGTCTGTATATTGATTTTGATCGAGATAAGGTAAATTAGCAATAATCAAATTGGGTTGTAATTCTTGAGGGAATATATCAATAAGATCTCCTTCAAGATACGTAATAAGACTTTGCTTACCTGTAATAAGTATAGCATTATTTTGTGCAATCTGTAAGGCTCTCAGGGATATATCGGAGGCATATATGTCAGCATTTGGCATTTCAATAGCTATAGTAATTGCAATACAGCCACTACCAGTACCGACTTCCCATATAATAGGATTGGTAATATCTTTGAGCAATATTTTTGTAATATCAATAATGGCTTCAGTTTCTGGACGCGGTATTAATACCTGTTCATTTACTATAAATTCTCTGCCATAAAATTCTTTATGCCCTATAATATAGGCAATTGGCTTATGTTTTAATCTTTCTTGTATACATTCTTGTATGGCTTCAATTTCTCTAGTCAATATAATATCATCTTGATGCATAATAGCCTCAAGTTTATTCAGCCCCAATACATACTCAATAATTATATAGGTATCTAATTCAGGAGTAGGGGATAGAGATTGAAGAGTAATATTACTCTGTTGTATTATTTCTTTGATAGTCATCGAATGCTTGTAAAATAGGGCTAAAATCACCTAATAATATTCCTTCTATATTGGAGAAATTTTGCTTAATTCTATGATCAGTTATACGGTCTTGAGGGAAATTATAGGTACGGATTTTCTCTGATCTATCTCCAGTTCCAATTTGATTTTTGCGAAAAGAAGCCTCTTTTTCTGCTTGTTCTTGCTTCATTCTATCTAGAATACGGGTACGCAAAATTTTCATTGCCTTTTCTTTATTTTTGAGCTGAGATTTTTCATCTTGGCAGGAAACTACTACATTGGTGGGAATATGAGTAATACGAACAGCTGAGTCAGTAGTATTAACACTTTGTCCTCCTGGTCCACTAGAACGGAATACATCAATTTTCAAATCATTTGGATTAATATCTATATCAACTTCTTTGGCAATAGGTAATACGGCAACAGTAATAGTAGAAGTATGTACACGACCAGCTTTTTCTGTTTTGGGTACTCTTTGTACTCGATGAACTCCACTTTCATATTGAAGATATTTGTATACCTCTGCACCACGAGCTTCAATAACAATTTCTTTTATTCCCCCTACTGAATTCTCTGATAGGGATAATATTTCTGTTTTAGCTCCATTTCTTTGAAGAAAATTAATATAGGCTTTGAATAATTCTAAAGCAAATAAACCAGCCTCATCTCCTCCAGCACCTGCTCGAATTTCTATAATAATTTCATCAGCAAAACTTTCTTTGGGGGATATAATATCATTCCAAATATTCTCTTTTTCAGTTAATTCTAATTCTAGGCGAGTGATTTCCTCCTCGGCAATTTCCTTCATCTCCGGATCACTAAGGAGAATTTTAGCCTCAGCTAATTGAGATTTTATTGTCTCAATACTTTGTAATAATGTAATATGATTTCCAAGCTCAGTATGTCTTTTGGAAATAGTAATAAAATCAGGACTACCAAATATCTGAGGGTCAGACATTTGGGTAGATAATAATTCATATTCTGCTTGAATATCGGGTAGGGAGGGAATCATATTATTGTCCCTAAATATAAGTTGAGGTAATTATTTATTTGAGAGCTTATCTTTTTTCTCTAATTTAGCTCGGAATTTCTCAACTCTTCCAGCGGTATCTACTAAAGTTCTTTTCCCTGTATAAAAAGGATGACATTTTGAACATACTTCAATAGAAATTTTTTCTCTTGTAGCTCCAATTTCAAATTCAGTACTACAAGAAATACATTTAACAGTAGTATGATAATAGGTTGGGTGAATACCAGATTTCATAAATAGATATATTAATCATTACATAATTGTTTATAAGTATAGCATATATATCTCATAAAGTCAATCCATATGAGCGGTATTGTAATACAGTTGTTTTGTCTATATTTATATGCTATACTTTTACTATATCATAATATACATCATAATATATGGAGTCCAATCTTACTTTAGGTGATATTATATCCAAAATACAAAGAAAATTTAATACGGTTATTATTATAACACTTATTTTTGTATTAGTCGGAGTGGGTATTACTCTTATTATACCAAAACAATATAGGGGAGAGTCTCAACTTGTTGTTATTCAGAAAGTAAATCCAGAAATTGATTCCTATACGGCACAAAGATCAATTAATTCAAAAGTAGATTTATTAGTTAATTTGGTATATACCGATACATTTTTTGCAAGTGTTACTGCTGATAATGTTGATATCAAGAATGCATTTCCTGAAAATCTGAAGGATAGAAGAACCGCATTTGCTCGTAATATTATTGTTGAGGCCAAGGGAACTGGTTTTGTCTCAGTATCAACCTATGATGTCTCCTCTGAACTCGCCCTTACTATGAATAAAGTCGTAGTGGATAAATTAATTGAACGGGCAAAGGTATTATTTGGAGAAACAGGTACTATTCAAGTTGTAAATCAATCATCTTTGTATGATGGAGTTGGGCGGCCAGATATTTTGGTTAATCTCTTGGGATCAGCTCTATTAGGATTTTCTATTGCGATTGGATATGTTATTGCAAGGCGAGATCAAAGTATATCATATGATTTTGGTGTTGATAATTTTGTGTCCCCACAACTTCCTGATGAATATGAAATAGCTGAAAACCCTATTATTGATTTAACTCCACCCCCATCTATAAGTCCAGATACAGAGTATGACTCAGATAAGTTCTAATATAATTATTGGACTTGGGGCTATAAGTTTACTTATATGTATTTTACTTAATGCTCCTGGTATCATATTTGCGGCAGTTATTCTTAGTTGGGTATTTGTATTCATATTATCTATTTCTTTAGAAGTAGGTTTATTTACTTTGATTTTTTTACGGCCAGCTATAGATATTATTAGCCCTTTTACATTACCTGATTTTCCTATTATTAATTTGGGATCTACTATTGCTATAATGATAATAGTATTGTCATTCATATATATATATAAACACCGAATAGTAGTATATAATTCACATATCCCTTTAATGTGGAGTTTAGGACTGATTGTACTTGTATATATTATTTTTAGTTTTACAGGGATTTCATTGTTTGTCGGATTACAGGAAACAGTGAGAGTATTGAGTTTTATTATGCTCTATTTTGTGGGGTGGATATATGTTTCACATCAAAATAAATTAATGAATATAATGAGAGTTATTATATATGGGAGTATTATTCCACTATTCGTTGCATATATTGAATATTTTTCTGGCACAGGATTATATACTAATCCTGGGTTTGAAAATCGTATTGCAGGTACATTTGGACATCCTAATGTACTTGCGTATTATTCTATTATTATCCTTGCATTAATTGGGAGTATATGGCTGAATAAGAATACTACTATTTCAATAGATGAAAAGAGATTATTAGGAAGTATTGGCTTATTATATATTATTATTCTTTTGGTTACTTTTACACGAGGTGCCTGGTTTGGGCTTATCATGTTAATTGCCTTAATAGGATTAATTAAATATCCACGTAAAAGTTTAATTATTACATCAATAGGATTAGGATTTATTGCTTTAGTATTATCTATATATCAGATTTTATCTCCCCCTACTGTTTTAGATTTACCGCCACTAACTACTTTACCTGTGATTAATAGAGTATCAGGCTTATTTAATGCCGACCCCAGTGATTCGGTGATATGGAGATTAACTATGTGGACAGATATGTATGAAAAAGCCTGGGAGTCCCCTATAATAGGTTTTGGTACAGGAAGTTCTCAAATTATGGTTGAGCAAACACGAGGTACATTTAGAGGTTCTCTTGAAGTACATAATGATTATATCAAAATATTCCTAGAACAAGGATTGATTGGCCTTATGATATATGGAATATTAATACTTAATATTCTAGGAGTATTATATTATCGCTATATACAGGGTAAAAATATCTATATTTTATATTTAGCATCCTTGATGACGGTGATTTATATAGTGAGTTTTTGGGATAATTTACTTCGTGGAACAGTATTAATGTGGATATTATTCCTTTTATTGGGGGCAGTATTACATTATCAGAGTTTAGATAATAAATCAGATACGAGTATATGAAAATTTTAGTATTAGGTCGACAACATATAGCTAAATCAGAGGATATTATTAAAGGTCTTCAAGATTTGGGACATACTGTACATTATCTCCTTTTCCCTTCCCTCCAATATCCTCAAAATTATTATACTACTCATATAGGGAATATATCGACTTCATCATATACATCCAAGATAGCATATTATTGGGGACATTATCATAGTATACGGAAATATATGACATCTCAATTTGATGCAGATTATGATTATATTTTGGCTATAGATTGGTTTGAGGGATATATTGCTCTTTCACTTCGAGATTATTTTAAGGATATCCCTATAATATATTATGCCTATGATTATTATTTTTATTCTAATAGACTTTCATCACGCTATATTATTAACAAAATAGAGGCCTCAGTATATAAGCGGGCAAATATGGTATGGACTTTGAGTTCACAAATTATTATAGAACATGAAAAAAAACATATTAATAAATCTTTGGTATTTACTGTACCATTAGGGGTTCATACTCAAAAAATTGCTCCCTATAAACCCGATTCAAGACAAATACTCTTTATGGGTAATTTTAAAGAAGGTCATAATTTACGATTATTGGTAAATGTTTTTGCACAATTATCTCCAGACTATCATCTACATCTTATAGGTAAGGGTAATTTGTATCAAGAAATTGAGAAAATAATTCATAATACTGCAAGCTCTAATATTACTTTATATGGATTTCAAGATGAACAGCAAATACAAGAATTAGTAGTGAAGCATCATATTGGTTTTGGAATAGCTTTATATGAGAATACATTAGAAATATCTTGTGCTGATCCAGGGAAAATTAAAGATTATCTTTCATTAGGTCTCCCAATTATTACTACTCCATATCCTAGTATAAGTAAGGATATACAAGAATATAATTTAGGATTAGTAATACAAGATAATGAAGAAAGTTTATATACAACATTAATTCATATAGATGAAAATGATATGAATAAGTTTGCAAAAAATATTATAAAATACACTCAACAACATAGTTATGCTAAAATATTAGCTAAAGCTTTATCTCAGAGTAAATGATATCTATTGATAAAATGTCATATATATGATAGGGTAGAGAGGCACATTTCTGGTTATTTACCATGAAAAAGCTCTTTCTCCCTTTTGTAACAGCAATTTCAGTTCTATTCCCAATGGCAGCAACAGCTCAATGGTGGGGTGAATCTTTTGAAAGTATTGAATATAATGGGGTGATAATTCGCTCCGATATTCGTCCACGCACTATTATTTGTCCTATTGTGGAATCACAAGGATTACCTTGTGATGGATATCAAGGATTCAATGCATCCACCAGGACTCATATTTTTAGAAATAATGGGAATTGGAATAATAATAGAAACTGGAATAATCAGTGGCAAAACCCAGGATGGAATAATAATCAACATTGGAGACAGCCTAATTCAGGATGGAATAATAATGGAGGTTGCCTCTTCAAAAAATGGACGCGAGATGGTGGCTTTGCAATCGGGAATTGCTGATACATTATTTTCCAATCTCAAGCCGGTAGCAATAGCTGCCGGTATTTTTTTGTTTTTATATCTTGACAAATAAGATATAATATGCTATAGTCGCTAAGTCGTTTCGTGGATAAACCATGAAAACTCTTACCAAGTTCATCGCCGGCGCTCTGCTGGCAGGCACCACACTTCTGACCGTGGCTCCCGCCACGGCTCAGTCCCTCAGCGGCAGGGTCGCCGTCGGACCCATCGGGTCCACCACGAGGGCCTGGACCTCGGTCTCCGAAGCTCAGTCCCTGTGTGCCCGCAATGGGTGCTGGGTGACCGATGGGGTGGAGGTGTCACCCGGTAATTGGGTACCGAACACTCTGTTCCCGGGGGCGAAATCCCTCAGGGATTCAGCCGGCAACGGCCTGCTCGAGATTCCTCGAGCGACGACATCTCCTCGCTGAGGTGTCAGCTTAGTCCAATAAGCCTCTGCAATGCAGGGGCCTTTTTTATATATTAAAATGTTGTCAATACTTGACTTTTTTCTTTAAATATGCTATTATTTATGCGTCTTCATAGGTTTATCCTAATGAAAAAGTTCATTCCCATCTTCCTTGGCTCTGTTTTACTGGCTTCGGCTGGAAAGGCGGAGACATTGCCTTTGAGGCTCCAAATCAGCACCCCCAATTCCAATCGGGTGGTTAGGGTGATTATCAGTCCTTCTGAGGTCAAAGCCTCGGCAGGGTTGGTGACAGCCAAGCCTGGGTCCCGTCCCTCGGACTGGGCTCCTCAGGCTAATAGACTGATTAACCAAAAGGCCCTTGGGTCTGCTGGAAGATCTGGTGCTGGGCCCACAGCAGGTACGCCTCGGCGTTTCTGCCTGGTGCCTTTGTACCAGGAGGTGAAAAATCTCTCTGCGCTCCCTTGTGGAGCTTATGGGGAGAGTATCAACTTCCGGTCCAATGGACCCCTTGCCTTCAGCCTTATCAGTGTCAAATCTGATGGTGGCTGGCAATGGCTCGACAATGGGCCTAAGGGGGCTGGTACTGGTGGTCTTACTCTTGTAAGTTCACCAGGCTGGGAAGTTGCTGGGTGGGGGCATACCTCAAAAGGGTATGTCCCCACCAGCAGGGGAGTATTCTTTGGCCCCATCTTCACGGGTGGGGACTTGGCTACCTCGAGGATTTTATCCTCGACTCCCGCCTCGGCGGTGAGGGAGCCTATCTGGCGTCTGCCAGATTCTGGGCTCAGGTTCCCGGCAGTGATCACGGTCAGCAATGATCGTATCACTCTCTCCACCACCCCCATTCCCGGGGCGCAATATTTCTTCCTCCCTCGGGAGGGCGGTATGTCGGTAGGACGCGAATTCATCGCAATTCAGCCAGGAGTAGCATTCCAAGCTGGAGTTCAGCTGAACTCCTCCGCTACCGATGCTGGCACCTTTGGTGCCAAGCTTCCCGATGGCAAGATTGCCTGGATTCAATGGGGATCTCTTCCTGATGGACGTGACACCCGGGTCAAGGTGATTAATCAAGGTGGTCAGCCCTGGGTTCAACAAGGCTGGAGCCTGGTCCGTTTTCATCGCTGATCAGATTCCTCATATCAGCCCTCACAATTTGTGGGGGCTTTTTTATTTCTCCCCAAACACTATAACAGATGTTGTTAGCTATTGACAAAATCGTGTTTTTATGCTAGTATGCGAGAGTTCTTTACCAGGAGTTTTACGATGAAAAATCGTAACATCTTGGGGATGTTTGCAATCGCTCTTCCACTACTTGCCCCTATGGGTGTCAAGGCGGAAGTGAAGGCTGCAGTCCCTCAATCGGTTAACAGTATCCAGGCAGAAATGCCTCGGAGACTCTCCACACGAGAGCAAGCAACTGAGCTTCGTGCCATGCGTGAAGCTGCCGAGGCTCGTAATGCTGGAAGTGTTCCGCAAATGTCACAGGCTCCACCTGGACCACCACCGGTTTTGCCGGTAACTCAGGTTGTGACACAACAATCTGTCAATCCTGTGGTTGCAGGACCTGTTGTTACCCCTTTTCAAAAGGGCGGTGGAGAATCCTCCCTGTTCGGTGGTAATAACACCAATATCAGGGGGGAGGCAGAGTACAGTAGCACTCCCAGCCAGATCAATTCCAAGGCTGGAGTCACGCTGGCTCCCAAGGGGAAACCTTTCCTGATGCAAGTTACCGGCTATCAAAGCTCGGGAACTTGCCCAGCAGGTCCGGGAGGTACTTGCTCCTATGATTCCAGTAAGCTGGATATCTATGGGGCTCTGAGAGGCTGGTCTTCCACTACCGAGTGGAATGCTGGTCCCTTTGTCCGTTTCCAGCAGAATAATGCTAATGGGACTTGGAAAAGCCCCGATGATCTTTATTCCGGTGAATGGAAGTCGGATAAGCCTCAGACTGATGTCGGTATCCGAGCCCGGATTCGGCATCGCCTGGACCCCAAGTCTTCCGCCAATCCTTGGATTGGTGCAGGTGGCGAATACGATTTCGCCAATGGAGGCTATGACGCCTTCGGCGAAGGCGGTATTCGCCCCGGCAACTCCAAGAATCCCTGGAATCTGTATGTCCAGGGGGGTGTGAATACTGACGGAGGATATTTTTATCCCGAGGTCACCACACCTAATCTGGTGGGGGATGCCAATTCGAAGCTGCAGGTCCAGCTTCAGGCAAAGGGAGTTCTTTATGGCCTCGGCCGTGATAACTCCACTAGTCGAGTTGAACTCGGAGCCCCCATCACCCTGAATCTCAGCCGCAATACGGCTATTCAGGTGGTGCCAGCCTATGTGCTGGGACTCGACTCCAATACCCGCTCAGGGTTTGGGGGAACAGTAAAGCTCCGCTTCGGCTTCTGAAGTAAAACCAAAAATGATAGCAACTAACCCCTCACGGGGAGCAGTCGCCTTGACCATTTCTGGTTTTACCCCTATATCTCCAGCTGCTTGCAGTTGGGGATTTTCATTTTGTAAGAATATAGGCTATAATAGATTTTATATCTGCTCTTTTAGATTCATGAGACGCAACCCAGTCTTACTGATTGTATCTATTTTGGTAGCTGTAATCATTCAGCATAGTATTGCCGAAGAAGATATTATGTCAGAGAATATTCCTCAGCAGTCTCAGGTACTGCTTAGTATTTTATCTCTCCTCTCAGGTTTGATTGGAGCTGATATATTTATGACAGGTATTCGACTCATTTGGTAATGCTTCAACTTTAGGTTCACTCTCAATTCGAGGGTGGGCTTTTCTTTATTTCAGTTGTTGAAAACTTTTGACATTTGAGTCAAAATATGCTATAATTTATATTAATTAGATTACTATTAGTATTTTCATGAAAATTGCTTTTATAGGTCAAAAAGGTATTCCTGCCTCAGCTGGGGGTGGTGTGGAGAACTATGTTGATAATATTGCAGTGAGACTTGCTCGACGGAACCATGATATTATTGTTTATACACGTAAATCCTATGCTCCTGAAGGGAATTATAAAGGGGTACAGGTAATTGAAACCCCTTCTATTGCCACCAAAAGTTTGGATGCTATTACTCATACATTTACTTCTATTTGGAATAGTTTTTTTATCCCAGATTTGGATGTACTTCATATCAATTCAGTGGGCCCCGCCTTATTAACTCCATTTGCTCGCCTCGGATTTGCTATCAAATATCTATTTGGACATAGATATACCAAGGTGGTATTTACATTTCATAGTGCTGATTGGTATCATGGAAAATGGAATCTTTTTGCTAAGTCAATGTTAAAATTAGGGGCTTGGACAGGATGTCATTTTGCTGATGAAGTAGTAACAGTTTCTAAGAGTTTACGCTATTTTATATCTCGAGAATTTGATATTAAGGCTACTTATATACCAAATGGTACCGTGTTTAATCATATTAGTTCTGATTCAGAATTAGCCAAATTTGGTCTCAAAAAACAAGGCTATATTGTATTTATTGCAAGACTAGTTAAACATAAAAATGCTCATATTTTGATACAGGCGTATCAGCAAATGGCTCATAAATATGGGAAAAAGCTTGTTATTGTGGGAGGACCTTCTTATACCAGAGAATATGAACAATATCTTCATGATTTAGCAGATGGAGATAAAAATATTATATTTACCGGTCATCAATTAGGCAGAACATTAAAACAATTATTTGCTAATGCAGCAATATATGTTCTTCCATCATCTTCAGAGGGATTATCTATTTCTCTTTTGGAGGCAGGAAGTTATGGAATTCCTGTTATTGTATCCGATATTCGCGAAAATCTTGAAATTGTGGGGGATCTTGGGCATATTGCAAAGGTGAATAATATTGCTTCTCTCAAACATCAATTAGAGCATGTATTGGGGGATTATCGAGGAGCTTTGGAACTTGCGGACATATTACAAGAGGAAATACGGTATCATTATTCTTGGAATCATATTATAAAAGCTCTTGAAAATGTATATCAGAGAGACTCTCGTCTATATAGGGGTGCTGGTATTCAGGTTACGGCAGCTTTGAAATATTAATAGATATGAAAAAAGTCTCTCCCAAAAAGAGAATTTTTACCATAATTGGTATTATACTATTGATAATAATAAGTATAGGTCTTATTATCTGGGGAATTATTTGGTCTCAATATAGACAAGAAATTGCTCTTGTACAGGCTATACAAAAACAGGGAGATGTCACCTATTTAGTATTATTCCAGAATACCTTAGAATTAAGACCAACAGGGGGATTTGTAGGTAATTTTGCAGAAGTTACTTTGAGTAAAGGAAAAGTGAAAAAGTATACTATTTATAATACGAATGCCTTTGATTATGGAAAGCCTGGTATTAATGCTCCTGAGCCTATAAAAATTATGCTAGGAGTCGATACATTACAAATGAGAGATGGAAATTGGTCTCCAGATTTTCCAACTACAGCAAAACAAATGATTGATTTATATAAATTGGAGGGGGGAAGTCAAAATATAAATGGTATTATTGCAGTAAATGCTGCTGTTCTCCCTGAAATATTAAAAATTATTGGGCCAGTGAATGTAGAGGGAATAGATGGAGAATTAAATGCCGATAATGTATTATTATCTGTACAATATGAACTTAATTTTGGATTTATTGATAAGGGGATAAGTCGTGCTGACCGTAAAGAGCCTATTAAAAATTTAGCAGTTGAAGTAGAGAAGAGAATTCGCAAAGCCTCTCCTCAAACATTATATAAAATTGGGAATATGCTTATAGAGCAGGCTAATCAAAAGCAACTATTATTATGGAGCTCAGATCAAAAAGTACAAGATAAAGTTGAGACTTTGAATTGGGATGGGGCTATTGAGAATAATGGGGAGGGGGATTATTTTATGTTAGTAGATGCTAATTTAGGTTCTCTCAAAACTGATTATTATATGAAGCGAGATATTAGTAAAACAGTTAATACTTGTGGGGACAAATTATGCTCCACAATTACCATACGATATACTAATACTGCTCAGACTGCCTCACCTCTCAATAATGATTATAAGTCATATAGTAGAATATTATTACCACAAAATGCTTTTATTAATACTATTACTGGTATTGAAAAAGACAAAATTGACTATAATAGCGAATATAATAAAAAAGTAGCAGGATTTCAAATAGATATTCCTTTTAATAGTACTAAGGATATTGTCATCGATTATACTATTCCCAAAACTCAACAATATAGTTTTCAAATTCAAAAACAGCCAGGTATTGCAGGATTTGGATTTAATTTAGATTATAAGCCAAAATCGAAACAAGTATCTGAATATATTAATTCTGATTGGAATTGGAAAGAATAATTATTCAAAATGTACGGTATCTTCAAAATGCGATAGACGAGATTTTAATTCTGGATACATATTAAGAGTAGTATCTTGATTTAGGATTTCCTGCGATATATTACGAGTTTGTACAATAATCTCTTTATTGAGTAAAGCCTCCATACTAATATCTGATATTCCACTTTGATTAGATCCAATAAATTGACCAGGACCTCTAATAGCTAAATCTTTTTCCGCGAGCTCAAATCCATTATTGGCTTTTTCAATAGCTTTTAATCTTTGATTCATGGACACTTCTTGCTCACCCGTTTCAAATAAAAAACAAAAGGATTGATATTCTCCTCGGCCCACTCTTCCTCGGAATTGATGTAATTGAGCGAGTCCAAAGCGCTCAGCCCCTTCTATTACTATAATACTGGCATTTGGGATATCAATACCAACTTCTATTACGGAGGTGGCAACAAGTATATCAAATTTCCGATTTTTGAAATCTTGAATAATTGTATCTTTTTCGGCAGTTTTCATTTTCCCATGCATCATATTAATTCTAAGATCAGGGAATATATTTTGAGATAAGTCAATAAAAGTTTCTTCTACAGATTTGATATCAGATTCTTCATCAGCTTCAATTTTAGGGCATACCACAAAGGCTTGTCTACCGGATTGTATATGCTTGCGTATAAAGGTATAGGCTTCTGTTCTTTTGGATGGAGGGACTAATTTAGTTTTTATGAGTTTTCTTCCAGCGGGATATTCATCTAATAGAGATATATCTAAATCACCATATATGCTAAGAGCCAAGGTACGAGGTATTGGGGTTGCCGTCATACTTAAAAGATGAGAAATTGTCTCTGAGCTTTTATCCTTAGCTTTACTAATCATAGTTTGTAATTCTGCTCTTTGCTTTACTCCAAATCGATGTTGCTCATCTACGATAACAAGAGCAAGATCTTTATATTGTAATTGATCAGTAATAACACTATGCGTACCAATAATAATATCAATATTTCCTCTTGCAATTTTACGCAATAATTCTTTTTTGGGAATAGTGGTCCAAGACCCCAGCTCAATATCAGTAGATATACGAGATTCTTTAGAGGTAATCAAGGCGATAATTGGGGGTGAGCTTATATTCTGTGTTAATTTGGTGATTCCTTCAAAATGTTGAGTTGCAAGTATTTCAGTAGGGGCCATCATTACCGATTGAGCTGTATTAAAATAGGAATTAAGCATTGCTATTGTTGCGACAATAGTTTTGCCAGTACCAACATCTCCCTCTAATAATCTATTCATAGGGGAGGGTTTGGCAATATCACCCAGGATTTCTTGTATAGATTTTTGCTGAGCCTTGGTTAACTCAAAGGGTAGCTTACTAATAAATTCTTGAATTTTCTCTGTTTGAGTCATTAATGCAGGAGCATATTTAGATTGAAAGAGTAGTTTTTGTTTGGCAATATATAATTGCATAATAAAAGCTTCTTCGAATATGAGTCTTTGTTTAGCGTGATGAATATTATCGGTGCTGCGAGGATAATGTAAATATTGAATAGTGGTATTAATATCAGGGATATGAGCTTTTTGTAAAACCCATTCAGGTAAAGTTTCAGGTAATAGTCCAAATTGTTTAATAGCAAGATCAATACGATATCTAAGCATTTTTGAAGTTATACCAAAAGTCTCTGGGTAAATAGGTACTAATCGATGAGAATGTAAGAGGATTTTTTGTGGCAATATTCGCTCAAAACTTATATTGGTAAGAGGAGCTTTAGTATTAGGTTTTATAATAGCAGATAGGGCATATTGTGAACCTATTTGGAGAGATTCAAATAATAATTTTTGATTAAAAAGGGTAATAGTATATTGATCAGTCTCATCTTGTATAGTAATTTCCCCTAAAACAAGATTACGACCTCTGAGGCGAGTCGATTTCTTATGAATAATAGTTATTTCAAATACAGCAGGAGTTCCTGGGAGAATAGTATTAATATTATCTAAGGTTTGAAAATGAGTATAATTAATAAATTTTTTGGGTGGATATAAAAGGAGTTGTGCAAGAGTATGAATTCCTAATTTATGAAAACTGCTAATAAGCCTAGGAGTAGGTTTTGGCTTTAGATTTGTAATAGGGGTATAGAGAACATTCATATATACGGTATTGGTGTACCTAAGAGGGTTCGAACCTCTGACCTCAGGTTCCGCAAACCTGCGCTCTATCCAACTGAGCTATAGGTACATTAAATTTTAAGGAAATGATCTAGGGTGTCAAAAAATGATTCTTTCCCATCCTCTCTAGGGATAAATTGCTCAAGTATATCAGCAATATCATCAGGATTTTCTTTGCCAAGAGGAATACGGGCATGTGTTAAGACACCTGTTGCCATATGAAGAGATATGAATCTGACATCTTGTCTTATAAAAACACCAAATGATTCAATATCTTGAAATTGAAATGTTCTTTTGGAGTCTAAATTAATTCCTGTCTCAGTAATTTCAACAGTTATATATTCAGGATCTTTACTTGATATTAATAGGGTAACAACAAAGGTTAAAACAAATACCACAAACATCATTGGGGAGCGTGTGAATATTGCATATATCAAAAGGAGAATACCTATAATACCAAAAAGAACATACCAAGTAGGAGTTTTTTCATATTTATCAAACTCTAAGGCTTGATAGTTGTAAAGAGATGATTTTTTTTGTTTAGCCATAATAAATATATTGGTATTTCGAGTTAATTATAGCATATATCTTTTGATTCGAAAAGATAATTATATCCTTTG
Source organism: uncultured Candidatus Saccharibacteria bacterium (assembly GCA_964585065.1). Lineage (GTDB taxonomy): Bacteria > Patescibacteriota > Minisyncoccia > SW-4-49-11 > SW-4-49-11 > CALRBF01. The sequence continues at coordinate 251,173 of CAZPCB010000001.1, read as the reverse complement.
ATCTTTTCGCCAAGACTCGATGGCTTGATGATTTCCTGATAATAATATTTCGGGCACTTCCCAATTAGCAGGGGCATCAGGTTTAATTAATTGGGGATTAGTAGGAGTAAAAATAGCTGGACGAGAATAATGAGGATATTCCTTAGTATCAGTATTAGTCCAGGATTCCTCAGTTAGAGATTCTTGATTACCAAGTACTTCAGGAATATGTCGAGAAATAGCATCGAGCATAACCAGAGCAGGTAATTCACCCCCTGTTAATACAAATTGCCCAATAGATAAGGATTCATGGGTTAAATATTTTTCTACTCTTGAGTCCACACCTTCATAGCGACCACAAATAAAAATAATATGATTATAGGTATCCCCAAGAGATATAGCCTTTTCTTGATTAAATATTGGAGCCCCCGCCTTGGTTAAAATAATATGTTTTTTGGTATCAGGATATTGATTAATGAGGGAAGAAAGAGCCTCATAAATAGGTTCTATTTGTAATATCATACCAGCCCCACCCCCAAATGGAGTATCATCAACTTTATTATGAGGATTATTGGTATAATCACGTATATTATGAATACCAACTTCAATACTTTGTTTGAGATTTTGAGCCCTCCCAATTACTCCATTATTAATATAAGGAGTAATAATTTCTGGAAAAAGAGTTAATATATCAAAACGCATATATTAGAGATTTAAGTTATCCACAGCTTGATTAATATCTTCTGAATTAGATAATCGAGTTTCATTTCTCACACCTTGTTCTGGCTCAAGAATTTTGAGATTAACTCGAGCATTATTACGAGCTCCCACAATACGGAGAAGGGAGCGAATTGCCTTGGCAGTAGATCCTGCCTTTCCAATCACATAACCCATATCACTGGGATTGACTTGTAACGTTATTAATACTCCCATTTCATCCACTGTTCTTTCAATCAGAACATCATTAGGATTATCTACAATTGACTTAACAATATATGAAACAAATTCTTTATCTACGGTGCTTTCCATTTCTGTGTTTTTATCTGTTAAACAAAGTTATATAAACTTTGTTGCTATTATATCATATCTTTTATACTCTTGATAATAGATATTGGCTAATGAGCCAAAACAAGCGCATGTATATCGCAAAAACCCTGTTTATATAAGGATTTAGCAGTCTCTTCAATTGTGGATAAAGTCGTTGTGACATCATCAATAATAATTATGGTAGAGTTTTTTGGAGCTCGAGAATAAGCCTCAAAAGAATCAATTACATTCTCTACTCTATCTTGCCTGTCTTTAATACGCATTTGTTGTGGGGTATCACGTATACGCTGTAAATCAAGATAAAGAGGTAATTTGAGCTTATCAGCTAAATATTGAGCTAATAATACAGATTGATTATATCCCCGAAATTGTAATCGTTTGTTATGAAGGGGAATGGGACAGAGAATAATATTGGACTTTAATCGTATATGTTGTGTGAGGGTACGAAGCATTATGGCTCCTAGGGGCTCAGCTATTTGGGGAATATTTTTATACTTGAGATAATGAATACTTTTACGTATAATTGGATCATTAAATGGGGTACAGGTAAGTATACTCATAAGTTTACCCTCTACAAGATTAGGTTGAATATTTGTATGTATTTTGGGGACAAATAATGATTTCTGTTGTATATATTTGTGTATCCAGAGATTAGGCTTATGTGGGATTTTGGATAGGCAATCAGCGCATAAATTCGAAATATGAAGTTTATGGCAAATAATACATTGATTCGGTATTATGCTATTTTGTAATAATGTGGATAGTGAATCTTGCATGTTTATATACCATATGATATTATTATACTATAGAATAATATCAATAAATAAAAGCAATGTTAGGATTAGGAGTAAAAAATTCGTTTGGTATTGATATTGGTACACAAACTATTAAAATTTCGGAAGTTCAAAAACAAGGAGGGAAAATATCCGTGATTAATTATAGTATTTGGGATGATGATTTAGATAATATTATTCAAGAGAAAAACGGGGAACATATTATTTCTGTATCTCAGATTACCACCATTATACAAGCTATGCTTAATGCTGCTAAAATGGAAATAAAGGAGGCATATATTGCAATCCCTTCATATTTAGCTTTTTCAGCAGTTGTTCAATTTCCTCTTATGTCATTTGAAGAGTTGTCTACAGCTGTACCACTTGAAGCAAAACAATATATTCCTGTTCCTTTAACCAGCGTGCAATTAGATTGGATGAATTTAGGGCCTAATAAGGAAAAAGATAAATTAAATGTATTAGTAATTGCCATTCCTAATAGTGTGGTAAATACGTATATTGAAGTAAGTAAAGCCCTAGGTATTACGATTAAGGGATTTGAATTAGATGCTTTCTCTATTATTCGTTCTATTGATTTGCCCAATAGTCAAGTATGTGTTGTAGATATTGGGGCAAGAACCAGTACGGTAAGTATTGTTAATACAGAAGATCAATTGCAATTAATACAATCATTTGATTTTGGAGGGAATCATATTACGGATAAAATTTCATCTTCTCATAATATATCCAGTATAGAAGCAGAAAAACTCAAAAAAGATAATGGAATATCTGGTCCTAAGTCAGAAATATCAGCCTTAATACAATCTGGGATTAAGAGCTTTTTTGAAAATGAAGTATTGCGTATTATTCACCAATTCCAAGATAATAATGAAGAAAAAATACAAGATATTGTATTGCTTGGTGGCTTTGCTAAAATGGACGGTATTCGAGAATTTGTTGATTTAGTTATTAATAATCAATTAGGAGTAAGTCAAAAAATTACTATTACTGTTGCAGAACCCTATTCTAATCTGAGCATTAAAGGGGTGAAGGATAAGGAAGTTCTGCATGCAATTTGGCATGATTTGGTATTGTCAATTGGTATTTCACTTAAAGATTATGTCGAATAATATGGAAAATATTAGCTTTATTCCTAATAGACAAAAAGGCTCAGAGGGATATGTGACTATTAAAGAGGAGCATCCTTATCGGGGGTATATTATTGGATTTATATTGACATTAATTATATACATAGGAGTATTGGGTGCTGTTTATTGGGTTTATATTATAAAGCCTACGAATGAATATAATCAAATTTTAGCAGATTTAAATGAAAGAAATAGTGTATATTATCCAAAAGATGATTTAGAAAAAACAGTGTATAATGTGAATACATTGATTTCTCAAACATATGATCCAGTTGAAATTATGAAAGAAATTGAAGCAACATATACTACTGGGTTTAAAACAAGTTCTTGGGTATATAGTACACAAAAAAAGACTATTATTCTTTCAGCACAAGCGCTTTCTTTTGATGATGCTAATTCTCAAATATCTAAGATAAAGGAGGTTAAAGGTGTTATAGATGCTTCTTCCTCAGATATTAGGAAGAATTCTGAGGGTAGTGGAGTTAGTCTTGATATATTGATTAAGTTAAAGTAGATGATATGAATCAAAAAACCCTTTTATCCATTTCATTCTGTATTATATTTATTACTTTGATTTGGACAATAACTAATTTTTATACTGATTTTTTGACAAGTAAATTCTCTGGAGTAAAGGAATTACAGAAAAAAACACAAATTACCCAATCATTTGCTGATCAAAAGTCGCCCTCAGAATTGGCAAAAAGAATAAATGAATTCACACCAGATTCACTGGATAAGACCGCGATTACAACAGAATTTACACAATTTGCAAGAGAATCTAATATTGAAATAGCTTCCATCTCTGTAGATGAGCAGGGTTCACTAATAAAAGATACTAATAACTTAGATACCAATAATACTTCTATTAATACATTAAGGCCAGTGAATATTTTATTAAGAATAACTGGAGGTAAAAGAGAAATATATACTTTTTTACAGAAATTAACACAATCAAAGCGATATATAGGGGTGAATGCCGTTAGCTTATCTTTTGCTAAAGGATTAGGTAATATAGAGGGAACTATTAATGCAATAACATATTATAAATAAATATGAAAAATATATCTCAAATTATTGAAAGGTATCACAAATTCATTATAGTATCAGTTAGTATTATAGCTGTAGGCTATTTTGGATATCAAATATTTGCTATTATATTAAATCATATATCTGTTGGGGATACCGATATAGTAGCACCTAGCTTTGATACTATTAGTAGTTATTTTAAGTTATAATATGCAATTAGATTTAAAAAAAACATTTGAATTGTTGAAAAATGAATTTCCTGATAAATTTAAGTCAATAGCTTCTTTTGATACTATAACAGAATCAGAAATTAAAGCCTTTCTCGAGCAAAATTTTACGGAAAAAGAATTAATAACAGTAAATGCTCAAATTTTGGGATTAGAATTTATAGATTTAGAGAATATTAGTATACCAAAAGAATTATATGATATTTTACCGGTTAATATTATGCAAAGATATACCTTAATTCCTTTTGCACAAGAAAATAATACTATTTCTATCGCTATTGCTGACCCACAAAATTATACTGCTATACAAGCTCTTAAGTTTATTTTTCAAGAAAAAAAAATATCTTTTGAGTTATTTGTCGCAATAGAATCAGATATTAAACGAACTCTCAAAAGAACAGGAACTTTAAAAAATGCAGTTACAGAAAATCTTGAGGAATTTCATCAAAAAAATGAAGCAGAACAAATACTCCCAGATACCACAGGTATTACAACAGAAAATTTAGAAAGTGCTCCTATTATCAAAATGGTATCTGTTATTATTAGAAATGCTGTAGAAGGAGGAGCATCAGATATACATATTGAAGGAACTGATGAATCGGTACGGGTAAGATTTCGTGTGGATGGAGTATTACATACTAGTTTGATTTTACCAAAAGAAGCCCATTCTCCCGTTGTTGCTCGTATTAAAATTTTATCAAATCTCAAAATTGATGAGCAAAGAAAGCCCCAGGATGGAAGATTTTCTATTTTAGATAAAGATAAAAAAGTAGATTTTCGTGTATCGACTTTCCCTACCCAATATGGAGAAAAGGTAGTATTGAGAATTTTAGATACTTCGGACGGTATTAGATCATTAGAGCAATTAGGATTTATTGGTCCTCGAGTAAACTTGATTCAAGAAGCAATCAAAAAACCATTTGGTATGCTTCTATTAACAGGACCAACGGGATCGGGTAAATCAACTACAGTTTATACTCTGTTATCACAAATTAATACGGATGATATTAATATTGTGACATTAGAGGATCCAATAGAATACTATTTATCTGGAGTTAATCAGTCTCAGGTAAAGCCAGAAATAAATTATACCTTTGCTTCTGGACTTAGATCAATTTTGAGGCAGGATCCAGATGTTATTATGGTAGGAGAAATCCGAGATGGTGAAACCGCAGGGCTTGCGGTACAATCAGCTTTAACGGGGCATATTGTGTTCTCAACTCTACATACTAATGATGCTCCAGGAGCATTACCTCGGCTTATTGATATGGGGGTAGAGCCATTTTTGTTATCTGCCTCACTACAAATAGTTATTGCACAGCGATTAGTAAGAAAATTATGTGAGGAATGTAAACAAGCAGTTCCCTTAGATGGAAAAGAAAGAGAATATATACAAGAGTCTTTGACTACATTAACTCCCGAATATATCAAAGAAGTATATAATGGTAATTATGATACATTATACACGCCTGTGGGCTGTGCTAAATGCTCGGGTGGATTCAAAGGAAGAATGGCAATTTTTGAGGTAGTGGTAATGACAGAGGAATTACAAGCAATTGTAGAAAAAAAATTCAATGAAAATGAGGTTTCTGAATATCTTCGAGCCCATGATTATGTTACCCTAAAACAAGATGGTATATTAAAGGTATTGCAGGGATATCTTTCTCTCCCAGAGTTATTAACAACTATAGAGATATAGGCAAAATCATAAAGATATGATATTATTAATACAGAATAAGAGTAAATAAACATATATATGAAGAATCACATATTATTGATTGAGGATGATAGTTTCATTACACAAATGTATGCTACAAAAATTGATGAATTAGGTTTTAATGTATTTACCGCCTCTAATCAACCTGAGGTAAAGGATATTCTTGCTAAAAATGGAAAACAAATTAGTTTAATTCTTCTTGACCTTATACTTCCTGATGTGAGTGGATTTGATATATTGCAATGGATAAAAAAGCAAGCTAATCTTAAAGATATTCCTGTAGTGGTCTTGAGTAATTTATCTTCTCAGGCTGATATTAATCAAGCTTTTGAGCTTGGGGCAGTTGATTATATTGTAAAATCAAATTATACTCCTACTGAGGTAATGCGTACGGTACAAAAGTATTTACCAACATCTTAAACACAGATATATGTCAATCGATTTAAAACTAATAATAACACAAATAGTAAATACCAAAGGATCAGATATTCATCTTACTACGGGGAGTAAACCAGTACTTAGAATTAAGAATAGATTAATTCCTCTTGAAGATCAGCCGGTATTAACTAAGGAGGTTCTTGATGAATTCTTAAAATCTATTTTACGAGAAGATCAAGTAATAGCCTTATATGCTGGTGAGGAACAAGATTTTGCCTATACATTCCCTGAATCAAATGCTCGATTCCGTGTAAATGCTTTTATTGCTCAAGCTAATCCTAATCTGGTAATGAGATATTTACCATCTGAGATTTTAACCTTTGAGCAATTGGGGCTTCCCTCTGTTATGCATCAATTCTCTCAATTAATGCAAGGATTTGTGCTTGTTACCGGGCCAACAGGTTCGGGTAAATCTACTACATTGGCATCAGTGATTAATGAGATTAATCATACCCGAGATGTAAAAATTGTTACTATTGAAGATCCAATTGAATTTATTTATACTTCAGATAAAAGTATTATTACTCAAAGAGAAGTAGGTTATGATACTAAAAGTTTTACCAATGCACTTCAATCATCTTTTCGTCAGGATATAGATGTTATTCTTTTAGGGGAAATGAGAGATTTGGATACTGTTCAAGTTGCAGTAACTGCAGCTGAGACAGGGCATCTTGTTTTTTCAACACTTCATACCAATAGTGCTGCCCAGTCCATTGACCGTATTATTGATACCTTCCCTGTTCATCAACAAGGACAGGTAAGATCTCAATTATCTACATCTCTACAAGCTGTTGTCTCACAGAGACTTATACCTACTATTAAAGGAGATTTAACTCCAGCTCTTGAAATCCTATTAGCTAATAATGCGGTAAAAAGTCTTATTCGAGAAAATCGAATTTATCAATTGGACACTGTTATTGAAACTCATCGTAAAGAAGGTATGATATCTATGAATTTATCATTATTTGATCTTATTCGAACAGGAATTGTATCATTCGAAACGGCTTTATTATATTCCCCTGACCCCATTAGTTTGAGGAATATGCTAAAAAGATCAACATTATAATATATACAATATGGCAAAGTTTAGTTATTTAGCAAAATCACAAGATGGGAAATCAAGACAAGGTTTTATCAATGCTGTTAATGCAGATATTGCCTTAACAAATTTACAATCTAAGGGACTTATTGTTATTTCTCTGAAAAATACAAATCAACAATCTGTTTTTAAACAAGATTTAGAAATATTTAATAGGGTATCAGAAAGAGAATTAGTAATATTTTCTCGTATAATGGCAACATTTTTAGAAGTACAAATTCCTCTTGTGGAGGCTCTGTCATTAATAAGGGAGCAGAATAAGAAGAATAAATACTTTATATCAATACTCGATCAATTAATAGCAGATGTTCAAGATGGTAATTTATTATCTGAATCAATGGCGAAGCATCCAAAAGTATTCAGCCAATTATATGTTGCTATGACGCGTTCTGGGGAGGCTGCAGGAGGATTACAAGAATCTCTCTTATATATGGCGGATTATCTTGAGGGGCAATATGATTTGAATAATAAAATTAAGGGAGCTTTAGCATATCCGGTATTTGTATTATTAGTGTTTTTTATTATTGGACTTGGTATCGCATATTTTGTCCTACCACAATTAGTACAAGTTCTTAATGATTTAGGGACAGATGTGCAATTACCTTGGACTACACAACTTATTATATTGGGTTCTAAGCTATTACAACAATTTATAGGAGTTATAGTAGGAGGACTTATACTCTTTGTGGGAGGATTTATACTCTTTCTTCGTACAGAGGGGGGTGCAAGATGGGCTGATAAATGGAAATTAAAATTGCCACTTTTTGGAGCATTATTTGTAAAATTATATGTAACTCGTTTCTCTTCCAATATGAACACTCTATTACAGGGAGGAGTTCCTATTCTTACATCTCTTGAAATTAGTTCAATGGTAGTGGGTAATATTGTATTCAAAAATATTATTCAGGACGCTATTAATACTATGAAGGATGGTGGAGAATTATCCAAGGCACTGCTACAGCATAAGGAATTCCCATACGTGGCATCTCAAATTATATCGGTAGGAGAGAAAACGGGAAAAATGAATTCTGTATTAAAAACATTATCACGATTTTATAAAACAGAAGTAGATAATGTCGTAGCTAATTTAACAGTATTATTGGAGCCAGTTATGATAGTAGTACTGGGAATAGGAGTTGCAATATTTGTAGTATCTATATTGCTTCCTATTTACAATATAGCAGGTTCAATTTAATATATATATATATGAAATATATACAGAAGGGGGGTGTAAACAAATGAAACAGTTAAAAAAAGGATTTACACTCATTGAGCTTTTGGTTGTTATTGCTATTATTGGTATTTTAGCAGCTATTGTACTCGTCAATGTATCTCAAGCTCGTCAAAAAGCTAGAGCAGCTGCTATTCTTGCGGCTTTGGGCCAGGTTAGAACATATATGGAGTTAAATGTCAATGCAAATGGTAGTTATCCAGCAGTATCAACTTTAACTAGTATTGCACAAAGCGTTGCCAATAGCCAAGGAACTACATTAACAGGAAGTGCTGACGGATCAGCAACTTATCGAGCTTATACAACCCCTAGCAGTACTGGGGCTTGGGGCGCTGGTATTACAGCTATATGTGTGGATAGTACTGGTACTAGTAAAACGTATACCACGCCATTCAATCCAGGAGCTGGAGCAACTTGTCCATAATTCAAATTACTTTGTATAGATAAGAGATTGTTTAATCTTTTATCTATCAAAATAATTGGAATATATTGTGTATAAAGACAAATAAAATAATATGGATGCAATATATTATATATTAGGAATAATATTTATTTTAGGTCTTGGGATTGGGAGTTTTTTGAATGTGGTGTTATTCAGGATGACTACCGAGAAAAAATTCTGGAATGGTAGATCAGAATGTATGAGTTGTCATCATACTCTTGAATGGTATGAGCTTATACCACTATTCTCTTATATTATACAGAGAGGTAGATGTAGAGAATGTCAAGTGAAGCTATCTCTGCAATACCCTCTGGTTGAATTATTAACAGCGATACTGTTTACAGGATTTGCTTATTTGTATATTCCAGATTTAATATCTCTGTATAGTTTTACCCCTATACAATATATACGAGGGCTTATTATATGTATTCTTATAACTCAACTTATTATTGTCTTTGTATATGATTTGCAGTATCAATTAATTTCCGTAATTCAGCTAAGAGCTATACAAATATTGGGTCTAATATATTTCTGTCTAGAGTATTATCAAACAAGACCTATTATACCCGATTCACTCATAACTGCTATTATTAGTGCTGGTATTGTATTATTTTTATATATTATTACCAAAAAACAGGGTATAGGTTGGGGTGATATAGAATTATTTTTAGGACTTGGTTTTTTTATTCCTTTAATGTGGGCTATTCCGTTTTTCTTTGGCTCTTTTGTGATTGGTACAATTTGGGGAGTATTGTTGATGATTGTGAATAAAAATTCTTCTCTGAAGCAAAAAATTGCTTTTGGACCAAGTATTATACTTTCATTTGTAATAATATATACCTTAATTCAAGTACAGCTTGTCCCAAGTACTAATATATGGTATTATTGGATTATATATAATATATCAAAATGAAAAAAGGATTTACATTAGCAGAATTACTCGTATCCATATCCATTATCACCATATTATCTGTTATTGGTATACAGACTTATGTTACTGCTCAGCGTAGCGCACAATTAAAGTCAGATGTAATAACAGTGACTTCTGCTATTAGACAAGCTCAGAATAGAGCTTTATCGCCTTCTCGAAGTGATTTAACTGGAATAGGAATTGATGATAAGCTTTGTGCTATGGGGGTGGAGGTAACTGCACCAAAGACAATTAGAAGTTATTATGTTGTGGAGCAGTCAGGGGCATGTACTACTACTCCTCCTCTCTCTTATTATGGTGCAGACATAGTATTACAAAGTGCTACATTTAAGTCGGGAGGGAAATTTGAATTCGGATTACCTTTTGCTAATAATAGATCCACAGCACAATCAATACAATTAGAATTGACAGGATCAGGAGTGGTGGAAAAAACAATCACTGTCACAAAAGATTCTGGATTAATTAAGGTTGAATAAAATGAAAAGAGGAGCAACATTAGTAGGAGCAATAGTAGCAACAATGATATTGTCAATTTCCTTTATAGCACTTTTAGATTTACAGGCAGGTATTATTAAAGCTCAATCTAATAACCAATATGACAATACTGCTAATTTATTAATGTCAGAGGGCTTAGAAATAGTAAGGGCAATATATGAAAGTAATCTTAATGATACAGGGACATGGAATGCGGGATTGCTAGATGGTACTTATGCAGTAGATTCTAAAACAGATATTAAAGGAGGATTAAGTACCACATCTAATTGTAATGTATCAACACTTAATAATTCTTGTTCTTTAACACAGGATTCAGTTAATGGGTTTACATTAAATCCATCAGGGAATATCCTATACCGTTATATTACGGTTCTTAATGCTACTGGTAAAATTACCGTAACAAGTACCGTTATAGTGAATAACCCAAGACTCAATAATAAAACAAAAATATATTCAGCAAATATGGAATTGTTTAATACATTTTTGAATAGCGCTCCTTAATATGTTTTTATAAAATCTGTTAATAGAAGTGGTTGTAGCGACTCAGGTGCAAGATATAATAATATAACAAATTTTTTATAATACTCATATTTCAATATATGTCCTTGAATCAATTAATCTGAAGTTGATATAATTATGAATATACAGTATAATTATTATATATAAAATATAAATATGAAAAAAGGATTTACATTAGCAGAACTTACGGTGGTAATAGGGATATTATCTATTATTATACTTGTAGTAGCACAGCCTATAACTGATATTATTAAATATCAAAGAGAGTCTCAGCAAAGTGATAATGTAAGAGATAATTTGCAATTTATTTTGAATGTGATAGATAAAGAGTTGAGAACTTCATCTGATATCTCTAGTCTTACCCCAAGTGAGTTAACATTTAAAGATCAGGATGGGGTAGATATAAGCTATAAGAAAGACGGAAATATTATCAAGAAGTTAGATAAGCCCTATACTGACTCCAGTGTATTTACCGTTGAGGACCTTAGCTTTTTTATTAAGGCTGGGGATGGTGGTTCAGTAAATAATAATAGCCCAGGAACTATAGTGACTGTAGTGATTACCGCTAAATCTGTAGATGGTAAAGATACGGTCACCATGCAATCAACTACAATGCCACGAAATAATTAATATAATATGAAACATATATCACAACAATATAAAGGAGATATTACTCTATTTGTTACTATTATTGTCTCAGCAGTTATGTTGATATTATTACTTGCCTTATCACAAAAGATTACGGCTGAATCTCGTATATCTCGAGAAAATCTGTATTCACAACAGGCAATACAGGCAGCTAATACTGGTATTGATGCGTGGGAATATCGACTGGCACAAACAAGGGATGTTGTTCTTACTACATCCTCTACTGGAAGTATAATTAATGGATCTTCGCAAAATTGGCCTAATGGTAATAGTAATATTACTGGGGAATCAATACAAACAGATAGTTCCGGAAAGGACTGGATTGTATTATCTAGTGTAGGTGGATCATCTATTCAATATAGGGTTGAATTTCAAGCAGGTAATACTCTAGTAAGTCCTACCATACCACCACTTATTATTGCTAAAGGAAGAGTAGTTAGGGATAATACTATTATAGAGAGGACATTAGAACAGAAATTTACGGATTGATATATATGATAGCAGAGGCAAGAAAGAGAGTAGAGAAACTAAGAAAAGAAATTCAATATCATCGGTCTAACTATCATATTAATGATAAATCTACTATTTCGGGAGGGGTATTAGATAGTTTGATGCATGAATTATCAAAATTAGAAACAGAATATCCAGAACTTATTACTCCTGATTCCCCAACACAAAGAGTGGGTGGGGAAGTATTAAGTCAATTTGAGAAAATTGCTCATCAAGTCCCGATGATATCCCTCAATGATGTATTTGATGAAGAGGAATTATATCAATGGGAGCAAAGAAATAAGGGTATTGTATCTCATAATGATAATTGGCAATATTTTGTAGAATTAAAATTAGATGGACTTGCGGTAAGTCTTATCTATAATAATGTAGAATTTGAACAAGGGCTTACAAGAGGAAATGGAAGAGAGGGGGAGAATATTAGTCATAATATTCGTACTATTCAGGATATTCCTCTTCATATATCAATTACAGAAGATACTATACAACAATTAAAATCCTATAATACTGATTTGGCTATACGGTTTCAAGAGAAATGGGAAGGTAATTGTGAGGTCAGAGGAGAGGTGTATATGCGAGATTCTCAATTACAGAAATTGAATAGAGAATTAAAAACAAATGGTCAGTCTGAATATGCTAATACCCGAAATTTAGCCGCAGGGTCAATCAGACAATTAGATAGTAGCATTGCGGCGAGTAGGGGGCTTAGTTTTTTTTCTTGGGGGCTTATTACTGATTTAGGACAACAAACACAACAAGAGGAATACTGGATTTTGAAGACTTTAGGTTTCCCGGTGGTTAAAGAAAATATACTAGTATCCAGTATACAAGAGGTACAAAAACAGTATAAATATTTATATGAACTCAGAGATAGTATTGATTTTGCCTATGATGGAATGGTTGTCAAAGTAAATAATAAAACTATACAGGAGCAATTAGGATTTACGGGTAAGGGCCCTCGATTTATGATTGCTTACAAATTCCCCGCTGAGGAGGTAACAACTCAAGTAGTTAATATTATTTCTCAAGTTGGAAGATCGGGGAAGGTAACTCCTGTTGCAATTATGAAGCCGGTTAATGTATATGGGGTAATTGTGACCAGAGCAACTCTTCATAATCAAGATGAAATTGCAAGATTAGATTTGAAAATTGGCGATACTGTTATTATTCGGCGAGCAGGCGATGTAATTCCTGAAATTGTACAAGTATTATCCGAGCTTAGAATCGGAATAGAAAAAGAATATCAATATCCAGATACTTGTCCTGAATGCGATACTCCACTTATGCAACAAGAAAATCAAGTGAATAGATATTGTCCGAATGCAAAATGCCCTGCACGTAATATTGGATATTTGTCTTATGCTGTATCAGCAGAAGGATTCCATATTGTTGGGCTTAGTGAAAAATTATTAATTCGCCTGCAAGAGGCAGGATTATTACAACATATTAATGATATATTTACATTAACTTTAGATGATATTCGTATCACTGCTGGTTTTGGCGAAAAATCTGCCCATAATTTGTTTACCAGTATTCAGAATGCTAAGCATATTTCTTTTAGGCGATTTATTCAGGCTCTTGGTATCCCAATGGTTGGTAGTCAAACAGCGTTACAATTATCTCGTACTTTCAAATCATTAGATGATTTACTGATAACTACAATTGAAGAATTACAAACTATTCCAGATATTGGGGATAAAGTATCGCAGTCTATTATTGAGTTCTTTCATAATACTCATAATATCGATATCATATCTAGACTGATTGAATCTGGTATTGTGATTGAATATGAAACAGTAAAACAAGGGAAATGGAATAATAAAACCATTTGTATTACCGGAACATTTGCTACCATTTCGCGAAAAGAATTACAGGCAATTATTGAAGAACAGGGAGGTATTGTAGCTTCTCAGATAAGTTCAAAAACTGATATATTAATAGTGGGGCTCGATGCTGGGAGTAAACTCGCAAAGGCAAAAAAATTAGGCATTGCGATTATTACAGAAAAAGAATTACAAGATAATGATATTATTAAATAAACTTAATTGTCCCTCGCTGGCGAGGGGGTACCACGAAGTGGTGGGTGTGGACATTTTCTTGTGTTAATCCTCCTCCGTTCATACTATAATATATTATAGTATGAACACCTCCCCCAAGGGAGGACAACTATTAATTACAAATGGGTCAATTATTTGACCAAAGCTATAATCTTGTATACAATAATACTATATAGACAAAACATATATGAGAGTATTATTCGCGAGTGGGGGAACTGGAGGTCATATTTTACCTATTATTGCAGTTAAACAGGAATTAGAGCGATTAGCTCAAGAAAAACAAATCCCTATAGAATTTTTATTGGTTGGGCATCTTGATGAAGTGGGTAAATCATTATTGGAAGCGCATAATATCCCGTATAAATCAGTATATGCAGGTAAAATTAGGCGATATTTTTCTTTTGATAATTTCTTTGATATATTCCGAGCAATTGCAGGTCTATTCAAAGCACAATGGTATATTTGGAAATTTATGCCAGATATTACATTTGGAAAAGGTGGCTATGCCAGTGTTCCAGGAGTATTAATATCATGGATATATCAAGTACCCACATTAATTCATGAATCAGATTCTGTGCCGGGACTAGCCAATAAATTTTTGGGGCGTTTTGCGAGTGTAGTAGCAGTTGGATTTCCTAATGTGGCTTCTGTCTTTGGAGAAAAGAAAACCAGTATTGTGGGGAATATGACTCATCCAGATATTGCTGAGGGTAGTCGTGAAGATGCGGGGAGGGTTTTTGAATTAACTTTTGAAAAGCCCGTATTATTAGTGGTGGGTGGAAGTCAAGGTTCCAAAATTATGAATGAAGTTATATGGAGTATTTTACCCAATTTAACTAATAGTGTAGAAATTATTCATATTGTAGGAAATAATAATATACTTGCTGCCTCTAAAGTCAAGAAATCACTTCCTCCAAGTCAAGAAAGATTATATCATTATGCTGGGTTTCTTGATAATGATATGAAGCATGCTTATGCAGCTGCAGATTTAGTAATATCAAGGGCTGGAGCATCAAGCATTACTGATATTTGTCTTACTCGTAAGCCAAGTATTCTCGTGCCTATTACGGTTGATGCTGGACAACAGCGTTCTAATGCTTATGAAATGGCAAAAATTGGAGCAAGTATTGTATTAGAAGAGCCTAATTTTACTCCAAATATTGTACTTGGTAAAATAGATGAATTATTAAGACAACCTAATATTATGGAGTCTATGTCTGCTCAAACTATTCAATTTGCAACTCCAGATGCCGCTATTCGTATTGCTGAGCAATTATTCTCATTAAATCAGTAATTATGGTATATTTGGTCGGGATTAAAGGGGTTGGAATGACAGCTTTAGCTCAGGTTTTACAGGCAAAAGGAATACAGGTAATGGGCAGTGATGTGGCTGAGGTTTTTATGACAGATGTGGTATTAGCGAGCTCTCATATTTCGGTAAAATCACCCTTTGATAGTAAGAATATTCCTCCTGAAATTGAATATGCGGTTGTCTCTGGAGCTTATTATATTGAGGGAAAAGAGCCAACTAATCCAGAGGTGATTGAATTATTATCTCGCAATATTCCTCTTTTTACCTATAGTCAGGCTTTAGGGAATATTAGCAAACAATTTGATTATACTATTGCGGTAGCTGGTTCGCATGGGAAGACAACAACTTCAGCTTTATTAACTTTTGCTTTACAAGAATTAAAGCAAAATCCTTTTGGTGTTATTGGTAGTGTGGTTCCTCAATTTGGGGGAAATGCTCGTATAGGAGATGAGCATTCAAAATACCTTGTGGTAGAGGCGGATGAATATCAGAATCATTTTTTGGATCTTGATATTGGAGGATTAATTATACTTAATGTCGATTATGATCATCCCGATTTTTTTCAAACCCCAGATATCTATTATCAAGCCTTTGTTAATGTAATTGATAATTTGCCCTCAGATAAGCCTTTAATTATCAATGGAGACGATAAAAATATAGCACAATATATTCTCCCTAATATTAAAGATAAAAATAGAAAAATGATCAAATTTGGGGTTAATAGAGATAATGATATTACTTTAGATGAAAATAATAATGTTATTATTGAGAAAATAAAATATAATCAATTAACACTAGCTATTGCAGGAGAGCATAATCGCCTGAATGCTTTGTCTTGTATTGCCTTATTATACTCAAGAGGATTTGATATTAATGAGAGCATAAAAGCATTAGTTGGATTTCATGGAACGCAAAGACGACTTGAATATAAAAGTATAACACAGGATGGAGTTGTTATTATTGATGATTATGCTCATCATCCAACTGAAATTATGGCAGGATTACAGGCTTTGAGAGAAAAATATCCTCATCATAGTATTCATTGTGTATTTCAGCCCCATACTTTTAGTCGTACACAAGCCTTATTGCAAGAATTTGGTGAGGCTTTATCTGAAGCTGATTATATTTATCTTCTCCCAATATATTCCTCAGCCCGAGAACAAAAGGGTATAATTACTAGTACTGATATATTACCATATATTAATAATAAAAATATCAAAATATATGAGACTGAATCAGTCCTTATATCTGATTTAGAGCAAATACAAGGTCCAGATACTATTGTTGTGACTATGGGAGCTGGAGATGTCTGGAAAATTACGCAAAATATGCTATAATATATGAATAAAATTTGGATACTATGATAGATCATATTGCAATTATTCCTGATGGGAATCGTCGTTGGGCTCGTGCTAATAGAAAGGCTCCAGAAAAAGGACATTTGGAGGGATTTGAGAGAACTCGTGAAATTATAGAAAAAGCTTTTATTGGAAGAGTTCGAAATCTAACATTATGGGGGGCTTCATTGGATAATTTGGTAAAAAGACCAGAAGATGAAGTTACCCATTTATACAGAGGATTTCAAAAACATCTTCAAAATTTACTGACTTATAAAGAAATTCACAAGCAAGGGATAAGAGTAAATATTTTAGGCCGCTGGCAAGAATTATTCCCAGAATCACTACAAAAAATTATTCAAAAAGTTATTGATACAACGCAAGGATACTCTAATTATACTCTTAATTTTCTCCTTGGATATAATGGAGATGAAGAAATGCTAAGAGCTATTCAATCTATTAGTGAACAAAAATTACAAAACCCAGACTTAATAGTCACCCCAGAACTTATTAAGCAATCATTATATACGAAGGATTTACCTCCAGTAGATTTATTAATTCGTACAGGAGGAGAGCCTCATAATAGTGTGGGATTTATGATGTGGGATACCGCTAATTCACAATATTATTTTACGGATACTAATTATCCAGATTTTAATATGCAGGAATTTGATAAAGCGATTGCAGAGTATAAAACAAGAGGGCAAAGAAGAGGCAAATAAACGGTATAGATATGAAAATTATTATTATGGCGGGGGGTACCGGAACACGATTATGGCCTCTTAGTAGAATTTCTAAGCCTAAACAATTTCAACCATTATTCGGTGAGGAGACAATGTTGCAAATGACAGTAAAGCGACTATTAAGTCATTTTAGTTTAGAGGATATTTATATTGCAACAAATCATCAATATAGAGAGGAAGTATTACAAGAATTACCAGATCTTGCAACTAATCATATTATTTTAGAACCAGAAAAAAGAGATACTGCTCCT
Organism: uncultured Candidatus Saccharibacteria bacterium; assembly: GCA_964585065.1. Lineage (GTDB taxonomy): Bacteria > Patescibacteriota > Minisyncoccia > SW-4-49-11 > SW-4-49-11 > CALRBF01. The sequence continues at coordinate 233,243 of CAZPCB010000001.1, read as the reverse complement.
GCAATTGGGCTTGCGAGCATATCGGTTGAGGCAAGTCCTGATGAAGCTATTGCTTTTTTGGCAGCGGATCATTATATTCATAAGCCGCAAGAATTATGTCATATATTACAAATTGCGGATGAATTTTTGCAACAATCTCCAGAATATATTATTACTCTTGGTATTACCCCAACAGCTCCTGAGACGGGATATGGTTATATCAAATATAGTCAAGACTCTCTGGTAGAAAATCAATCCATATCAGTATATGAAGTTGATGCCTTTGTAGAAAAGCCTGATTTCAAAACAGCTACAGAATATCTTGCTGATGGACATTATGTTTGGAATTCTGGTATGTTTGTAGTTCAAAAACAGACATTAGCATCAATGTATCAGGAATATTTACCAGATACTGCAAAGGTCTTAGCCAATATAGAGGAAAATAATATCGCTAATATTGAGGAATTATATAGTCAAACAGATGCTATTAGTTTTGATTATGGAATTATGGAAAAAGCTAATCATATTGCAGTAATCCCTGCTGATATTGGTTGGAGTGATATTGGTTCTTGGTCTGCGCTTAAAGATATGCTACAAGGTGATGATGTGACAGTAACTCATAAAGGTAGCTCTAAACATTTTGATATTGACTCAGAACATATACTGGTACATTCTCATAATAAGGATAAAATTATTGCCACAATTGGAATTCGTGATATAGTTATAGTAGAGACTCAAGATGCATTATTGGTATCCCATATCGATAAGGTTCAAGATGTAAAGCAAATAAATGCTTTATTGAGGCTAGCAAATCTCGAAGATAAAGTATGATAATATGCTAAAAAAAGTTATATATTGGGTATTATTAGGAATATTTATAATAGGTATTATAGGAGCTGTTTATATTGTAAATGTAGTGAATACTCTAGGAGCTCCTGTTGCCATACAGGATTCGATAACATTTCAGGTAAAAGAAAATGAGTCTTGGGATACTATTATTGGTAATTTACAACAAGAGAATATTATTTCCAAAACAAATGGCCTTAATTTTTATATTGCATTTAGGAGATTAACTCCAAAGTCTGCAACATATACTATTACTAACACAATGAATACGGATCAGGTTATCAAAATGATAGCTCGAGGTTTATTGACAAGACCAGAAGTTACTATAACTATTCCAGAAGGTTCAGATATTTATGAAATAGGAGATATTCTTGAATCAGGGCTGAGTTTTAGCCGGGCAGATTTTGTCAAAGCAACAGAGAAATTTGATACCACTCAATATGACTTTATTGAAAATAAATCATTACAAGGATATTTATACCCTGATACCTATCGACTTTTTGATAATGCCAATGCCGAAGAAGTAATTATTAAAATGGTGAATAATTTTCAAAAGAAAGCTTTACCTAGTCTTAAAGATACCGATACCTTATCAAGTTATCAGGTATTAGTATTAGCTTCTATTATAGAAAAAGAGGTTGCAATTCCTAAAGACAGACAAATTGTAGCGGGAATATTCCTCAATAGATTGAAAGATGGAATGAAATTACAAAGTGATGCAACAGTTAATTTTATTACTCAATCAGGGCGCTCTCAATCCACTTTGGATGATTTAAAAATTGACTCTCCCTATAATACCTATCAAGTTGTCGGGCTTCCTCCAGGACCTATTACCAATCCTAGTGTAGATGCGATAAAATCAGTTATTAATCCTATACCAAATGATTATTACTTTTTCCTCACAACCAGAGATAATCCTCCCAAGACTATATTCTCAAAGACCTTTGAAGAACATAGTAAAGCAAAGCAACAATATCTCCCATAAAGCATATGATTCGAAAAGTTCACCACATAGCCGTACTGATAGATTGTGAAAGAGAGCAAGCAATTCATTGGTTCGAACTGTTTCAACAAATTAAGCAAAATCTAAGATCCAATATTCAATTTGTAATGTGGAATTTGGAACTTGCTGATATTGCCCGTTCAATTGTAGATATTGATACGGTACACTTATTATCTCGCTCAATATTCAAGCTCAATGATTATCAATCAATGCGAGAATTGATACAAAATTATACCATAGATACTTGTATAGAAATTGGGGATATACCTCAATTCATTACCTGGAATTTGAGGCAAAATCCTACTATTCAGAGAGTAAGAGTATATAATTCTTTACTTGAAAAAGAAATAGCAGGATATGCTATGAATATATATCCTGAATATACCGCTCGAGTTAATTTTCAAAAAAGAATATCCTATAGTCCTTTCCCTCGCATTAATTATCAACATTTTCTTGACCTTGATACACAATTAGTATTGGATATCAAACAAAATACTGGATTAATACAATATGAAGATCAAGTTATTAGGAAATCATTTGTATGTGGACATGTAGGCTCTATGAGTAGTGAGCTTATTTCTTATCTCGAGTATAATAATTGTGAATGGTATGATGTACAAAATCAAAAAGGCAGTTTTGTACTTCCACAATTACTCCGAGAGGAGTTACCAATAGTTTATGAATTATTAGATTGTCTTATTGTGAGTGGTCCTATAGATGAGACCATTAGCTATCATATATTGCATGCACTAGCCTCTGGGACTATTGTTATCGCTCCAAGAGAAGAAATATATCAAACCTTATTAGGACGCGGAGCATTATATTATAATCAGGCATCTAGCAGCGAGCTTACCGCTTGTATTGATGTTTTGCAAAGAAGTGAATCAAAAAAGCGAGAAGTCAGAGACTATGCCTCAGCACAATTCCAGCGTAAATATAGTTATCAAGCAATAGCTCAATTCTGGGCCCAATTATTAGCCAAAGTATAAGTATTTGACTCAAGTGTCTAAATCTGGCAAACTATAGATATGAAAATACTTGCTATTGAAACATCCTGTGATGAAACAGCACTCGCTTTATTGAGTCTTGACAAAGAAGCTCAGAATTTTAAAGTACTTGATCATATTGTATATTCTCAAATAGAAGAGCATAGTCAATATGGGGGAGTGGTACCAGCATTAGCTTCTCGTCTACATAATAAAAAATTACCAGGAATGTTGCAGGAATTTATTCATCAGAATGGAAGGGATATTGATGCTATTGCTGTTACCGTAGGGCCAGGACTTGAGCCCTCATTATTTGTAGGAGTAAATATGGCAACTTTATTAGCAGAAGTATTGGGAGTTCCTCTAATACCTGTTAATCATATGCATGGACATATGTTCTCTGGGTTATTAAATGAGGCATTAGAGGGTTATATACCTCCGAGCTATCCATTTATCGCCTATACCATATCAGGTGGGCATACTGAGCTGGTTTTAGTCAAAGCGTATAATGAGTATGAAATTGTAGGTATTACTCAAGATGATGCCGCGGGAGAGGCTTTTGATAAGGTGGCAAAAATGCTTAATTTAGGATATCCGGGAGGACCCAAAATCTCTAAGTTAGCTCAAAGTGGAGATGCAGATGCAATAGCTTTCCCAAGACCAATGCTCAATTCCGGGAATGGAAATATGTCATTTTCTGGGCTAAAAACTGCAGTATTATATTATATTCGCGATAATCCACCGCAAAATGATACTGATATTGCCAATATTTGTGCCAGCTTTGAGCAAGCTGTTATCGATGTACTAATAGCAAAATTGAATTGGGCTGTCAATGAATATAATGTCAATCAAGTAGTAATTGGAGGTGGGGTAACCGCTAATACAAAATTACGGCAGGCTTTTGAACATTATGCTCAGCAAAATGGAATAGAATTATTAGTCCCTAATAAAATCTTATCCACTGATAATGCAATTATGATAGGCGTAGTCGCTTGTTTAGATATTATTCATACTATTGACAATAGACCAAATAAAGTAAATGGGAATTTGGTGGTATAAATAACAATAATATGAAAGAAATAGTTTTTGCAGGAGGATGTTTTTGGTGCGTAGAGCATGATTTACGGCAAGCCCCAGGAGTAGATGATGTAATCTCAGGGTATATGGGAGGTAGTGCTGAGACTGCTAACTATGAAGATGTCAGTAGTCATAATACCGAGCATCGAGAAGTTGTGCAGGTAATATATGATGAGAATAAGACAAATTTTCGACTATTAACACAATTTTTCCTCGATCATATTGACCCCACTGATGATGGCGGACAATTTGGAGATAGGGGAGAGAATTATAAGACAGCAATATATTATTCTGATGAATTGGAACAAAATATTGCACAAGATACTTTACAAGAATTGGATAATTCAGGTGTATATACAGAATCAATACAAGTAGATATATTACCAAAAACAGAATTTTATCCAGCTGAAGACTATCATCAACAGTATTCAGAAAAGAACCCAAATCATTATCAAAGTTATCGTATTGGATCAGGTCGTGAGGGGTTTGTACAAAAAACCTGTCAAATTCGAGAGCAAAAGCATATTAATTGGAAATATATAAAATAAAAAATTCCCCCAGCTTATGGCTAGGGGAATACCTTCTGAGGTGTCGGTTTACCGATAATGCAAATATCCAGTCCAAAAGCAGGAATGAACGTATTACTGAGTCCAAATGACTCTTTGCATTCGTAAATCTTATTATCCTCTAAAGGATTGTCTGGAGTATGTAGTTGACACAACTTATTGCCTGGAATAATTACTGTGTAAACCCAAATTTTGTGTGACATAAAGAGCTTATGGGTGAGTTATTTTAGTATACTCCTTAGTATATACAATAGTCAAGTAATAAAAAGTCCCTCATAAAATGATATGAGGGACAGCTAAATTAAATATACCCAGTTTTTCTTCCAAATAGACGTAATCGCCATTTTGCTTGGGCTTTTTCGAATACAGATGGCGTTTCACTGTTTGGTTTTTCGTACAATAATGTGTTCCAGAATGGGGGAAAAAATCCATTATGCAATTGCCGAATTGTCTCAGCATTGCGTTTCCATTCTGAGATAGAAGAGCTACTAGACATCAAGTTAATGATAGCTCTTTGCTCTTTTTCACAAGGAAAATGTTTCATAGCTAGTCAACTCCTAATCAGGGTGGAATAGACATGAACACAAGAGGTCGGACTTGAACTGAGTGATACAAATTAACACAGCAAGTGGTCACTTATACACTAACATATACTTATTATAGGGTCAAATTATGTACTCCACCCCGCCCTATGGGCACCCCTCAAGAGGGGAATATATAAAGGTACTTGTACAGAAAACTTCCCTCTTGAGGGGTGACAAGCTTACTTGTTGGGGTGGAAAAGAATACAAATTATTGCAATAATTATCAATATATAATATAATTATTATTAGTATGTCACAACAAGAAATGCTACAAGTTATTAATCCTGAAACAGGTGAACCCACAGGGGAGCATGTTTCACGTAAAGAACTCTATGAAAAAGGGTTATGGTGTCGTACTACCAATATATTTGTACTCAACAGTTTAGGACAAATACTTTGTCATCAGAGATCATTTGATAAAGAATTTGCTCCAGGAGCGTGGTCTACTCATTTTGGAGGACATGTAACTGAGGGGGAATCATTTAAAATTAGTGCCCTCAAAGAACTAGGAGAAGAAATTGGACTAAGTGTAAATCCATTTCAATTAATTCCTTGGAGAACCAGTAAAATTAAATCAGCTCATGTTTGGGTAAGAGATTTTCTTACCGTATTTGATGGAGATATCTCAGCACTTACTTTACAAAAAGAAGAGATAGAACAAATACAATGGTATCAACCAGAAGAAATTATGGATTTATTAGATGCAGAAGATATTACTAATGATAATACTGCTCAATGGGTAGCTGGTACTCATGATTTTAATGCAGAATATCAATGTATGCGAGCGGTATTAACAGCAACTATGGATATTGGGATATTTGGAGGAGATTATAAACCATTACATAAATGGCATCCACCAAGACATAAAGATTAAGATTTTTGACCATTAAAAATATAGAGTAGGGGATATCTATTATTTATAGTTCACTAACAATATCAATATGTTGCTCTAATATTGTATCATGAGAATCTAGAGTAAAGCTTGCTTTGAGCTTATGTCCTTTTATTAATTCAGGTAGCCAAAACTTATCATCTGGCCACATATTTTCATAGGGAATAGAATCAATAGTATGCCATTGAGGCTTCATTTCTTCGCTTTCGACAGGCTCACCCTCCCAATTCTCAGTAAAATATACATGTACAATTTGATTCCAATCAGGATTATCACTAAAATAAAATGTTAATTCTGCAACTTTAACAATATCTTTTATGGTAACAGATATTTCCTCTTCAGTTTCTCGTATAGCAGCTTGTTCAATACTTTCTCCGGGCTCTACTTTGCCTCCGACACCATTCCATTTATTCATACCAAATCCACGCTTTTTCATCGCAAGACATATTTCCTGAGTTTCTAGATCAGATTTTTTAATAAGAAAGACCAAGGTTGCTTGTTTGAGCTTGTCCATATCTATAGGTTATTTAACAATACTATTAGTATATCATACTCCCTTCCAAAGGTAGGATATGCTATGATAGATATATGAAAAAAGCATTTCTTATCTATCCACATCAATTATTCGAAGATATTCGGCTTCTTCACGATAGTGATATTGTGTACCTTATCGAAGAGCCATTGTATTTTAGTGAATTTGCTTTCCATAAGCAAAAGCTGATATTACATCGAGCCAGTATGAAAAGCTATCAGAATTATCTGGTTGCTCAAGGTATCACAGTTGAATATATCGAATATCATAAGCTTGAGACTACTGACAGTATAGTCTCTCTATTACAACAGAATCATATCGATACCGTAGAATTCTATGATGTTACTGATGATTGGTTAAATCGTCGTCTTACTAAAGCTCTCGATACTGCATCAATAGAGTATACTGTACACGAAAGTCCTATATTCCTCACCTCCATATCAGAATTTACGGAATTTTTCCAATCACGCATAGGAGTCCGTCGATACCATATGAATGACTTTTATATATGGCAGAGAAAACGCCTCAATATATTGATTGAAGACAATAAACCACAAGGCGGGAGATGGAGCTTTGATACCGAAAATAGAAAAAAGCTCCCCAAAGACATAGATATACCAGAGACATTTACTCCTAATAATTCCCCATATATAGAAGAAGCAAGAGAATATATAGAGCAATATTTCCCCAATAATTTTGGTGATACGGATGCTTTTTGGAGCCCTATTGATCATAAGCAAGCCAAAAAACATCTGAGAGATTTTCTCAATCAAAGATTTGCTCTTTTCGGGCCTTATGAAGATGCTATTACCCAGCAATCAGCTTCAGTTTTTCATAGTACTATATCACCACTTCTCAATAATGGACTATTAACTCCGGACTTTGTGCTCCAAGAGACTTTAGAATTCATAATACAGCATAATATACCTATAGAATCAGGAGAAGGTTTTATTCGCCAAATTATTGGTTGGAGAGAATATATCCGAGCTTTGTATATATTGGAAGGGAGCAATATTCGAAATCGTAATTATTTTGATGCCCATACTCCTATGCCTTCATCATTATGGACAGGTACAACTGGTATTGATCCGGTGGATTACCATATAGAAGTGCTCAAGAAATATGCTTATACTCATCATATTCCGCGACTTATGATTCTGGGGAATTATATGAATTTATGCCATATAGAACCTAATGCAGTATATGAATGGTTTATGGAAATGTATATTGATGCCTATGATTGGGTGATGGTACCCAATGTATATAGTATGACTTTATATGCCGATGGGGGATTACTGACCACTAAACCCTATATTGCCTCATCCAATTATATTCGGAAAATGAGTGATTTCAAAGCGGGGGAATGGTGCGATACTTTTGATGCACTTTTTTGGAATTTTGTAGGGATACATTTTGAGCAATTACAAAAAGAAGGACGACTAGGATTTATTGGAGTACAATATAACAAAATGACAGAAGAAAAGAAAGATAATTATACACAATTAGCTCAAGCTCATCTAGATAGTATAAAAGAATAAGTAAAGAAAATATGAGATATCTATCAGGCAAGGAAGAGGGAGAAGCAAAAGAATATATGCACTATACTGCTGAGCTGGCAAAATCAGCAAGTTGTGAGCGGAGTAAATGTGGATCTATTATGGTTGCCAATGATATCATTATCGGCAAGGGTATCAATAGTCCAGCCCATAATCAAGAGGATCAAAGACGATGTAATTATAATAAAGATTCCTATCATCGCAAAGTAACAGACAAAACCTGTTGTATTCATGCAGAACAGAGAGCTATTATGGATGCTCTTGCACATTACTCAGATAAAATAATAGGCTCAAGATTATATTTTATGCGATTGGATGAAGAGAATAATGCTACTCGAGCGGGAAATCCCTATTGTACTATTTGTAGCAAAATGTCCCTCGATGTGGGGATACAAGAATTTGTACTCTAGCATGATGATGGTATAGCTGTGTATGACACCGATGAATAGAATCTCTTGTCTTATCAGTATAGGGGATAGTGGTATTGTATTTGTTTTGTAATGTAAATTATCATTCTCACTTAGGGATTACAAATGTCACAATATTGAGGATTGGCAAAATCACCATATTTGGTAATTAATTCCTTTTCTTTATATCCACATATATTACATTGATATATATCATAAAGGGGGATATCTGTAGGGAATTTACAATGTGCACAGCGTAGTCCCTTTTCATAATTTATCACAGCAAATCCAGATGCAGAGCAGTGAGGACAGCGAGATGTAATATTTTTGATTAAATCTTTGGTTGCAAGTTCAATGGCCTGCATACGGGTAGGATTCTTGTGAGCTCGCATATCAGTTTCGAGAAAAACTTTTTTGGTAAAAGGGGATGAAAGTAATTGAGTTACTTTTTCTTTTAAATCAGCTTCAGTATGAATATCTTTTGTAATTTTAGTATGATTTTTGTCACTTTTTCTCACGATAATACCATGTTGAGGAAATCCAATTTTTTTGGCAAAGTCTAAAGCTTCTTGTATGTTTGAGATATATACTCCGGACATATTTGTTTTTGAAGTTCTATAATGTCCCTTAATTTCATACTTATTCTTTTTATCTACAAATAATATTAATTCAAGATTAGATTGTATGAATGGGGTTGATGGATCTGAGCCAAAACTCCCTTCGCTTGCTATTCCTAAATCTACTCCTTCTTGCTCCATAGCGGCATAGACTTTTGCTCTTGCAGCTTCTAGCTGATCTCCAGCTCTCTTTATCTCTCTGGTAAAAGTCCCAAATTTATCTGAATTAAAATTCTTAGGGATAATAACTTCCACACCCAAAGCTTCTTCAAGTAGAGGGGCTATGACCTCTTCTTTATTATGGGCTGTCGCTATTACTATTTTCCTTCCTTTAAATATATTCACAACTTTTTATTTTATCTATTTATTTTATTATAGCATGAGAAATAGGGTTAATATTAGATTAGAGATAAAGCTTTGTATATGCGATAAGTTGCAAAATTGTCAAAATTTAGGTAAACTATAATAGTTAATTTAATTCTGGAGAGATGGCTGAGCTGGTCGAAAGCACCACACTGCTAACGTGGCATAGGGTAAAACTTATCAAGGGTTCGAATCCCTTTCTCTCCGCCAAAATTAAGAATAGGGATAATATCCCTGTTTTTAATTTCTGGGAGTTAGTAAAAAGGGATTCGAATCCAGGGAAGGGGTCGGGAAACGGGAGTTTCCCGTGGAGGATGTATTGAAACCGAGTGGTTTCAAGGAGCAAATCCCATTTGCGATGGGTTCGTAATCCCTTTCTCTCCGCCAAACCATTCGCGGGCAACGCTAAGGAACTCCCTAAGTATCCATTTACAAAATTGATTAAATTCGTTATCATTATAGTATCAACAAAAAAACTTTTATATTATATTCTATATACTATAATGTTATACAATTACGAAAGATATGTCAAATAATAAAATTACTGAAAACTTAAAGAAACTGCGGGCTAAAAAGGGGCTATCTCTCGAAAAGATTGCTCGCCTCGCCGATTTGTCGCTTAACACCATTGTTAAGGTTGAAAACGGAGTAAATACAAACCCAACTATTGAAACACTAACTAAGATCGCCAAGGCGCTTGAAGTTGGTGTTGATGATTTAATTAAGTAGAAATATGGCAACTAAAGAAAATATTAAAATCGAAGATAAAAATGGTTTGGTATTTATAAAAGAAGTTGCCAAATATTTTATGGATTTCTTGGAAACAGATTTCCATAAAAGAAAAAATCCAAAAAGAATTATTCAATTTAGGAGCAGTAATAATTTGCTTGTCGGATTAAATCTCAATAAATATCCTTCTTTTAATAATCTCGTAAATAAAGCGATAGACCACGCATTTGATAAAAATACTCTCAATACAATTTCAAAAGGGGTTTATAGGACAAATATTCCCAAAAATTTATTGGATTTAGTTAAATTGCAGACGGAAAAAATAACTAGCAAACAAATTACCAAAATCCTTGAACAAATCGCCGAGGAAATAGAAAAATCAGCCACTCTATACAAAAAAGAATATGATCAAGCGTTAAATACTTCCCTTGAAGCTGCCGCCAAAATTCTAAAAACAGATTTAGTTTTGCCGTTTGTAAGCAATATTGAAAAACCTTTAGAGAATTTAAACCTTGGTGACGAAAACAATATTTATTTAATGGAGGAAGAACTAACCGCAGTTTTATCTTCCTCTCTGGAAAACAAAATTTCTGAAGTTGTAAAACTTTTGCTAGCAAAAGAAAAAGTTGATATTTCAAAACAATTGAAAGATGTTTTTGAGCTTGCCGACATCAAATTAAATATTCATTCATTCTTTGAAAGTTTTCAAGTCGGAGATTTGTTCGCAGAAATATATGAAATGGAGAGAAACAGAACCATTTTAGATAAACAAGAATTTTATTTATATTTTTGCGATATAACTTTCAATAATGCCAAATTCCCAATTTTTTACATTCCATTTGGGATTGAAAAACAAAACGAAGTTTTGACAATTGAGTTTGATTCGCAGGTGTATATAAACAAAAAAGCTCTTGAGTATATAACTCAAGAATATAATCAAGAAAAAGGTAAAAAGAGAAATTTAAAAATAATATCGGAAAGAATAATCTATTTAGCCCAACATCAAAACGATTTTAGAGATGTGGTCAGCGAAATATTGAGTGAAATAACAAATTTGTTTGAACTTGATAAAAGCATAGATATAAACAATTCCGAGCAACAAATTGCAAAAAGTCTTCTTGTCAGAGCTTCAAATAATTGCTACTTGGCTTTATTTGATAAATCAGACGAGGCGTTAGTCAATGATTACGAAGAAATATTAAAATTGCTCATGGCGGGCGACAGTGTTTTGGGGGAAGCTTTCAATAAATTGATTGAGGATTTTATTCATAAAAATCCTCAGCCCTTTAATCCAAGCGTTGAAGAATCATGGGACGATACTGAAACAAGCGATCGTTTAGTTTTCAATAGTCCAATTCCGCTAAATAGCGAACAACTTCAAATTTTATCTGCGATTAGAAAAGACGATTGTAAATACATAACTGTTGAGGGACCCCCAGGAACAGGTAAAAGTCATACAATAACCGCAATTGTTTTTGATTCTATTCTGAAAAATCAATCAGTTTTAGTTTTGTCAGATAAAAAAGAAGCCCTTGATGTAGTAGAAGAAAAAATTACCGAGACAATGAATAAAGTTCGCCTCGATAAAAATTTTCAAAATCCAATTTTGAGACTCGGAAAAACAGGAAGCACATACAGCCAAATCTTAGCAACCACAGCTGTAGAAAATATTAAAACGCATTATCGAGCCGTTAAAAAAGATTATGGAACACTTGAGAGCAATATTGAAAAATCAGGCAATACACTTAAGGAAGATTTACAAGCCGAAATATTGGCTTATGAGGAAATTGATTTAAAAGAAATTCACGAGTTATTTGACTTGGAATCCTATTATGTAAATAAGGGTTTCCCCGTTGAAATTGAAGAGGTTCTAAATCAAACGGAATCAGCGATTGAGCTTGAAGAGTTTAAAAAAATATTTTTGTCGCTAAAAGATAAACTTATTATTGATCAGGACGAGAAAGAAAAAGAAGCAAAACTTTTCGAATTGCTCAATTTTTCAATCAATGACTTCAAAGACATATCCAACTTTCAAAAATATTTGTGGTTATTAAATATCCTTTCTTCTTCTGTTGCTAAAATTAAAGAAGTTTACACCAATAATTTGGTGCTATTGTCAACATTCGATAATTTTGACGAGCCCTCGTTAGAAAAATTAAGAGATTTTATAAGCAATTACGAAAAAGAGAAAAATTGGCTTTTCGGCTATGCGTTTAAAAAAGAAAAAATTGAAAATTTAGACAAGGAATTTAAAAAATCTTTTAGCATAACTTCGGAAATTGAAGCGCATAAAAATTTAGAGGATTTGAAAATAGTTTTAGGAATTTATCAATTTGCCGAAGAACTAAAGGCAAAATTGGACGAAAAATATCAGATCAATTTTGATTATTTAAGATTTATTCATCAGACAATAAATGACGATTCGCTTTTAGGTGTATTAAACAACCTAATGCAAATTGGCGATGATTTAAAATTCTTAAATACAAATTTGCCAAAATACCCGAATACAATAAAAAAACTTAAAATTGATTTGGGTTCTTTTAAAACTTTTTGCTCAAATGAATTAGTAAAAATTTCAGATCTCGACTTTGACACATTGATCAGGTTTATAAATTTGAAGCAGAAAGTTGAGAAAGATTTTAATAGTATTCCCACACTTAATTATGCTGGTCAAAAGAAAAATATTGAGGCACTTGTTACCGCTCAAATGACTTTTCTTTTGGACGGACGATTGATTGATTTTTATCAAAACAATAAAGCGACTGCAAAAGCGCTAAGAGATATAATCCGAACAAAACAAAGATTCCCGAAAGATGAATTTTTGAAGCTTAAAGAAGCATTCCCTTGTATATTGGCAGGAATAAGAGATTATGCGGAATACATACCGCTTGAGCCAGAGATTTTTGACCTTGTGATTATTGATGAGGCTTCGCAGGTTAGCATTGCCCAAGCATTTCCTGCTTTGTTGCGTGCAAAAAAGATTTTGATTCTTGGAGACAAAAAACAATTTAGTAATGTAAAAACTGCTCAAGCTCGCACCGATACAAACAGAGAATATTTAAATAATCTCAGGGATTGTTTTGTTAAAAATGTTTCAAGCGAAGGAATAAACCTCGTAAAACTCGGGAAGTTTAATATCAAAACTTCTATTCTTGAGTTTTTTGAATTTATAACAAATTATAACGCTCAACTGCTAAAACATTTTAGAGGGTATAAAGAGATTATTTCCTACTCTAACAAATATTTTTATCGAGACAGCTTACAAGTGATGAAAATTAGAGGGAAAGCTATTGACGACGTTATTAAGTTTTCTTTTGTTAAGCATGACGGGAAAAAAGAATTAGCACAAAATACCAACACGCTTGAAGTTGAATTTATAATTTCCGAACTGAAAAAATTAAAAGAAATTGATAGCAATCAAAGTGTTGGAATTATTACACCCCACACCAATCAGCAAAAATTGCTTGTCGAGTTAATAAGCAAAATTCCAGAAAAGGATTATTTTTACGACAAGTTAAAATTAAAAATTATGACTTTCGACACCTGCCAAGGTGAAGAAAGGGATATTATATATTATTCAATGGTTGCAACAGAAGAAGATGATCATTTGTGGGGTGTTTTCATTAAAGATTTGAACGATGTTGATATTGAAGAAGACGGAAAAATAAAAGCCCAGAGATTAAATGTTGGCTTTAGTCGTGCCAAAGAAACGATGAACTTTGTTTTAAGTAAGCCGATTGATAAATACAACGGCTCAATTGGTGAGGCAATAAGGCATTACTCTTTTATTTTGAACGAAGCGAAAAAAGAACGAAGCATTAGCGAAGCTGATGAGAAGTCAAAAATGGAACCAGAGGTTATGAACTGGTTTTATCAAACTGACTTCTGGAAGAAAAATAAAGACAATATAGAATTTATTCCACAATTTGAGCTTGGTAAATATTTGAAACAGTTTGATAAAACATATAACCACCCGAATTATAAAGTTGATTTTTTGTTAGTCTTCAAGGATGAGACCCACCAAGAACACAAAGTCATAATTGAATATGACGGATTTAGGGAACACTTCAAAGATGTTGATGAGGTAAACGAATTTAATTACCAAGATTATTACACCGACGGAGATGTTTATAGACAAAAAGTATTGGAAAGCTATGGATATAAATTTTTGCGAATAAACAAATTCAACATTGGCAACGATCCGATTTCAAATCTTAATGAAAGAATCGGCAACTTGATTAAAAATGGTGTTGTAAAAAATAATGTAATTAGTCACATTCACGAAACGATTGAGGGTTTGCAAAATGGCGAGATGAAAGAATGCCCGAAATGTAAAGAAATAAGGGAATACAAAGATTTTAGAGACCCAGACTTAATTACTGGATACGGACGATTTTGCTGTCATTGCAAGGGCTATACCTTGGTTGAAAAGTCTGTGAGTGATAATATTAAAGATAGCCCTGCAGTTTCGAGTGATAAGACCTGTCCTAAGTGCGGATCAAAAATGATTTTGCGCAAAGGCAGATATGGAAAATTTTATGGTTGTTCAAAATTTCCATACTGTCGAGGCACGAAACAAGTTTAAAATTTTAGGCGGCGCGCCAATGAAATTGGCACAGCCTCAAATTCCGTCCGCCGAAAAGTTTTGGGGGCGAAGCCCAAGCAGGCGGGAACAAAGGAAGGGGTTTGGGGGGAAGAAATTTTTGCCTGCCCGCTTCCTTATTGGGGTTTTTGCTCAAAAAAAGTTCGAACTTCGTCCAAAAAACACAGCCAAAATAAACAAAAGAAAGAGCTTATCAAGCTCTTTCTTTTTTAGGTTCTATCTCACCTCTAAAATTTCCTCTATATCAAATCGGACTTTTGGCCAGCTTTGATGATCATCTTCTGGGCTGCGGTAGCCAAGTCCAATCAGGGTGACGGCGGTATAATCTTTGAGCCCTAATATCTCGGTTACTTTCGTGGCATCAAAACCTTCCATAGGAGCGGCATCCACTTCGAGTTGAGCGGCAGCAAGTAATAGCATCCCGAGTGAAATATAGGCTTGTCTACGACTCCAATCAAAGAATTTATTAGGTTCAGTTGTATCTATAAAGCCTTGTAGCATATTACGATATCCATCAAGAGTAGCTGGATCGGCATTCCGAGCTTTAGCAGCAGCCAGAACAACATTATTTACGTTTTCCGCAGTGAGAATATTGGGTATGGTGAGTACTAGTAGGGTAGGAGCATTGATGGCTTCTTGTTTCCCTCCAGCTTCGAATATTTGATTACGAATTTCTGGAGATTGTATAGAGATATATTTCCATGGTTGAAAATTCATAGATGAAGGGGCGAGACGAGCTGCCTCTATAATGGTATGTAATATATCCTCTGGGATAGGAGTATCTAGGAATTTGTCTGTGGCATAGCGCCAATTGAGGGCTTCTAATATAGATTTCATTATGGTTTTATGATTATTTGATTGCAGTTGTAGTATATCAAAATATATAATTTTATGATATACTATATTATATAAATATATAATATTATATTAAAATATGAATAAAAAATTAACATATAGTCTAGTATTGAGTTTATGTGTGATATGGGTATTCCCAGTAATGAGTTATGCGAGTAGCCCAAGCTTTCCTAATGGAATATTATTAAAATCTACTAATAACCCCAAAGTTTATTATATAGATAATGGACAAAAGCGCCCTATTGAGTCTCCTAATATGCTTCGGTCTCAATTTAGATGGGATGATTTGGTAGTTACTACTCAGACGGAAATTGATGCATTGCCCAATGGTCCACAAATGACATATAGAGATGGATCATTATTATCTAACGGAGGTTCGGTATATGTCATTTCTGATGGGCAGAGATTGCCTATTGATTCTCCGAGTACTTTTCTTCAAAAGGGGTATAAATGGTCTAATGTAATTGCAGTAAGTGATGCGGAACTTGCTCCTCAGCCTCAGGGACCTGGCTTAACTACAGCTTCCAAACATCCCAATGGAAGTTTATTGGTAAGACCAGGAGGGGAAGTGTATGTGATTAAAAATGGGCAGAGAAGATATATTCCTAGTCCTCTTATATTTCAAGCAAGATATCGTTGGGAATCTCTGATTGATGTCTCAGAGGCATATCTGAATACATATCCCCAAGGAGCTAATGAATTTTATCCCGATGGGTTATTAATATCTAGTGCTACAGGAGTATTTATGATGCAGAATAATGTGCGGCAGCCTATTACTTCTCCTGCAGTTTTTGAGAGCTATGGACTTAATTGGGGACAAGTAAAGCGAGCTACAGATTTTGAATTATCTATTATTCCTGAATCTGGAGCCTTTAATACAGTAAAACGATATGTAGAAGGATCTCTCATCGGTACTGCTGGGCCTATATATCGCGTAGCTAATGATGGGAGCTTACAATATATTCCTAGTCCTAAAATTTTTGCAAGTCAAGGATATAGTTGGGATTCCGTACTGAGATTACCAGATAGTGTTATAAATCAATATACAAAGGCAGGAAGAGTTGGATTTAGAAATGGTGCTTTAATATCTTTTGGCGGAGGGGTATATGTAATTGAAGGAGAATTGAAACGAGGTATCCCAAGTCCCGAAATATTTGCCGCCCGGGGATATAATTGGGCTAATGTAACAGCAGTATCTGAAGATGAATTTAATTCTAATGCTATGGGATCTGCTCTCTCAGATATTCAAGCCGCTAGTTTAGACGGATATGCTATCCCAGCTACAAGTGGTAGAACAGCTCGTGAACAGCATCTTGCCCGCGATTGTAATGAAACAAGTGGTGATCATTATGGAAGAGCCTCTACGCCACTTTCAGCCCAAAATGGATTATTGAAAAGTGGGGGGGCATTTGCTTTATCATGTCCAGGAGGAAGTCTCAATTCTAGTTATGCTCCATTCTCAGTAGAAGAAGAAAAATATTATATTACTATGCGTTGGAATTATGTAAGATGGTATGAGGCTACGAGTACGCTTACTCAAAATATAGATACTTCTGCCAATAGAATACCTCTTGCTAATGTGTCAGATTATCCTAATACGGGTTGGATTATTATAAATGGAGAAATTATTGCATATAGTGGTAAAGATGGAAATAGTCTAATTGTATCTCAGCGAGGTGTAGATAGTCCATCTATAGCAGCTTCTCCTAAATCTCATAATTCAGGAAGTACAGTACAAGAGGTTTATGAATATGCTACTGATCAATGGAGAGGACGTACTCGTAGTACAGATTTTAATAATACCGCTAAAAATTGGCATAGAGGCCGTAAGGTTTTGGTGACAAATCCCGCCAATGGAAAAAAATTGGTAGCTACAATTATGGAATCAGGACCGGCTATATTTACGAATCGTGTATCTGGACTTTCTCCAGAGGCAATGTTAGCTCTTGGGGTAGTTACAAATGATACATTGCAGTATGGATTTATGATTGATCAGTCAATTCCAGTAGGACCTTTGCCTTAATTATGAGGGGGATATTATATTTGCGATCAATATTATGGGTGATTTTTTTTGGAATAGCCTTAATATTCCCACTACCCACTTTTGCGAATACCCCCAATATACAATCTCGTAATACTTGGGCAATGACAGATGATAATACCTATACTCTCAATGCTTGGCCACCAAATTCTAATAATACTTTTCAGATAAAGAGAATATTATTACATGATACGGCTTTAGCTGACTTTAATAGTGACTCTCTTGACCCGAGACAAATAATTCGTTCAATATTCACTACACATGCCCGTAATAATGGTTGGGGGGATATAGGGTATAATTATCTAATTGCTCGCGATGGGAGTATTTATCAGGGGAGAATGGGGCAAAATGGAGTAAGAGGAGCTCATCTTTATGTAAATCGTACGGGAGATAACTTTAATTATCAAAGTATAGGAGTTTCTTTGATTGGTCGCTATGGAAGTGGCTATGCAACAGTACCAGAAGCTATGAAACAATCTTTAGCTAAATTATCTGGATGGCTTAGTTCAACTAATAGTATTGCCCCAACTGATTATGTGACTGAACCTATTTGGAATTTTTATACTAAGGCATATAGTTCTAATTATACTGGCTTTCGACTTACTGATCATGGAGCTGTAGAAGCTGGAAATGGAGATACTAATATGGTAGATATGAGCTGGCTTCGGAATCGAGCTCAAGAGTGGAATCAATATTATGATAATTCGCTGTATCGAGATGATAATGGTCGTCTTTATACTATTCAAAATGGGATAAAAACTCCTACGGGTAATATTGGAGGGAAAAATGTGATTAGTATTAATGCAACTGAATTAGCCTTATTCCCAGATACTACGGATATTAGAACCTTTCCCAATGGTTCATTGTTAAGAACAGATACGGGGGTTGGTTATCTCGAGAATGGGAGTATTAGGCCTCTCGTAAATCCTGATGTTTTTAATTCTCGTTTTAATTGGAAAGATGTATTAGATGTCACACGTGCCGAGTGGGATTCTTATCCTTTAGCTTCAGCTCTTACATTTAGGGAAGGAATGTTGGTAAGAGAAAAGAATAACCCTGATGTATATGTAATTAGTAATCAGCAAAGAAGACATATTCCATCCCCCGTTACTTTTGAGGCCTTAGGCTATAAGTGGAATAATATTACTATTATTGCTGATGGGACTCTTGCTATATCTCATCCAATTGGACCTATTATGCAATCTCGCCCCTATCCAGATGGAACATTATTGGTTAATCGAGATAATCCAACAGGAATAGAGGTTTTGGAAGCGGGGAAAAGGCGCCCCATACCAAGTCCCGAAATATTCAATACTCAATATAATTATAAGGATTTAGTATATGTATCAGGGGCTGAATGGAATTCTTATCAGCAGGGACCGGCTGTATATTTTCGTGACGGAGTGATTCTGAGAGCCTCGGGCAGAGGGGAAGTTTATATCATGTCTGAGGGTAAGAAACGCTATGTGACCTCTCCAGGAGTATTTGAAGGATTAGGGTATAAATGGAATAATATTATTGTTGTATCTCCGGAGGGACTTGATAGTGTGCCGATAGGAATTCCTATTAGTGACAGTATGTTATAGAAGAATAAGGTGAGAAACATCATAGACAAAATAGATAAATTGTCCTCCCTTGGGAGAGCCTTTAAGTCCCTCCTAATATCTCTTTTGCAAGAGCTAATAGGAGGGACAAAAGCCCTACGAAAAAATGGAGGGATAAAGCCTCCGCTACGAAAGCATAACTTATCTACAATCTCCTCATCTCATACAATATCTTGCAAAAAGGTTGGGTTTATGATATAATTATAATTAAATGCGCGTGTAGCTCAGCTGGTTAGAGCGCTACACTGATAATGTAGAGGTCCCATGTTCAAGTCATGGCATGCGCACCAAATAAAGCCCCATAAGGGGCTTTTGTGTTATAAAGTGTTTTGAATATGCTGCTCTTTTAAGTCTTTCAAAATAGCTAAATTGTGTATAAGTGCCCAAACAGTGAGAGGGCCTATTCCTCCTGGTACAGGAGTTATTGCTCCTTCAAATACAAAATCTTTATGATATATATCTCCTCTTATATGGTTATTCTCGTCTCTTGCAATACCGACATCAATTAATACTTGATTTTCTCTAAATTGTATATCTTTGAGTATATCTGGGTTTCCCGTAGCTGAGATGATAATGTCAGATAATAGTATTAATTCCTCCAAATTATGGGTTTCGCGATGCGCTAATATAGGAGTTGCTCCATAAGCTGGGAGTAAAGTTGCCAGTGGCTTCCCGACCAGTACGCTATCATTAAGGATAAGTACGGTTTTACCAATTAACGAAATATCATAATGCTCAAATAAAAGAATAATTCCACGAGGAGTGGCAGGAATAATAGGGGACAGAGTTGCACTAATACGACTTTGGAATAATTTACCTAGCCAAAAATCCGTGAGACCATCAGCATCTTTGCTCTTGTGTATACTATTTAATACAACTTGTTCTTCAATAAATGGGGGAAGAGGTAATTGTATAATAATTCCATCAATGCTATTGTCTCTATTAAGATTTTGTATTTCAGCTATTAATTCTTCTTGGGATATATTGGGTTCATATTTGAATAAATGTAATTTTCCCCCTGTTTGTTCGAGAGCTTTGGATTTTTTGTCTACATAAATCTGGGAGGCAATATCATCCCCAACCAAAATCACTGCCAAATGTAATCCTTCGGGTATTTTGGGGATAATAGTATCAATAATAGGTTGAGCTATAAGGGAAATCATTGATTAATATTGTTTAAATTGAGTGATAAATGCAATAACTTGCTCTTTAATATGCGCTAAAGTCTCTGTATTGTCAATAGCTTCAACTACTTGATTGATAAAGTCAGCAATAGTCTTCATATCTGTCTCTTTGAGTCCAAGTGTAGTGATAGCAGGAGTTCCGAGACGAATTCCATTTGGTTTAAAAGGTGAGGCGGTATCAAAAGGTATGCTATTCTTATTTGTCTCTATATATACTGAGTTGAGAGCTTTAGACAAAGTATCTCCATCAATATTTTTATTTCTAAGATCAACTAATAAAAGATGATTTTCTGTTCCTCCAGACACGAGCGTAAATCCTTTTTTCTTTAGAGCCTCGCCAAGAGCCTTTGCATTAGCGATAACTTGCTCACAATATTGAGTATATTCTGGTGCTAAAGCTTCTTCTAAGGCAATAGCAATACCCGCTATATTATTATTATGAGGGCCACCTTGTAATCCTGGGAATACAGCTTTGTCAATTTTTGTCGCAAGTTCGGGATTATTGGTGAGTATAAGAGCTCCTCTGGGGCCTCTTAATACTTTATGAGTGGTGGTAGTGATAATATCAGCATGAGGAAATGGATGTGGATGTACTCCTGTTGCAACAAGTCCAGATATATGAGAAATATCGGCTAAATGATAAGCCCCAACTGATTTTGCAATATCTCCAATACGCTTGAAATCAATTTGTCTTGTATAGGCAGAATGCCCTGAGATGATAAGTTTAGGTTTATGTGCCTCAGCCAGGTGTTCTATTTCTTCATAATTAATATACCCTTCAGGTGTGAGACCATAACTAATAGAGGTTAGCCATTTTCCTGATATGCTAACTTTATGTCCATGAGTAAGATGTCCTCCAGCTGGGAGTGAAAGCCCTAAAATAGTATCATGTGGCTCAAGTAAAGCAAAATATACTGCCAAATTAGCGGGACTTCCTGAGTAAGCCTGCACATTAGCAAACTCAGCTCCAAATAGTTTTTTTGCTGATTCAATTGCTAAAGTTTCAATTTCATCGATATATTCTTGCCCTTCATAATATCTGTGATAGGGATAACCCTCACTATATTTGTTAGTTAGACTAGATCCAAGAGCTGTTAATATATCCTGAGAGACATAATTCTCGGAGGCAATTAGGCGTATAGTTTGAGCTTGTCGGAGCTTTTCTTTTTCAATTAATTCTAATATAGTACTCATTATATCGGTATTATGTATATACTAGTATTATAACAAAATCTCTCACAATATGCCAATAAATATGATATACTTATACTATATAAGAAATTAAAAAATGAAGCCATTAAATGGAATGTGGTTATATATCAATCTCGGATTTGCCATAATGTGGGACTTTTTTGGATTAATTCTATTTGTAATAGATTTAATTCCAGCTATTCAAGTAATTAGTATTGTGGGATCTTTTGTAGTAGATGCGATAGCTATTATGACGGATATTGCCTTTTGTGCCATATATTATAGCTATCTTACTATCTATAATACTAATCTAAAATTGTATCAAGTCAATACCATTAGACAATTAATGCGCTTATCTCGTAATTCCCGTAATACCAGTCCAGCACAAAGTAAAATTCAACAAGCTTTAGCTCGTAAAACTCAAGAGGCTAGTAAGTATATGCTAGATAAGACAGGGGAATATATTATGGAATTTGGTTGGAAAAAAACAGTAGGGCTTATAATAGCTGGAGTTATAGAGGCTATTCCATGGATTGGAGATTTATCCCCAACCTGGACTATTAAAGCTTGGCTTCATATAAAAGCTCATCGAGCAAGAGCAAAACAAATCAAAGAAGATAATGAGAAATTTGAAGATTCAATTAATAAATGGAGGCAATCTCTCAGTGTATCAGAAGTTGTGAGTAATATGCGTGGATTGAATCGTCGCCAGCAGCCTCAACCAGTAGGAGTAAAAAGATAATTCCCATTATTCATCGCAATATGATATACTAAATAAAGATTTAATTAATATCAATGAAATATTCACAATATATAATAGCGGGATTACTGATAGGTTCAATACTACTGAGCTCATCAGTAGTATTGGCACAGGATACTAGTACTACCAATACTGATTCAAGTATTATTCCCCAATCCACTCTTTCCAATAATGACCCAAAAACTCAAGATGAGGCTAATACTCTTATTGATAATTATATTAAGCAAAGTTTTGCAGATAGTTATTATACCGAGAAATCATCAACAGGGGAGATTAAACTTGTAGTAAAAAATAAATATCTTTTTACCAAACAACAAGTTGATTTTGCAACTATTAATTATCATATAGATAAAGGGTTTGTATTTGATGGAGCTCAATATAATTGGAGAATTAAAAAGGGAGAAAAAGTAGTATTTGAAGCAAATGGAATTGATAAAACGGGATTCTTTTATACATTTACAGAATCAGGTACTTATCAAATTGAAGTTGCAGTCAATGCTAATGGAGTTATTAAAACGGGAAGTATTAATTTAGATATTTTTGATAAAATCTCCCTCGACTATAGACCTTTGAATCCTGCAAAAGGGGATACCATTTCTGTTGCGACAGAGTTACCCATATCACAATATGCAATTGAATGGAAAATTGATGGTAATACAGTAGAGCAAAATAATAATAAAATTACCTTTACGGAGAATAAAGGATATGATAAAAGTTATCTCATACAAGCTATTGCAAGAGATAGAATAACAGGATATACCAGGTATTATGGAATAAATACTATTGCGATTAAACAGCCTGCAATTCGGGTCTCGCTCGTCAATAATAAGAATAATACTCCTATTGATTATACTGATGATTTGAAAATTGATGAAGCGATTCAACTATTAATATCAAGTGATGTAGATAATATTAGGCAAAATGCAAAATTATCTTATACCTATAGAGTTAATGATGAAGTACAGGATGGCAGTGGTAATTCTCTTTCTCTTGATATTGATCCCAATAAGGCTTATAAAATAGATATAGTAGTAAAGGATATTAATGGAGATGCTAATGCGACTAAATCTTTTACTATTAATAAAGATAGGATACCACTTGATGCAAATATACAAAGTGCATCTAAATTTGGATTTCTGCGTAATGATAGATATATGGGATTGGCAGTATTAGGTTTGGCGGGATTAATTATTCTAGTAATGTCAAGACATAGTAGACTTATAAACAAAGATTAAGAGGGGGATTAATGGACAGCGATAAAAAGAAAAAACAATTAATAATATTATTTGTAATAGGAAGTATTATGATAATAGGTATATTTATTTGGTCTATGATTCTTAATTTTTCAGACTTGTCTTTTACAAAACCCGATATAAAAGTACCAGAAATACCAAGTGCGAATGAGACAAAAAATCAAGCTGAGGAGATAAAAAATAGTGTAGAAGAAAATAATAAAGCTAATACTGAAACTATAAAAGATACCAATAATACAAAATAGCTATTCTGCTGCAATATCTGGTATTACGGTTTTCTCACCATAACTATCTAGAGTCCAGGCAACTTCTTCTACACGAGATTGATTATAATCATGAGTCTCTCGCCTAAATGAAGCTTTACGCTTTTCAATAGACACTTTAATAACTGATTGGGTTGTATCTATGTCTCGAGACCAAAGGAATAAAGTTGGCTTCAGAATATATACTATCACATTTACAATAAATATATCAAAGTTTTGGCCATTAATTTTGATAAAAGCAAAAGCAAAAGTAGCTACAGCAACAGGAAGTATGCTAATAATAAAAACACCAATATTAGGTTTAAAATACCATAAAAATCCTCCAATTACCACACCAATTGCCAAGAATGCAAATTGCCTTATAGTCAGAGGACCAATAATTTTATCTTCAGAATCAATAAATTGTGGAATATTATATTGTTGCATAGTTATTCTGGTTTTTTGAGATTAACAAGATTTTGAGGGATAGGAGTTGGTTTAGCTGTCAATACTACAGGAGCAGAAGTACGGCGAGGTATTGGAGCTCGGGGAATTGTATTTTGGGGAATATTATTGGGAGTAGAGACAGGAGTTTTCACCGTAGTAACTGGTTTAGGTGTGGGGAGGGGAGTAGTCTGTATTGGCTTAGGGTCAATATTAGGAGTTATTGTATTGAGAGTTGATTGAGGAGCAGTATTATAAATATCCTGATAGAGGACTGTCTCATCAGTTTGAAGATAATCGTAGAATTGAACTACTTTCCTCAGAGACTCTTTTTCCTCAGGATTTAAGGTTTGTACAATGGGGTCGCCACTAATAAAACGAGAACGCTCAAAGCTGTTAGCTGACCCCAGACCAGTTACTCTATCATAATATTCAAGCCAATTACTAATACTTGGTTTTGCTTGAGGATGCTCTTGAGATAGGCGTAATACTACGGTACCGATTAATTGATTATTTTGTTTGAGAAGCGGGAGTAAATCCTTTCGCATTTCTTCCTTGATGAGCTCCACAGGATAAATCGAATATCTACTCTCAATTCGGGCGGCAAAATCACGCTCAGAAGGCCATAGAGGACTCAAAGCCTCTATAATATTAAGAGAAATAATTTTATGGAATAATTCAGTCGATATATTAGGAATAGCCGTTACATAAAGTTGGAATATAATCTTAGATAATTCGCGATAAGCCTCAGCATTAGAGTCCTTAATATTATTCGCTATTAGAGATTTCTCTAATTTCTCCGCAAATTCAAGAGATACTGGCACATTATCTGTGGTAATGAGAGAATGAGCTTCACTTTTGATATCTGCGAGTGTCATAGTGAACTATGTGTTATTAACAGTAACTCGAGATCCTCCTGATGATAAATCTAGACCCTGTAATGCAGCTGTAATTTTTGAATCAAGAGATTTATCTCTTGAGGGATTCTTTAATTCCGCCTCTAATCCTTCCTTGATTGTTTTTCTATCTTTTCCAAATTGATTCCAACTTTCCGATTTTCTTAGTATAGATAGTGATTCACCCTCAATACTTGCTAGAATTGGTTTAATATTGAATTTAAATGCTTGTTCTCCATTAGTAAATGCTGGGTTATCATTTGCGTCTGTATCTCTAACATTGAACACCGCACTATTTTTTGCATAAGCTGCTCCAGCTCCTATTATTCCAGCTTTAGCAGCTTTTGTTGCAGGGGAGTAATTTGGATTTTGTACATCTCGTTCTGCTAATCCAGCAGCAAAATTTCCCGCACCTTTATCATTTAATATATTAGCCTGACGACTTCTAAAGCTATTTGTTATTTTAGTACCCATAACTTTACCATCATCACCTCGTATAAGGTTTCCAGCACTATCTTTTTGCTCAAAATTATCATTGATAAATGCATCTAATTGTTCAGCTTCTGATTTATTTTCTTTAGCGTATTTACTAAACTGACCATCTTCTTTAAATATTTGACTCCATCCTTTTAGCTCGGATATCCTAGTTGATAATGCCATTGCAGTAAATTTATCTCCATCATCAAGAGCTTTCTTCATATCTTGACCTAGTTTTTCAATATTAAATTCATCTTTTACTCCTGTGGCAGTAGCAGCTTGTAAAGTTGCAGCCATTTTTTGATAGCGTTCATTTCCTTTTTCTTCTAACTTACCTTCATTAAACAAACGAATTGCTTTTTGTTTTTCAAAATCTTCTAACTGTTCTTTCTTACCCTCTGTTGAAAAACCTTGAAATCTTCCTACGAACCCAACCCCTGTTTTTTGTTTTTCTTTCAAATCTTTCTTGGCACTTTCATACGCTTGATTGGCATTTTTTAATGCCCCAATTCCAGTTACTCCACCTACAACTCCAGCTGTATTAGTGAGCCCACCTGCAAGTTTATCTACATTTTTAACACCTCCTTGAGCTAGAGCACCAGTAGTTCGGAGTGCTTGTCCTGTATTAGCTCCTCCAGCACCAATATATCCGCCTATACCAAGCGTAGCAACAGTACCTACAACTCCAACGGCTTTGGATAGAATGGCAGGGCCTTGTTGGCCAGCTTTCTGAGCTTCTATATTAGCAATAATTACCAGTCCAATTACTAAGACATAATTTAATATATTCCCATTATTAAGTAAATTTCCACCAGTAGCTTCATTAGGATTAACTCCAGCATTCATAACAGTTACTGCAAGATATAATAGGAACATTAAAGTAGGGCCAGTGACAAGAGCCTCTTGAAGCTTTTTTTTCCAATCACTATAGAATGAAGATAGTCCAGGTATCATAGAAGAGACAAAGGCTAATGGAGATGTCATAATGACAAACCATAATGTTATTATTCTTACCACCAATATCACAGCAGTCCAGAGGAATACAAAAATAAGGATAACGATAAGAATAATAGTAAGGAGGTTAATAATAGCAGCCCCTATTTTATCTGCTTCAGTTGCAGCCTCAGCAATTTTTGATGCATTCCCAATTGAATCTGTGAGAGTTGGGCCAAACGTATTATAGAGAGATATCATAATAATTTGACTAATATCTATCAAGAATCCTACAATAGCTTTACTAAAATTGATAAATAAAGCCGCAAATATGAATTTTGGTAGCATATTTTTAGCAGTATAATTATTTAATGCTCCCGTATTGAGTACGGTTGCTATAGCAATAAAGAGTAATATGAGAGCAAAGAATAAATTAGCAAAGTCTCTGGTAGCTTTCCAACCCGCATTGACACCATCAGTAAAAAAGTTTTGATAAGACATTACAGCATTGAGTAGAGGCGTCACAGTATCTTTAAGAATAGTACTTAAGGCTGATTTGAAGAAGGCTAAAACTTCTCCCAAAGCAGCTGTTGCTGTATCACCAATAAGACCCCCTACCCATCCAAAAGGATTCCAGGCTTGTGCATGAGTTATAGAAGGTAAAAAGAACATAGCTATAATACATATAGGAGCTATATATTGTATATGTTTTGTTTTGATTTTCATATTATGGGATTAGGCCATTAACAGCATTATTGAGAGCTCCATTTATAGCCCCTGTGGCTTGATTCGTTAATGCCCCACTTACATTACCAATACCTGGGATATTAATATTCCCGAGAGCTCCATTGAGTAGCCCTGAAACTTGCTTATTAAGCTCACAAGATAATCCATTGGTTACATTTTGTAATAATGAATTTTGTAGAGACTTGAAGAATTTATTAGGGTCAGGTATAGCACCTTGTAATCCAGAAGTTAATTGATTAGCAAAACCACTAGGATTCTGTAATGAGTTAACAGGATTAGAGGTTACATTTTTTTGTACTGATGCTAGAGTATTATTAACTCCAAATAATCCTTGAGTCAGTACGGGTTTGAGTGACCCCTCAAGTATATTATTAGGAATTGCCTCAAAACAATTGTCTCCAGATGCAGTAATAGCTTGATCCACAGTAGACTCTAATACTTTATTGGTAAGAGATTCTATGTTTGATCCTGGGGTCTGAATAGTTTTGGTGAATGGGTTCTTATCTCCATCTGCTGTCTTTGCAAAATATCCACTTCCATCACGAACTTCTTGATCAAGGAGTTCGGTGGCATTTTGTGATTTTTCTGCAGCTACTTGTGCTATATTAAAGGCAATATCATTTGCATTATTATTAGGCTGTAAGGCGAGGAGCGCACATTCAAAACTTACTTCTCCTGCATCTTCTGTTTTTACATTACCACAGTTTTGTGTGAAATTCTCATCAGGCAATTGACTTTTTTGATCTTGTAAATCTTTAAAATACTGTTCTATATCCTTATTCTTATCTAATGAGAAATTCTGATAAGATCCATATTTATCTATAGCTTCTTTAGATACTACTCCAGTATCTTTGGATAGGGCTCCAAATTCCCAACCTAAGCTTTTGAGAGCAAAATAATTATCTGGAATTAAACTATCATTACTAATTTGTGATCTCAGAGTATCGCTTACGGTCGCTATTGTCTTTGCTTTTTGTTGAGCGGCTAGAGGGGCATCAATTAATTCTTTTTGCTGATAGAGGGCTAAATCATCCACTACTATTACTGGAAGTGGAGTGGGAGAGGTAACATTAACTGGAAGGGGGAGGGGATTGAATATATCAACAGGTAGTGGAGCTACCAGGAAATTGGTATTAATAACTCCTTTTATATTATTATAGGCACTATCACATTTTGGGACAAAATCTTTAAAATAAGAAGCATCGGTATTAATAAGATTGGTAGGATCAATACTCCAGTTTAATCCAACATTATTAAAGTTTAAAGCCTGTGCTCCTCTTGAGTCAAAACCAACTGCATTTCCATTTAGACCCAAACTGTTTTTTATTTGTCCTAATCCAGCCTGAAGGGTATTTGTTAATACTGAACCAGTAAGTGATCCTAAATCAAGTCCAAATGCTTTTTGAAATACCCCACCGCAAGCTGTCTGTACTCCTTTATAAGGGCTGTCTGGAGCTTCTAAATTCTGGGGTTTTACACAAGTATAGGTAGCATTACCATCATTTTGTGAACCAATAGGTAATACTCCTCTATATTGTTTTTGGCATACTTCAGCTCCGCTACATTTTGTTGTACCACAAGACTGCCCATACAAATTGTCAGCATAGGTAATATGTGGTGATATAAAGAGAAATCCGAATAAAAAGATTCCGAGTATCGATATCATTTTCTGAGAAAAGAGAGATGACATATTATGATTGTTTTTGGTATATGATATTATATTTTTTTCTGATACTTTGCAGCTCATCTTTTATGGGAACATCAATTTTCTGTAATAATGTTACTGTGATTTTACTATTAATATCAAGTCTTAATGGATCAGAGCTTGCATTTAATAGTCCCAATAAAAAGCTATTTTGTATTTGTGCGATACGAATATACCCTTTATGAAGCTTTAATGCATCCTGGGGTACTTCTATCTCAAATAATGAACGATATAAGTCAGCATTAGTACGAAGTAGAGATTGAATGTTTTGTGTTTTTCCATCCAAAGCTTCTTCAGAAAGCTGGCTGATATTGGGCTGGATAGTATTATCCTTGAATACAGTATATACCTCTTTTAAATATTTTTCAATTGCTGCCTGTGGATTTTCTGGATTGGGGATAACTTTTATTTGGTCTTCTGGAAGTAGAGGTAAATCTATACGGTCAATACCCAGATTTTGCACATCTTGTTTAACTTGTTCATCAAAAGGATTGGCTGAAATAAGAGCGCTTGCAATAATATCAGCACCTGACTCTGTGAAATTAATTTCTTGCTCTTTACCATCTTTAATTTGGATAATTCGAATAGGAGTAAGTCCCTCATCTATAGGTGTGAGCTGGGGTTTAGATTCGGGCTTTAATATGATATAGGTTATTCCCAAACCCAATACAAGGATAATACTAGATATGATGATATTTTTCTTTGTGAATAGAGATTTAATCATGGGAATTCGTATTTGAGATCTATTTTTGTGACTATAATAATTATAGCATATGGAGAGGTATATGTATATTCAGAATGTTAATTGACAATATTATGTAATATGCTAATATATGTATATAGTATAAAATAAAAAATTATGATTACAGATCAAGTTATTTTGAGTCTATATGCAATTATTTTGATAGAAATAGGGTTATTGCTATTGGTCTTATTAATGATGGTTATCGATCTCAAAAAGAGTGTTGATGCTATCCATAAACTTATTGATAAAGCCTTACATTTAGGTGATGTAGCAGTAGATACTGCAACTGAATTAAAATCTAATCTTACTTCAATTTCTGGTATTACCTCAGTTATTGGTAATATTTCAGAAATTGTATCTTCTTGGAAAGGTTCACCTAAATCTCAGGACTTAGATGAGACTGATGATTTAGGGGATGCCTTGAGTAAAGTTGTACCAAAGAAGAAAAGACGTATTATATAATTAATAACACTACTAATATGAGTAATAAAAATTTATTTAAAGGAATTATAACTGGACTTGCAATTGGAGGAGCTCTTGGTGTATTATTTGCTCCTAAATCAGGAAAGCAAACAAGACAAGATTTAAAAAAAGCATATAGAGCTACGAGCAAAGATATTGCAAAAAGAATTAATGACTTGGAGGATATGAGTCAATCAAAATATGATCAAATTGTTGATGCAGTTGTCAATGAATATCAAAAATTAGATCCTATTACCCAAGAACAAATTGAGACATTGAAGACTACTTTACAAGAAAAATGGAATGAAGTTGCTGAGACTCAATCTAAAGTCACTAAGAAAGCTAAATAAATCAGTTGTCCATAATTGACAAAAAAGATTAGTTATATTATAGTTGGAATATAATTAATCTTTTTGTTATGGTACATAATGTATTGTACTGGATTACCTTCTGGATATTCCATACGATTATACGTTTGTTTGTAAGTACGAAAGATATTCAGGGGCTTGAACATCTCAAAGATATTCGGGGCCCCCTTATTATTGCATCTAATCATAGAGGTCGTATTGATGGTATATGGATTTGGTACTATTTAGCTCGGATGAACCGTAACCGAATAGTTCATATGAGGATTATTACAGGTGCAGTTTTTTTTACTAAGCCAATTGTTGGCTGGTATTTACGTCAAATGCGATGTTTTCCAGTTGTTAGCGGGCAAGGCTTACAGGTTGTTGACCCTATGGTAGACGTTTTGAATGATGATGGAATTGTAACTATATTTCCTGAAGGGAAAATGCAAAAAACAGTAAATGGTAGGGGAGAAGCAAAAAGAGGAGTTGCGTATTTGTTATGGAAATCACAAGCTTCAATATTACCTATGTATATTAATTACCATCAAAGGTGGAGAGGCTTGCCATTTTATACAATGACATTTAATGTTGGAAAAATCACATCATATGATACAATAAAGTCAGAAGATGAATTACAAAAAGTAGCAGATGATATTTTGGAATCAATTTATCAATTGGATAAAAAATAATAAACTATATAGTATAGGTATTGTTTTATTTCTTTTATTAATAATAGGAGCTCGTATTTTTGTTGATTATAATAGTAAATCCGATACACAGAATCCTCTATCTAATCAAGATAATACTATTTCTCCTAAAGAATTAGTAACGGTGAATAGCCCTAGGCAATATCAGAATATTATAATTGGGGATATAATCAAATTAGAATTAAGTCAAGTTTATTTAGAGCCAATTGAAGTTTTTTTGGTATCTCTTGATTCTTCTCTGTCAGATAAGCCACAGCTTAAAGAATATTCTTTAGGACAGCAAAAGTTTAATAGGGGTTTTATTGAGATAAATAGTAAAGCTTATGAGCCAGGTCAATATCAAATTATATTAGTACAAAATAGTCAAAATATAGGACAATCTCCTATATTTGCTCTGATTCGTGAAAAACAAAATCTTACTATTACGAGTCCAGTGGAAAAACAAATTTTTAATCAAGAGAATAATAGTATTTCTTGGAGCTTTACTCCTGATATATTTTTTGTAAATATATATCTTGAAAGTGATAATGAGCGTTTTGTATTAGCTCAAAATCGTATTAATACAGGGGAATTTGATTGGAATTTTGTAGATATTAATGGACGCAATATACAAAATGGAGAATATGTATTAATTATTGAAGATAATTTTACCAAAACCGAATTTGGTAAAGTGAGATTTATAGTAAATCAATAATTATTTCTCAAAATGAGCTTTTAATGCTATAATAAAAGTTAATATAAGTATATAAATCATGAGCATTCTAGATACCATTAATCATATTGGAGAAGAAATTACTATTTCGGGATGGATTGATACCAAGCGGGATCATGGGAAAATTTCATTTATTGACCTTAGAGACCGCACGGCAAAAGTTCAAGTAGTATTAGTCCCTGCGAGTTTAGATGAAGCATCACAGTCCCTGATGACAGAAATTCGACCAGAATGGGTTATTCGTATTCGTGGACTTGTGAAAGCTCGCCCAGAAAGACTTATTAATACAGATTTAGCAACTGGTACCGTTGAAATTGAAGCTTTGAGTATAGAAGTATTAAATACTGCTATTACCCCTATATTCCCCCTAGATCAAGATAAGAATGAAATTAGTGAAGAGTTGAGATTGCAATATCGCTATCTTGATTTACGTCGTCCATCAATGTATGCAAATCTTGCTAATAGGCATAAAGTTACACAATATATCCGTAATTTCCTTGATAAGGAGGGATTTCTTGAAATTGAAACTCCTATTTTGACAAAATCTACTCCAGAAGGGGCTCGTGATTTTGTAGTTCCATCTCGGCATCAGCCTGGGAATTTTTATGCACTTCCTCAATCACCACAACAATATAAGCAATTATTAATGGCGAGTGGCATAGAAAAATATTTTCAAATTGCTCGATGTTTTCGAGATGAAGATACACGTAAAGATAGACAACCTGAATTTACTCAATTAGATTTAGAAATGAGTTTTGTAGAGGCCGAAGATGTTATTGCCTTAAATGAAAGACTTTTGATTGAATTAGTTACAAGTTTATATCCAGAAAAAAAGATTCAGACCATACCATTTCCACGTATTAGTTATGCTGAGGCAATGGAAAAATATGGGAATGACAGACCAGATATACGAGAAAATCCAGAAGACCCAAATATATTAGCATTTTGTTGGATTGTAGATTTTCCACAATTTGAGAAAACAGAACAAGGACATTGGACTTTTTCGCATAATCCCTTTTCAGCACCTAAACCAGAATATAGAGAGCAATTATTAGAGAAAAAAAATATTGGAGATATTATATCAACACAATATGATATTGCTCTGAATGGGTTTGAAATAGGAGGAGGAAGTATTCGTAATCATAATCCAGAAGCTTTGAGAATTGTATTAGAAATTTTAGGATATGAGGGGGAAATAGTGGAGCAAGCTTTTGGTCATATATTGACAGCCCTTGCTTCTGGTACACCACCACATGGAGGAATTGCTTGGGGATTAGATAGATTATTGACA
The DNA here is from genome assembly GCA_964585065.1 of uncultured Candidatus Saccharibacteria bacterium. GTDB lineage: Bacteria > Patescibacteriota > Minisyncoccia > SW-4-49-11 > SW-4-49-11 > CALRBF01. The sequence goes on along the minus strand of CAZPCB010000001.1, from coordinate 199,904 downwards.
GTATTACAGAATGAATCAAGCATCCGTGAAGTTATTGCTTTTCCTAAAACAGGAGATGGGAGAGACCCCATGATGCAAGCTCCAAATTCAATTCAAATTGATCAGCTTTTAGAATTAGGGCTTGGGCTTCAAAAGAAATAAAGAAAAAATCCCTTAAATTAAGGGATTGTATTGGGTATATTATGTGATAAGTCCCATGGCGTAAGCCAATAGTTTTGATATGCTTCTATTCCCAACTCTACGAATTGATCTGTTGATGGTAGCGCTGGAAAATGTTGCCTTAATTCACTATTTTCGCCAAAGCATTGATTCAATATATTGACGGTATCTTCGTATTGACGAAGAGGTGACATAGTCTGAATTGACCACATCAAAGCCTCAGGAAAATATATGATAATAGGATTCTCTAGATGTCTATGTCTAATTACAATATTGCAAAGTGGATCAAGATGTATAGTATATTCTTGTAGAATATTGTTTGTAGAGGAATAGAGATCATATAATAAATTCCCTAAATCTTCAATGGTCAATATATGTGGTTGATTGAGAGCAGTTACCCTATCAATTATTAATGGTGGAGACTGGAGGGTCTTGAGGTTCATGAGATACTTGAATGTGCTGAATGCAGATACAGGATATCATACTTATTCTTAGTATTCAACTATATTAGTTGACTATACTGAGGATTATTGATAGAATAATATGGTTATATACGGGAAGTGGCGCAATGGCTAGCGCACCTGGTTTGGGACCAGGGGGCTGCAGGTTCGAGTCCTGTCTTCCCGACTAATTTATAATAAAAATAGATTTTGACGAATAAAATATAGTATGTTATACTATACATAACTTTAAATAGATATTACATATGAGTTCTCAAGATACAGAAACAATAACTAAAATATCTATAGAGGATATTGGTTCACATCAAACAGAAACTGTTTCAATTAGCCAAAAACCAGAAACAGAAATGATTCCAGAACGATCAAATGCAATTAAAATTCCTCTTGACAATATTATAAAGAAATAATATGACCATTCATCAACAAGTCAAAGCACTTGTAGACAAGCGGGCAAATACCGAGGAGATTTATCTTGAACTATTACAAAAAAATATTACCGTTAAAGAAATACAGCAGGCACTCAAAGATATTGAAAAGCCTCACTTTGATATACAATCTCAAGGAATTACAGTAATTATATTATTTGGAGCTATATCTATAGGACTTGCAGCAATCAGTTTTATTGCTTCCAATTGGAGTATATTTGAGGATATTGGGAAAGTTTCTATTATTAGTATGGGATTGGCTCTATCATATTTAGGAGCTTATTTTGCAACTAAAGCAAAGCTTATACGCGTATACAATGGTCTTATTATATTAGCTCAGTTAATTTTTGGTGCGGGGGTGTTTTTGATAGGAGAAATTGTGAATATTGATATTGCCTGGCAAATAAGTTTTTTGATATGGGGTATGGGGGTATTTATGGCAGTATATTGGTTACAGTCTCGAGTATTATCTTGGGGATATACTTTATTAGGGATTATTTCTGTATTAGGAATTCCAGATTTTTTTACTAATTATGATTGGTATCGTAGAGAATATATAGTGTATGCAGTATTAGCTCTTGTCATTTCTATTAAATTATATTGGTATATATCAAAAAAATTAAAACAAGATGATTTTTCTCAATATTCATTTGATTAAATAGTATGGAAGTATTTAGTATATTAATCCCACTCATCGTATTTATATTTATTATCGGAATTATTGTTATACTAGTGCGCTTAATTAGCCTACAAAGATCATTTGAGGAAGCTACATTTACTATTGCTGTTTCATGGAATGATTTATTAAGGCAATTATTTCTTGGTATATCTCTTGTATTGGGGCTTACGGGTATTTATGCTATAAGTCAAGTATTAAAATTACCTATAGGTTGGTATAATTTTGCTGCAGTAGGGGGGATTGTAACTACTATTATAGGGTATCGAAAACATAGCCCTCTTGTATTTGCTGTCGGAATAGGGGAATTTCTCTTAGGTATAATAATTGGAAGTTATCAAATATCTTCTCAGAATGGAGTAGATAAAGTCTTATCTTTTATTGTTGCATTTTTACTATTTGCAAGTTTATATACTATAGCATTCACTTTTTTTGATAAATTAAGAAGTAAACGATACTATACGGTACTTACTTTAATTGCTGTTTTGGGATTAGGTATACTTAGTTTTGTATTGGGGGCATTTAGCTCTAGGGATATTTGGGAGACTATTACGAGTAATACTAATACTTCTATTTGGAATAATACTAAAACACTTAGTATATTATTAGGGGTAATAGGTATATTTGGTATTAGCGGTATTAGTGCTTGGAAAAAAATTAAATCTCATTGGTATCAATGTATTGGAATTTTGATTGGTCTTACTGGATCTTTATTACTCGTATTGTTACCAATAGTCCCAGTATTATATGATCCTAATCAACCATATGTTTATGATATTAATACTTTAGCTAATAAGAATAGAGAATTATTCCCTCATATTATTTCATTTAATATTATCTTTCTCATCGGAGTATTATGGCTACTATATAGTGCCTATAAATTAAAAGAAGTATGGAGATTAAATCTTAGTATATTAGCATTATTTGGATTTATTTTAGTAAGATATTTTGATTGGGTAGAAAAAACAGAGCTTGATAGAAGTATATTTTTCTTAGGTTTAGGAATAATATTCTTGATTACAGGATATTTTCTTGAAAGAGTCAGACGCAATATATTAGCTAGTATAGATAATTAGTATATGAAATTCAAAACAATAGTATTAATATTGATATTACAATTAATAATTATATTAGGGTTATTTGGTTATTTTTATACTCAAAAAAGAGATCAAAAAAAAGTTATATATATACCTATTATTAATACCGAAGCTCAAAAAGATGCATTGTATTTTGATATTAATACTATTCAAGAATATGCATTTTCAGGGGGTGGGTATAGCTATATGTCAGAAGCATATCAGGTAAATACGAATAATATAAATGTTGATGATATTGTATATATTACATTGACTCAATATGGAGGTAAAATAAATGGAGTATTACAAGCAAATAAAGAGTATCTTGGAGATGGTAAAGACCTAATCATACAGGGAAAGGTAATGAGTATTAAAAAAGGGAATCCAGGATTAGGTGAACCCACAACATATACAGTAAAATATGGCATAGAAGAAGGTGAATTTGTGGCAAATAAGCTTGCAGGATCAGTAGCTCGTATTGAATTAGACTCACAAGGGAAAGCTTCTCTAAGGGCTATTTATAAAGATAAAAAGATTTTATATAAAGCAGGATCTTCGCTATAGTATTTCCTGTAAAAAGGCATAGGTTTTGCGAGCAATGGCTTCATAAGAAAATTCAGTTTTTGCCCTTACTTGTGCTAATTGAGATAAAGTATTGTATTTCTTTTTATTTTCAAATGCTTCGATTAAAGCTTGTCTAATAGCTTTAATATTTTGTTCGGTGACAATATAACCCGTATCTCCAATAACGAGGGGAATAGCTCCACTATCTGAGCCTATGACGGGAGTACCAGCTGCCATAGACTCTACTAATACGCGTCCAAATTGCTCTTTCCAAATAGGAGTGGTATGTGAGAGTAATAAAGAAATATTGAATAATTGAAAATAAGCAGGAATATCCTCAAAAGGAATAGCATTTTTGAATATGACAATATCATCAAGTTTTAATGTCTGTACCAGTTGTTTTATTTTAGCTACATATTCAGTATCACCATTTCCAATAATAATAAGTTTAGTATTATCTTTATCCCAATTCTCAAAGGCTCTTATCATATCTTCAATACCTTTTTCTGGTATAATTCTCCCTATATAGCCATATATGAAGGTATTATCATTGAGCCCTAATTCTGCTCTTATCTCTGGTAATTTAGGTGAAATTGTTGCAAATCGATTATAGTCCACTCCCAGTTGAGGGAGTATACCTCGTTTTCCTTTGAAGCCTAGTTTATCAATGCGATTTTCAAAATCTTGCCATACACCAGGAAGTTGAAATATAAGTCCATCTAGTTTTGAAATAACATATTTTTCAATGAAATGAAAGGATGTATAGCGAAATTTTTGATAGGCAGTTTTACCCTCTTTTTCCCAAATATGACACATATTTTCACAAGAAAGTAATATTAATTTGGTGTGAGGGAAGAATTTTTTTGTAATATAGGTGACCTGAGCTGAAATTTGAGTCCAATATTCTTCCTCTAAAAGAATAATATCTGGGTTGAGGGATTGTAGAGTTGATTTCAGATTTTTGAATACAAAAAAGTTTAATTTTCCCGTAAAATATCCCGATAATATAATATGGTGATATTGCTTGCCCTCATATTGCTCTGCATATACTTTTTGACCACCACCTTCTAATCCAAATTCTGGAGTTATGAGAGTAATATTAAGATCATGATATTCTGATAAAGCTTCAATCTTAGCTCTATAGGCAGAATAGACATAGGCATGCGATATAATAATAAGATTAAGAGGTTTTTTCATATATAGGTTTTTCTTTAGCTTATTTTATTACCTTTTTGAGTCAGGAATTGATTTATTCTGCGATTTTGTATTGGCAAGACCAGATAGCGAAGAAAAGTAATTATTGGCTTGAGAATAATAGGACATCTGGTATTAAATAATGTCGCATCCATGATGACTAGCTGATTATTATTTAAAACAAATATATTACTCATACATTTTTGGAAAATACCTTTTTGACCTATTAAATCAATCTCAGGTTGTCCATCTTTACACATCTGGTGATAGCAATCAACAATTTTTAGGAATTGCTGATATAAAATTTTATTATCGAGATCTTTTGTCGTCAGATGATGTTCGGTAATTTTTGGTTGAAGTTGTGCAAAATAGCGCTTATTTTGTGAAATAACAATTTCAGTATTTAAAAGAAATTCACCAAAATATTTTTTACTTATTTCAAGCTCTTTATGAGCCCACTGAAGCCCTTTCTTTTTGCCGTAAAAAAAATGGATAAGTGAAAATTTAATTACTTTATCAACATCATAGGAGTAAACAAGATGTTCACTCCCAAAAGAAAGTAGTTTGCCTTTTTTGCTTCTATTGTATTGATTCATACCAAATAATATCTCCTAAAATAGTTTAAAATGTATTGGCTGAAAGGCAAAATATATATTTCAGCAAATACCAGGATATATAAGGCCAGAGTAAATTTATTAAGTTATCTACTTTTCTATTATACTCATTTTATATATGACATACAAGCGAAACGATTTGGCTCTTCAATAAGCTCCAACATGGATTCAAGAGAATGGTATTTTTTATTCATAAGTAGTATAAATATAATATAGTCTTTTATGTCCCCTAAGTTTGATTATTTTTCATAATGTTTTAATAATTTCTAGATCGGTAATTTCTGCCCACGTATCAGACTTTCCGTCGTAATATTTGATCGGCATGGTATTCATTTCTTCAATTGAAATATCATCAATCGTATGGATTCTGATCGAGTAGCATTCTTCCCCCCAATCTGATTTAGGCGAGTAGCCAAATAACATACAACCACAATGGTCGCAAAATACAAAATATCCATACTCTATACCGTTTGTATATACTTTCTTGGTCTCTTGATTTTTATGTAATACAAAATCTGATATAGGCACTTTGGCAGACCAAAAAGAATTTTTTTGACAAAATGTACAATTACATTTATTGGTATGATGGTTTACGTCTAAATACAGATCATACTTTATTCGAGCACAGTGGCAAGAGCCATGAAATAACTTTTTTGACATATAGATATTATGTATTCTAATATATAGAATTTTAGCGGAAGTGAGAGGATTCGGTCACAAGTAATTTTCCTGACGGAAAATTCTCGCGACCCCGTCTCGCCGTGTTCGCCTTGTGCATAGCACAAACTCACACCGGGCTCCGACTTTCTCATCCTCACGAGAGCAATGCTATTGCTCTCTGTCACTTCTTCAAATATTATTTTTATCTTTTGGCATAAATACCAAAAGATAAAAATATATGCGGAAGTGAGAGGATTCGAACCTCTGGTAGGGGTAAACCTACAACAGTTTTCAAGACTGCCGCCTTCAACCGCTCAGCCACACTTCCTAATGAGATATATTATAGCATATATTTAGTATTTTGTATATATAACTTATATGTTATACTCAAATAAAGCTATAATATAAAAATATGGGTGGAATTTGGAAACGTTGGAAAAAATCTCGCAAAAAAGCAAGGGGATATATTGCTCAACATTATTTACGAGAAATAGTATATGGTGGTAGTGATGGAATTGTTACTACTTTTGCGGTAGTAGCAGGCTTTACGGGGGCTAATGTATCTGGATCTAATATTGTGGGGCTTACTATTGGGACAGTAGTATTATTTGGATTAGCTAATTTATTCTCTGATGCTATGTCTATGGGACTTGGGGACTATATGTCGCTTAGATCACAAGAGGATTTATATAATACAACTTATGAGGAAGAATTAAAACATTTGGAGTCTAATACTGAATCATTTGGGAATCGTATACAGGAAAAATTAGAAGAAAAGGGATTTACTACCAAAGATGCTCAGGAAATTGTAAAATTATTTCATAAAAATCCAGAATTTGGTATTGAATGGGTAATGCAAGAATATCATGATATTCCAAATCCTGGTGATACTAATCCAATTTTTTCTGCTATTGCTACCATATTTGCATTCTTATTCTTTGGTTTTATTCCACTTATTCCTTTCGTATCTGGGTCTTGGGACGCTACACAGGCCTTTGTAATATCTGTTTCAGGGGTAATAGTTGCTTTGATATTGCTAGGATTATTAAGATGGAAAGTTGTAGGATATGGATTAACTCGAGCTTTGGGTGAAACATTGCTAGTGGGAAGTCTATCAGCTAGTATTGCTTTTGTGATTGGAACTTTAATTGGGGTGTAATTGACGAAAGACTTAAAAAACGGCATACTATATAGAAATTAAGAGAGAATATATTATGCGAGTAGCATTGGTTCATGATTATATGGTTCAATATGGAGGTGCCGAGAGAGTATTAGAAGTCTTGAGTGAAATGTTTCCTAAGGCTCCTATATATACCTTGATACATGATTCTAGTCAATTGTATGGGGCTTTTAGTGATAAGACAATTAGAACCTCTTTTCTACAAAATTTACCATTCGCAAAAACGCATCATAGAATTTTCCCTATTCTTATGCCATTAGCAGTAGAGGATTTAGATTTGAGTGCTTATGATGTGGTAATATCTTCTTCTAATAGCTATACAAAAGGAGTGATTACGAGACCCGATGCTATACATATTTGTTATTGTCATACTCCTATGCGATATGCATGGGATGATTATCATAGATATTTTAAGGAATTTCAATACTCTCCTTTAATAAGACCTTTTTTACCTTTTGCAATGAATTATATTCGTATGTGGGATAAAATTTCTTCAGATAGAGTTGATTATTATATTGCCAATTCTCATAATGTTGCGGCCCGAATTAAAAAATATTATGGAGCTGATTCAACCGTATTATATCCTCCTGTAAATACTGAAATTGATTTTGATCCAGATCAAAAAGGGGAATATTATTTGATGTTGGGAAGATTTCTACCCTATAAACATTATGATATTGTAATTGAAGCTTTTGTTAAAAATGGTAAGCCTTTACATATTGTAGGCTCAGGTCCAGATGAGGCTAAATTAAAGTCAATTGCGAAGGGGAAATCTAATATTGTATTCTTAGGTCGTATGAATGATGAAGAAGCTCGAGAACAATTCAAGGGAGCTAAAGCCTTTATATTTGCTTCAGAAGATGATTTTGGTATAGTTCCTGTAGAGGCAATGGCAGCTGGTAAACCTGTTATTGCTTATGGTCGTGGGGGTGCTCTGGAGACGGTAAAAGATGGGGAGACGGGAGTCTTTTTTGATGAACAGACTGCGGAATCTGTTTCTGAGGCTGTAAGTCGATTTGAGAAAATGACTTTTGACTCGCTAGCTATTCACAATCATGCTCAACAATTTTCGCGGGATGCTTTCAAACATCAGTTCTATACCTTTTTGGAGCAATATGATATTATGTAATAGATGATTAATAATATAGAGATATGAGTATATATCGTAACTTTTTCAAAAAATACGCTCTTTTCCTGGCAATTATTACTATTGTTGGTGCAAGTATTGGTCTTGCCATTACCAAACTATTACCAATATCATATGATGTATCCCTTTCTCTTGATATAGAAAGAAAAGCTGTACCAACAGATAAGTTTTATACATATGATGGATATTATGCCATACAGGCAACAGAATTATTTGCTAAAAGCGTAGAAAGTTGGTTTGTAACCCCAAGTTTTGTAGAAGATGTATTGAAAAATGCAGATAAATCTGATTTAGATCAATTGTCAGTAAAAGATTTTCGCCGTGTATTTACTCCAGAACAAATTTCAGCAAATCTTGTAGAAATTCGATTTGGTGTTAAAGATTCTGCATTAGGTGGGAGTTTAACTGAAGCTATTAATAGTAGTATTGGTTCATATATTGAAACTCGTGATATTCAAGACTATACTATTCGTGTAGGAGATCCTGTTATACGACAAAAAGAATATAATCCTATTTTCTTTGCTCTAGGAGGTCTTGTTCTTGCCTTTGCATTAGGTGTTAGTATAGCTGCTATCAAAGAATATTATTGGAAAAAATGAATATTGGCATAGACGCCCGAGGGATTAGAGATGGTTTTAAAGGAGGGGTCGGAGAATATACACAGCATATCACTCAAGCTCTTAGTCAATATTCAGATTTACATTTAGAAACTTTGTCTACAGGATTAAAGCAAAATCCTGGTATAGAGGGAATTAAGGATAATTGGGTGCCTTACCCCAATAAAATGTTGAATATATCATTAAAATTAGCCTCACAGCCCTATATAGATAGTCTATTCACGAGAAGTCCTAAAAAAATTTGGATGCCCAATTGGAATATTACATCAATAAGTCCAGAAACTGAATTGATATTAACCGTACATGATATTGCTTTTCGTATTTTACCCGAAGTATTCTCTCGACGTATGCGATTATGGCATCAATATATTGGTATAGATAAACTTCTCAAAAGAGCAAATGCCATCATTGCAGTATCTGAGTCTACTAAAAGAGATTTAATAGATATGTATCAAGTAAATCCAGAAAAAATTCAGGTTATTTATTCAGGTATTGATCCATTATTTCGCAAAGCCATACAGCAAGATGCCATACAAAGAGTAAAACAACGCTATCAATTACCTGAACGCTATATATTATATTTAGGGACTATTGAGCCTAGGAAAAATATACAATTATTAATACAAGCTTTTGAGAAGTTAGCAACTAAAGATAAAGATATATGTCTGGTAATAGCAGGGGTAAACGGTTGGTTATACCATCAAATACATACTATTATAGACAAATCTCCCTATCGAGATAGAATATTGAGAATAGGTTTTGTAGAAGTTGAAGATAAAGCAATTGTATATCATTTGGCACAAATTTTTGTATATCCATCTTTATATGAAGGTTTTGGCTTCCCTCCTTTAGAGGCTATGGCTTCTGGTACTCCGACAATTGTAGCTAATAATTCAGCTTTTCCTGAAATTGTCCTTGATGCGGCCTATAAAACCTCCCCTTATGATGTATTAGAATTAGCTGATATCATGCATACTTTACTTACAGATAATACAATACATACATATTATAAAGAGCTTGGACTCAAGCGTAGTCTTGATTTTGATTGGAATAATACTAGTAGGCAAATGTATAGTATATTAAAGTCATAATTTGACGAAATAGATAATCCAATATAGACTACTAGAGAATTAAATATATACTATATGTCCAAAGCTCTGATTATTGTAGAGTCTCCCACAAAGGCAAAAACAATTGGTAAATTTCTGGGAAGAGATTATACGGTTATTTCTTCTATGGGGCATATTCGTGATTTGCCAAAATCTAAAATTGGGGTTGATCCTGATGAGAATTTTGATATTACCTATGAAATTCCAGCTAAAGCAAAGAAGACAGTAACCGAGCTCAAAAAATTAGCTAAAATGAGCGGGGAGGTAATACTTGCAACTGATGAAGACCGAGAGGGAGAAGCTATATCTTGGCATTTGGCACATATTTTGAAATTAAAACCTGAAACTGCTAAAAGAATGGTATTTCATGAAATTACGGAATCTGCTATTCAAAAAGCCTTAGCAAATCCTCGCCATATTGATATTAATTTGGTTGATGCTCAGCAAGCCAGGCGAGCTTTGGATCGTTTGGTTGGATATAAATTATCCCCGTTTTTATGGCAAAAAGTACAGCGAGGCTTATCTGCTGGGCGAGTGCAATCTGTGGCTCTTCGCTTAATAGTAGATAGGGAGAGAGAAATTGAAGCCTTTCAGGCCCAAGAATATTGGTCTATTGAGGGAGTTTTTTTGAGTAATGATACTTCTCTTGATATTCCTGCCAATCTTACACATATTGGAGGAAAACGCCTAGATAAATTTGCTTATAAGACAGAAAGTGAATCACAAAATTTGGTGGCGGGGCTGCAATCATTATCCTATAAGGTAAAATCAATAGAGAATAAATCTGTATCTCGAAATCCATATCCTCCTTTTATTACTTCATCCCTACAGCAAGATGGGGCAAGAAGATTATATTTTTCTGCTAAGCAAACTATGATGGTAGCTCAGCAATTATATGAAGGTGTATCTCTGGGGGCAAAAGGACAAACTGGACTTATTACCTATATGAGAACTGATTCTACCAATTTATCTGGTCAGGCAATTGCAGCTGCAAAAACTCAAATCACTCAACAATTTGGAGAGAAATATTATCAGGTGAGACAATTTAAAACAAAGGCTAAAAATGCGCAAGAAGCTCATGAGGCTATTCGTCCGACAGACCCAAGTCTTACACCGGAAGATGTTAAACCGTATCTCGATGATAAGCAATACAAATTATATAGTCTTATTTGGGGGCGTTTTATGGCCAGTCAAATGAAACCAGCTTTATTTGATACTATGAATGTAGCAATTACCGATACTGAATCGGAGAATTATACATTTACCGCTACAGGAAAATCTTTGGTCTTTGATGGATTTATGCGAGTATATGATATTAAGTCAGAAGATGTATTGCTTCCTCATATTAATCAAGGTGAGACTCTGACAACTCAGGATATTAGAGGAGAACAGCATTTTACTCAACCCCCAGCTCGTTATAGTGAAAGTAGTTTGGTAAAAGCACTCGAGACAAATGCAATTGGACGGCCATCTACCTATGCTTCAATTATATCTACTATTCAGACTCGGGGATATGTTATTAAAAATGATGATAGACGATTTGCTCCAACTGATATTGGGAAAGTAGTAACCGATATGTTGGTACAGCATTTCCCACAAATTGTAGATATTGATTTTACCGCTAAAGTAGAAGAGCAATTTGATGAAATTGCAATAGGTAAAGATAGTTATCAAAAAACAATGGCAGATTTTTATATACCATTTGCTACCAATTTGAAAGATAAGGAAAAAAGTGTAGAGCGGCATCGTGATATTATTGAAGATAGACCTTGTCCTGAATGTGGAAGTCAGCTTGAAATAAAGCGAAGTAAATTTGGTAAATTCATAGCTTGTACTAATTATCCTGAATGTAAATATACTGAGCAAAGTGATGAAGAAAAACAATTACAAGCAGATTTTGGAGGAGAAAAATGCCTTAATTGTGTAGATGGAATAATGGAAGTTAAATCTGGAAGATTTGGACCATTTTTGGGATGTTCTAATTATCCCACTTGTAAAACAATTAAAAAAATTGAGCATAAAACAGGAGAAAAATGTCCAGAATGTGGTGTGGGGGATATGGTATTCAAAAAAGGAAAGCGAGGGCCATTCAAAGCTTGTAACAGATATCCAGATTGTAAATATATAGAGGGAGCCAAGAAACAAGTAGGTAATTATATTGCAAAAAGTAAAAAGAAATCTAGTACTGTGAAGAAGTCGGCACCTAAGAAAAAAGCGAGTGCTAAGAAATAGTGTTAGTTGACAAAAAACTGTAGACTGTGTATAGTGAGCTTGTTCCTCGCAAACTTTTATGTATACGGGAAAAGTCAATGAACAAAGAGAAGTTCTTGCGAAGCCTTCTTTAGCCCCGACAATTCCATTGCAAGAGAGATGGAACAAAGAAGATTTTTCAATATTACAAAAGCAAATATTAAGTCTAAAACTTGAGGTAAGAGGTTTATTAATATCTAAGTACCCAACTACAACAGATATAATTAAAGCTTTTAAAGCTCAGGTACAATATGAGGATATATGTGAATGGGGTATATATGAGGCTGGTAAGATAAAAGGTAGCACAATTTATCTTTAGTACAAACAGGGTATGTCGTATTGGCATGCCTGTTTTATTTTGTCTATTGTGGATAAGTTTTTATTGACGGGGGGAGAAAATACCTATATAATGGTAGAAAGTGGTAAAAAGTGGAAATAAATGGTGAATATATGTTCATAGGAGAATACAGCCACAATATTGATGATAAGGGAAGGCTAGCCATCCCAAAGAAATTTCAAGAAGACTTGAAGGCTGGTCTTGTTGTGACTAAGGGATTAGATAATTGTCTTTGGGTATATACCTATGAATCTTGGAAAGAATTGGCTACAAAACTTAGTAAACTTCCAATTAGTAGCACCAATAATAGAGCTTTTAGTCGATTAATGTTAGCGGGAGCCATGGATGTTTCTCTGGATAAACAGGGCAGAGTAGTATTACCTGATTATCTTCGTGATTATGCTAAATTAGGGAAAAAAGTTATTGTAACTGGATTATATGATAGGCTTGAAATTTGGGATGAGGTATCGTGGAAAGCTTATAAAGAGCGTACTGAGGCAGAATCTGGAGAAATTGCAGAACAATTAGCAGATTTAGGAGTATAAATATGTCAGAATTTAGTCATATTCCAGTTTTAAAAAATGAAGCTATCGAGGCTCTTGCTATTCGAGATAATGGTATATATGTTGATGCCACAGTGGGGCTAGGTGGATATACACGAGCTATTGCAGATACGCTTGCTACAGGTAAAGTTATTGGTTTGGATGCTGACAGTAGTGCTCTTGCTATTGCTGAGGAAAGCTTGGCTGAATATGGAGATAGAATTATCTTAAAGCATAGTAATTTTCGGTATATAGAGCGAATATTAGGAGAAATTAATATAGTGGCAGTTGATGGTATTGTAGCCGATTTGGGTCTCTCATCAATGGAATTAGATGATAGTTCTCGAGGATTTAGTTTTAGAGAAAATGCTCCTCTTGATATGCGATTTGATATTGAATCTCAAGATTTAACTGCAGAGGATATCGTAAATACATATACTCAGGATGAGCTTACAGAGTTATTCAAAAATCTTGGAGATGAACCATTTTCAGGGCGTATTGCACGTGTTATTGTAGAGTCTCGTAAAATAAAAAGAATTGAAACTACTCAAGAATTAGCTGATATTATTGTATCTATTGTACCAAAGAAATTTGCCAAAAAATCTATTCATCCTGCTACTCGAGTATTTCAGGCTTTGAGAATGGAAGTAAATGATGAGATTGGGGCGCTTAGGTCTCTACTTTCATCTTCTCTTCCCTTATTAAATTCAGCAGGGAGACTAGCTATTGTATCTTTTCATTCTGGGGAGGATAGAATTGTAAAACAAACATTTCGTGAATGGCGAGAACAGGGTTGGGTGAATATTCTCACCAAAAAGCCTATTACTCCAACAGATGAGGAAATAGGCGCGAATCCAAGATCTCGTTCTGCAAAACTCCGTATTATTGAAAAAGCTTAATTACCAATATGAAACAAATGAAATCCATCACCTATCTTCTAGTTATCGCCATACTTCTAGCTGTAGTATATATTGCTGAGAGTAATTCTTTATCAGTACAAGGATATATTATTGCAGAAAATGAAAAAGATTTGGATACAGTTCAACAATCTTATACTGATCTTAATGCACAAGTTGCTCAATATAATAGTATTGGAAATGTAAGTGTTAATCCAGCTGTTGCGGATATGGAAACTAGTCAATTTGTATATATTTCTCAAGATGGTGCCCTGGTAAAAAAATAATATATGCTAAAAAAATCTCCCGCCAAGTCATCCACTCAATCTAGAATACAGTATAATAAGGTGAGGCTGGGAGTATTTATTGTTTTTGTGTTTTTTCTTCTTGGCGGTATTGTTGTAAGAGCGGCACAATTACAAATTGTTAAATATGCAGATTATAAAACAAAGGCAGAAGATCAGCATATTCGAGAATCTAAATTAATAGGAAAAAGGGGAAATATTTATTTTCAAGATCTGAAATTAGGTCAGAATTTCCCTGTTGCTATTAATCGTAAAATGTATGATATAGCAATAGATGCTAAACAAATTGAAGGTAGTAGTGAGGAGAATAAAACAAGAGTAAGAGATTTTATTAATCAAAATTTCCCCGATACAGATAAAAATAAATTAGAAGAAGAATTAAAGAAGCCTAATAAACAATGGTATTTAATAGCTAAGGATATCCCAGAAAACATTATAAAGCCAATACAAGATAATAATATAAAAGGATTTGTATTAGATGAGAAATCAGCTCGATTTTATCCAGAAAAAACTCTTGGAGCTCAAATTTTGGGATTTGTCTCTAGAGATACATTAAAAGGACAATATGGAGTGGAGCAATATTATAATGATGAATTAACAGGAGAAAATGGATTTGAAAAAGGAGAGCGAGATGGTCGAGGTACTTGGCTTGCTAATACTGAGAGAGAAAAAAGAGATGCAGTGGATGGCTCTCATATAGTTCTTACAGTGGATCATACTCTGCAATATAAATTAGAGGAGGTTTTAGGTGAGTTAGCTACGGAGTATAAGACAAAAGTAGCGCTTGGAGCTATTATGAATCCGAAAACTGGAGATATATATGCTATGGCTTCAAACCCTACCTTTGATAATAATGAATATGGGAAAGTTGAAGATATTAAGGTATTTCAAAACCCTCTTATATCGAGTTTATATGAGCAAGGGTCTATCTTTAAGCCAATTACTGTTGGGATTGGGCTTGATAAAGGGATTATTACTCCTAATACCATATATGAAGATAAGGGAAGAGAGACTATTAATGGATATGTTGTAGATAATTGGTCCAAAAAAACCTATGGAAGACAAACTATACAATATGCTTTAGAGAATTCATTGAATCTCGGTATGGTAGCTATTGAAAGATCATTGGGAAGAGAAGCTTTTGTAGCAGGAATTAAAGAGAAATTTCAAATAGGGAATAAAACTGATATTGATTTGCCAGGAGAGGTGAATAATAGTATTAGTAATTTGACAAAATCTGAGCGAGATGCACGTGATATAAGTTATGCTAATGCCTCATTTGGTCAGGGTATTTCTATGACACCAATACGATTATTAAGTTCTTTTAATAGTATTATTAATGAGGGGAATATTGTCAAACCTCGAGTAGTCAAATCAATACAAAAGCCAAATGGGGATATTCAAACTTTTGAACCAGAAATACAGGGCCAATCAATGTCAAAAGAAAAAGCACAAGAATTATCACGTATGCTTGTTGATGTTGTGGAAAAGGGTTCTGGTAAAAAAGCAGCAGTTCCTGGATATAGTATTGGTGGTAAGACAGGAACGGGACAAATAGCTATTAAAGGAGGTTATCAGGAGGGTGGAGATACCTATCAATCTTTTATAGAATTTGCTACTTTAGATAATCCAAAGTATACTTTACTTATATCATTAGATAGTCCACAAGGATCAAAATTCTCTGATGTTTCTGTCGTTCCAAAAATGAAAGAGCTGAATGAATTCCTCTTGAATTACTTTGAGATAAAACCAGATAAACCGATTTAACAAATAGCCTGATATGAAAAACCTGATATACCAAATTCTCAAATATGCAAGTAAACAGTTATTAAAAAGGTATCAACCAACCGTAATAGGAGTTATTGGTAATGTAGGTAAAACAAGCATGAGAACTAATATGGTCTCATTTTTGAGCCAATTTAGTCCAGTTGGTACTAATATAGATAATTATAATACTCCCATAGGAATAACATTATCATTTTTGGATGAAGTTTCTCCTGGGAAGAATATATTTGGGTGGATACCTATTATTATTAAAGCCATATCAAGGGCCTGGTTTGGATATGCTCAATTTGCACCTATTTGGGTATTAGAAATTGGTATTGATGCCCCTGGGGATATGGATGAATTTGTAGAAGACTTTTTGGTATTTGATGTAGTGGTATTTGGGTTTATTGGAAAAAATCCCGTACATTTAGCTCAATTTGCTGATAGAAAAGAATTAGTTAATGAAGATGCTAAGATACTCCGAGGATTAAAATCAGATGGAGTTCTTATTATTGATGGGGATGATGATGTTATAAAGTCTATTTGGCGTAAAAGAGAAAATGTGATTACATTTGGATTTGGGACAGTGGATATTAAAGCTTCAGATTTTAAAGTTGCAATAGATGTGGTGAATACTAAAGAGCAATGGGCTCAGTATTATAGTAGTTTAGTCCCCAAAGCAAGTTTTAAAGTTGAATATAGGGGAAGTAGTATTCCATTTCAGGTTGATTATGTATTAGGAAAACATCAGGTAAATGCCGTTCTTCCATCAATTGCACTTGGAATTGTAGATGGTATGAATTTGATTGATATTTCACAGCAAATAAAACAGGTGAGCCCAGTAAAAGGAAGGCTTAGATGTTTGGAGGGAGTGAAAGACACCCTACTTATTGATGACACCTATAATGCGGCTCCTTCTGCGGTTGCTATGGCTTTAGATTCTCTGGATAGATTAAAAGTTCCAGGAGCTCGTAAAGTTGCAATTCTTGGAGTTATGAGAGAATTAGGACCAGATTCACAGCAAATACATCAAGATATAGGTCAGGTAACCGCCAAAGTAGCTGATATATGTATTGGAGTAGGTGAGGATACAAAGGATATTTTATTAGCTTTTCATAAGCATAATCCAAAAGGACTATATCATTGGTTTGCAGATTCTGAGGAGGCGGCATTGCATATAGTTGACTTTATTACCTCAGATGATATTATTTTAGTAAAGGGATCACAATTTTCTCGTATGGAGAGAATATCTGCAGAACTTCTTTCTAATAAAAGATATAAGACAGAATTATTAACCCGACAATCAGCTGAGTGGCTATAAAAATTATGAAGAAATCAAATAAATCATTTAAACAAGCTTTTGCTGAATTAGAGAAATTAACTCAAGATTTAGAACAAAATGATACCCTAGATTTAGAGAAAGGGGTTGTTTTATTCGAACAAGGTATGGAATTAGCTCAAGTCTGTAAAACTCATCTCTCAGAAATAGAAAACACCATTATTACTATTCAAAATAAATATTCGAAACACAATGAAAAATCTCAAAGTTAATATATCAATTCTTGCTCTAGTATTTTTAATCCCGAGTATTTCTTTTGCTGAGACTGGGGATCGAATTGTCTATACACAATGTGAATTATCTCAATATGAAGAGCAATTAGCACCAGATTGGTATTTGGTAGAACAAGGTCAAGTCAAAAAAGAATGTATTATTAAAGATATTCCAGAACAAAAAATTTATTTAGCAAGTAATGATATTCAATATGCTAATCAGTGGGCACTCAAAAATACAGGACAAACTATTAGAGGGCAAGTGGGAATAGCAGGTAAGGATATTGGATTTGAAGCAGGATATCCTAATATTGCAAATGCACCCAAAGGAAATACCAAAATTGGACTTATTGATACAGGAGTTACTTCAATTCCTGATACAGCTGCTCAAATAGGAGCAGGATTTAATGTTATTGCTAATAATAGTAATGCAACAGATGATAATGGACATGGAACATTCATCTCTACTATTATTGCCTCACAAGTAAATAATGCTCAGGGAATAGCAGGAATTAATGATAGGGCCACTATTATCCCTATTAAAGTATTAGCAGCTGATGGTAGTGGATATTTATCTGACTTAATAAAGGGAATACAATATGCTATTGATCAAAATGTAGCAATTATTAATTTAAGTCTTGCAACAAGTTCATATACTTCCGCCTTGAATCCCATTATAGAAAAAGCATATCAAAGAGGAATTATTATTGTGGCAGCAGCAGGGAATGGGGGAGTCAATATTACATCTCCTACTATATCCCCACTCAATAATGATGGGAATAAAAATTGGATTATTGGTGTTGGTACGGTTGATAATCGTGGGGTAAAACCAGGATATGCCAATGATGGTCTTGGGGTAGATGTATTGGCGCCGGGGGATGATTTGCTTGGATATAATGCGAGCAATATACTTCAATATCGTTCTGGGACATCTATATCAACAGCAGTTGTTACTGGAATTATTTCTGCTTGGCGGGATTATTATGGAACTCTTACCCCGGAAGATGCTATGAATTTGATTAATAGCTCTAGCCAAAATAGAGTTATATCTATGAGTGTCGCCATGATAAAGCGTACATATCCCAATGGAGCTTTGATTCGAACAGCTAATTCAGGTGTTTTTATTGTAAAACAGGGGATAAAAAGACCTATTATTGATCCTATTGTATTCTTATCCTATTATTATCGTTGGGAAGATATAAGTATCATTAGTCAGTCAGTATTTGATGCTATTCCAACCGGGGATGCCTTGTCTCTAAGAGAAGGACTATTAATTGCAGATAAAGATAAAGTATATGTAATAGAGCAGGGATTAAAGCGTCCAATTGCTTCTCCTGAAGTTTTCCTAGGACTCGGATATCAATGGAGTAATATTCAATTCCCATCTCAAGCGGTTCTTAATAATCATCCAACAGGATCCTTGGTGGGGGATATGAATACTCCTCCCAATGGTAGTGTGATTTATGCCGAAGGAACAGGGGCTTATTTAGTTGAAAATGGGAAGAAAAAACCCTTTAATAGCCCTTATACTTTCTTGAGTAGATATAGATGGAGTGATTTGATGTTAACTCAACGCAATATTGTGGATAATCTCCCTACAGGTGTAGATGTATTCCCTCAAGAAGGTTCTATTATTCGAGATGATGGGGCCGTATATTGGGTTGAAAATCATACCAAGCGTCCATTTGCTTCACCTGAGGCTTTTTTGGGGCTTGGTTTATCTTGGGGAAGAGTAGTATATCCACCAGATGTTGTCTTGAACACTCTCAAACAAGGTGCTATAATAGAATAAGAATTACTGATAAAAATACAATATGAAAAAACGCATTGCAATCAATGGATTTGGAAGAATAGGAAGAACAGTATTAAAAATCTCATTATTACCCCCTTATAATGAAATTTTAGAGGTTGTTGCAGTTAATGATTTGGGGGATGTGCATAATCTTGCCTATTTAGTCAAATATGATTCAGTATATGGAACAATACCACAAGATGTTTCAGTAATAGAGCGAGAAGGAAAACCCTATATTAAAGTTGCTGATCAAGAAATTGTTGTATGCTCTGAAAAAGACCCTAATAATTTGCCATGGGGTAGTCTGTCTATTGATGTGGTAATTGAATCTACTGGGTTTTTTACTAGTACCGAGAAGTCTCAAGCTCATATTAATGCAGGAGCAAAAAGAGTAGTAATATCAGCACCAACTAAGGATGACACCGTAATGGTAACTCCAGCCCTCAATGAAGAGGCTTTGAGAGATGTAGTCATTAGCTCAAATGCATCCTGTACTACCAATGCTACCAATCCAGTAGCTGCTATTATTCATGAAGCTCTTGGTATTGAGAAAGCAATGCTATCAACGGTTCATGCCTATACCGCAACACAATCCCTGGTGGATGGTATGGCAGATCCTAGTGATATGAGAAGAGGGCGAGCAGGAGCACAGAATATTGTTCCATCCACCACAGGAGCTGCAAAAGCAGTAAGTAAGGTAATACCAGATCTTGCAGGGAAATTTGATGGTGTTGCAATTCGTGTTCCTGTTATTGCAGGATCATTAATTGATTTGACTATGTTGGTATCTCGGGATACTACTATTGAAGAAGTAAATCAAATTCTTATTAATGCTGCTAATAGTGACAAGTGGAAAAATATACTCGGAGTAACTACTGATCAGTTAGTATCTACTGATATACTGAAATCATCATATGGGAGTTTGGTTTCTCTTGACTTAACTCAAGTAGTAGATGGGGATCTCATTAAAGTTATGGCCTGGTATGATAATGAATGGAGTTATACTTCTATGCTAATGCGTCATGTGCAAACAGTACTGAATGTATTGGAAAGTTAACACATATTATGAAAAACAAAAAATATACACATAAAAAGGGATTTACTCTTTTAGAAATATTATTAGTAATAACGCTTATCGGTATATTAGCTTCCATTGTCCTGATTGCAATTAACCCAAATAGACAATTAGCTGAGGCTCGTAATCTAAAGAGATTTGATGATATTACTAAAATCAATCAAGCTTTAGAAGATTATTTTGTTGCAAATAAAGCCTATCCTACAGGCGTAACGCAATCATATCAAGATATTTGTCCAGCAAGTGGAGATAGTAATTGTGTGGATTTAAGTGCATTAGTACCCGATTATCTTCCCAGTATTCCTATAGATCCTAATGCAGCTGCAGGAACAACTGGATATACGGTTGCTATAAACCCTAAAAATAAACAATTGTCTCTAGAAGCAAAAACTCCTGAATTAGGAAGTACTATTGTTATTAATCCTATAACCCCTACTAATATTCTATTTGCAAATCAATATAATTTAACTCTGGGGGATTGTGAGTGTTTTGAGGGAGTTGATTTTTATGATATTAAAAGTTTTGCTGATGGGAGTAGTATAGCAGCAGGATATATTAGAGGGACTGTAACCTTAGGATTGGATACTTTTACATCATCAGGAGGGCCTGTAAAGATTATTGTGAAATATGATTCGAATGGTGATATTATATGGGTAAGACAACCTGGTGGTTTGGATTATGATAATACAGAAATAAGTATATTATCAGATGGAAGCAGTATTGTAACAGGTAGTTTTGATGGTACAGTAACATTTGGAACACAGCCCGCTTTAGTAGGAACGGGTTTTGATAAATTTATTGTAAAATATGATATAAATGGGACCGTGGTATGGGCAAAAAAGGTATCTAATGGGGGTAATTATAAAACAATACAAGGTTTGAGTGGATTTGCTGATGGGAGTAGTGTAGTGACAGGATATTTTTCAGGAACATTAGATTTTCAAGGTCAACCACCTCTTATAAATAATACTAGTTTTTTTGAAACATGGTATACAGATATGTTTATCGTAAAATATGATACAAACGGAAATGTATTATGGGCGAGATCAGCTGGAGGGTATGCTTCTTATGATTACGGAGAAAAAGCTACTACATTAACAGATGAAAGTAGTATTATAACAGGTAGTTTTGGTACTACAATAACATTTGGAACACAGCCTACATTGACTAATGCAGATGGATATAATGATATGTATCTTACAAAATATGATACGAGTGGAAATGCAGTATGGGCAAAACAAATTGTATCAAATGATTATGCTTATATTAATGGAATAAAAAGTTTAACAGATGGAAGTAGTATTATAACAGGTAATTTTAATGGTACGATAACATTTGGAGACCAACCACCTTTGGAGAGTGTTGGAGGAACTGATATATTTATTGTAAAGTATGATACTAAAGGTAATGTTGTATGGGCAAAGCAAGTAGGGGCAACCAATTATGATTCGAGTTGGGACATAAGTGTATTAACAGATGGAAGTAGTATTATAACAGGTAGTTTTGGTGGCACGGTAGCATTTGGAGACCAACCTGCTTTAGTAAGTTCTGGAGAAAATGATATATTTATTGCAAAATATGATACCGATGGTAATGTTATATGGGTCAAATCAGCTGGTGCAGCTACAGAACCAGTGGATACAGATATTGGTTTAGGCATAACGGTTTTAAGTAATGGAGACTTTATACTTATTGGATCAGTAAATCCTTTTGCATCTTTTGACAATGGATTATATGACCTTAATAATAGTAGCTATGTTACATTTATGATGAAATATAAAGGAACTTAGTATTCCTATTGGTCAAATAATATTAATCTTATTGACGAATAGATCGAATAACCGTATACTTGAGACTACGTATAAGGGTATAGTATGAGTAAAACAGTATTCCTTGGTATGTCAGGAGGAGTGGATTCTTCGGTGTCTGCTTATCTCCTACAACAACAAGGATATAAAGTGGTGGGTGTATTTATGAAGAATTGGTCAGGTCGGCTTGAGACTGGGCGAGGAGTTTTTGATTTTCCTTGTTCATCTCAATCTGATTATGAAGATGCTAGGCAAGTAGCTGGGCATCTAGGAATACCAATATATACCTTTGATTTTGAGGCTGAATATCGCAATAGAGTGATAGAATATTTTATTGCTGAGATTAAAAGGGGGCGCACTCCAAACCCTGATATTATGTGTAATAAAGAAATTAAATTTAAGGTTTTTCTAGATAAATGCCTTTCTCTCGGGGCTGATTATATTGCAACTGGACATTATGCACGAGTGAATCAGACAGAAGATGGACTATATCATCTCTTAAAGGGTATAGATACTACCAAGGATCAATCATATTTCCTCTCTACCCTGGGGCAATATGAATTATCTCATACATTATTCCCTGTAGGGGATATTCCAAAATCTGAGGTTAGAAAAATTGCCGATGAAATAAAACTTCCTAATGCCAAAAAACCAGATAGTCAAGGAATTTGTTTTGTAGGAGAAATTGATGTTAATGCCTTTATTGAATCTTTTGTAGGGGAAAATCCTGGAGATATTATCAATACCGAGGGTTCAATATTAGGACAACATAGGGGTTTATATTTTTATACCATTGGGCAGAGAAAGGGACTCGGAATTGGTGGGGGAATACCATATTTTGTAAAGTCAAAGAATCTTGAGACCAATCAACTGATTGTATCTAAGGGGGTAGACCCATTGGATTTATATCAATCTGAAGTTATTATCAAAGAATTATCCTGGACTCATACAATTCCAGAATTACCACAGCAATTACAAGCTAAAATCCGCTATCGCTCTCAGGATGTATCTTGTCGCGTAGAAATGATTGATGAGTCATCTCTTAAAGTACTATTTGATGAGCCACAGAGGGCCATAACACAGGGGCAATTCCTTGCTTTATATAAAGATGATGAATTAATTGGAAGTGGAATAATGGACTAGGGTATTGAAAAATATTGATATTTATGCTATAATACCTGATAATCTTATATCAAATTATGCATTCTCCATTTGTGATTATATCTTCTCCCTCAGGTGGAGGAAAATCGACAATAGCAAAAAAAATCCTTCAATCATCGCGTCGTTTTGCTAAAGCAATTTCCGCCACTACTCGAGCTCCAAGAATAGGGGAAAAAAATGGAAGAGATTATTATTTTCTCTCTATAGAGGAATTTCGAGATAAAATTGCTCAAAAACAATTCTTAGAATGGGAAGAAGTATATACAGACAAATTCTATGGAACATTAAAATCTGAAATAGAAAAATTATCTGAGCAAAAGAAAATAGTAATTATGATACTCGATATTAATGGGGCATTAAAGCTGAAAAAAGAATTTCAGGATAGAGTATTGACCATATTCCTCGATATTCCAAGCCTTGAAATACTAAAAGAACGCTTACAATATAGAGCTACAGAAAGTTCAACATCTCTAGAGGATAGATTACATCGAGCTAAATATGAATTATCCTATAAGAATAAATTTGATATTGTAATTGAGAATACTAATCTTACAAAGACAGTAGAACAATCTATTGAAGCCATTGATACATTTTTGCATAAATGTGAATTGTAGGCTATACTCAAGTACGGAGTAGAGTATATTATTGGTTATTTGATATATTTTTATTATATACTTACTCAAAATTGTTATTATTTTAATATTATATTATGACAAAAAAATATAAGCCAACCTTCAAACATAAAAGAGGGTTCTTTAGTAGTGCTGATGAATTAGTGAATGATATCCCTGATTCAAAACCTGCTATATCAACACAAGAGCAAACAGTATCAGCCCCTCCTAAGGTAGAGACAAAGCCGACACATTCTTATCATGCCCCTAAGCCTAAAATAGAGCAGCAAAAGGGATTAAAGCCACAAAAGGCATCAACTCAACCCAGGACTTTTCAAAAAAGACCAAACTTTGCTTTTATTGATGGGCAGAATTTGAATAAATCAATTCAAAATCAAGGCTGGAGTCTTGACTATAAAGAATTTCGTAATTATCTTGATAAAGAATTTGGGGTAAAAAAGGCCTATATGTTTATTGGTATGGTGAATACTAATCAGCAATTATATTCAGCTTTACAAGATTTTGGATATCATCTCGTATTCAAACCAACTATTGCCAATAAACAAGGTGAGATAAAGGGCAATGTAGATGTCGAGATGGTATTATATGCGCTTACTCAAATTAATCAATATGATCAAGCGGTTATTGTGAGTGGAGATGGAGATTTTTATACTCTAGTTCAGTATTTACAAAGTCAGCGTAAATTAAAACATTTATTAGTACCCAATGAAAAAGCCTATTCAACTTTATATGATAGCCTAGATATCAGCACTACTTTTGTTGATGATTTACGTAAAACCCTAGAGTATAAAAAGAAATAATTTTTTATGCCCGAGCTTCCCGAAGTAGAAAGTTTAAGAGTGAGCTTGAAGCCATATATAATAGGGCAAACTATTGAGTCAGCAACGGTACATAAGCCTAAATTAGTGAGTAGTTCAGGTACAGTCAGACAGTCACTTCCTCACAAAAAAGAAGAATTTGAAAAAGAATTAAAGGGAAAGACAATTATAAATATTACTCGTATCGCCAAGAATTTGCTCATACATCTTGATAGTGGGCAAGTATTATTGGTACACTTAAAGATGACAGGTCAATTAGTATATCAAGAAAAAGGAGAGAATAAAGCTCTAGGGGGGCACCCCATTGAACTCTCAGAGACAAAACTTCCCAATCAACATAGTCATATTATATTCGAGTTAAATAAGGGGATTTTATACTATAATGATATTAGAATGTTTGGGTATATATTATTATATCCAGATGAGCAGAGTATACATAAATCAGGGCATTTTGATGAGATAGGAATAGATCCATTAGATGAGGCATTTACCTTTGAATATTTCTATCAGCATATTCATACTCGCAAATCTAAGCTTAAATCAATATTACTGGGGCAATCTATTGTGACAGGACTTGGGAATATATATGCTGATGAAGTATGTTTTCGAGCTGGTATATTACCAAGTCGCCTTGCTTCAAATTTAAGCAAAAAAGAAGTAAAAAAACTGTATGATGCCATACAAGATGTTATCCCAGTTGCGGTCTCAATGGGAGGTTCTTCGGTAGCTAATTATATTATGGCAGATGGTTCTCGTGGTACATATGCACGAGAGCATAAAGTATATGGTAAATCTGGTAAGCCCTGTCAGATATGTGGCAATATATTACAAAAGACTATTATTAATACTCGGACAACGGTATTCTGTCAATTTTGTCAAAAATAAGGTATACTAGAATATATGAAATCAAATAATAATTATAGTGTAAATATTAATCTGTATTCTCTTTTCCAAGTCCTATTGGTTCTTGGAGGATTATGGCTGGTATTTATGCTGAGGAATGTTATTGTACTTACTTTTTTAGCTTTTATTATCTCATCAGGTATTATATTAGGGGCAAGAAAATTGAATGAAGTATTACGTATTCCTTATACGTTGGGTGTAATTTTTGTGATATCAGTATTAGCAGCTATTATAGCACTTTTAATAGAGCTTATTATCCCAACTATTAGTAGTGAATTAAGAGGTCTTGTTGATAAATCTCCTGAATTATTTGATCAATTAAATACGACTATTGGGAGTGTTTTGAATATTAGTGATTTTAATATTACTCAATTTTTTAATACGGGGGGTACTGCCAATATAGGAGAAATTACTTGGAATATTGTGACTGGAGTATTCTTTACTACCAAGAATATTCTTAATACCTTTTTATATATTGGATTTTTTGCTATTACAACTTTTTATATGGCAATTCGACCACAGAATTTGAATGAGCTCATACAATTTTTATTCCCCAAAAAACAACATAAAAAAGTTGTTACTAATATTGAATTAGCTCGTACAAAGGTTGGATCTTGGTTATTAGGACAATGTCTAATTTCTCTTATATTAGCCAGTGTCACCTATCCAGTCCTATTATTATTAGGAGTGCCATTCCCATTATTATTAGCAGTAATTGCTGCAGTATTCAATCTTATTCCTATTATAGGTCCAATTTTATCATCAGTACCTGCCATTATATTAGCTCTAGCTAATGGCTTTCAATTTGCAGTTATTGTAGGATTATTTTATTTGGTAATTCAGCAAATAGATGGAAATTTTATGACACCACTTATTATGAGAAAAGTGACAGGAATTCATCCTCTTATTGTGATGATTGTAATTTTACTTGGAACCTCTCTAGCAGGAGCTCTTGGGGCTCTTATTGCAGTGCCCGTAGTATCTGTCTTGTCAATTTTTATTAAAGAATTAGAAGACTAATATGGTATATATTGAAGCAGGTATTATTATTGTATTACAAATAGTGATTATTGTAATATTATTGACTCGTAAAAGTAATGTAGGAGGAGATTTTGCTAATATTCTAGCTCGTACAGAAAAAATCCTCAAGGATGATATACAATTATCCCGTAAAGACTCTCGTGAATTAGCCCAAGAGGGGAGAATAGAGCTTGGGAATAATCTCAATACCTTTGGGAATTCTTTACTCAAAAGAATTCATGAGTCATCTATTATGCAAAAAAGCCAATTAGAAATATTTTCTCAGCAATTGGTTTCTCTCACTAAACAAAATGAAACTAAATTAGATAGTATTCGAGAAACGGTAGAGAAGAGATTAACTGAATTACAAAAAGACAATAATCAAAAACTTGAGAAAATGCGAGAGACAGTAGATGAAAAATTACAATCTACTCTCGAGAAGCGATTAGCTCAATCATTCCAATCAGTAAGTGAGCGATTAGAGCAAGTACATAAGGGGCTTGGGGAAATGCAAAATTTAGCTGTGGGAGTTGGGGATCTCAAAAAAGTATTATCTAATGTTAAAACTCGTGGAACTTGGGGTGAAGTTCAACTTGGTAATCTCTTAGAGCAAATTCTCACCAAAGAGCAATATCAGGCTAATGTTGCAACTAAAAAAGACTCAAAAGATGTAGTTGAATATGCTATCAAATTACCTGGTAAAGATAAGAATCTCAATCATATTTGGCTACCAATTGATGCCAAATTCCCTATAGAGGATTATCAGAGATTAATTGAGGCCGAAGATGCCAATGATAGACCAGCTATTGATGCTGCTAATAAGGCTATTGAGAAGAGACTCAAAGATGAAGGGAAGAAAATACAAACTAAATATATTGATCCTCCTTATACTACAGATTTTGCTATTTTGTTTATTCCAATTGAAGGATTATATGCCCAATTACTGAAAATCCCAGGATTAGTAGAGTCAATACAGCGAGAATATCGAGTTATGATTACAGGACCTACTACAATTACCGCAATACTTAATAGTCTTCAAATGGGATTCAGAACCCTTGCTATAGAACAGCAATCGAGTGAAATATGGCAAACTTTATCTGAGGTAAAAACTGAATTTGGACGATTTGGAGAAATATTAGAGAGAACACAGAAAAAATTACAAGAAGCATCTAATCAAATTGATGCAGGAGCAACCCGAGCTCGGGCAATTGAGCGTAAACTCAAAAATGTGGATACCTATGAAATTGGAAAGGTAGAAGTTGATTTGATAGAAACTGCCGAAACAGAATTAGAGGCTTAAACTTTTGAGTATACCAGCCCCTACAATAGCAGCTGTCTCAGCTCGCAATATATTGTGGTTGAATGATACTGCAATATAAGAATATTGAGATACTAATTCAGCATATTCTTTTTGAGAAAATCCACCCTCAGGACCTATTAGTAAATTGATATCAGAATGATTTTCAATATCAATACTATGAATAGGTATAGGTTTATTATATTGAGTATCCCCAATGAGATTGAGACTATTTGGTGTATACATAATTTGGTTTAATTCTTGTATAGTAAGAGTAGGGAAATATACTTGCTCAGATTGTTTGCAGGCAGTACTTATAATCGTATTCCAACGATTTTGTTTAGGCTTAATATCCTTCAGGTTAATTTGGGCATAATCTGTTTTGGTAATAATAATTTCATCAACTCCTATCTCAGTTAATTTTTGTATAATCAATTCTAATAAGGGGATTTTGATAATACTTACAATTACCCGAATAGAGTGCTTTGTCCTCTCAGATGAGAAGGATTCAATGATTTCTGTTTGAAATGGCTTTAGAGAGCTTATTTTGAGAGTATAAAGAGTACCCTTACCATCAGTAGCCTGTATTATTTCATTGGGCTTGAGGCGTAATACATTGGTGATATGATGAATTTCATCTTGTATAAGACTTTGTTCCTCATTATCAAATATAAAATAGCCCATATAGCTTATTTGAGTACTCGCTTTGTCTTGACATACCATTCAGATATAGAAGCATAGCGGTCTACTGAAGAATTCCCAATTGAGACAGTAATATTCTTGATAATAGGATTGGTATAATACAGATATTTTGGTGAATATACAAATATCGCAGGGACATCAGTTGCAATTTGTTGCTGGAATTGTTGTAGGCTAGAGGCAATTACATTGGTATCAATATTGGTGCGAGCAGTTTCCAAATATCCATCATTATTTATATTAGTATATTGAGATAAATTAAGTCCTGGATTGGTTATTTGAGAAGAATGCCAATAAATATACGGGTCTGGATATATATTAAGTCCTAGCCCGAGGAATAAAGCTTGATAGGATCGATTACGAATTTGATTACTAGATAAATCAGCAAATGATATTAATTCAATATTCATTTGTATTCCAATTTCTCGAATCTGAGCCTGTAGTGTATTGGTCACTTCTTCAACTTTATTTCCATTAGCAACTAGAATAGTAAATTCAGCTTTTTTATTATCTTTTTCTCGCACGCCATCTCCATCTATATCTTTCCAATTAGCATCATCGAGAGTTTTCTTGGCTTTCTCTATATCAAAGGCTGTTTCTGTCGCTACATAATATTGATTAAATGGAGTTAATGGCCCATTGATAAGAGTGGCCTGATTTTGTAATACATTATTAATAATAGGTTCTCTATTAACTGCATTGGATATAGCTTGGCGAATTTCTTTATTCTCTAAGAGAGGATCTTTGATATTAAAGATAATACCAAATGATTGAGGGATATTCATAGCATTTAGCTGAAAACGAGAAGAGTCAGATAGGGGGGCTTTGAGCTGAGTAATAGCTTGAAGATTATTTTGTTTAAAATCTTGAACCATATCATCTTCTTTGGAATAGAATACTAAAGTAAAATTCTCTATATTAGGTTTTTCTCCAAAATAATTAGGATTTCTCTCAATAGTAAGGGATACAATATTCCCATCCTTATTCTTCTGAATAGATTTATATTTAAATTTACCAGCTCCAATAGGTTTGAGATTAGCTTCAGCTAAGAGAAAAGCACTTGGCTCAAGATTTTGCCAAATATGTTTTGGTAATATTCCAAAAGTAAGATTAGATAAAAATGGAGAGTAGCTCGAATTAAGATTTAATTTAAGCGTAGCATCATCAACTCGCGTAATAGTAACTCCCTTGAGAGCAGAATTAAGAGGACTATTATAGGCTGGATTTTGTATAGTTTGCAGGGTAAATATAATATCATCAATAGTAAGAGGAGTATTATCATCCCAGTTAATACCTGATTTTATCTTGAATATATATTCTTTGCCATTATCTCCTACAGTATAGCTCTCAACCAATTCATTAGATAAACTTCCATTTTTATCAAGACGGAATAAACTTGGATAAATCAGATATTCTAAAACACGATCAGGCTTATTGACATCATTAGAGAATGATAATACTGGATTAATATATTGAGGTTGTCCAATAATACCTTCTTTAATAGTACCTCCTGTTGTCGCAATTTCTTTGGTAAGCCCTCGATAAATCAGGCTACCAATTACAACAATAACAATAAAACTAATAATAAATAGCAAGAATACATTTTTCTGTAGGCTTGGTGGTAATTTGGGCATATCAATATTTGGCCGTGGAATTTTGATAGGGGATTTAGGAAGGGTAATTTTCTTAAAATTACGCGGTATAATCGGTTTGGGAATTTTTTTAATAATATCCATACAAAAATATAAATCTCTAATTAGACGAGAATATAGGCAATACTTCCAATCATAATAAGTATACCGAATACAATAGTAGCTCGGAACAGAATTTTCTCAAAACCTCGTCGCGTCTGATAAGAACCACCAGCTCCTCCAAAGGTAGAAGACAAACCATTTCCAATTTGTTGTAATAAGACAGAAGCTACAAGAAGTACAGATAAAACAATAAGAGCAATAGAAATATAAGTGTTCATAATATTATCGTAAAAAGGTATTAGATATCATATTTATACTACTAATTACCAAAGAGGTCAATACAATAGACAAGAAAGTAGTAAATTTTAGCTCATCCAACAAGTAGTCAAGAGCATAAAAAGCAAGTAAATTGAGCATAAAAGAAAATAGCCCAAGAGTCAATATAATAATAGGAAAGGTAATAGCTTTTACAATAGGTAATATAATAGAGAATATAATGGTAAATATAATTCCCACAATAAGGAAATAATACCAAGGTGGAGTACCAGTAATATCAAAACCAGGTACTATATTACTTGCAATATAGAGTCCAATACTATTTCCTATAATTGATATGATAAATCCCATATATATAATTAGTTTTGCTATGTTAAGTATATCATATTTTAATAGATTATTTAATGATATAATAATCATCAGATTCAGATAATACCCTGTTGGTATTTTTACTGGCAGTTTGAAATAAATTTTTATGATCTTTTGTTGTAATATACAAGATATTTGGATCAAGTTTATTATTTAATATGTTTTCTTCAATTTCTACATTAAACTTTTGCACTATAGGTAAATCATATCGGGATAAATAGCCTGCATTAATAGGAATATTATTCTGGGCAGCCCAGAATGTAAATATAATATAATCATCAAGACTTTTATAGCTTCTTTGACCACCGGGATACATATATACGCCTTTATATTCTTTAATAGTATTTTGCCAAAATATACTTGACTCTGATTTTACCGATACAATTTCCTTTTCTTTGAATAGCTGAAGTTTTAATAGAGGAGATAAGTCAATCATTTGAATACCTAATAATATAATCAATATATACAAAGCTTTTTTCGAGAATATTTTATTAATCAAATATATAATTCCAATAATGACAATATACATTAATGGCCAGATAAATCGCCCATTAGCACGAATAACCCCAGCTTTATCTAAAAATATACGAATAAATGGAAGTCGGGCATAAGGTTCTAAATACATTGTGACAATATCTCGATATAGAATTGCATATAATGAGATGACGATAATACCTAACCAAAAAATAATAGTTCTATTATGAATACCAGATAGAATAGTCTTTTTAATAAAAGGTATTATCTTTTTATAATTACTGATTAATCTTTTTAATATAAATACTATCGCAATAAATCCTCCTATTAATATACCAACTCCAAGATATGCAAAACCTTCATATTGGAGCATATATCTTTGATTTCTTGGATCAAGCCACAAAGAAGCATCTCTTAAATGATGATCCCAAATAGCATATAGCGGATTAAAGAATGTTTGTAAACTTGCTGAATAATATCCTAAACTCTGAGAATCTCCAATAGAATAATCTACAAAGTATCCAATACAATACCATAGCAATATGGGTGTTATTATAGCGATAGGTATTGCGATGACTTGTGTCTTGAGAGATTTGAATCTCAGTAAATTTGCAATACTAAGAGGAATAACTATAATAGCTAAATAGGGATGTATCAGACTACTTAAAATAATAGGAGCGAAATTCAAATAAATATCTTTTTTGGTATTATTAAAAATAATATAATTGTATATAACAAACAAAATAAGCCAATGCGCGGTAAGAGCAGGGTGATTGACACGAGCAATAAGAGCCGGAGTAAATTGAAGCAATAAACCTCCCACAATTGCAGAGATAGTTGAGAACTGTAATTTTTTAAAAATAAGATAAGCAAAATACCCTTGCAATACAATATTAATAAATATCCATAATCCAATATATTGAAAAATATTCGGTAATATACCAGTAAATATCTTTAATGATATAGCCAGAAGGGGAATACTATCAGTAAATCCAATATTTGTATTAGCCGGATATAATACATTTTGAAAATCTCCAAGAGGAAAATGCCAAGGAGTTCTCCTAAAAAATTCCCAACCCAAATAATGCTGAGGCCAATCAGATGCTTGTAATAACCAGTCGACATTGCCAGGCCATATATTTTGTATACCAATTTTATAGTGAAATATTATACTAGCAAATAAGACAAAATAACAAATAGGATGAATTTTTTTAAATAATTGGAGCACCATAATATATATCATATAATTAGTATCAGTATAACATATATTTAGACAAATCATAGGATAGAGTGTCACATAACAGTTTTGAATAAATGCCTATAACTATTGACATTTTTGCTATTTTATGGTATATATATATCGTATGTGAACCTTTCACAATGTCCGTTCTCAAGACACTTCTCGCTTCCACCATGATCGGAACATCTCTTCTCGGGATGCCTGTTCTGGCAGAAGATTCGTTGATGAGTCAGCAGGAGTGCATTCCGTCGGTGTCAATCAGCGACAATGTCGTGGATAACACCATTCGGGTTCGTGTGGAGCAGGGCAATACTTGCCCCATCGCGAACAAGATTTTCCTGTTCATTCAGGATGATGGTCGCCCTCAGCCCTTGAAGCTTCCAGGTTTCAAGGAGAACTTTCTCTCCTCAACCTGGGTGGTATCCTCACAGGGTGTCCGCTCTGGTCAATATCGAGTTATGGGGTTCGACCCCATGCCCAGCGGTATCGGAGACAACTCTCCCATTTCTGCTGGTGACCTGGGTATCGACCAGATGATCACCATTGGTGGGAATCGAGGACAAGAGCAATCTTCTCCCGCTCTCCCGCCGGTGGTCCTGCCGCCCGCTCCTCAACCTCAGGTGACGACTCTAGACTCGGAGTCAAAAAAGCTGTTGAGGAACTTTGATCAGTGGATGAGATGGTTTCAGGTCAATATTTGGCCTCAAGTCCAGATCCTGATCAAAGCCATTGAGGGCATCAAGACCAGCTGAGTCAATCAGTCCCTTTATAACCCACCGATTCGTCGGTGGGTTTTTTCTTTTTATTCTACATACTATATAATTTTTTATCTGGATATTGGCCTTTTATGTCTTTATTCTGTAATCAAAATCCCTCCTCATCCTAAATATACAATCTCTCTCCTAAAACCCTTGACACCTCTTCAGATTTCGTGTATTATAAATATCGTACTCGCAACTTCACACTCAGCTCACCTACGGAGCAATATGGCGACAGAGATGACCTCTTAAAGTTCAACCTTTGAGATATTATCATCTGTTTCTATAAGAGGGTTCATTCACAAGTAAATTTAGGTAAATGCAATTTTACTACTTTCACCAAAAGTATAAATCAGAATTTAAAAAGATGAGTTGGTAAGCGTAAATGGGGGATGCCTTGACATTAAGAAGCGATGAAGGACGTAGACTAGCTGCGATAAGCTTCGGGGAGCCGCTAATCAGGCTTTGATCCGGAGATTTCCGAATGGGGAAACCCACTTGGGGTAATGCCCAAGTATCCTATTTATTAGGGAGCGAACTCGGGGAAGTGAAACATCTCAGTACCCGGAGGAAAAGAAAACGAATGTGATTTCCTTAGTAGCGGCGAGCGAAACGGAAACAGCCCAAACCTCAGACTTCGGTCTCGAGGGGTTGTAGGGTAGAACATTCCGTGAGGAGGATATATATATATTGTTAGATGAGTAAGCTGGAAAGCTTAGCCATAGATCGTGATAGCCGAGTAATCGAAAATAGTGTATATGTATCGGTTCTATTCCTGAGTAGGACGGGAAAAGAAAGCCCTGTCTGAATCCACCAGAACTAACCTGGTAAGGCTAAATATTACTTAATGTCGATAGTGAACTAGTACCGTGAGGGAAAGGTGAAAAGCAGTCCGAGAGGACAATGAAATAGACCTGAAACCATTTACGTACAAGGAGTCGGAGCCCGCAAGGGTGACGGCGTGCCTATTGAAGAATGATCCAACGAGTTACGTCTCATCAGCAGCTTAAGTCTCAAAAGGACGGAGGCATAGAGAAATCGAGTCTTAACGGGCGAATTGTTGATGGGAGTAGACCCGAAACCAGGCGAGCTATTTATGGCCAGGGTGAACTTTGAGTAACATCAAAGGGAGGCCCGAACACACTAGTCGTGCAATTCTAGGTGATGAGCTGTGAATAGAGGAGAAATTCCAATCGAGCTTGGTAATAGCTGGTTCTCTCCGAAATAGCTCTTAGGCTAGCGTTAATTGATCCCTACTGGGGGTAGAGCACTGAATGGATCTGGGGCCTTCGGGTACCCAATCTAACCAAACTCCGAATACCAGTAGATTATAGATTAGCAGTTAGAATGTGGGGGCTAAGCTCCATGTTCAAAAGGGAAACAGCCCAGACCGTCAATTAAGGTCCCTAAACTACACTAAGTGGGAAAAGTTGTGTATTTTCTGAGACAGGTAGGAAGTTGGCTTAGAAGCAGCCATCTTTTAAAGAGTGCGTAATAGCTCACTACTCTATTCCCTTCTTTACGAAGAGATAGGAAAGTATGCGCTGAAAATGTAACGGGGCTCAAGTGTAGTACCGAAATTACGGATTATATATTAATTTATTAGTATTATAATGGTAGGAGAGCGTTCCTTGTGCACTGAAGCTGGACCCGTGAGGGCTGGTGGAGCGCAAGGAAGTGAGAATGTTGGAATAAGTAACCGCAAGTTCAGTTAAATTCTGAGCCACCGAAATCCTAAGGATTCCTCCGCAATGATAATCATCGGGGGGTTAGTCGGGCCTAAGGTTAACTTCGGAAACGGAGGTAGCCGATGGACAACAGGTTAATATTCCTGTACCGGCAATGGCTTGTAAATGTGGGGACGCATCATGGTATTTTATGTGTCTTAATGGATTGAGGCATATGTGTTTCTGTAGAGCTGACTCTGAAGCAAATCTTTGGAGTCATTAAAGCCCGAAAAACGCATATAGAAGACTCGCGAGAGAATTCAATATAAGAGACCCAAGGTGACAAGAAAAGCCACTATGCTCATAATTTATTATGAGATCCATTGTCGACCGTACCGAAAACCGACACAGGTGGGTAGGTCGAGAAGACCAAGGTGAACGGGTGAAAGTTGGTTAAGGAACTCGGCAAAACAGCGACCGTAACTTCGGGATAAGGTCTGCCTATAGCAATATAGGCCGCAGCTAAAGATTCCCAGCGACTGTTTATCAAAAACACAGCTCTCTGCTAACTTCACAAGAAGGAAGTATAGGGGGTGACTCCTGACCAGTGCTGGAACGTTAACGATGGCAGTGAAAGCTGACTGTCCGAAGCGCCAGTGAACGTCGGCGATAACTATAATCGTCCTAAGGTAGCGAAATTCCTTGTCTGGTAAATTCAGACCCGCTTGAATGGAGTAACGACTGGGAAACTGTCTCAACCAACTGCCCGGTGAAATTGCAATAACGGTAAAGATGCCGTTTACCTACAGAAAGACGAGAAGACCCCGTGGAGCTTTACTATAGCTTGGTATTGTATTTTTGTTTATTTTGTTCAGAATAGGTGGGAGACTTTGATAGCTTGTCGCTAGACAAGAAGGAGTCGCCAGTGAGATACCACCCTTGATTTATGAGAATACTAACCTCATACTAATACTATGAGAGACAGTGCCTGGTGGGTAGTTTGAGTGGGGCGCTCACCTCCTAAAAAGTAACGGAGGTGTTTATAAGGTTAGCTATCCCGATATGGAAATTCGGGAGATAGTGCAAAGGCATAAGCTAGCTTTACTGCAAGACGTGTATGTCGCGCTGTAATGGTTTTCATTACACCTCTATTGTATGTGTTTCTTTTAGAAATGGGTACTTTAGTTGAGTCACGAAAGTGGAACTTAGTGAACCGACCATCCTTTGTAGAAAGGTGGAAGATCAGCAGATAAAAGTTACCCCGGGGATAACAGGCTAGTCTGGCCCAAGCGTCCATAGCGACGGCCAGGTTCGGCACCTCGATGTCGGCTCGTCACATCCTGGGGCTGGAGAAGGTCCCAAGGGTTTGGCTGTTCGCCAATTAAAGGGGCACGCGAGCTGGGTTCAAACCGTCGTGAGACAGGTTGGTCTCTATCTTCTGTAGGCGTTGCTACTTGAGAGAATTTGTCCCTAGTACGAGAGGACCGGGATGAACAAACCTCTGGTGTACCAGCTGTCATACCAATGGCACTGTTGGGTAGCTAAGTTTGGTCTGGATAACCGCTGAAAGCATCTAAGCGGGAAGCCGTACTCAAGATTAGGTAGCTCATGCGACCGTGGAAGACTACCACGTTGATAGGTCACAGATGTAAGCATAGTAATGTGTTCAGTCGAGTGATACTAATGTCGCTAAAACTCATCTTTTTAACTTTTGATTGATACTCAAGGTTATGTAGTGTTGCTTTACCTAAATTTACAACAATTCTGGAGCACAGGATTATCTTCTTTTAGATAATCTTGTGTTCGAGAACAAAAATGTCCTTGTGATTTATCATAGAGGGGTACACCTAGTTACATTCCGAACCTAGAAGTTAAGCCTCTGTGAGTCGATGATACTCCTTGTGGGGAAAGTAGATCATCGCAAGGGCTTTTTTGTTTTATAAAAGGTATAATTAAATATATATTTCTCCACCCCGCTATCTAAAGATAGCACCCCTCAAGAGGGGAATATTAGGGCGTTCAAATTCTTCCATTTGTTAAGAAAACCTAACTCTTGAGAGGGGAATGGTTAAAATAGCAAGTTTAAAACTCAAATAATACCTATTGCTTATATATCTATAATAAACTTATGGTATACTCTATTTGAGATATATAAAAAATATGGAAACAAAAAATTCCCCTCTTGAGGGGTGGATTTGTGAAACAAAGACGGGGTGGATATATAATTACTCAAAATTACCGAAAAACCCTAAATTAAAAAGTAAAGCAAGAGAATTAAGAAAAGCAGGTGTTTTGTCAGAAGTATTATTTTGGCTTGCATTTAAGGACAAGAAATTATTATCTTATGATATAGATAGACAAGTGATTATAGGAAATTATATCGTAGACTTTTTGATACCAGAGCTAGGTTTGGTATTTGAGATAGATGGAGATAGTCATAATTATAAAGGGGAATACGATATAAGAAGAGAGAATTTTTTGAAAAGTTTACATTTAGAGATAGTACATTTTGAGGATATAGCAATCAAAAAAGCAATGGATAGTGTTGTTGGGGGAGTGATATTGGCTATACAAAATAGGGAGAAGTATATAGAGAGTTTAGTTCAATGATATTTCCACCCCGCTATCTAAAGATAGCACCCCTCTTGAGGGGAATATTAATACATAACTAATACAGTATAATTGTGGATAACTCAATAAGTATATATATCATTATATGATATAATACTATTGGTAATTTATAATATATAAAGATAAGATATGAAGCATTATAAAAATATACGCAATATAGGAGTATTCGTTTTGATTGGATTTCTAGGAATTGGAGCACCTGTTGCATTAGGACAGACTAATACACAGTTTAATCAAACTATTAATCCTGGAGTTCTTTCAATTGGAATTGTAGATTCTCTCTATGCTACAGTTTCGTCTCCTGCAGTAACATTTGGAGCTACTAATCTCTCAATTGTTTGTCAGACCACAACGGGTACTCTTGGTACAGCTTCCCAACAAATATATATTCAAAATCCAGATGGAGCAGATAATGGTTGGACAGTAAGTATTGCAGGTTCAGCTGCAACATCTCAATGGACAGGTACAGGAGCTACATTTGATTTTAATGATCCTACTACTGCAGGGTGTACTGATGGAGCTGATGTTGATACACGACCAGGACAATTAACTGTTAATCCCACTCCAGGAACAATTGCTATTGGTCGATGTCTTAGTTGTGTTATAACTAATATATCTAAAGGTAGCTCAGCTGCTTTTAATCAAGGTACTCTTGATAGTATTACTCTTCTTAATGCAGCTGCAGCATCTAATGATATTGGAGATTGGAGATTTACGGGTGTATCTCTATCTCAGACTATTCCACCAGAACAAGCTGTAGCTTCAGATTATGCTTTACCAATGGTGGTATCAATTGTTGCAAATTAAAATCTATAATTATGAAAATACAAACACAATTAAACAAGATCGGAATAGCATTAGCCTTTGTTATTCTTTTTATCCCCCAAACTCAAGCTATTGAATATGGAGGAGTTGGATTATTACCAGCCAATCCAGATCCTAGTAATACTCGTACACAATCTATTTTTGTGGAGACTATTAAACCTCTTGAATCAAAAACAAATGATGTTTTGGTGGTTAATAATACCGAAGTAACAAAGACATTGCTGGTATATGCAGTAGATTCTCAGAAATCTTCAGATGGAGCTTTTGCCTGTGCTCAATATGCCGATCCAAAGAAAAATGTAGGAAATTGGATTAAATTAGCTAAATCAGAGGTTACTCTTGCACCTGCTACTAATGAAAAAGTTCCTTTTACCATCACCGCTCCTGAAAATGTAGGAGTAGGTGAGGAAAATGGATGTATTATAGTGCAGGAAAAAGAAAGCAATGTAGCTCAATCTGCTGGAGCAACTTTATCATTTCGTACTGGAGTAAGAGTAGCCATAACAATTCCAGGAGAGCAAATCCGTAATATTACTCTTGAGAGATTTGATATTGATACAAAGGGTTTAGAGCCAAAATTACTCACCAAAATTGAAGCTAAAAACTCAGGAAATACCTCAGTAGATGCAGATATTACTCTTTCTCAAGGAGATAAGGAACTGGCCAAGAATACCTATCCGGTTCTCAGAGGTGATACCGCTACCTATAATATAGAACTTGAGAAACCTTATTGGGGAGGATTCCTTGAATATACCACAACTATTTCCTATGATAAATCAGCAACAACTCTTGGAGTTGATTCAGGGGAGGCTAAAGAGGTTATAAAGAAAACAATTCGTGTCTTTGTCTATCCTCAACCTCCAGCTCTATTTGCAATAGCAGGCGTATTTGCTTTAATAGTTATCTCATTATACTTGCTTATTAGAGTATGGGCTCGATATAGATATCGTCGTCTATGGACAGAAGAATATATTGTGGGTGAGGATGAGGATTTAGAAAGTATTGCTGAGAAATTGGGACTTCCATGGAAAGTTATGGCTAGAGTGAATAAAATCAGAGCTCCCTATGCAGTAGAAGTTGGACAAAAAATTAGAGTTTTCCCAGGATATCTTACTCATCCGGCATCATTAGATCATCCAAGAATTGCTATTACCCCAGCTCCATTAACTTCTACCCCAAATGCAGCACAACCAATAGCTCCGGTAGCACAACCACAAGTATCGGTAACTACCAACCCAGAATCATCTATTGAGTCAATTGCATTAGATTTACATCTTAATTTAGACAATAATCCCCATACTGTAACTAAATCAGAATATACGGTATTAGCAGGGGATAGTATAGACAATGTGGCAAAACAATTAGGAGTAGATTGGAAAACACTTGCCAAAGTCAATAATATAGGAGCTCCTTATAGCCTCATAGCAGGGCAGGTATTACATATTCCAGCTGTAGAGAGTGTAGGGGATGAATATACCGTAAAAGTAGGAGATACCATTGCAACAGCTGCTGAGAGACTGGGAGTAGATTGGAAATTATTAGCTAAAGCTAATAATTTAGAGCCTCCATATACCCTTACTATTGGACAAACAATAACAAAGCCTAAAAAAGCTAAGACTAAATCTAAGGTTAAAAGTACCACAAAAACCAAATCTAAAGCTAAGACTAAGTCTAAAACAGTAAAAAAGAGTAAATAAGCTATTAGATTTTGATATTCATATAGCTATGATAAAGATATTCTTTAGAATAATTCCGATTATAGGACTTCTGATATTTATATTTGGAAGTCCTATTTCTGCTGATGCTGCTAATTTTCAGATGAAAACAGGATATTATGTGGGGAGTGGTGTTACCGATCTTACAGTATCTAATATTGGATTCCAACCCCAATTAGTGATTATCAAATCTGATACAGCTGCTGGTGTAGCAGTATTCAAGACAAGTGTAATGGCAGCTAATGCTACTGCTTTTATGAGTGCTACTGCTGATAATACAGCGACACAAATTACCTTTACTTCTACCGGATTTAGTGTTGGTACTATTGCCAATGTTAATAGTGTTAATGTGAGATACTCGTATATTGCTTTTGCGGGATCAGATTGTACCTCTACAGGAACATTTTGTGTAGGACAATATACTGGTAATAATACCAATCCTCGCACTATTACAACAGGATTTCAGCCAAGTCTTGTGATTGTCAAACGTTCTACTGCGGATGGTGCGCATTTTAGGACAGCCTCCATGCCGGCTAATAACAGTAATTATTTTACGAGTACCGCTCTTGACTCAACAGGAACCCTCATTGCCTCAATGGTAGCTACAGGATTTACGGTGGGAGCAACGGATAATGTAAATGCAGCTATTTATAATTATATAGCTTTTCCCACCACGGCAGGCATTATGGCACAGGGAACTTATACTGGTAATGGGGCAGATAATCGCAATGTTGTGACAGCTCTTGGTTTTGAGCCAGATATGGTACTCGTGAAGAATAGTAACTCAGCAACTGTTAACAATCGCCGAGCTGTGATGAATATAACTCAGAATTATGGAGATAATAGTAATTATGTTGCTGATGCTGTTACCAATGAGGTAAACTTAATACAAGCTTTACAAACAGATGGATTCCAAGTAGGGTCAGGAGTGAATGCTAATGAGAATACAAATATATTTTATTGGTTTGCATTTGGAGGATCTCCTGCCCCTTCTGGCGCAAGTGGTACTTTTACGATGAAAACAGGTACTTATACTGGAAATGGTACCAATAGATCTATTACAGGAGTTGGATTTCAGCCAGATTTAGTGATTATTAAGGATAATACTACTCAATTAGCGGTATTCAGAACTAGTATGATGAGGGGAGATATTACGGCTCATATGAGTGGTGCCACAGCAGATTTTGCTTTAGGAATTACGAGTTTTTCTGCAGATGGATTTAATCTAGGTACTAGTACTATTACCAATACTACTGGGCTTACCTATCAATATCAAGCTTTTGGTAATGCCTATAACCCCTATACTAATAGTGGTGCAGCTGACTTTGCGGTGGGTCTATATTATGGGAATGGTATAGATAATAGGAATATAACAGAATTACCTTTTAATCCAGGTCTCATTGCAATGAAGAGGAATGCTGCAACTGTAGGTATGTTTCGTGTATCAGCTAATACAGGGGATCAAAGTAATTATTTTGGAGCCACAGCCCAGGTAGCTAATCTTATACAATCATTTACGGGGAATAATTTTCAAATTGGAACAGGTGCGGAAGTGAATACGGCAGCTTCATTTTATCGATATTTTGCTTTTGCTGAGGGCGCAAATTTTGATGTTGGGACATATACGGGAAATGGAGTAGATAATCGTAATATTACGACTCCAGCTTTTGATTTAGCTTTAGCTTGGATTAAGAGGTCTACAGCTATAGCTGCTATAATGAGACCCAATACTTTGGTGGGGGATTTAACACAATATTTTACTGCAACAGCAAATGCAGCTGGGAGAATAAAGGCTTTTATTACTAATGGATTTCGGCTTGGTACACAGGCTGAAGTTAATCAAAGTGCGGGTATATATTATTATGCTGCTTGGAAAGATCCTAATGCAGGCCCTCTCAGTATTAATATAGTGGATACAGGGGGTAGTCCTATTGGGTCTCCTACAGTCAGTTTTCCCGCGGTAAATACAACAATTAATTGTCAAACTAATAGCTCAGTTTTAGGAGTAAGTAATGCAAAAATTCGTGTTAGTAATGGAACTCTCAACCCCCAATGGAATTTGACCATAGCTGCTACCGGAGGGGCTACTGCTAATTGGAATAATGGAGCGGGAGCTAATTATGATTTTAATGATCCTAATACTTCAGGTTGTGGAGATGGGGCTGATGCTGATTCCCTCGCAGGACAATTATCTATTAATCCTAGTGTAGCAACTAGCACGGCTAGTCCAGGATGTAATAATACTGGATTAACATTTGGCTCAAACTCAGCTTTTAATCAAGGTACTGTAGATAATATAACTTTACTCACAGCAGGGGCTACTGCGGGAACAGGTGGATGTTTTTGGGATATTACCGGTATTAATATGAGCCAAACAATTCCAAGAGAACAAATTAATGGAACCTATAATATCAATTTCACTGTATCAGCTATAGCATTTTGATATGAAATATATACTGATAATGATATTGAGTATCGCCATATTTCCGAATATAAATAATGCGGCTAATACGAATTTCAACCAACAAATACGAGCTATTACGCAGTGTAATGATAGCATTGATAATGATGGAGATGGATTATTAGATTTTGCGAGTGATCCTGATTGTATATCTTGGGAAGATACTAATGAGTCAACAGAAATAACCCCGTCACCACAGCCAGAACCTAAGCCTGAACCAAAACCTAATCCTGAAATAGAGCCTCAACCTAAGCCTGATACAAAGCCCATTCCTCAGGACTATATTGAGCCACAGCCTATACAATATACAATAGAAAATCCTTCAACTCAACAATCAAATATTGCCAAACAGCCAGATAGTTATGAGGATAGAGTAAGACTGGATAGTATATTTTCAGTGATTATGATAGGAGTATTAAGTATTGGATTATGGCTCTGGGACTTTTTCTTGAATAGTATACCTAAATAAGGTATACTAACAATTGTAAATCGAATGTCGTCTAACGGTAGGACACTGGTTTCTGGCACCAGCAATTGGGGTTCGAGTCCCTGCATTCGAACAGCGAAGCGAGAGAATGATAAAGCCAATTTATTGGCTTTAGTCAGGGCGAGAAAGTCGGAGGCATGTGTGAGTTTGCGCTAAGCGCAAGGCGAACACGGCGAGACGGGGTAGCGAGAATTTACCGTCAGGTAAATTACTTGTGACCGAGTCCCTGCATTCGAACAGCGAAGCGAGAGAATGATAAAGCCAACTAATAACCAATTATATGAGCCCAGATCAAAAACAAATCAATGCAATTGTAGAGGAGCAAAAAAAATATTTACAAGATCTTAATACTATTGTAGAAGATAGTATTAAAGAGGAGAGGCTTATTCTCAAACATCTTCTTCATCCCCCCACAGAGACGCTTTCTCGTGGGCAATCTTTATCTGATAAAGTTGCTCAATTTGGAGGTAGTTGGAAATTTATTATTACTTTTTTAACTTTGCTTGTAATTTGGATTATATTTAATATTGTAATGACGGAAGTATTGAGGTTTGATCCCTATCCATTTATTCTGATGAATTTGGTATTGTCTTGTATTGCAGCTCTACAGGCTCCAATTATTATGATGAGCCAAAATCGTAAAGAAGAAAAAGATAGGAAAAGAGCAGAAAATGATTATCTTGTTAATCTCAAAGCAGAAATTGAGGTGAGGGGACTTCATCAAAAAATTGATTTATTATTTGATGAGCAAATCAAAAGCCTCTATACTATTCAGACTCAACAATTAGAATTATTACAAACTATTCTCAAGAAAATAGAAAAATAAAACATGAAATATTTATATAGTAAAAAGATAGCTATTCTTATCGCTATATCTTTTGTCTTTATACTTTGGGGTATTATTAGCTATAGGAGCTTTAACCATAATCAATCACCCCAAATACTATCTCTCTCATATAGACTAATTAATCAATACCCCCATAGTACAAATTCCTATACTCAGGGTCTGTTTTTTGATGGAGACACTTTATATGAGAGCACTGGCTCTCCAGACTATTTACCCCAAACTAAATCAATTTTAGGTCCATTAGATTTGAAGACAGGTAATATAGCTGTCAAAGCTGAGCTTGACCGTAATATCTATTTTGGAGAGGGGAGTACCATACTCAATAATAAAATATATCAGCTCACCTATAAGAATCAAAAAGGATTTGTCTATGATTCCAAAACTTTTGAGCAAATTCAGACTTTTGACTTTGAGAGTAAGGAAGGTTGGGGATTGACGAATGATGGCACAAATCTCATTATGAGTGATGGGACCGATAGAATTACATATTTGAATCCAGAGAATTTTCAAGTAGT
This sequence comes from uncultured Candidatus Saccharibacteria bacterium, assembly GCA_964585065.1. Lineage (GTDB taxonomy): Bacteria > Patescibacteriota > Minisyncoccia > SW-4-49-11 > SW-4-49-11 > CALRBF01. The sequence goes on along the minus strand of CAZPCB010000001.1, from coordinate 155,210 downwards.
GAAAATTATTGCAGTAAAAAGAGGAAATATAGCTCAGAGATACCTCAATGAGCTTGAGTATATCCAAGGGTTTATATACGCTAATATTTATCAGACCAATCAAATTGTCAAAATTAATCCTGATAATGGGGAAATACTAGGGGTATTAGATTTGTCCGATATCGTCGCACAAACACGAGAGAAAGACCCTAATATCGCTGAGTTAAATGGTATCGCCTATAAAGCCAGTACCAATACCGTATTCATAACGGGTAAACTCTGGCCATATATCTACGAGTTAAAATTACAAAATTAGCTAATCTGTGGATAAATATAATATACAAAAAAATATTAAATATGCTAATATATATATATAATAAACTAAATCATAAATTATGAATTGGCAAAAAGATAAATTAACAATAATCGGTTTCGGGATAATATTTGTAATCTTGGGAGTATTTGGGTATCTATTATGGGATATGAATAGAGAGCCAATGGCTAAGATTCCAGTGCAGGATACAACGGTAGCAACTGAAACATCTAAGCCAGAACAAAAAGCTCCAAACCCAACTCCCGAGAAAAAAGAGAAAAATAAAGTAGACATATATACAGAGCAAGTCAAAATTGATGAAAATGGCGATAGTTGGGATGTCAAAGTTTTAAGAACTATTAATGATAGTGATCCTGAACTTTTAACCACCTTAGAGCTTAAAAATCCTGGTGGTGACGGTCTTCCCTATAATGTAGACCTTAGTCCAGACAGAAAAAATTTACTTATTTCGTATACATATGCACATGATGGACTTGGTTCAGGTTCTGATAAACTACAATTATTCAATATAGAGACTAAGGAAACTCGAGATATTCTAGTATCTAAATCAGGTTTCAATATAGAATATCCAATATTTAAACCTGATTCTAAAGAAGTATTTTTCCTAAGATCCAAATCTAATAATAAGGATAAAACCTATGATTTCTATTTGTATAATATTGAAAGTCAAAAAAATGAAATCATTAAAACAGTAAAAACCCGCTCAGGAATATTCGACCCACGTTGGCTCCCTGATAATAGAATTCTCTTGACTTATGCTCTTGAAACAACCAGAGAAAAACCAGAAAGTCGCTCTGAAATGAATAGTCTTAATTTGGCTGATAAAAAAATATCAAGTTTCCCTAATCAGATATTTAATGAGTCCAATTATAGGAGCAATCTATTTAATAAAGATAATACATTATTTATTAAAGCAAAAACATTTACTACAAGAGGGTTTAAAACATGTTATGGGGAAGATGATACTACCGTACTACCAAACTCATATAGTATATTAGAGACATTATCAGGTAAAGAAATATCTTCTTTTAAGGGGAATCCAGAAGAACCTATGACTCCTATTAGTTTTTCACCTGACAATAAAGAAATTCTTTATAGATTAGATTCTAATGCGTGTTTTATCTCAATTGATGAAAATCAAGCTAAATATTATGTACAATCTCTTTATGATAATAAGCCAAGAGAAGAGGTGAAACTTGATGATATTATCCAAAAATGGGATATTGTATTCAATAGTTATACTTTTGCAAAAAGAGAAATAATATACTATCAATAGTTATTTTATAAGGATACCTGAATAAGATGAGATACATCGTAGACAAGATGAGATTTGTGTAAGGGCGACCTTACAGTCGCATATGTTGTCGTAACAAAAGAATTATTACTTTTGTCCCCCCTAGGGGGGGAGCCTGAAAGGTGGGGGTGGATAAGATAAAGACTTGAACTCTTCTATCCACCTCCGGCCTGACGGCCACCTCCTCCAAAGGAGGACAATTTTTGTGACAAGCTAGGGACCTTAGGCTAGTAATGTATAGTAATCTGTTTTGTCTACCATCTCCTCATCTCATATAGATATATACAAAACTCTCAAAATATGCTATAATAATAGTATATAAGTATCGTAATCTATGATTACATCATCAAAAGAAATACAGGAAGATAGTAGTATAGATCAGAGTTTGCGGCCACAGACTTTTGAAGAGTATATTGGGCAAGATCAAATTAAAAAAAATCTTTCTATTTCTATTCAGGCAGCTCAGAAGCGGGGAGAGGCTTTGGATCATCTTTTATTCTATGGTCCACCCGGGCTTGGTAAGACAAGTTTAGCTTATCTTATTTCCAAATATCTCGGGTCTAATTTAAAAGTTACCTCGGGTCCGGCTCTCGAGAAAGCGGGAGACTTAGCTTCAATTCTCACCAATATAGAGGCGGGGGATATATTGTTTATTGATGAAATTCATCGCTTATCTAAGACTTTAGAGGAGATTTTGTATTCAGCCATGGAGGATTTTGTCTTGGATATTATTGTCGGTAAGGGGCCATCTGCTCGAACTCTAAGACTAGATTTACCGAAATTTACTCTGATTGGAGCTACCACCAAATTTGGGTCTCTCTCGGGACCATTCCGTAGTCGTTTTGGTAATATTTATAGTTTTGATTTTTATACGCAAGATCATATTATTGATATCTTAAAGCGCTCCAGTAATATCTTATCTGTAAAAGCAGATTCACCCGAAGTTTATCGCCATATTGCAATTAGAAGTCGGCATACCCCAAGAGTCGCAAATCGCCTCCTCAAACGAGTGAGAGATTATGCAGAAGTACATAATAATGGGATTATCAATAGGTCAGTGATAGATGAGACTTTTGAGCTCTTAGATGTGGACGCACAGGGGTTGGAATCGGGAGACCGTAAAATCTTAGAAACTATTATGAATATATTTAATGGAGGTCCGGTGGGGCTCTCGACTCTAGCGGCCTCCACTGCTGAGGAGACAGTGACTATTGAGGAGATTTATGAGCCATTCCTTATGAGACAGGGATTATTACAAAGAACTCCAAAAGGTCGTATGGTGACGAAACTTTGCTATGAATACTTTGGCAAGCTTCCACCAAATCAAACTTTAACATAATTATATGTCAGCACAATTATTTATTCTAGCCTATCTTGCCATATTAATAGCCTATAGTATAGGGAGTATTGTGATGTTATATCATATTTTTGCTTTTGGACTTAATACGAGAACTGCTATTATTACAACCATAGCTTATAGCATAGGAAGTATTATATTATTAGGGCTATTATATGGCAATATTCAAGCCATTATTAATATAAATTAAATATATGTTTGATAGAGTTACCGGGAAAAATCTTCATTTCAAAGGTCAGCATCAAGGGGAAATTGTAAAAATTGTCTTTAGAAGATCTATATTTTTGCTTATTGCTCCTTATATATTCAGTGGAATATTATTATTGATAACATTTGTATTATCTATATATTTACCGAATACTATCCCAGTATTACAAGAGCCATTTTTAGCAGCTGTATTTGATTTTGTCATTATGCTTATTATTCTATTTGTTTTTTATACTGCATTTTTGACTTGGACACATTATTATCTGGACGCTTATATTGTGACTAATCAAAGAGTTCTCACTATTGATCAAATTGATTTCTTTCATCGTAAAGTATCTGAGGCAGATATTGGAAATGTACAAGATATTGAAGTTATTGTAAATGGATTTTTTGCAAGTATTTTGAATTTTGGTGATGTGCGGATACAAACTGCAGGCGCGGATCAAAAAATATTATTCTTTGATGATGTGCCATATCCATATAAGGCCAAAGACATTATTCTCCAATTTGCAGAAGCTAATAGAACTGTAGAATTACATAATGCATATACTTATGATCCAAATAAACATGACCCAAACAAAGATACTAATGACCCGGACAATACAAAAAAGTCTCCTCAGAATTAATCTAATAGCCCTTTTATTGGGGCTATTTTTGTTATATCCCCAAGTTTCTCTTGCTTTTCAGGAGGTTGAAATCAATGAAATTAATTATACCGGGTATACTATATGGTCTGATGACAATGCTACAGACGCCAATGATGAATTTATTGAGCTTAAGAATCCTAGTAATACAAATATATCATTAACAGGTTGGAGCTTAAGAATAGTATCTGGAGCTGGGGATAAAATTATTTCCCTTACGGGTACTATTACAGATTATCTTGTAATTCGTAAAATTACTACAGCTCAAGCAGGACTCACACCACTCAATAAAGTTATTAATGTGACAAGTACTAATTTTGGATCTCTTAGTAATACGGCAGGAGCCTATATAGAACTTCGTAATGATAAGGGTATTACCATAGATGCGGTGAACTTTGTAGGGAAATGGCCAGCGATAACCAAACAGGGAGAGTCTTTGCATAAAATTAGTAATTTTTCTTGGGAAATAAAGTCTTTATCTCCACTTAATATTGCCCCAGTAATCCCACCATCTACACCAATAGTATATGGGGGTATTATTATATCTGAAATTTACCCTAATCCCGCTGAGGGGAAAAAAGAATTTGTAGAACTTGCTAATATCACTGATAAAGATATAGATATTAGTGGCTGGAAATTAGATGATATACCAAATGGGGGATCCGCAATACAGACATTATCAGGAATTATACCCGCTAAGGGATTTCTGTTATTAGAAGATGGGAATGGACTTAGTATTATTCTTAATAATGATGCTGATTCAGTAATTCTGTATGATCCCAATAATACTATACAATCGCAAATTGATTATACTGCAAAATCTTCAGATAAGGGTTCAAGTTATATGTTAATTGACAATAATTGGATTTGGAATACTATTCCCTCACCAAATGCACTTAATATTGCTCCAATTATTATCCCACCGACTCCTACACCCACTCCTATCCCAATCCCTACACCTAAACCTCCATTACCCAAGTATAGTATAGGCAGTATTATTATCTCAGAATTATATCCATATCCAACTGAGGGAGGTGAATTCATTGAGCTTAATAATACCACTGATAAGGACATAGATATAACTGATTGGAAATTATCTGATTTAGCCAAAAGTTACACCCTCTCAGGTATTATCCCTGCCAAAGGATATAGAATCTGGAATCAAGATGAGAGCAAAATATCTCTCAATAATACCAGTGAGACAATTACCTTAACTGATAATTATAATCAAATTCAATCCACTACCTCCTATACCAAGGCGAAAAAAGGATTTTCATATATACCGCTATTACAAAATTGGGGTTGGACTAATACTCTTACTCCCAATGCTCTCAATATATTCACGGAAGTAGTGGATGACACAAGTAAAAATTATCGATTTATTGATACTATTGAGAATATTATATCAATTGAAGATGGAGAATTATTAGAAATACAGGGACAAATTATTATTCCCCCTAATACACTTAATGATACGAGTTTTTATATTCAAAATAATAACCGAATTGTCAAAGTATATGATAGACAAAAGCGTTTCCCAAGTCTCAAAGAAGGAGATATCGTGAGAATAAAATCAGAATGGCATAATACCGATACGCAACAATATCTGAAAACCGTATCCAGCGAGGATATTAGTATTATAGATAATCAAAAAATTACTATAAAGCCAGAAAATATCAAAACTATGAATACCGATGATTGGGGTAAACTGGTTAAAGTAAATGGGGTTTTGGATACGAATACGAAAACCAAATTAGTGGTATTGAATAATAAATATACCGCCCCTATAAAATTATATTCTGATACCATAACTAAGCCCAAGATGAAAAAAGGGGATACTATTGCGATTACAGGATTTACCGAAGTTTATGATGGAGAAATTCGTGTTATTCCATGGAATAGCTCACAAATTCGCGTAATCCCAGCTGTCAAAATAGCCAAAGTATCAGATATAAAAAAGGATATAAGTATAGCTTCAAATATTGAGAATACTGATAATAATGCAAAACAATATGAATATCAAGGTTTAGATGAGTTTCAATTAAAGGGGGATGCTCAATTAGTTAAAGGCATTGAGAATACCGTTTGGTATAAAGCTATTGTCGAGTGGACTCAGGATAATATATGGTTTAGTACGGCAATAATACTAAATCTTATTTGGTGGGGATATATTGGTTTTAAAAGATTAAGAAATTTATAAATAAAAATAAAATATACTATTTTAAATACAATAGTATATATAGGTTTACATAATACTCAATATCATATACAATAGAATGTATATGAAGAGAAAGACTGAATCAAAATCTCAATTGAAAGTACTGTCTGGTATATGGAGCTCATTTGGACAAGATATCGGTATTGATTTGGGGACAGCCAATACCTTGGTATATGTCAAAAATAGGGGTATTGTCATTAATGAACCATCCGTTGTAGCTATTAATCAAAAAAGTGGTCAAGTACTTGCTATTGGTCAAGATGCTAAGACTATGGTCGGAAGAACTCCTGCTCATATTGTAGCTACAAGACCACTTGTTAATGGGGTAGTATCAGACTTTGAGGTGACAGAGCAAATGTTGAAATACTTTATTAATAAGGTTACTCAGAGGGGGTTTTTCCATCATTGGAAAACTCGAGTAGTAGTAGGTATCCCATCGGGAGTTACTGAAGTAGAAAAGAGGGCTGTTTATGATGCTACTCGTAATGCGGGGGTGAGAGAGGTTTATTTAATTGAAGAACCCATTGCAGCTGCTATTGGGGCAAGATTACCCATTCAAGAGGCTACAGGAAGTATTATTGTAGATATTGGTGGAGGAACTACGGAAATAGCAGTTATGTCTCTTGGTGGGGTGGTAATATCTAAAAGTTTGAGAATAGCGGGAGATAAATTAAATAGTGATATTATACGGTATATTCGAACTCATTATAAATTAGCTATTGGAGAGAGAACAGCTGAGAATGTCAAGATGAATATTGGCTCAGCCTATACTCTTAGTGAACCCCTTGAAATGGGGATTAAGGGAAGAGATATTATATCGGGACTCCCAAAAGAAATTATGGTAAATGATACTGATATTAGAAAAGCTATGGCAAATTCAATTATGCAAATTGCAAATACGGTTAAAACTTCTATTGAGGAAACACCACCAGAACTTATTGGAGATATTATGGAAAGAGGAATTATTCTTGCAGGAGGAGGCGCTCTTCTCAAAGGTCTTGATATTTTGATTACTAATATTACCCGCGTACCAACCTTGATTGCTTCTGATCCACTTACCGTAGTTGTACGAGGTACAGGTATGGTGCTAGAGGATATAGACTCTCTCAAAGAATTATTAATACCCCTTGATATTGATCGTAAAGGTAAAAGTTATATATGAGAAAACAGCCCATATCACTAATAATGGCTGGAATTATATTCCTGATTATAGGAGCTTTGGTTTTGACTGGTTCTATTCCTAAAATTGTACAAAAATTACCTTTAATTGGTCAGGTTTTTGCTCAAAATACTACAGATAATATATCCCCAGAACAATTACAAGCTCAGGTTACTTCTCTAGAGGCAGAAGTTGCAAGTTTATTATATGTAAAGTCTGAAAATGACTTATTAAAAAGTGCTATTGAAACAAAAAATGATACTGGAATAATGCCTATTCAGGCTAATATTATCACTTTTGACAATGATTTTACCCGTAGTTCTGCTACAGTTTCAGTGGGATCGAATGAAGGTGTCAAGGTGAATCAACCAGTTATTTATCTAGGGTATTTGGTGGGACAAGTAAAAGAAGTCTCAGAGTCTTCAAGTAAAATCCAATTTTTGAATGATGCAGATAGTAAAATAGCGGTGGAGATACAAAAAGATATTCCTTCACAGGGAATACTAAAATCACAATTTGGTACTGTGTTAGAAGTCGATTCGGTACCTAAATTAGAGGCTATTGTAAAAGATCAGAATATTATTACTACTCCCACAGAAATGATGCCAGCTGGATTATTAGTTGGGAAAATTAAAGATATTTCAGAAGGGGATTTATTTCATCGAATTATTGTAGAGTATCCTATTAATTTTTATCAATTGACTCAAGTGTTCATTTTAAAGACATAAATATGTTTCTTGGGATTATATTATTACTAGGCTTATTTATTCATATTTATATTCCTCTTATATGGGTACCACTTTTATATTTAGGACCATTAGCTATATATATATTGGCCAAACAATATTGGACAGTAGCCATATGGCTTATGATTATTGTATTGGTATTGCAACAAACAAGTATTACTTTGTGGTGGCATAATGGTCTCTATTATGGGATATGGGTATTAGGAATATATATTGCCAGCATATTCCTCGATAGAGGTTGGGCGGTACAAGGAATATTAGCCACAGTATTTTTGGTAATAAGTAAAATTATTATTATTATTGGCATACCACAAGATTATTGGAATTTGATTATATATACCCTAATTAATGGTGTGGTCATTACTATATTCTTGTATATCGCAGATAAATATAACATATATGAAGAGCTTAATTGATAGTGATATTACTCCGGAAGATTTATATCTGGATCGCGATGGAAATTCAGCGCTGTATATTTCGGGCCTTAATAATTCTCGATATTTAATTGGGCTTGCTATTCTTATACTAGTTATTATAGGTATATTATGGGTTAGAGTTTTTCAATTACAATTTTTAGCTTCAGCTAGCCAACAAAAGACGCAAGAACGTATTGTTAGTCAAAGTTATATTAAACCCCTAAGAGGGAATATATATGATAGGAATGGGGTTATTTTGGCTTATAATCAGGTGGTATTCTCCCTTATATTGAATCGTGAGGCTCTCCCAACAGATACTGTAATGCGAGATCAAATTATTGCAGATATGAAGGCTTTTTTTGCTCTTGATAATACGGTGTTAGAAAAAGCTTTGGAGAGTGCAGAAAATGAAATAGTGTTAATTGACAATATTACACAAGAACAAGCAATTACTTTTGAAGTGAGTCAAGACAAATATCCTGGATTTGAACTTAAGCAGTCTAGTATAAGAAATTATGCAGATCCATTCTATTTTTCTCATTTAATGGGATATACAGGACGATTAAATGAATCTGATATTATAGCTAATCCTCGTTATATACGGGATGATATTATTGGAAAATTAGGGCTTGAAAAAGTTTATGAAACAACTTTGAAAGGGGAGTATGGACTTAAGAATCCTCGCAACAATGATATTCCACTCAAATCAGCTCTCAATGGAAACTCTATACAATTGACTATTGATAGCGAATTACAAAAAGTATTGCAAGATTCTATACAAGAGGTACTCAATCAAAAACAATTAACTCGAGCTGCCGGAATTATTATGAATCCTCAAAATGGGGAAATACTTGCTATGGTTAGTTTACCCAGTTTTGATAATAATTTATTTAGTAAGGGTATTAGTCAACAAGATTATAATATGTTAATTAATAATACAGATAAACCATTATTAAATCGATGTATCGGTGGAGAATATGCTCCAGCATCAACGGTGAAACCAATGGTTGCTTCAGGATTATTACAGGAGGGAATTATTACTGCTAATACAACTATCAATGATCCTCTCGGTAAATTAATTGTAGAAAACCCTTATGATGCAAGTAAACCGTATATTTATCCAGATTGGAAAATTCATGGAATTTCAAATACCTATAAATCAATTTCTGACTCAGTTAATGTATTTTATTATACCTTTGTGGGAGGTATCCCAAATAAACAAAAGGGACTTGGTATTGACAAATTGGCTGAATATTATCGTTATTATGGATTTGGATCATTAACACAAATAGATTTGACGGGTGAATCTACAGGTAATGTAGCTGATCCAGCCTGGAAAAAAGAAGTTAAGAATGAATCTTGGCTTCTGGGGGACACCTATAATGCTTCAATCGGACAAGGTGGTATGTCTGCTACTCCACTGCAAATCTTAAATGGAATTAATGCTGTTGCTAATGGAGGTGACTTGTATAAACCTCATCTATATAGCAGTATTAGGGGAGAGGATGGAAATCAAAAGGACATAAAAGAAAAAGAACTATTACAAAATATATCTGTATCTCCTGAAAATTATGCTATAGTAAGAGAAGGTATGAGGCAAACTATCACGGATGGAACAGGGTATCCCTTACAATCCTTACCTTTTACTACAGCGGGAAAAACAGGAACAGCCCAAACAGGTAAAGAGAAAAATAATTCTTGGTTTGTTTCTTATGGCCCAGTGGAAAATCCTAAAATTTCAATGATTGTATTAGTAGAAGAAGGAGATGAAAGTTTTCAGACTACAATACCTATTACTAAAAAGGTATATGAATGGTATTATCAGAATAGAGGTTTTAAAGAATAGATATGAATATCGCGATAGACATACGGGCAATTGGCAAGAATAGAACAGGGGATGAGGTGTATACTTTGGAGCTTGTCAAAGGATTAATGAAATTAGATACAGGGCATACATTTTATTTGTTTACCGATACTGAAGATTGGTATCAAGTAGGGAATTTACGGAATTTATCATCCAATTGGAAAGTGATTCCACTTCTTCCTAAATCAAAATTATTATGGACAGAATATTTATTGCCAAAAGCTTGTGAAAAGTATCATATAGATTTATTACATATTCAATATATTGCTCCATTATTCTTTTTACCTAAATACACCAAATTAATTAGTACAATTCACGATATTTCATGGAAATTTGTACCTGAACATATTCAATTGAAGGATAGATTATTATTAAATATATTAATTCCTCCTTCAATCAAAAAATCTGATGCTATTATTACAGTTTCTCAGCATTCTCGTTATGCCATACAGAATATTTTTGGTACTGACTCAAGTAAAATACATAGCATTTATAATGGGGGATCTATTCAACATGTTCCTCCTGTGATTAATACCTCAGCAGGAGTAAGAGAGGCTTTAAAACAAGATTATATTCTCTATCTTGGAAGTCTACAGCCACGCAAGAATATTCCAACAGCTCTCAAATCTTTTGCTGAATATCTCAAAACTCATCCTGAGAGTAATTTGCATTTTGTGATTGCAGGAGGGAAGGGATATAATTATGATACTCAAATTGATGATATTATCACAGAATATGAAATTGCAGATAAAGTTCTTTTTGTTGGATTTATTACTAATGATGAGAAAATTGTATTATTAAAACAAGCTAAAGCTTTTGTATTTTTGAGTTTATATGAAGGATTTGGAATACCTATTATTGAAGCTATGAGTTTGAATACTCCCGTAATTAGTTCTAATACTTCTTGTTTGCCAGAAATTGTAGGAGATGCTGGAGTTTTGGTAGATCCATATGATATTGAAGCTATAACTAAGGCTATTACATTTTTTGTACATAATCCTTTATTCTCAAAGGAATATAAAGATAAAGGATTAAAGCGATCAAAAATATTTACTTGGGAAAAGATGGCAAGTCAAACCTATGACTTGTATAAAAAATTATTATTGGAACAATAGTATTCTCAAATATTCAATTATCTGATATACTAAATATTATAATAAGATTTAAGAGATATCAATATGGGTATGTTCGATGGATTCAATCAAGCAAAAGAAATGTTTTCTCAATTCTCAGAAATGCAGAAATTACAGAAAAAACTCGCAAAAAAGAGAATTACTAAAGAAGAAAAAGGAATTACTATTACTCTTGATGGGACTCAAGCTATTAAAGAGTTGAAAATTAGTGATGAATTGCTACAAGATAAGTCAAAATTAGAAAAGACTATTATTGAAGTAATTGAATCAGCAAAGAAAGATTTACAAAAAGAAGTAGCCTCAGAAATGGGTATGGGTGCATAAAACCTCTACAAAAACATATGATTATGCTGAATTGGCTGAAACGACTACCAGGAAATATACTCAAAATAATTTGGTACCCATTTGATAAAATAGGACGATTTATTTGGTATTGTATTAAAGGGAAAACGAAAAAAGGAAATGTCATAAGACAATCAATTGGAGTTCTTCTATTAACATTGTTTGCATTGTTTTATATTTATCCACAGCCAATTAATAAGGTTATTGATGGGATTAATAGGGGTACAGACAAGTTATCTCAATGGGAAAATTTACCATTTAAGTCTCGAGGATTTGATCAATGGCTAGCTCAAAGAGATATTCCGCAATTACCAAATAATACCTTTATATTAGGACTAGACCTACAGGGAGGAGTTAGAGTAGTATATGATATTGATTTGAGTGATGTAAAGGAGGCTGATCAACAACAAGCTTTGGAGAGTTTACAAAAAGTTGTAACTCAAAGAGTAGACTCTTTTGGGGTTAGTGAACCTCATATTTATTTAGAGCAAGGGGATACAGTTCGATTAGTAGTAGAGCTTGCTGGTATTAAAGATCCAGAGCAAGCAATCAAGCAAATCGGACAAACTCCAACTTTAGAGTTTTTTGATAAAGTAAGACCCCCAGAGGAAAGGCAAAAAATTATAGAGCAGATACAAAGTGGTGATTTTGAAAATCTAGATAATTTAGCAAATCTTGATTTTATTGGATCTCCAGTATTAACAGGACAAAATCTGGATAATGCACAAGTTATTTTTGATCCACAAACAGGACAGCCACAAGTTGGTATTAAATTTGATGATGAGGGGAAGAAGAAATTTGCTGAATTTACCCGGGATAATATTGGAAAAACTCTTTATATTGTGTTAGATGGTCAAGTTGTGAGTGCCCCTCGAATTAATCAAGAAATTCCTAATGGACAGGCTACCATATCTGGAGACTTTACCGCTCAAGGTGCCAAGGAATTAGTTGATTATTTGAATTCAGGAGCCTTGCCTGTACCAATTACTATTGCTTCACAACAAATTATACAAGCAAGTCTTGGCACAGAGTCTTTATATCAAAGTATTCGAGCTGGAGGATTTGGATTATTATTCGTCGCTATATTTATGATACTCTTTTATCGAGGTTTAGGAGTAATTGCAGTAATTGCATTAGGAGTATATGCAATATTGGTGCTTACTATATTTAATATATTAGGATTTACTTTGACAATAGCGGGAATCACCGGATTTATTGTAAGTATTGGAATTGCGGTGGATGGTAATATCTTGATATTCGAACGCATGAAGGAAGAACTTGCTAATGGTAGGGACTTTGAGGCAAGTGCAAAAGAAGGATTTAAGCGGGCTTGGGAATCAATTCGAGATTCTCATATATCCACCTTAATATCAGCTCTTATTCTGTTTTATTTAGCCTCTGGAGTAGTAAGGGGATTTGGAGTGACACTTACTATTGGAATAGGTGTGAGTCTCTTTACTGCCATTACCGTGAGTAGGTTATTAATTATTTTACTTGGATACCAAGAATGGCTATTAAAAACAAAATTTGGCCGCTTTATTACCTTACAGAAATAATTATGTGGATTATACGACATACAAAAATATGGTTAATAATAGGGCTTGTGCTTGTTGTAGCATCTTTTGCCAGTCTTGCAGTATTTGGACTCCGATTAGGGCCTGATTTTATTGGGGGGAGAACAGTGGAATGGAAAATTACGAGTCAGCCCAATTTAACATCTGATGAATTAAAACAGGCTCTTACTGATAATGGTCAAAAGTCAAGAGTTGTGACAAAACAAGATAATGGAGTATTTCGCATTGACTTAGAACCAATTAATGATGAACAATATAATACTTTAAAGCAGGCTATTATTCTTAAATATGATACTGAAGAAATTCCAAAAGCTGATATTATCCAAGAGCAATCTAATTCACTTATTAGTTCTAGTATTGGAACAGAGCTGAAAAACCGAGCTTTAATTGCTATTGCTATTGTATTAATTGCAATTATTATTTTTATAACCTATGTATTTAGAGGGGTTTCTTATCCAGTACCTTCTCGCTATTATGGACTTACCGCTATTATTGCTCTTATTCATGATATTGCAATACCAACAGGGGTTTTTGCCTATCTTTCATATCTTGGAATATTACAAATTGATGTATTATTTGTGATCGCTTTATTATCAATATTAGGATCTTCCATTAATGATACTATTGTTGTTTTTGATAGAATTCGAGAAAATATTCGGCGCTATGGAGGAGATAATTTTGAAGATACAGTAGGTAAAAGTATAGATCAAACCTTTACAAGATCCATTAATACCTCGGTATCATTATTGGTAGTATTGGGAGCTATATTCTTATTTGGAGGAGCATCAGTAAAATATTTTGCCTTAGCCTTATTCCTTGGAACTTTTTTTGGGGCTTATTCTTCTATATTCATCGCCTCACCACTACTTGTTGTAATTTATCGAGCTTGGTATAAAAAGGCTTGACAAAATAGGTATTTGTACATAATATAGGGAGGTCCTACGTACTTTTATTATGTCTGTTCCCTCTATTTCTATCCCTTCGGAATCTAAGCTGAGAGACTATTTTCTGGATTGGCTGGATGCTCAAGACCTGGATCTCCTCATTGAATATGCAGATTTGTGTATGAGTGTGGAAGATCTTGGAGATAAGCTACAGAAGTCCTTTGGGGAAAAAAGCATCTGGATAAAAAAGGAGATTATCTCTCTTTCATTGCTGACTCCTCTTCACACCCAATATGGCTAAAACACATCTCAACACAATATCGGCTTCTCAGGAGGCCGATTTTTATTTTGTATGATAGGTGTATATGTAGGCTATTGACAAATATACAAGGTGTAGATATAATTTCCATATATAAGCTGTTCTTTTTATGTCCACCACCAAGTATATTCTTCCTCATAGGGATTTGCTTGTTGAGCATTTCCGAGTTGAATCTTTCTGGGATGAGGATTTTATCTCAATTCTTGAAAACCATTTTGTGGGGAAAGAGTTCTCTGAGAGCTCACTCGCCCATGAACTGGTAATCTGGTTTCCAAAAGAGTGGAGAGCAGTTCTCCATGAGTTGAAGAAATTGCTTTCTTCTCATACTCCTATGCAAACTCATTGAGATCTCTTCTTATATCAGATGCTGTGCCATACAGCATCTTTTTTATTTGACAACTTTTGACATTTAATTTGTAGTATGTTGTTGACAAAACAATATAGATATGATACGATTAACAGTTCTCTAAGCTGTATAGCATGAGGACGCTTAATCATAAGCTTTTGAGACTATGGCAACAGCATTTATACAAGTATGGGCATTATCCCTGATATCAATCGCAATAACAAGTAGTATAGCTACTATGTTTGTGCTTGTGAGTACTGGATTTATTCAACAAATGTCACCCAATGAAAAAGGTGAGCTGAGAAGCTTTTCCTTTATTGTGATGGGAATATGGAGTATTGGGGCATCTCTGGTACTGACTCAAATTATATTTTTGTTAACATAATATGGCGGATAGATATAAACTCAATCAAGATTTCGAATATATTCATACAATGACATATTTACGTCGTGGGGATATTATTGAATATATGCGAGATTTGGATTCTTATGTAAAAGTAAAACCATATGGTATGATACAAATTCCCGCCTCTGTAGTAAAAAAACATACAGAAGTATTCGAATTATTACCTCCTCATGAAGAGAATGAATATACTCAGCCCTCAATGTTAGATCATTATGCCTATATGGACTCTAGAATTGAGCCAAATATTCGTAGTTATGCACATTCTGCTGGAGAAGAGAAATTAGTACAAAATGGGAATTATTTTATGGGTAAAACCAAAACTCGAGATGTTGGTATGGCTACTAGAATTATTAAAATGATTTTACTGGCTATCAAAACTCCTTTTATTCATACTATCCAAGTGGGGGACTCTTATTATGCCATACCATTATTCCAACAATCTGCAAAACCTGTTTTATATACCTATAGCAAAAGTTTACAAGATTATTCTTATCGCTTAATGGGGAATTGTTTCCCAGCTGATAGTGATGGTGAGTCTCAGGCTCGTGACTGGGCTGAGGCCTATCAGCCAGCCCTATATTATTTCCTTATTAGTAAATTCTAAACTATGAATGCAGCAAATCTCTCATTACAATACGGAGAAGCCTATAATCATAGTGATAGCTATGAGTTTATTGCACAAGAATTATTGCAATATGGATCTTTTATTATTAATTTTGTAGATAAACAAGACAATTATATTCCTATTTTAATATCATATCCACGGGCATTATTTGTAAAAGAACGATATATATATATCACGATTAATAATCAATCAATAATACAAATTGCATTAGATTCAGAAAATACTATACAAGATATAATCTCAAACAAAGAATTATCTGAATTTATACAAGGTATAAGAAACTCATTGAGACAAGCTTAAAAGGAAAGGGTCTTTGACTATATCCGGGTATTTTGGTATAATAATCCTCTATATAAGGATAGATTATGGCCGTATCAGATTTGACATTAATGCATGAGACATTACAAAATGCTCAATCAATTGTAATACCTATTCCAGAAATTCATGGAATACATATATTGGGTTCAGCCCTGGCTCTTGCTTCTGTATTACAAGCCGAGGGAAAACAAGTGAGCATCATATCATCATATACTCATATACAACAAGTATTGACTATGATTGATACTTCCATGATAAATTCAATATTACAAGGTTCAGTAGAGTCGGTAATTTCTATTGATACCACTAAATACCCAATTGAATCTCTCAAATATGATAGAACAGATTCTGAGCTAAGAATTTATCTTAATTCACCTTCAGAAAAATTCCAATCTGAATTAGTAACTATTACTCCAGGCAAATATCCTTATGATTTGGTTGTAACATTAGATACTCAAAACTGGACTCAATTAGGAAGATATTTTACTGATTATCCCCATATATTTATTGATACTCCCTCTTTAGTGATATCTGCTTTTGATATAAAACATCCATATTCCGAAAAAACAATATATAATTCAGCTTATAATTCAAATGCTGAAATTATTATTGATTATATTAAAACCTATTATCCTCAAGCTTGGAATGCTAATATTTGTAATGCCCTTCTCTTTTCTTTGTTATTATCAGAGAAGCATAATTTAGCCATAGATAAGTCAATTATTGAAATCAGGGAATTAGGAGGGGATTATGATGCTATTCAGTCTGCTTTTAATAGCCTTATTACAGATAGTCAAAGATTATTAATTGGACGTATTTTAGCTCATTTAGAATGGATGGATATTACTGTTGAGGGTGAAAAGCAACGGTATGCTTACTCAAAACTTTTTCCTCATGACTTTTCAAAAACACATACTAAGCCTCATGATATACCACTTATATATCAAACTATTTTATCCTATTTGCCAGCTGATACATTGGGACTTCATATTCTTTTAGATAATGGGAATAGTACGAAACAAGGATATCTTGATTTTTCTAAACTTGATATGTCAGAATTTATCTCTGATTTAGATGGAGAATATGATGAAGGTGTATTGGTATATAGTTATGCTTCAGACAAAGATATACATACGGCAGGAAAAGAACTTAATACAAGACTTATACATTTATTAGAAAAGCATATAAATAAGTAGACGAACAAAATATTTCCTGATATACTTGATATATATAATAGACACAAATGTATGCCTAATGGTATTTCATCATATGTAAACATAGATCAGGCATTTTTTATTTTTAGGTTTATTTTAACTTTTTGGTGGGTTTGGCTTCCGATTATACTTTGGACTATTCTGAGAACCCTCTATTTTGATTTTATTCGAGGGAATTGGATAAAAAATAATTTACAATTTGTATTACTTGAAATTGTATTAGAAAAAGGTGAAGAGAAAACTCCAAAATCTATGGAGCAGTTTTTGACTACCCTACATGGTGGGCAAACCTCATATTCTTGGTGGGAGACGAATATAGAAGGAGCTCTTCCTGATATGTTTTCTCTTGAAATTGTATCTATTGGAGGAGATATTCATTTCCTGATTCGTACCCATGTCAAATATCGTAAAATGGTAGAGAATGGTATATATGGTGCTTTTCCTGAGGTAGAAATTATAGAAGTTACTGATTATACCAAAGGATTTAGCAATGATACATTAGAAGTTGAATATGATCTTTTTGGAATAGATCTTGGTATGGCAAAAAATGATGCCTATCCCATTCGTACCTATCAACAATTCTTAGATCCTAGTATTGATACTAATATTAATGACCCCTTAGCTCAGGTATTAGAAGTAATGGCAGGTATAGAGCCAGATGAACAATTATGGATGCAATTACCAATAGTATCTCTGGAGGATACCTGGAGTAAAGTGAGTAAAAAAGAATTAGATAAGCTACTGGATCGTGACTTTGAAGATAAGAGAACATTCCTAGATATCTATATAGCTCCAATTATTGAATTTATCTCATTGGGTATCGTAAAGGCTCCATCGGCACCTACTCCTAAAGAGCAAAAGTTTGGCGTAGATCAAAATCTCACCCCAGGTAAAAAGAATACCATAGAAACTATTGAAATGAGCATGACTAAACCAGGATTCTTAACGGTATTAAGGGTAGTATATTTAGCCCCAAAAGCAAGATTTAACCCTAATCAACCAAAAGCATTACTGGGTAGTTTAAAACAATTCAATGATTCTACTTTGAATTCGTTTAAACCCAATGAAGATACGATAACTATAGTAAGTAATTTCTTCAATAAACCTATTCGCGGAAAAGAGCGTTTGCGTAAAATATTAATGCTCGATAATTATGTGAAACGTAAAATAGCAAGTACTAAATTTATTTTTAATACCGAAGAATTAACTACGTTATTTCATTTTCCAGGTGGTTCAGTTACTACATCAACACTTAAGAGAGTTCAGGCAAAAAAAGCCAATCCTCCTATGGGACTTCCTATTATCAATGAGTAATCAAATAGTATGAGTCAAAATCAAACAAATAAAGATATTACCATTGTTGCCAAGACTAATTTCCATGGTCAGGGAAGAATTTTTGGTATTAAGCGAGATGATAGACGTCGCCATATGCATATTATCGGTAAAACAGGAATGGGAAAGACTTCTCTTCTTCTTAATATGGCAGTATCCGATATACGTAGTGGAGATGGGTTTGCTTTTGTA
Source organism: uncultured Candidatus Saccharibacteria bacterium (assembly GCA_964585065.1). Classification (GTDB taxonomy): domain Bacteria; phylum Patescibacteriota; class Minisyncoccia; order SW-4-49-11; family SW-4-49-11; genus CALRBF01. The sequence continues at coordinate 136,307 of CAZPCB010000001.1, read as the reverse complement.
GATCCCCATGGTGATATAGCAGATGCGCTACTAGACTATATTCCAGAGCATCGCGTGAAAGATGTGGTATATTTTAATCCTCAAGATTTAGAATATCCGATTGCATTTAATGTTCTGGGGGATGTTCCAGAAAATCAAAGACATATTGTATCTGATGGTCTTGTTGGAGTGTTTAAGAAAATTTGGGCGGATTCGTGGGGACCTAGACTTGAATATATTCTTCGTAATACCATTTTAACTCTACTTGAGAATGAAGAAAGTACCTTGCTTGATATTATGCGCATTCTTGTAGATAAGAATTTTCGGGCTAATATTGTGTATAAAATGCATGACCCGGTATTAAAACAATTCTGGTTAAATGAATTTGATGGATATACAGATAAATTATTAGTTGAGGCCATTGCTCCTATTCAAAATAAGGTAGGGCAATTTACTTCATCCCCACTTATTCGTAATATTATTGGACAGGCTAAATCTTCTTTCAATTTACGAGAAATTATGGATCAAAAGAAAATTTTGATTATGAATTTATCGAAAGGAGCGGTGGGAGAAGGAGGGGCTCAATTACTGGGAGCTATGATGATTACCAAAATGCAGTTGGCTGCTATGAGTAGGGTTGATATCCCAGAGGAGCAGCGACAAGACTTTTTTGCCTATATCGATGAGTTTCAAAACTTTTCAACAGACTCTTTTGCCGAAATATTATCAGAAGCTCGTAAATATAGACTAAGTCTTATATTGGCTCATCAATATGTAGAACAGTTATCTGAAATTGTAAGAGGTGCGGTATTTGGTAATGTTGGGACTACTATTGTATTTAGAATTGGGGCAGCTGATGCTGAATTTATGGAAAGAGAATTTACTCCAGTGCTTACCATTGAGGATTTGGTTAATCTTCCAAAATGGAAAATATATTTGAAGCTTATGATAGATGGGGCTACTAGTCAGCCATTTAGTGCAGATACATTGCCAGATCCGGAGCCAGAACTTATATCTATGCGAGATCAGATTATTGAGTATTCTCGTAAAACATATGGAAACACTAAATCTTCACTGAGAGGAGCACATATTGAGAATACAGACACTAAAGCATCTTTAGAGCCTCAAGTAAAATCGTCATCAGATAACCAGAATAAATCAAAACCTTATTCTAAACCCTATAATGATAAATCAAAGTCATATAATACCTCAAATAAAGCTAATCCTATAGTTTATCCAAAATTAGAAAAAGAAAATCCTATACCTAAAGATGAGATTGAAGTACCTCTATCATCAGAGCTAATTGATAATACTCCAAAAGCAGAGGTGAAAATAGAAGAAATTATATCAGAAGTGAAACAAGATATTCCTACTGCAGAATCCGTAGAGTATACGAATCCAATAATGGCAAAAAAATTAAAAGAAGTATTTAGTAGATCAACTTCTTCTTATGGGGAATCAGAATATTTGATTAAAGAAAAATTTCTGAAAGACTTACATGTATCTAATCAAGAGGAGAAATTAAGTGTAGATGGGCTTTTGGATGAATTATTATCTGAAGTAAAGTCAAATCTCATGGTACCTAAAGAACCTACAAAAAATAATATACCACAAGGAAGATCAATCAAGTTTCGGAGATAATATATGCAGTATGTGAAATGGTTACAACAAATAATATTCCAGAAAAATTTTTGGAATATTGTATTGCTTATTGGGTTTTTCCCAAGTTATTTATATATTATTAAGTCAAATCAATCATTATTTAGTTTATTTGGAATAATAGGGTTTTTGATATTAATTGCGTATTTAATTTTTTTGTATCAATATAAAATACGTTCTTATCAAATACCATTACATTTTATTATTGCATCAATTCTATTTATGAGGGTTATAAAAGGGGATACAGTGCCTATTGCCGTTATTGTAATTGTTCTTGGTTTGGGACTATTTTTTGTACAAGATATTATTTCTCATAAAGAATATAGAAGTTCAGAATTTATGAGACAAATTATTATATCCGGTAGTATATTTGTATCTTTCTCCACCTATGCCTTTTTATTTGGATCTATATTTATAGGAACAACATCACCAATTATATTGAGTATTATTGCTTTTATTTCTACGCTTAATATCTCATTATATATTTTATGGATGTATGGGGTTGATCGTGAATTTTATCGTATTATGTCTTTTATACTTTCACTTGTAATAGTGGAATTATTTATTGGACTTAGAGTATTGCCATTAACTCATCTTACCCAGTCAATAATATTAACTACTTTTTTGATATTCTCATTATCCATATTTAGAGATATTTATTTGAGAGTCTTGAATACTAAAAAAATAATAGCTAGGACAGTATTGATTAGTATATTATTGGGACTACTTGTATTTACTTCCTTGGTATAATATACTATAATAGTAAGTATAAAATTAGTATATATATATGGACTCAGTAAAATTAGAACTCTATCGTAATAGACTTCTTGAAAAAAGACAAAGAATTATTTCTGAGCTTGATTCTGTGGCTACTAAAGACAGTACAGGAACTGGCTATGAGGTTAAATATCAGAATATCAGTGAGGATGAGGAAGATAATGCTCAGGAGCAGGTTAATTATGAGCGAGATATTCTCGTAGAAGGAACTTTAGAAGAAACATTATTGAAAATTGATAAGGCATTGGCTCGCATTGAAGAGGGAACATATGGACGAGATATTCATACAGGAGAAGAGATAGATGAGAGAAGATTAGACATATTGCCAGAAGCCGAAGAAGCAGTTTCATAAAAGTCTATATACTTTTAACATATAGCTATGAAAAAAAAACATAAATCTCATGACCTTCAAAAGGCTATTCACAAAAAGCCATCATTTTGGAGTAAAAAATGGGTAAAAATTACCTATAGAATTCTATTAGGATTATTTATTTTTGGAATAGTAAGTTTTTTGATTGCCTATGCTTATGTAGCAAAAGATTTGCCAAGTGTAGTTAATCTTGATAATCGTAAAATCGTACAATCTACACAAATTTACGATAGAACAGGAGAGCAACTATTATATGAAATTTCAGGTAATGAAAATCGCACTATTATTCCTGCTGATCAAATACCAGATGTATTAAAACAGGCCTTTATATCTATTGAAGATCAAGAATTTTATAAGCATTTGGGTGTAAGGCCTACTGCTATTGTGAGAGCTGCTTTTCAAAATGTAACAGGAAGTGGTGTTGGTGGAGGAGGATCAACAATTACTCAACAATTTGTTAAGAATGCCCTATTAACCAATGATAGATCTCTTATTCGTAAAATTCGAGAGGCAATTTTGGCAATTCAAATTGAGCAAAAATATTCAAAAGATGAGATAATTGCATTTTATTTAAATGAAATTCCATTTGGCGGAAATATTTATGGAGTAGAGGCTGCTTCTCAGAATTTTTTTGGAAAAAAGCCAAGTGAATTAGAGCCCTATCAGGCCGCTATGATGGCAGCAATTATTCAGCGTCCAACTTATTATTCCCCATATGGTTCTAATTTTGATAAATTAGAGTCTCGTCAGCAATTGGTATTATTAAAGATGAAGGAACAAGGATATATTACTGAAGAGGCTTATAATCAACAAAAAGAGCAGAAATTAGTAGTACAGCCATTTACTCAGAATATTAAAGCTCCTCATTTTGTGTTTTATGTACGTGAAAAATTAGCAGAACAATTTGGAGAAGATGTATTAGATCAAGGAGGTTTAAAAGTTCAGACAACCCTTGATTGGAAATTACAGCAAATTGCTGAAAAGACGGTAAAAGAAGAAGTAGAAAAAACTCGATCTCGATATGATACTCAAAATGCCGCTCTTGGTGCAATTGATCCAACCAATGGGGATATTCTTGCTTTGGTAGGATCTAAAGATTATTTTGATACCAATGCAGATGGGAATGTGAATGTACTTACAACTCCACAATCTCCAGGGTCATCTATTAAACCTTTGGTATATGCTGAAGCTTTTACTAAAGGATATAATCCAGACTCATACCTATTTGATCTTCCTACTAATTTTGAAACAACACCAGGACTTCCAGCCTATGAGCCTAAGAACTTTAATTTGCAATTTAATGGTCCAGTTAGTGTAAGAAGAGCTTTGGCAACTTCTTTGAATGTCCCTGCTGTAAAAATGCTATATTTAGCGGGTATTAAAGATACTCTTGAGTTAGGAGGGGAGCTTGGTATTACTGATTATTCAGAATCAAGAAAATCAGGACTTGCAATGGCATTAGGTGGAGCAGAGCTTAAATTAATAGAACATTTTGGATCATATTCAGCCTATGCCAATGATGGAAAGTTTAATTCTATTACTCCACTCATGAAGGTTACCAATAATAGCGGAGAAACATTATATTCTTGGGAGAAAAAAGAAAAGCAAGGGCTAGACATAAATGTTGCAAGACAAATTACTGATATTCTCTCAGATAATAATGCAAGGGCATCTGTATTTGGGTTTACGAATAATCTTAGTATTCCAGGTATTGATATTGCCGCTAAAACTGGTACTAGTCAAGAATTTAGAGATGCTTTGACAGTTGGATATACTACGAATCTAGTTGCTGGAGTTTGGGTTGGTCGTAATGATAATAAACCAATGAAAAATGGTGCAGATGGTTCTGTAGTTGCCTCTCCAATATGGAATAAATTTATGAGGGAAGCTATTGCAGCTGGAAGGACTCCAGGTAAATTTACCAAGCCTGAAATTAAAAAGGGGAATAAGCCAATGGTAAATACAGGTGGTTTTGAGTATAATCAAAAATTCAAAATTAATACTGCCACAGGGAAAATTGCAACAGATAGTACTCCTCCTGAGCTTATAGAAGAGCGAGAAGTGAAAACTGTTCACAGTGAATTATATTATGTTAAATTAGATGATATTCTTGGGGCTTGGCCCAAAAAACCACAAGAAGATCCTCAATTTGATAATTGGGAGGGACCAGTTTTAGCTTGGGCAAGATCAAAAGGATATATTACCAATATCCCAGACGATAAAGATACCGTATATACTGATGAGAATAAGCCTCAAATTAGTATTAATAGCCCAAGTAATGGTACAGTAATAACAGGAAATAGTGTGCCATTAGATATTAGAGTCACTGCTTCACAGGGAGTAAAACAAGTAGATGTGTATCTGGATGATGTATCGGTATTATCCTCAGAATCAGCTACTATTAATCAAACGGTTATTGCTCCATCTGGAGGGGAAAAAATACTTACCGTACGTGCCTTTGATACCTATCTCAATAAATCAGAAGCAAGTGTTAAAATTACTATTAAATTAGATTCAGTGAGCCCAGTTGTAGAAAGTTTTAGTGTCACGGGAGATAAAGTCGCAGGATTTATATTGTCAGCTAATATTACGGATATACAGGGGGTAGCTCAAGTTGAATTCTGGGACGATACAATTGGTCAATTGAATCTTATTAAAAAGCCAAGTATAGCTCCTAAAACCTATTCATATATCTATAAACCACCACTTACTGCTGGACCATTTAATTTTTGGATTAAGGCTACTGATACTTCTGGTAATATTACTACTACTAATAAAATTACAAAATAATGTTCGATACTCATTGTCATATTCATTCAGAAGAATTTGATGAAAATCGAGAAGAATTATTACAAGCATTACAACAAAACTCAATACAAGCAATATTAGTTGGTACTAGTATTGAAGATAGTAAAAAAGCTGTCGAGTTAGCTTCAAAATATTCTTTTTTATATGCTTCGATTGGGGTACATCCCCATGAATATGAAAGAATAGATATTCCTACTATTCGAGAGGAGATGAATATACTCTTAAAAGCAAATGCTATTATTGCAATAGGGGAAACAGGTTTTGATTTTTATTATCATAAACCTGAAGAAGTTAGAGAGCAACAAGAGGCATTATTTCGATTGCATATTGAATTTGCATTGGAATATAATAAGCCTCTTATTATTCATACCAGAGACTCATTTGAAGAGACATTTCAGGTATTATCAGAATATCAAGATTTGACGATTATATTACATTGTTTTACGGGAAATAGTGATTGGGTATATAAGTTCAACACCTTATCACATAGGATATATTTTTCTTTTTCAGGCATTATTACCTTTAATAATGCTGTGTCTATACAAGAGGCAGTAAAAATAGTTCCTGAAAATCAATTATTAGCAGAAACAGATGCTCCATATCTCACCCCTATTCCCTATAGAGGACAACAGAATACTCCGTTATTTGTATTATATACTATTAATAAAATAGCTGAATTAAGGCAAATTGATATACAAAAATTAACAGAAATTCTAGACTCTAATGCAAAAAAAACATTCTCAATAGATATTTAGCACTCTTGACAGTAGATTGCTAAAAGGTGTATAATAAAAAAGTAAAAATTAATATATGAATATATGAGTAAAATTATTGGTATTGATCTTGGAACCACCAATTCTGCAGTAGCAGTTATTGAGGGAGGATCACATAAAATCTTAGAGAATGCTGAAGGAAGTCGTACAACTCCTTCTATTGTTGCTGTTTCCAAAAGTGGAGAGCGATTAGTAGGAATTGTAGCAAAAAGACAAGGTGTTGTTAATCCTAAAAATACTATTTTCTCAGCCAAAAGACTTATTGGACGTAAATTCTCTGATGAAGAAGTTCAAAGAGATAAGGCTTTATTACCTTATGAAATCCGAGAGGCATCTAATGGGGGAGTTGAAATTAAATTAGGAGAAGAATGGAAACAGCCTGCTGAAATTGCAGCTATTGTATTACAAAAATTAAAGGCTGATGCTGAGGCAAAATTAGGAGCTCCTGTGACAGAAGCAGTTATTACTGTACCTGCATATTTTGATGATGCACAGAGAAAAGCTACTAAAGATGCTGGTAAAATCGCGGGTCTTGATGTAAAGAGAATTATCAATGAACCTACAGCTGCGGCTCTCGCCTATGGATTTGATAAGAAAAAAGACCAGCAAATTGTAGTATATGATTTTGGAGGAGGAACATTTGACGTTTCTGTACTCGAGGTCTCACAAGATACTATCGAAGTAAGAGCAACCAATGGAGATACTCATTTAGGAGGAGATGATTTGGATCAAATAATTATGGATTATCTCTTGACTGAATTCAAGAAAGATCAAGGAATTGATTTATCAGGTGATAGTCTTGCTATACAGAGATTAAAAGAATCTGCTGAAAAAGCAAAAATTGAATTATCTACTTCCGTACAAACAGAAATTAGTATTCCATTTATTGCCAATGATGATACAGGACCAAAACATTTAAATATTACTCTTACCCGATCAAAACTAGAAGAATTAGTAAGAGATTTAATTGAGAGAACTAAAGCTCCTTGTGAAAAAGCTCTTGCTGATGCTGGATTCACTAAGGCTGATATTGATGAGGTTATTTTGGTAGGAGGACAAACTCGAATGCCTGCAATACAAGAATTTGTAAAAGAAATTTTTGGAAGAGAGGCTAATCAAAGTATTAATCCTGATGAGGTAGTTGCTATTGGGGCTGGTATTCAAGGAGGAATTCTACAAGGAGATGTCAAAGATGTGCTTCTCCTAGATGTTACTCCATTATCACTTGGAATTGAAACTATGGGAGGTGTTTCAACTAAAATTATTGAGCGAAATACTACCGTACCAGTTTCAAAATCACAGATATTTTCTACAGCCAGTGACAATCAGCCATCTGTAGATATTAATATTGTTCAAGGAGAGCGAGAATTTGCAAAAGACAATAAGCCTCTAGGAAGATTTATTCTTGATGGTATTCCTCCAGCACCAAGAGGTATTCCTCAAATTGAAGTTACCTTTGATATTGATGCTAATGGAATATTAAAAGTTACCGCTAAGGATAAAGCAACTAATAAAGAGCAATCTATTCGAATTGAGGCTTCATCCGGATTATCCGATGCTGATATTGAGAAAATGACAAAAGATGCTGAACTTCATGCAGAAGAAGATAAAAAGGCTAAAGAATTAATTGAAATTCGAAATCAAGCCGATACTCTTATTTATGCTACTGAAAAAATGCAAAAAGAGAGTAAAGACAAGATTAAAGCTGAAGATGATACTGCCCTAACAGAGAAAGTTACCGCTCTTAAGGAAGTAAAAGATAAGGATTCTAAAGAAGATATACAAAAAGCTTTAGATGAATTATCTACTATTTCTCAAAAAGTAGGAGCAGAATTATATCAGGCAGAGCAAGCAGCTCAACCACAAGGAGAAGCTGATGCTCATTCAGGGCATGATCATGGTCAAGCTGATGAAAAGCAAGAAGAAGCTGGATCTAATGCTGAAGCTCCTAAAGATGCTGAATTTGAAGAAAAGAAATAATCTATTTCTCTTGAAATAAAAAAGCCCCCGGTATAGGGGCTTTTTTATTTATCACTATGTTTTTGATGTGAAATATATGCCCAGAATACCCAAATAAGAATATAGGCAATTAAGAATCCTATAACATCAAATAATATATCTATAGGTTTACCTTCTCTTCCTGAAACCCAGGTTTGATGCCATTCATCAAAGAGAGTTGCCAGGAATGCGAGAATAAATGTTTTGATATGAATAAAATGTATTTCAGATAATGAAAGTGCAGAGAATTTTTGGGGTAAAAATGCCCAGAATAAGGCTAAATAAAGAATTAAATACTCTAGTATATGAGCTCCTTTGCGAAGAAAAAAGTCAATAATAGGCGTATAGTTAGATTGCAGGCCAGGTTGATCTGACCAATACCAAATAAATCCAAAGATAATAATAGCTGGGATAAAACGAAGATATTTCATATGTGTCAGTATAGCATAAGGACAAAAATAGTAGAAATTATTAGAATAATATGATAGGATAAAAGAAAATAATATTATATTACCTATATGAAAAAAGTAGATGCACTTATCCTGATTGGTAAGCCTGGAGCTGGTAAAGGAACTCAAAGTGGTATTTTGAAGCAAAAACTTCGTATGGAAGCAATTCCTTATGGTGAATTTTTCCGTGGAATAGCAAATCAAGAGGGGTTTTTATCTCAAAAAGTAGGCTCTCTTATTGATAATGGAGAATTTTTACCGTATTGGATTCCAAGCTATGTATTAGTGGATTATATGATTAATGATTCCAATCCCAATCAAGGAATTATTTTGGATGGAGCAGCTCGCTCTAAAGAGGAAGCTATTGTAGTACATAAAGTCTTAACTTGGTTTGAAAGAGAATATTATGTTGTGTATATTGATGTGCCTGATGAAGTCGCTACATCTAGACTATCAGAAAGATTAAATTTATTACATCGTGAGGATGATAAGCCAGAGCATATTCAAAAGCGTCTTGAGACTCATAATGAATTAGTAGTACCTGCAATTGAATATTTTAAAGAAAAGGGAAAACTGATTACAGTTAATGGAAATCAATCAATGGAATTAGTTTCAGCAGATATTCTCAAAGCTTTACAATAATATGTCACAATACCAGTCAAAAAATTCCATTGAAATAGAATCAATGAGGCAAGGAGGTAAAATTCTTGCTGAGACTTTGATATGGTTGCAGGAGGAAAAGGTAAAGCCTGGTATTAGTACTCATGAAATTGATATATATACCCGAGAATTTTTTGACAAAAAGAAAGTAGCACCAGTATTCCTAGGCTATCATGGATTTACCGGAGCTATTTGTGTATCCCTTAATGACGCGGTTATACATGGTGTTCCTAATACTGAAACTATTGTACAAGAGGGGGATATTGTGTCGCTAGATTGTGGGCTCAAACATCAAGGACTTATTGTAGATAGCGCTATTTCATTTGGTATAGGAGAATTACCAGAACAGTCAAGACTATTAATTGAGAGAACCAAAAAATCACTCAATAAAGCAATTAAGGCTGTGAAAGCTGGGACAACAACAGGAGATATTGGTTATGCAGTTGAATCTTATATTAACCAATTTGGATATGGGCTTGTGAGAGATTATGCAGGACATGGTGTAGGGTATAATCTTCATGAAAATCCTAATATCCCTAATTACGGAAGACCAGGAACAGGGGACAAATTAATATCAGGACTTACTATTGCAATTGAGCCAATGATTACTCTTGGATCAGATGATGTATTTACCGATGCCGATGATGGGTGGACAGTATATACTGATGATGGATCTTTGTCCGCTCATTTTGAACATACTGTTTTGGTTACTGATAATGGAGCAGAAATATTAACGCAATTATAATATGGCACAATTAACAGCAATTGAAGTAGAGCGCGAGAATCGTATACAGAAAGCTCAAGTATTGAGAGAAAAAGGACAAAATCCCTATACAGAAAAGGTATTGAGAGATATTACTCTTTTGGAATTAAAAAATACCTTTGATAACAAAAAGGGAGAGACTATTACTGTTACGGGATACATTAAATCATTACGATTATCAGGGAAAATTGGATTTACTACAGTAGAGGATGATTCTTTACCTGAAGGTTTTCAATTTATTTTTAAATCTGACTTATTAGAATCAAATCCACTGACATTTGAGGACTTTAAGGAATTAGTAGATAGGGGAGATTATATTCAAGTTACAGGAAAATTAGACATATCTCAAAGAGGGGAGCCTAGTGTTTTTGTATCAGAATATCGGGTATTAACGAAATCATTACGATCTCTTCCTGAGCAATTAGATGATATAGAAATCAAATATCGCAAAAGATATATTGATATGAAACTTCATCCTGAAGTAAGAGAAATATTCAGAATGAAAAGTAAATTCTGGCAGGCAACAAGAGATTTTATGATACGCTCAGACTTTTTAGAATTACAAGCCCCAACTCTCGAACATACTACGGGAGGCGCTGAAGCAGCTCCATTTTCTACTCATCATAATGCGCTAGATGAGGACTTTTATCTCAGAATTAGTTCAGAATTATTCTTAAAACGTTATATTGCAGGAGGATTTGAAAAAGTATTCGATATTGATAAGAATTATCGTAATGAGGGTATAGATGATGAACATTTACAAGAATATACTCAATTTGAATTTTATTGGGCTTATTCAGAATTTGATACTATGGTATCTTTTTCAGAAGAGTTGATACAATATGTAATTCAGAATACCTTCTCCACTCTTTCTTTACCATATAAAGATAAAACTATTGATTGGAGTGGTAATTGGCCACGCTTATCGTATTATGAATTTGTTGAGAAATTTGCAAATATATCATTGCAAGAATATGATACGGTAGAAAAACTAAGAGTATTAGCTGATACTTTAGGATTACATTATAATAGAACCGATGGATATGGACGATTAGTCGATTTAATTTACAAAAAAACTGCTCGGCCAAATTGTATTGAACCTGTATGGCTTATTGATCATCCGGTAGCTTTATCCCCCCTAGCTAAGAGGAATCCTGAGAATACTGATTTAACTCTCAGAGCTCAATTAATAGCCTATGGTTCTGAGCTAACCAATGGATTTGCTGAACTCAATGATCCAGTTGACCAATTAGTACGATTTGAGGAGCAACAGGCACTGAGAGAGCAAGGAGATGATGAGGCTATGATGATAGATAGAGATTTTGTAGAAGCTTTAGAATATGGAATTCCCCCAACTTGTGGGTTTGCTTATTCAGAAAGATTATTTAGTATATTGATGCAAAAGCCTATTCGTGAAACTACTGCTTTTCCATTAATGAAAAGAGAGAAATAATATGAGTAAAAAGGAGAATAAAGTTGCTTTAGTGCATGAATATTTGACTCGTCTTGGAGGGGCGGAGCGAGTATTAAAACATATATATGATATATATCCAGAAGCAGATATATATACCTTATTATATAATGAGGCAAAAGTAGGAGAAATATTTCCTACCAATAAAGTTCAGCCTAGTTTTGTCAACAATTTCCCTACTTGGTTAAAGTCTCGAGTTAAATTCCTTGCTCCTTTTTTCCCATCTGCTGTGGAGTCATTTGATTTAACTCAATATGATCTTATTATCTCAAGCTCTAATTCTTTTGCCAAAGGAGTAATTACTAAACCACAAGCTATACATATTTCTTATTGTCATGCACCCTCCACCTTTATTTGGAATGCTTTTCATTCTTATCGTAGACAACAAAAAAGGGGAAATATTGGCAATTTCTTTATTCTCCTCTTAACTCATTATTTGCGTCAATGGGATAGACAGGCTGCAGATAGGGTAGATTATTTTATTGCAAATTCCAAACTTACACAATCTCGTATCAAAAAATATTATCGTAAAGACTCAGTAGTCATTTATCCCCCAGTAGATGTGAATAGAATAAGAGCAAAAAAGTCACATAAAGACTATTTTCTTATTGTATCTCAATTAACCCCCTATAAAAATATAGATATTGTCGTAGAGGCTTTTAATAAGCTTAATATACCGCTTATTATTATTGGAGATGGACCAGAACGCCAAAGACTAGAGAAATTAGCAGCCTCAAATGTAGAGATAAAAGGTTTTCTTGATGATGAAACAATAGTAGCATATTATCAGAATTGTCGAGGATTTATTTTTGCAGGATCCGATGACTTTGGTATTGCTCCAGTTGAGGCTATGGCAGCAGGAAAACCTGTATTGGCTCTGAGAGAAGGGGGGGCTTTAGAGACAATTATAGAAGGTAAGACAGGAGAATTTTTTGATGCCCCAATTGTAGAATTATTAGCAGATGGAGTGAGAAGAATTACAGAAAAAACGTATGATACAGCTTTTATTCGTCGACATGCAGAAAAATTTAGCACCAAGCGATTTACTGAAGAGATAAAAACATATATTAATACGGTTATGACCTCTCATAAAAATGATATATAGTCAAGCTCAAAGTCTTATATTGGAACATATTGATAATCATCATAGTCAAACTTTTTTGATTGAGGGAGGATATAAGTCTGGGCAAAAATTGTTAGCACAAGATATTATACAGCAGTATATTCCCCTGAACTCACCAGATATTACCTGGGTTTCTAAATTGGCGGAAGCTTCAAGCCTAGGCTTGAAGGATATACAAATTATTAAACAACATATTCATAATTCACCACTATATCACCTATATAATTTTTGTGTGATTGAGGATGCTGATTTCTTGAATAAAGAAGCTCAAAATGCATTATTAAAATTAATTGAAGAGCCAGGAGAGCATAGTATTATTATTCTTTTAGGTACATATCATCAATTATTACCCACCATATATTCTCGCTGTTTATCCCTATATTTAGATAATGAAATTCCTAGGGGATTGGATTTGGGGCATAGAGATTTGGCTTTAGAAATAGAGCAAAGTTCTGAATTAAAAGCAGTTATAGACAGTTTATGGAAATCCTATATAGACATATTACAAAAAGATCAAATTGAGATATTTGCATTTACTCAAGAGATGGATAAATATCCAATAGAATTAGTCCTATTTATATGGGAAAGTATTCATTGGATTTGTATACTTGCAACTACAGATAAGACACGATATACTAATATTAGACTATCAGAACCTTTGAGAGAATTATTGGATAAACTCATTACCATAAACTCTGTCACCTGGCATTATACTGCATTGAAGGAATTAGATAAATTGAAAAAAACATTATTATTCAGTAATCGAAAAAATACCCTTGCAATTGAGCAATTTTTATTATTTATACATCATTAATATATGAAAGTTTTAATTATACCACTTACTATACTTGTCGGAATATTAATTGTAGCAGGAATTATCTTGAATAATTCTTCACCTATTTCTCTTCCATCTTCTAATAATAATTCACCAGCTCGAGTAACGGGGGCATTATGGAAGTCTATTGATGGGGGACGTACCTTTGAGCCAATATCTAAGGTGAATGGGGATAGCAAAATTAATTTAAGTCGTAATGTTATAGAATTAAAATATGGTGCTAATAATGATATTTTTGCGCTTACTCGTACAGGTGGATTATTCAAAAGTACTAATTGGGGAGAAAGTTGGGACACAGTATTCAATTCCTCAGGTGCAGGAAATACATTTGGAGTAAATCTTAATAATAGTAATGAGATATATATTGGAGCTATCGCCTCCAAAAGAGCCAGGTTATATAGAACCACAAATGGAGGTAAAGATAATAATTGGCCAGAATCATACACTGAACCCAAAAGTGGTACGGCTTTTGTTGCAATTCGGGTAAATCCCAAGAATGATAATATTGTATATGGATTGTTATCAAGTGGAGTTTTATTAAAATCATATAATAAAGGATTAGACTGGGTATTGGCATATGATTTTAAAACTACAACATTAGGTTTTTCTCTCGATAAAAATAATCCAGATATTATCTCAGCTATTGGACTTACTCAATTATTTGTAAGCCAAGATGGAGGATTTACTTTTGAAGCCTCCACTCCAAAACTGAGAGAAAGAGCTGTCACGGGATCTCAAATAACCTCATTTGCAATTAATCAAAATGATTCTCAAGAAATATATATTGGTAGTACCGGAGAATTAATTCGAACCCGAGACTTTGGAAAAACATGGGAAAATATTCGTATACTTACCCCTAATTTAGCCTTACCCGTCAATAATGTATCAGTAAGTATTGCAAATCCTAATGTCATATATTATACGGTTGGATCCGTATTATATGCCTCATCTAATAGAGGGGAAAGTTGGAATACGAGTGATTTATCCTCTATTGTCAAGAATATATCTACCCTCTTAATAGATAAAGAAAAAAGTGATATACTATATATAGGAACTAATTAAGATATATATGCTAAATACTCCAGAGATTAAACAACAATTCCAAAAAACCATTGAAGCCTTTCAAAAAGATATACAATCTTTACGTACAGGGGAAGCTAGTATTGATTTGATTGCTGATATTACTGTTGATTATTATGGAACTCCTACCCCTATCAAACAAATTGCCTCAATTAGTATACCAGAACCGAGAGTCATTATGATTAGCCCATGGGATAAATCAAGTATTGCAGGAATTGAGAAAGCTATACAACAAGCGACACATTTAGGACTGAATCCTATTTCTGAGTCTGCAGGTGTTAGACTGGTAATTCCTGTACCAACTGAAGAAAGGCGACTTGCTTTAGTTAAAGAATTGAATCATAAAGCTGAAGAATTCAAAACAGCCCTAAGACAAGTAAGAGATGAATCCCGAAATACGGTCAAAAATCAACTCAAGAATAAAGAAATCTCAGAAGATGAACAATATAAAGATTTTGAACAAATTGATACCATCACAAAAGAGTATCAAGCCGAATTAGAGTCAATATCTAAGAAAAAAGAACAACAAATTCTAACGATTTAATATGATCACAACACTTTTATTATTTATTGGAATACTCGTAATCGTAGTAATTGGTCATGAATTTGGTCACTTTATTGTAGCCAGGTGGAATGGAGTAAAGGTAGAAGAATTTGGATTTGGACTTCCTCCTAAAATTTGGGGTTTTAAACCTAAAGGTAGTGACACAGAATATAATATTAATTTGCTTCCAATAGGAGGTTATGTAAAACTATTAGGAGAAGAAGGAGATAAGAGAGATAATCCAGAATCATTCGCCTCCAAAAAACCATGGCAAAGAATAGCAATACTCTCAGCAGGAGTTATTATGAATATTATTATTGCCGTAATAGCATTTACTATTGTTGGAATGCTTGGTACTCAAGTACAAATTAATGAGTCAGATATTGATTCTGGGCAATATACTAATGTTACAACCCTGATAACAAGTGTGGCTGAGGACTCACCAGCAAAAGCCGCAGGTTTGAGATTTGGAGATGAAATTCAATCCATAAATGGAATTAAAGTTGTCACCCAATCAGAAGTTTCACAAGTGATTAATGAAAATGCAGGTAAATCTATAGATATTGTAGTGAATAGGGGGGATGAAACTATTACTAAGAATATTACCCCTCGAGAAAATCCTCCTGAAGGACAAGGAGCTACAGGTATTACTATTGAGCTTACTGGATTACAAAAACTATCATTCTTTGAGTCATTCAAATTATCCTTTGTAAGAATTTATGTAATTGTAACTACTACTTTGTCTATACTTGGACAAATGATAGCAAGTATATTCACCAGAGCCCCACTTCCACCAGAAGCAGAAGTAACAGGACCAGTGGGACTCGTACAAATTGTGGGAGATTTTCAAGATTTGGGAGTGGCTTATATTATTACCTTTATAGGACTTATTAGTACGAGCTTAGCATTATTTAATATATTACCTATACCAGCTCTTGATGGGGGAAGAATAGTATTCGTGATTATAGAATGGATTAAAAAATCTCCAGTTAGCCAGACAGTTGAGAATAGATTTCATTTGGTGGGGTATAGTATTCTATTACTATTAATGTTATTGGTTACAGCCAAAGATATTATCAAGCTATTTTAAGATATGCAGTTACAGAGGATTAGAGAGGATTTAGAGAAGCAAATCCGAGTATTGTTATCAATAGATGAGGCTCTCAGAATTGAGTTTGAATATCCTGAGTCTCAATTTGGACATTTAGCAATTCCTTGTTTTGCTTTTGCAAAAGTTCTTAAAAAATCTCCTCAGGATATAGCTGTTGAGTTACAAGAAAATCTCAAAGATATAGAGTATATAGAATCCATCACTATAGTAAATGCTTATGTCAATATTACTATTAAATTAGAGTATTTAGTGTGGCACATAGGAGATAGCTTACTTACACAATCAACTACTAAGAAAAAAATTGCTCTTGAATTTGCCTCGCCTAATACCAATAAGCCTCTTCATTTAGGACATATTCGCAATATTGCTTTAGGGGAATCATTATACAGAATTCTATCTTCCGAGGGACATCAAGTTATTAAAACCGAAGTGATTAATGATAGAGGTATTGCGGTTGCCAAGATGATGTTGATATACGATAAATTCCATAAGGATGAAATCCCCACTGGTAAATCTGATCATTATGCGGGAGACTTATATATTGAATTTGAGAATAAGTCACAAGAAAACCCTGAACTTATAGATGAAGCACAAGATATATTAACCAAATGGGAAGCAGGAGACAAATACTGGTATGATATTTGGCTTAAGCTCAGAAATTGGGTTATAGAAGGACAGCAAATCACCTATCGAAAATTAGGAACTTCTTTTGAGGAAGATATATATGAATCAGATATTTATCAAGAAGGGAAAAATATTGTGAAAGATGGACTTACTCGCGGTATATTCAGAAAACATCCGGAAGATAACTATATTTATGCAGATTTAGAAGAATTTGGATTGCCAAATAAAATTCTTTTACGCTCTCAGGGTACAGCTTTATATATCACTCAAGATTTAGCTTTATTACAATATAGACTTTCAGAAAAATCCAAATGTTATGGGGCTGATGAAATTATTTATATTACTGATTTTTCACAAAATCTGCAATTTCAACAAATCTTTGCAATAGCCCGCCAACTAGGAATAAAACAAGAAGGGTTATATCATGTTGGATATGGACTATTTCGTCTCCCAGAGGGTAAAATGAGCTCTAGAAAGGGAACTATAGTCAATGCTGACCCGCTTATTGCTGAAATAGAAGATAATGTAAAAACAATATACTTTAAAGATAGTCAATTATCAGAAGAGGAGCAAAATCGACGTATTGAGCTTATTGCTCGAGCAAGTTATATGTATTATATTTTAGCCATATCCTCCAAAAAAGATATAGTCTTTGATATATCATCTTCTATTAGTTTGACGGGAAAAACTGGACCGTATATTCTGTATACATATGCTCGAATTAATTCCATATTAAAAAAAGCTAACCCATATTATTATGAAGAGGGAGTACCGTTTAATGATATAGAGGGTCAAATTATTATTAAATTAGCTAAATTTAGTGAAATCAGAGATTATTCAGCTCGAGAATATGATCCATCTCATATTGCTCATTATCTCTATGAATTAGCTGAACTCATGAATTCCTATTATCACTCTACTCCCATTTTAAAAGAAAGTGATGAGAAGATAAAGAATAATCGCCTATATTTATTAGAGCGAGTCAATAGTATATTAAAACAAGGATTAAATCTTTTGAGTATTGAGCCTTTAGATGAAATGTAGGCATTATGGCAACCATACAAAAATCAGCAAAGAAATATGAAGATAAGAAGGCAGTGCTTCATAATAAAATTCCTCCACAAGCAGTGGATATGGAGGAATCTGTTTTGGGTGCAATTTTAATAGAATCAGACTCTTTGATTAAAATTGTAGATATTCTCGTTCAAGATGATTTTTATCATGAGAAAAATGGTTTAATCTATCAGATGATGATTGAATTATTCAATCGCAAAGAACCTATAGATTTATTAACAGTAAGCCACAAGTTAGAATTAATTGGAGAATTAGATAAAGTTGGAGGTGAGGAGTATTTAGCTCATCTTGTCGATTTAGTACCATCTTCAGCTCATATAGAACATTATGCCTATACCGTAAAGCATAAATCGACTTTAAGGCGTTTGATTGCAGTTGGTTCTTCTATTGTAGAACTTGGATTTGATGAAACACAAGAAATTGACCATGTATTAGATCAAGCTGAGCAGGCGGTATTTAGTGTAGCCCAAAAAATAGTAAAGCAGGAATATGTTAAAATGAGCGATGCATTGCATGATGCTTTTGACCGTATTGATGATGTCCATAATAATGGAATTGGGATGAAAGGGGTTAAAACAGGCTTTGATGCTCTGGATAATGCTCTTGGAGGATTACAACCATCAAATCTTGTGATTTTGGCTGCTCGACCATCGGTAGGTAAAACTTCTCTTGCACTTGAGATTATCAAAAATGTAGCTATTACTTCTGGTAAAGGGGCAGTATTCTTTAGTCTTGAAATGTCAAAAGAAGAAGTAGTAGATAGACTTATTAGCTCCGAGGCTCGCGTAGATTTATTCAAGATGAAAACAGGAAAGCTTCATCCTCAAGACTTTGAGCAATTAGCTCCAGCTCTTGACTCTTTATCAAAGTCTCAGCTATTCATAGAAGATAGCCCAGGAAGTAGTGTTATGAAAATGAGAGCTATATTGCGAAGAATTCTCGCCGAAGTAGATGAGTTAGGACTCGTCGTAGTAGATTATCTTCAATTGATGGAATCCAGTATCAAGAATGACAATATGGTACAACAAGTATCCGAAATATCTCGCTCCTTAAAGGGACTTGCTCGAGAATTTAATGTTCCTGTAGTAGCATTGTCACAGTTATCTCGTTCGGTAGAAAGCCGCTCTCCACAAATTCCTCGATTATCTGACCTCAGAGAATCCGGATCCATTGAGCAAGATGCCGATGTGGTATTATTTATTTATCGTGAAGAACGAGAAAATCCCGATACAGAGCGTAAGGGTATAGCGGAGATTCATATAGCCAAACAGAGAAATGGACCTATTGGTAAAGTAACCTTAGGATTCAAAAAAGAATATGCAACCTTTATTAATCTTGATTATCGTCATCAGCAAAACAACAACAATGAATAAATATGAATCGTAAAATAACACCTCCTGAATCAGTCAAGGAGTTAATAGAAGATATTCGTCAATTACCAGGAGTAGGTCGCAAAACAGCAACCCGCTATGCTTATTGGCTTATTAATCAAGAGCAGACTTATCTCACTAAATTAGCCAAAGAAATTCATGGTATTAAGTCATTAGTGAGACAATGTCAAATTTGTTTCAATACTTCAGAAGGGGATATATGTTCCATTTGTAGTAATAGTGTCAGAGATATAGGGAGTATTTGTATTATAGAATATGCTGAAGATATATTGCAAATAGAGAGGATAGAAGTGTTTCATGGACGCTATCATGTACTCGGAGGAGTAATAGACCCGCTTAAAGGCTCACAGCCTGAAGATTTACATATCATAGAACTATTACAGAGAATTAAAACAGAACATATACAAGATATTATTATCGCCACAAGCCCAACAGCTCAAGGAGATAGGACAGCGCAATATATTCGCCAACAACTCAAATCATTTAAGGGGAATATTAGTAGTCTAGGGCGAGGCCTTGCGAATGGAACATTATTAGAATATGTAGATCAAGATACCCTAATTGCTGCTTTTCAGAATAGAAAATAAAAGTATATATACTCTTGCATTATTTTTGTAAATATGTCATAATGGTAAAGCGTTATATAAATTCGCGGGATAGAGCAATGGTAGCTCGTCGGGCTCATAACCCGGAGGTTGTAGGTTCAAGTCCTGCTCCCGCCACAAAGATGTATCTTTCTCTTAATTGGCGATATAGCTCAGCTGGTTAGAGCGCGGGACTCATAAGCCCGAGGTCGGAGGTTCGATCCCTCCTATCGCTACCAAAATGAGCTTCGCTATAAGAAGATTCATTCTACTACTTGGGGCGATTGGCTCAGTTGGTTAGAGCATCTCGTTTACACCGAGAGGGTCGTAGGTTCGAATCCTACATCGCCCACCCCAACACATTATAGGGAGATTATATAAGACAATGATATGAGTACAGCAGCAACACCTACAGAATTACCATTTGAACCTATACAAATAGGGGATACTGTTCGAGTACATCAAAAAGTTATTGAAGGAACAAAAGAGCGAATTCAGATATTCGAAGGTATTGTAATTGCAAAACATCTAAAAACCAGTATTTCTGCTACTTTCACCGTAAGAAAAGTATCTCTTGGAATAGGTGTTGAGAGAATTTTCCCTATATATTCTCCTAATATTGCAAAAGTAGAAATCCTAAAGCATAATAAAGTTCGCCGAGCTAAACTCTTTTACTTGAGAGAAGCAGTAGGAAAGAAATATCGTCTAAAAGAGCGAACCAAAAAAGTTATTACTACAGAGTCAACAAAATCAGCTCCAGTAGTAGAAGCTACTCCAGAACAACAAATTACCTCAGCTGAATAATATCAGCTTTCCGAGAGTCTAAAAACTCTCAAATGCGCAGGTGGTGGAATGGTAGACACGCAAGCTTGAGGTGCTTGTGGGAAAATACAAAGTACCGTGGAGGTTCAAGTCCTCTTCTGCGCACTATATAAAATAAACTCTTGAGGATTATCCTTAAGAGTTTATTTTATTATTGGATGTATGCAAGAAAGTGGACTTGACGGGAAGGGGGCGGGAAACGGGAGTTTCCCGTGGAGGAAGTATTGAAACCGAGTGGTTTCAAGGAGCAAATCTTATTTGCGACTCAAGTCTCCCTTCTGCGCACTATATACAAAGCCTCCTAGATTAAGTTCTAGGGGGCTTTGCTATATCACTGATGTAAAGAGAGGGCTTGATGGGAAGGGGAGTATTTAATATGCTATACTATATAATGTAAATTAACAATATATGAATTCTATACCTGAATATATATCACAATTCCCTGAATCAACACAAATCATCTTGAATAAGCTATATGATTTGGTCAAGACTTTAGCTCCAGAGGCTGAGGAGAGTATTTCTTATGCAATGCCTGCTTTTAAGCTAAACAATAAGCCTCTGGTATATTTTGCCGCCTTTGAACATCATATTGGATTATATGCCAATCCTAAAGCTCATAAACAATTTACGCAAGAATTATCTCAATATAAACAAGGTAAGGGGTCTGTACAATTTCCTCTTGATAAACCTATTCCTTATGATTTGATTGAGAGAATTATTGCTTTTAAAGTCAATCAAAATCACAACGAATAAAATCACTACTATATTAGTTGTAAAAGTTTTTTTCTGAGAATATTTGCTTTCTCTAAATTTGAGATAATTTTCTAAATATATGCTATAATATATTTAGTATTAAACTACTAAATAAAAATATGCATAAAATAATTACAAAATCTATAGCTCTAGTACTAGTTCTAGGTCTGTTTTTAGCTAACTTTGGGGGTATTGTCTTAGCTCAAGAAGCTAATTCTGTGGCTCCAGATATAGCTCCTATTATACCTATACCCCCTGATACTTCCAACTCACTTTTATTTGGGCAAAAGCATTCCTATAGTGTGGTCTTTCGTGGTAATGGTGAGGCTATTACCTATGCTAAAATAGTTATCCCTAATCGAGAGGAGCAGGCTCTCGGTGATTTTAGTTTTGAAATTCCAAATGTTGATCCCTATGAGATGATAATGTATCAGATGAAATTACCTCCAGAATGTGTAAGATATGATTATAATACTCAACCTAATAAGTGTTTGGAATATAGAGACCCAGATTATGGACAAGATTATTATTACTATGGCTCAGGACAATCAGCAGAATATACTAAAATCAAATATACGAAAACGGGAAACACTTATAATTTGATTTTACCTAATTCAGTCGATCCTTCTAAATCTACTGCGCTTATTATCTCTTATGCTACCAAGGGGTATGTAGATAATAGTTTTGGTCTATATAAATTTAATTTTGAGACTATACGAGTAAATTCTAGAATACAATCAACTAAAGTAGCGGTAGATGTAGATAGTGATTTATTACTAAAAGGTAAGCAGTCCTCGGTTAATTACAATGAAGGTGCTGGAGCTATTCCTATGGCTAAACTGGGAGATTCATCAGCGATATCTAGTAGGGAATTAGACAGGGTAGTTAGTAATATTGGCTCTTATGGAGCAATTATCAAAGAGGGCAAAAGTCTTGCTCCTAATGAGAGTTTTAATGTCAGAGGAGAATATGCCAAGAATTGGTTGAGGCTTTATCTTAATGAAATTATCATTATAATTCTCGTGATTGCTGCCATTATTGTATTGATTTATCTCATCTCAAAATATATAAGTTCCAAATCTAAAAAGGGGGCAGATGAGACTACCAAAACTCAAGATAAAGCTAATAATATTGCTAATAAAAACTCCATTAATTTATTTAATTTAACTAATATATTGGTAAGTTTGGGCTCGGTTATCTTAATAATTATTGTGAATATTGTGCTTAGAATATTAAATCAATATAATAACTGGCAATCTTTTCTTTATGATCCAAGCTTTAGCTCCCTAATATCAGTTATTACAACTTTATTATATACACTTATTCTACTTGCTCCTGCTATTATGGTTGGCCTGAGGAAAGGTTGGGGTAATGTATTGTCTGTTATAATCTTACAATTTATTTGGTTTGCGATTATATTAGGTTTATATTTATTACTTTTCCAATCTGGGATGAATGAGGTAATGCCAATGCCAAGACCATTATATTAATTCTACACTTATGCAGTATACTCCCGAGCTATTAGACAAAGTGATTAAAGAAAGCTATGAAGATAATCATATAGACTTCAAGC
Source organism: uncultured Candidatus Saccharibacteria bacterium (assembly GCA_964585065.1). Classification (GTDB taxonomy): domain Bacteria; phylum Patescibacteriota; class Minisyncoccia; order SW-4-49-11; family SW-4-49-11; genus CALRBF01. Next base: position 113,086 of record CAZPCB010000001.1, on the reverse strand, counting down.
AAGAATTCAATTGGCATACTTTTGATGAATATCGTAAGGTAAAACTCGCTAAACATATAGCCGCTATATCTAATATGCCTGATGGAGGAATGCTCATATTCGGAGTATCGGATAAAAAAGAAATAACAGGACTTACTGCTGAGGATTTAGCAAGTGTAGACAGAACTTGGATTGATCAATATATAAGTAATTATCTTGATCCATTACCTCGATATACTATCAAAACTGTAGAATATGAGACTAAGCAACTCCTCATATTAGAAATTGAAGAATTTGAATCTGTACCTACTATTTGTACTAAAGATTTTCCTGATGTACTACGGGCTGGAGGGGTATATCACAGGCAACATGCAAGCTCAATGCTGATACAAGATGCTAATAGTATGCGAGACTTAATAGAACTTGCCGTCAAAAAGAAAAAAGAAGAGCTTTTAAATTCTATAGAAGATATATTGGAGGATAAGGATCATACAGAAGGGGCTTGGGGGTAATTTGTTCACAAGAATACAGTTATTTGGTATACTAGATACAACTACCTAATATATTATATTTTATGTCAACAAAACTGGATACAATTGTAAAATATGCTCATCGCAATGGGTTTATATTCCCCTCCTCCGAGATTTATGGAGGATATTCAGCTGTTTATGATTTTGGGCCTTTGGGTAAATTACTAAAAGACAATCTCGTGCAAGCATGGCGAGATTATATGGTGACTTTCAGAGATGATGTCGTTGAGATTGAAGGATCTATATTCCTTCACCCTAAAGTTTGGGAAGCAAGTGGTCATATTGGAGGATTTGCGGATCTTTTGGTAGAGGATACGGTTACTCATAAACGCTATCGGGCTGACCATTTGATTGAGGATGCTGGTATTATGGATAATGCAGATAGCCTTTCTCCAGAAGAGACAGATAAGGTGATTAAAGAGAATAATATTCTATCCCCAGATGGGAATCCTCTCACAAGTGCAAAACAATTTAATCTTTTAGTACAAACTCATCTTGGAGCAACTGTTGATGAGTCTACAGTTGCTTATCTAAAAGGAGAGGCTTGTCAGAATATTTATGTAAATTGGAAATTAGTACAAGAGACAAGTCGACGTAAATTACCATTTGGAATTGCACAACTTGGTAAAGCTTTTCGTAATGAGATTACGGTTAAACAATATATTTTCCGTACTCGTGAATTCGAACAAATAGATTTACAGTTTTTTGTTAAACCAGGAGTGGAAGATGAATGGTATAAATTCTGGAAAGATTATCGCTATACATTCTATACAGAGTATCTCGGGTATAATCCTGAACATCTCAAATTTAGACAACATGAAAAGTTGGTATTTTATGCGAAAGATGCATGGGATATAGATTATGAATTTGGGGCTTTGGGATTTAAAGAAATGGAGGGTATACATAATCGTACTGACTATGATACCAAGCAGCATAGTGAATTTAGTGGTAAAGATTTGCGCTATCGTGATGCTGAGACCAATGAGCAATATTTCCCTTATGTGATTGAGACTTCACTCGGAGTAAATAGACTTCTCTTATCTTCTCTCTTTGAATTCTATAATGAGGAGAAAATTACAGGAAGTGATGAAAGTCGTATTGTACTCAAATTCCCTTATAAAATTGCACCATATAAAATTGCTATACTCCCATTGATGAAAAAAGATGGCCTCGCTGAGGGCGCCAAAGAAATCTATATGAATTTACGTAAAAAGGGGATACTTGCGGATATGGATATGGCCGGATCAATCGGAAAGAGATATCGCAGGCAGGATGAAATTGGGACACCTTGGTGTGTAACAGTAGATTATGAGACTTTGTCTGAAGGAACTGTGACAATCAGGCATAGAGATACTATGGAGCAACTGAGAATAGATATTGAGGATATTGGGCAATATCTTAATAGTGAAACTTTTGGAGAATTCTAATATATAAAAATATATGACAGTTATACTGAGTCTATATTATTTGGCTCATTCCAAATCTGCTAAAAATATGTTTTGGTTTTTGGTAGGGTTGTTCTTGATTCATTTTATAATCTCAGGTGTGATAATTTGGGGACTAGAGGATACTATTGATCAGTGGAAACAATATATTGGACTTATAAATAGTTATGTATTAATTCTATTAGGCATAGCTTTGATTATCTATGCTCTAATACCTAAAATCCCTAAATCTAAAAAAGTCAAAACTTATCCAAAATATTATGGAACTCTCCCTTTTGTGATGGGGATTATAGCTCCTTTTATAGATTTTCCAGCTTTAGTGGAATATGTGTTTTTATCTATTCAAATCAATATATTATTTGATAAGACCATTTATCGTATTATTGCCAATACCGGACTTAATATAGCTTTTCATATACCGATTATACTATTTTGGTTAATTGCAGTTACCGATAGTAAGGAAATAATCAATACAATGAAAGATAAATTACATCAATTAGGGGAGAAAATAGATTCTAAACAGCCTTATGTGAACCTTGGAATAGGAGCTTTTCTTATTATAATTGGAATATTCCTACAATATTAAATCTATTGAAAGTTTTCTAAAAATTCTGGTAATTCTGTTAAAGCAATTTTACTTTCCCCAGTATGAGTTCGGATGCTTACTTGATTAGCTTCTATATCTTTTGGACCAACAATAATAATGACTGGAATTTTTTGTAATTCTGCATTACGGATTTTTTTACCCAAAGACTCAGAGCTTTTATCTATAGTATAGCGAAGCTCATTATATTTGAGAGGGGAGGATAATACAATAGTATCTAATTGTTCAATAATATTCTTGGTATATTCAGAGACTTCATCCGAATCATTTACCGTCAATACCGATACTTGAGTTGGGGCTAACCAGTAGGGAAATCGCCCTGCATAATGCTCAATGAGGATAGCGAGGAATCGCTCATATGATCCCAAGATAGCTCTGTGAATCATAACTGGAGTTTGTGCATTTCCTTCCTCATCAATATATTCGAGTTCAAATCGTTTAGGAGTTGCAAAGTCTAATTGAATTGTAGCTAATTGTCGCTTATTACCTAAAGCATCATAGAACATAAAGTCAAGCTTAGGACCATAAATAGCAGCCTCTCCTTCACATTTTTGAGCTTCTAGACCATTTTCCTCAGCAATAGACTCTAACATAGCCTCAGCCTTATCCCAATCCTCAGGTACTCCAGTATATTTAGTCAAATCACTATAATCTCTTACTGAAAGAGAAACCCATTTATTCTCCCATAGCCCAAAACTAGTATAAAAATCTTTAATGGTATCAATCATTAAACGCACCTCATCTTTAATATCATCTACAGCTAAGAATGTATGACCATCATCTACTGAGAATCCTCTAGTACGAGTAAGCCCTCCAATTTGTCCTGGCTTCTCATCTCTATATTGCATTGTTGACTCAATATACCGAATAGGCAAATCACGATAACTACGAGGCTCAGATGCAAAAATTTGCGTATGATGAGGACAATTTACTGGTTTTAATACAAAATCTTGCTGATAATGACTGTGTACCGTCAAGAGTTCTTCAGAAAACTTTTGAGCATGGCCACTAATTTCGTATAATTCTCTTTTGGCAATATGCGGAATAGATACTTCCTCAGCTCCATATTTTTTACTTATTTGCCTTAATAACCCAGCAATATTATTCTTCAAAGTTGTCCCAGCAGGAGTATAAAGAGGAAGCCCCGAACCTACAAGTTCTGAGAAAGTAAATAATCCTAAACTTTTCCCTAATACACGATGATCTCTCTTTTTTGCTTCTTCTCGATTATGCAAAAATTCTTTTAATTCCTTTTTGGAATGGAATAATATGCCATAAATTCTCTGCATACTCTCTCGACTCTGATCTCCTCGGAAATAGGAAGCAGATATACTGTCGAGACTAAAAGCCGTAATATCTAATTGCCCCGTAGTCTCAATATGAGGACCACGACATAAATCTATAAAATTACCAATTTTATATACACTAACAGTCTGGACATCAGCTTTATCTTGAGTTGAATTAGCCTCATCATTTCCATAAATCTCAGTAAAATTAGTAGTCCCATGAGTTTTAAGATCCTGTAATAATTCCACCTTCAATAATTGCCCAGCTTGTCGAAAATGAGCAATTGCATCATCAATAGCGAGTTCACTTCTCTCAACAGGTAAATTTGCCTTAATAATAGCCTTCATCTTATCCTCAAGCAAAGGTAAATCCTCTGGTATAAGAGTACGAGGAAGGAGAATATCATAATAAAATCCATTCTCAGTAGTAGGACCAACTCCAAATTGAGCTTCTGGGAACATTTCATAAACTGCAGCTGCGAGTATATGTGCACCGGTATGTCTTTTTGTATCTAGAGATAATTTTTCACTCATATAATGTATTGTAATATATGTATTATACTATCATAAGAGGCTATGGAGGGCAAGATAAAATATATATGTATATTGTTTTGATTCAATTAATATATTATGCTAGTATAATTATGTTCTTTGTTACAAGTCCAATGTTGAGTTCCACTCCTAAAAGTGATCAGGTCTCTCAAGCGGAGTATTTGATAATGGCAAAAAGAATTGCCAATTTACACAAAATCTTGGTATTGATGGTTTTATTTGGAATTGCCTATACTCCTTTTGCCTCCTTAGGATTTCTTGTTTCATACACCATTTTCTTTAGTGGCGTGGCAATTTTCCCTATTCTCAATAAAGGGAAATGTCCTCTAACACTCTGGGAAAAAGTGTATATGTCTAAGGGAGGGCAAGAACCCTATCAAAACTCTTTCATCCCTCATTATCTCCCCTTTGTAACACCATTTTGGGTACATATTGGGAAAGTATTGATTGCTTTGACTCTCATTGTTGTCTGGGTACTTCAATAAAGCCGTCCAACTTGGAGGGCTTTTTTTCTTTATTGCTCTTTATGAAATTGTTTAAAAGTAGCTACAATAGCCATAGCATGACCACGTCCTAAATCAAAATCTTCATGCAACCAATTAATAATAGCCGTAGCCTTGGTCTCTGGAGTAAATAATCCCTTGGCTTTAGCTAATTCACGAAAATCTTCAGGAGTTTTACCTGTTTTGGTATAAATATTGTCAAGATAGGCTTGGAATGACATAAAAATATGAGTTTATACTATGAATATATCCTATCATTATCTTGAAATAATCACAAAAATAGACCATAATACATACTATTGGAGAGATCGCATAGTCCGGTTTATTGCGCTGCATTCGAAACGCAGTATAGGGTCAAACCTATCGAGAGTTCAAATCTCTCTCTCTCCGCCAATTTTCACTTTTAACAAAACTTATACTCAGATTTTTAATATTGATTTCATATAAACACTAATAGAATAACTTGTAAAAATTAAAGAAACATACCACTTATACAAATAGTTGGACTCTTGATTATTAAGCCTCGTAATTAATTATCTTTACTAAATAAAACCCTTCAAAAATTTCTTGCGTTTACTTTCCTCCATTCTCTCAATAGCATAGCGGAGGGTAGTGCGGGGGAGTTGAGGATAATTCTCTTGGAGGAATGCTTCTACTCGAGGGGAGTCTTTTTTCCAAGCTTCCCTGAGAGCCCAGCCTACAGCTTTATGCATTAAATCTTCCTTATCTGTGAGTAAAATTTTGGATAATCTCAAGGTTTCATCAATATCAGCTTTGCGGATAAAATAAAAGGTAGATATAATAGCTACTCTTCTCTCCCAGAGAATAGGGGAGACCACTAGGGTGTCCAGTATGCTTTTCTCCTGTATTCCATCATATATGGCTTTACCGAGTATATAATGAGCTGAGAGATCTACCAGATCCCAATTATTGATATATTGTAAATTAACAATATACAGTTTTACTATCTCTTTTTGAGCTTCTGGATTGGCTTTTGTATTCTGATTGACGAGTATAATGAGAGCACAAAGTCTATCCTCATGAATAGGGGAATAGAGTAGTAATTCTATCTCATCTAAGGAGATATCTTTATATTCTCGGGCAACTTTCCTAATATCGGGATTACTTACTCCAATGAACTCATCTCCCTCTCCATATTGCCCTTTTCCTGTCTTAAAGAATATCTCCACATTCCGCTTCCTCTCGGGACTAGCATATTGGCGAAGGGAGTTTTGTATGTCTTTGATGATAGGATTCATAGATATTACTATAGTATCCTAATTGAACTCGGAAAGTATAGTAAGTAAATCCAAAAATAAATTAATAATGTCTAAATAAAGATTAACTGAGATATCAATAGCAGTTCCCCATGACTCATCACCTGCCATTGATTCTAGTCTATTAAAATCAAATAAGAGATATAGGGTAAAGATAACAGCCCCAAAATAAGAACTAATAAAGGTAAACATATGCGAGCGAAATATGAATACATTTAAGAGCCCCATAATAACTAAAATAATTAATGAAATAAATAAAAATCCATTCAAAAAACTAAAGTCAATATTGGTTAAGAAAACCGTACCTCCAGTTGCAAATACTGCTATTGCTGTAGCAAAAAGTGCTTGGAAAACGGTATTATTCCATTCTGATTGATATTGTTCACTATCAAAAGATGTCGCAAACTCTTCCTGATATTCTTTAGGGATATTACGGCCCTTTTCAATAACAATTCCATTATTCTTGAGCTGTTTTCTAAACTTATATCGTTGCCCTAATGCCGATATTGTTGGACCAATGATCCAGCCCATAATAGCAGAAAAAAGTCCCACTAATAGTAAGTTCGTAGGAAAAATATTGGCATAAAACATAAGGGCAATCAATAATCCAAACAATGCAATAATACTTCCCCAATACTCCAATGATGTCTCAAATCCTTTGTTGATAAGAGCAGTAATGGCGGTTATAACAAGCATACCTCCTACGATAAAGAATGTACGAGCAAATAGAATATCAAACATATTATTAATTAAAAATATATAATAAGATCATTTATATTATATACTTTCCTTTAATAATTGTATATGTGGATAAAAATATAAGCATTTACCTCCGATACCCTTCAGGACTTATCATCCATATAAAATAGAACATTAGAATACCAATACAAGTCCACAGAATATCATTCCAATCGAATCGTCCACTCGGAGTTAGTATTTGTAAAAATTCCCATGATAATAACCCAATGAGTGAAGTGATAATTGCGGTTATATGCTTTCTCTCATGTAACCATATATTGCTTTTGTTTTTACTAATCTCAGGAATTAATATGACAAATAAAGCGGGTATCCCAATAGCAGGGAAAAAATTTGGTGCAATACCTAATAGATAGATGATAATTACATTATCCCCATTATAATTTGGCCGTATACTGTCTTGCACCAGTTGATATGCAAGAAAAGTTGTGGCAAATAGGAGAAACCAATAATATATGGGTTTTATATGCATATTACTATAATATATATAGCTTAGTATACCATATTCATATGATATACTATATAAGATTATATATGGTTATTTTATGAAAAGACAATTTGCTATTCTAACTATCGTAATTATACTCTTAACCGGAATTCGATTAATTGGATTTGAAAGAGAGGGGGTTACTTATGATGAACCGGTATATGTACAGGCGGGGAGGGATTATATAAAAGCTCTTAGTCGTTTAGATTTCTCACAAGAAGCCTGGTCTTTTAATAAAGAGCATCCTCCCGTGACTAAATATGTATATGGAATAGCAGAAATTGGGCATATTGGAATGCAAAAAATATCTAATTGGGGTGATGATGTTTCTCATATATATACTTTTGCAAGATTGATGAGTATATTACTTGGGTCGGCTACCTTGATATATGTATTCTTTTTGGCTCGTTTTTATCTCAATTTTTGGCTATCTGTATTAGCAGTGATTGTGGTAGGACTGAATCCACTCTTTATTGCTCATACGCGCTTGGCGGGACATGAGTCAGTATCTCTATTCTTTGTGACAGGAATGTGGTATTGGTATCTATTATACAAAAAAACTCAGTCAAGAAAGCATTTTGTTATTATGAATCTTCATGCTGTACTTGCATTTAGTTCTCGATTTAATAATATCTTAGCCATGTTGCCTATTTGGATATGGGAGGTAATATCTTGGTGGAAAAATCTCTCTAAACAATCTAACTGGAAAGCCAAAATTCCTTGGATATTAATATGGTTACCTATAAGTCTTTGGATAGGATTATTTATTATATTTCCGTATTGGTGGACAAATCCAATTGAAAGCATACAATCTACTTTGAATCATTGGGGCGGGGACCCAAAAGAATTATTTTTTGGGTCTATACGTACTACCCCATGGACTTATTATCTTGTATATTTTGTAGCTCAAACACCTCTTATTATTATATCATTAGGGTTATTCCAGATAATATCTATGCTATTTCGACTACCTCACTATAAAGGAAAGGATATTTTTCTCATAGCAATATTTGGAATATGGTTTATTTGGTCTTTTGCGACGATTAAACAAGGGGGTATGAGATATCTTCTCCCACTGTATATTCCTTTCTCTATTTTGGCAGTATTGGCAACGCAGCAATTATTAGGAAAATCTAAGAAATTATTGATTGGAGTATCAATTCTCATTATTACTTATCTTGGTATACAATTGCGTATGGTATATCCATTTTATCTAGATTATTATAATGAAATTACTGGTGGAGCTGCTCAAGTATGGGAGAAGAATATATTGCCTATTGGATTCTGGGGACAGGGAACATTGGAAGTTATTAATTCTCTCGATGAATGGGTAAAACCAGGGGAGTCAGTAGGATTCTATACGCTATTAATGCCTGAGCATAAACTTACTTCTTTTCTTCCGGATAAAGTGAATGGTATTTATAAAATAGATAAAAACGCTTTATTCCAAGCTGATTGGATTTTGGAGCAAAGTATATTTACCCAAAACTCTGATTCTGTCCCTGACTATTATACTCGTATACATACATTTTATGGTGCTAATAATGCTCCTTTATTTTATTTATATAAGTATAGTGATAAAATAAATTAAGAGATAATAATTTAAGTTAATATGAAAATATATTTTGCAGGATCAAATAGATATACATGTATTAATTCAAATCATACAAGAAGCCTATACTGATATGATGAAAGAGTATAAATCTTTATATCAAAAATTTTACTTATCCCTCAGTATCACATATAATGTATAAAGTATATCAAATAAACATGATCTAAACAGATATGACAATATTAAAACTATTAGCTATATTCTTAGTCTTATATGGAGCTGCCAATATAGCTTGGTGGGGTTGGCAAGAATATATCAACTATGAGGATACTCAAACAGCTCGATCATTGGAAAATACCATTAATATAAACTATTCTGTAATTGAAGAGAAACAACAGGAATTAGAACAGAAAACACTTGGACTCAATAAAGAAAAAGAGACTTTGGATGAATTACTTTCTAATAAAAAAATAGCACAATATAATGAATTTGTACCAAAATATAATGAATCTGTTGATGATTTTAATGCAAAGAAAAGTACATATGATAAATTAGTTGAAACGCATAATATAGATATACGCCAATTTAATGATTTAATTAAGAGGACAGGTACCCGTACTTTTATTTTCCCTATTCAGCCCTATATACCAACTCCTATCCCTGAGTTAAAATAGTGAATATTTTACAAGTCCAAATTCAATTCCTATTAGAATATCTGGTTATTATTACAGGAACTATTATCCTGTTGTTTACTCCTCGTTATGCACGATTATTTTGGAATATTGATACCCAAAATAGTAAAATTACTCAAAAAAGAATCCCCGCTATTGATACCCTCAAGGGAATTGCTATTATTGGGGTAATAATTATCCATACCTGTTATTTTTTGATGCTTCAATACAATACTACATTTGATATTATTGTATTAAGTGTTATCAATAATATATTCCGCTTTGCTATTCCTGTTTTTTTATTTATATCAGGATTATTATTAAATCCTTTTATATGGAATAGGGGAGCTATACTATACTTTTATGGCAGTAAAATTATTCGTATTGCAATACCCTATATTATGCTATCCATCATATTATGGAAAGTAGGGTATAGTGGGGATAGTAATCTTCCTAAATTACTAATATCTGGGGAGGCTGCCATACCATTTTATTTTATCCCGGTATTATTCCAATTATATCTCTTATACCCCTTGCTCGATTATATTCGCAATAGAAGTCCCAAATATCTTCTCATAGGAGCTCTTATTATATCTCTTATATCTTTCCTTATCCCTGATACTTGGTATATATGGGGAATCCCCCTATGTGGACAATATCTTATATTCTTTATATATGGAATGGTAAGGAAAAATATTTTTACTGAAGCCCCATCCTCGATATGGAGAGAATTAATTTGGATATATTTTGGACTACAAGCTCTTATTATTATATTGCTCCCATATCTTAATCTTAGTGAAACAATAGTGAAATCTTTATCATTTTATAATGTTCAGATATTCTTTGGTTTTGCTGTTATATTTACATTATGGAATTATGTACACAAATCCAGTCCCATGAGTAAAATTCTCCAAAACATATTCACTCCTCTAGGGCGTATTAGCTTATGGATATTCTTATTTCATTTTCCTATACAACAAATTATGTTTATGTTACAGCCATTTCCTAATCAATTATTACTCGTACAAATTATTCTCTATACTCTTATAACATTAATTATTACTCTCCCTATTTCTTTCGGATTTGCATATGTATACCGTAATATTGAGCTCATTTTCATACCATTATTAAAAAAGAATATGTAGTTGCAAAACATAGTCATTATGATATACTATTTTTATAATAATTAAATAAATATAATACAATGGAACCAGAAATCACCCCTAATGCACCCGTAGAACAAACAGCACCTAAAGTTTCAAAGTTCACTATTATTCTTATTGCATTAATAGTTATTTCTGCTGGTTTTTTAGGATATCTTGTATATAAATCTAATGCGGAATCAAATAAAACTGCTACTATAAGTGACTCTGCAAAAGTAGCAGAACCTGTACCTAGTACAGATGCTCCCGGATCAATTGCGCCTCCCACCCCAACAACTCCACCAGCTGGCTCTACTCCCGCACCTAATTTTATTCCAACGGGAACTACATATACTGTAGCTCAGGTTGCTGAGAAAAATACTAAATCTTCATGTTGGACTATTATTAATGGGGATGTATATGATATTACTTCATATGTACCGAATCATCCAGGTGGAGAGGCAGAAATTGTAAAAATTTGTGGAAAAGATGGAACTCAATTATTTGCAAAACCTATGGAACATAAAGAAGGTGGGGCAAGTGATGTATTAGCAGGATTTAAAATTGGTACATTAGCTAAATAATTAATATAAATACAATATGGCAGATACATTTGGTACACCAGAAGCATCCCCAGAAATAAGTTCATCCAAAAACAGTTCTAAGACTGTAATTATTCTCATAGTACTTATTATTTTTGCTAGTATTGGTTTAGGAATTACTATAGCAGTTCAGAATAAAAATAATAGTGCTAACCCTCCTGAAAAAGCTAATAAAGTAGCCCCAGCAAAATCTGACACAACTAATACTACAACAGCTCCTACAACACCTGTAGATAAAGAAACTTTAGCTAAAAGAAGAGCTGAAAGAGTACCTGACTTTACTATTACAAAAAAACAATTTGAGGATACTTCCAAAAGAGGTGGTTGCTGGACTATAATCAATGGAGCAGTATATGATACTTCTGATTTCATAAGAAGAGGGCAGTCATTAGGTATAAAAGCAGAAGATATTTGTGGAAAAGATGGAACTAAAATTTTGACTGAGGAGAGAAATGGCCAACCTCCTATTGAAGAGAGTGGTCAATTCAGTCCTTATGCTCGACCCGTTGGTAAGATAGAACAATAATTAAATATATATTATGCCAGATACATTCGAAACACCTAAAATTTCTCAAGAACAAGCTCTACAACCTAGTGGTAATTCTAAAACTATTATTATCCTTTTAATTCTTATCGTAATAGGTGGAGGTGTACTTGGATATCTTCTGTATAAACAAAATAATGAACCTGATCCTGTATTAGAAGAGGTTACTGAGAGTGTTGAAATTCCAACAACTCCTGCGACTGGGATATCAGCACCAGCAGCAACTCCTATTACAGATAATAGTGCTGGTGGAACTCTTCCTGAAAATACTCCAGGGGGAACAGTAAATCCAGCTGAATAATAGCTTGTCAAAACTTGATTTTTATGTCATAGTAGGAGACGAATATATCATATACTATGGCTAAAAGAGAATTAATTCGTATATATAACCTTGAGAAACATTATGGACTCAAGGTTATATTTAATACTGCTACTTGCTCTATTCATGAGGGAGAAATTTATGGTGTACTTGGTCGCAATGGAGCGGGGAAGAGTACCTTATTTCGTATGATTTTGGGACTAGAAGAGCCTGATGATGGAAGTATTACTTTAGATAAATCTACTCGTATTGGTTATATTGCCCAAGAAGATGAATTTGATTTAGAGCAAACAGGAATTAATTATTTGATAGAGACTACGCAAAGTCAAGATTGGGAAATATTCAAACAAGCCCTAGAATTCGATATGCCAAAAGAAAAATTAGAGCTTCCTATTGGAGATATTTCTGGAGGATATCGTATGAGATTAAAGCTTATTCGAATGTTAATGGCAAAACCTAATCTTATACTTTTGGATGAACCAACCAATTATCTTGATCTCTCTACTATTCTGTTATTAGAGCATTGGCTTATATCTTTTAAAGGTACAGTATTACTTATTACTCATGATAGAGAATTCTTAAGGCGTGTAATGACCAGCACCATAGAAGTTGATCAGGGGCAAATATCTCTGTATCCTGGTAATGTAGATGACTATCTAGAATATAAGCAAACCGTGCAGAATCAAATTATCCGTACCAATGCTAATATCGAGAAAAAGCAAGCCCAATTACAAGAATTTATAGACCGATTTGGAGCAAAGGCAAGTAAAGCCGCTCAAGCTAAATCCAAGCAAAAACATATTGAGAGATTATCTCAAGAGAAAAAAAGTATATATACCCCCAGCTCAAAAGTAAGAATGCATTTGCCTTTTATTGCCAAAAGCTCAGGTATGGGATTAGATATCCCCCGCATCAGTATTGGATACGATAAAACGATAATCGCAGAGGGTCAAAATCTATATGTAGAAAGAGGACAAAAAATTGCCGTACTCGGAGATAATGGACAAGGAAAATCTACACTTTTGAAAACTCTTTCAGGGGAATTACCTCTATTAAATGGTGAATTTAAATTTGGGAATGGTCTTAAAATTGGATATTTTGCCCAAAGTGTAGAATTCGATACCCAGAATCAGTTGACTGTATATGATTATTTGAGAAAAGTTGCAGATATCTCTATTAGTGATGATGATGTCAAAAAAACTCTTGGGAGTTTCTTATTCTCTAAAGCAGAACATGATAAACCTCTCACCGTATTATCAGGAGGGGAAAAAGCTAGACTAAGACTCGCAGCAGTATTTCTGGAAGGATATGATGTCTTAATTTTGGATGAACCTACAAACCATCTCGATATGGAAACCGTAGAAATTATGGGAAGTTCCCTAGCAGAATGGGGAGGAACTCTTATTTTTGTAAGCCATGATAGAAGTTTTGTGAATAATCTTGCAACTATGATTTGGCAAGTAAAAGACGGCACCATCACCAAATATCATGGGAATTATGAAGAATATGTATGGAGTCTACAGCATCATGCTGATCAAACTAAAGAGCAGAATAATGAGGCCATTACGCAAACCGTATCTACCTATGCCGGAGATGAGAAAACACGTAAAAGAGAATTATACCAAGCTCGCAAAGAATTAAATAAAATAGATAAAAAGATTGCGGACTTAAAAGAAGATGTAAGACTCGGAATAGCAGAAGCTCCTGAAAAACTCGTAGCTCAAGAGGCGCTTTGGGTCAAAGTTATGGATTTGATAGAGCATTTAGAGTCTTAAATGATATGCAAGATTATAATAGTGAGAAGCGTAAGTCTTATTCTCAAAATTTTGTCAAAAACCCTGCTTTAATACGCTATATTATTGATTTTATTCCATTGCCCCCCAATTCCCTAGTATTAGACCTTGGTGCAGGAGAGGGGATTATAACCAAGGAACTAGTAGCAAGAGGATATAGAGTACAATCAATAGAACTTGATCCAGATTTATATAGCAAGCTACAAAATAATTTTGGAGATAAAGCAACTATTATCAATCAGGATATTCGTAAAATTACCTATCCCAGCGAAAGCTTTGCAATTATATCTAATCCACCCTTTGCTATATTCTCCGAGCTCATCAAAGGACTATATAGTGGAGATAATAGCCCAGAATCTGCCCTCATATTCGGACAAAAAGAAGCAATAGAGCGCGTAATTGGGGCTACAGAGCCGAGTATTATCTCTATTATCCTAAACTCATTATATAATTGTGAAGTAGTCTATAATTTTGAAAAAACAGATTTCTCCCCAGCTCCTAGTGTTAGCGTACAGCTATTACGATTAGAGCAAATCCCAACCCCTATTTGGGAAGTAAAACAAGATTATATCAAGTTTATAACCTATGCTTTTGGACAGCAAAAGTCCAATTTGATGAAAAACCTCGACCCTATATTCACCTATGAACAATGGAAAAGACTCGCCAAAACCCATCAATTTCATATCAAATCCCGACCACAAGATTTATCCATCACCCAATGGAAAGGATTATTCCGATATTTTTATGAAACAGTAGACGAGAAAAAGAAGAAATCGATATAAAAATTATATTTGACACCCATTAGCTCACTTTGATATATTTATATTGTTCAATGCTTATGAAAAATGAAACTTTTTCTTGGTATAATTAGAAATATAATATTCAGTCTATTAGGTCTGATAGGTGGTATAATATTTTTATTTCTTTTCGGTAGCTTACTAACTGCTTTTTATATAGATAGCTGTATACGTGAAAAGTAGTTTTTTTCCCCAAACCCCGTCGTCTAGGCGGGGGTTTTTACTTATTAGTGCTATTATGCTAGTATATCCAATATATTGAGACTATATATGCAATCATTTTGGCAATCATTATCTAAACCATTTTTTGTATTAGCTCCTATGGAGGAGGTTACTGATACGGTTTTTCGGCGTATTATTAGCTCTTGTGGACGTCCTGATGTGATGGTAACAGAATTTACCAGCGTAGAGGGATTAGCTTCAGATATTGGAAGATCCAAAGTCATACATCGATTGCAATATACTCCAGAGGAACAGCCTCTTGTAGCCCAAATTTGGGGTATTACACCAGAGCATTATTATCAGGCGGGAGTTTATGCCAGAGAACAAGGTTTTGCTGGCTTAGATATCAATATGGGCTGCCCAGTCAAAAAAGTAATCAAACAAGGAGCTTGCTCCGCACTTATCAAAAATCCCCAACTCGCCTCAGATATTATACAGGCTGCCAAAGAGGGAGCAGGAGATATACCAGTTAGTGTCAAAACTCGCATTGGTTTTAGTGAAATTCAAACCGAAGAATGGATTGGACATCTCTTAGAATCTAATCTCGATGCTATCACCATACATGGCCGTACCGTAAAAGAATTATCCGATTATCCTACTCATTGGGATGAAATCGGAAAAGCAGTAAAACTAAGAGACGCGCTAAGCCCTCATACCCTCATTATTGGCAATGGAGATATTCTATCTTATCAGCAGGGACTTGATATCGCCACTCAATATGGTGTAGATGGTATTATGATTGGAAGGGGAGTATTCCATAATCCTTGGATATTCAATCCCAATATAGACCACAATACACTCAGTACAGAGATAAAGGTGCAAAAACTCATCGAACATATACAACTTTTTGACCAAACTTGGGGACAAGAGAAAAATTTTGCCGTGATGAAAAAATGCTTCAAAATGTATCTCAATAATTTTCCAGGAGCCAGCGATATCCGCTCCCAGCTTATGCAATGTAATGCAGCTGAGGAATGTATTAAAATTTTGAGGAGTGTATAAGAAAAGGAAGGGAAATCACCTCTCGCCAGATATACCTTTTTAAAGTAACAAAAAAAGCTCGAGTTTTATACCCGAGCCCATTTACTCAAACGATACTTTATTTTATATAATGATACTCTAGGATATTTCCAAACATATCTCTTTTTATTGGAAATCTCACATTATTAGTTTGTACATCTATTGTGAGGATATCATTGTCTCTACAATCTACTAGAAGAATATTTTGTGTGTAATCTAAATATTCTTCTGACTCTGGGTGCTCCGCTAAAAGATCTATCAACTGAGCTTTACTTATTGTTTTTTTATTTTCTCTAACACAAATAATAGTTACCCTTATCAAACACACAGCAGACTGGTGTGTGTTTGCAATTTTTGGATCCATGGGATGATTTGTGGATAAACACTATAAGTATATATAATTTTATTAATAATATCAAATAATTATAACATGATGAGAATTCATTTTTTTCTTTACCATACACCCCTCGTTGAGGGAGATAAGGGTGTGATGGAATTATCTTAATAGTGGTCAATATATATTGATAAATTACTAAAAATATGATATAAACAATAAGCTTCTACTTTTCAGACAATGAGCTCTTTAATCTCTTCAACTCAGGTTCAAAGCATTATTACTCTTCGAGAGGAATTCTCTCAATTAATAATTCCTCATCCCTCTATAAGATCAGAATCTTTTGAGAAAAACGATTTCTTCAGAATTATTCTAAATGGATTAGACGAATTATTACAATATATAACATTAATAGTAAATTTGAGAAAGTATATTGAAAATGAAGATATCAATGAGGATGTAGATGATATCATCATAACTCTGAATGAGTTATACGATAATTATAAGCAAGAAAAGGATAGTGATTTATTTGACATTACAGCATTCAGTCGTAATAATGTAAAGAGGATGTCTCATCTACCCGATAAGATTGAAAAAGTTTATAAAATTTTATTAGACAGAGCTCAATCAGATATTATGAATGTTCTGATATAGCCTGCCCCAAGCCACCCCTCAAAAGGTGGCTTTTTAAATTCCCCTCTCTCCCTCGGGCGGGGCGAGGTGGCAGGTTTTTACCTGACAGGGTGGAATAAGATGTTGATTTAGTAGTCATTAACTATTGACAAAATGGCAAAAATGTGGTATATATAATATGTAAAGTTCACTTTCTTTGTTACTAGACATGTTTCAGTATGTCATTCATTGGCAGTCACTTTTCACAGGAGTGACAGGTCGTGGATCATCTCCGATCCTCATTCCCTCTGATGAAGATGCCAAGCGTATGTGTCAAGAGATGGATGAGGAGTCACCCGGTATCCGCCACTCGGCAGTCCGCGTCTGATTTTTTACCACCCATTACTCAAGCCCCCTGTTTCAGGAGGGCTTTTTCATTACTCAAGATCTCCCAATTCAAATTCAAACATGCTACAATACAAATAATCATTAAATTCACATAATCTATGAAAGGAATAGTCTATATAATGACAACAGTAGTCGATGGACTAATAAAAATAGGACAAACAGGCAGTCAAAATTATCAAGAAAGGATGAGAAATCTAGAATCAAATGGATACTACAATGTCTCAGGATTAAAGAGATTCTTTGCAAGTTTTCAAACTATCCCCATTAACCCTCAAAATATATCAACAAAAAGGCAATAGCAATAAAAGTGGAGCCTATCAAGGAGCAGCCTATTGGCAATATAAAGGTAAAAAGTTAAAAGATTTACTGGATATACAATAATCACTACACATTACATAGATAATTCTGTATAGTATATATTTTTTATGAGATAATCACTACCCAAAAAGGGAAAAATGTGGTATAATAGGAGTAAATAGTTAAACCTAGCTCTAGATATATATTTAAATATAATTTTAATATGAATGCCACAGATAATTTAGATAATATTAATATCTCAGCTTTTGAAGAAAAAGTTATATATGTATATAAGCATTTGGACGTCGTATCACATGAGGGTTGGTTAAAGGTTGGACAAACAAAGAAATTAAATATTATAGGAGAAGGACATAATCTAAGAATTATTGATCAGCATGAGGCAAGTAATGTAGCTTATGAAGTTTTATATACTACTAATGCAGTCACAAACGACAAGAAAATATTTTCTGACCATGATATTCATCGAGAACTAGAAAAATTAGGAATTGAACGAGAAGAAACTATCAACCCTCTAACCAATCGAAAGGCAGAATGGTTTAAGACAGATCTAGACATTATCATTGAAACCATTGAGAACTATAAATTAAACGCCAAAATTAATCTAGAGGGTATTATTACTGACTTTACACTACGTACTGAACAGCAACAGGCAGTTGAAGTAACCACTGCTTATTATGAGAATACATTGGTAGATAGCAATGTTCAGCCAGAGTTTTTATGGAATGCTAAACCACGTTTTGGGAAAACTCTTACGGCCTATTCATTTGCTCAACATATTCAAGCAAAAAAAGTTCTGATTATTACTAATAGACCAGCTATAGCAGATAGCTGGTATACCGATTTTCAAAAATTTGATTTTAAGTACACGGGTCAAAATGATAATAAACATAGATGGATATTTACTGCTAGTGAAAGTGTTCGAAAAAATCTAAGAGATATTCCTGGTTCAGATAGTATTCTTACTCGTGAAGAACAACTTAGTCAGGGTGGAATTTATTCAAATTATGTACACTTTATATCTCTTCAAGATATAAAAGGCAAAAAAGAGGATGCGAGTGCATATAAAAGAAAAAATCAGTGGATATTTAAATCAGAAGATGGAGATGGAATAAAATGGGATGTGTTAATTATTGATGAGTCTCATGAAGGAGTAGATACAAGACACTCATTTAGCGTTCTAGAGGCTGTTAATTATGATTTCGCACTCCATTTATCGGGCACACCCTTCAAAGCTCTTGCAAGTAATAAATTTAATAGTAAACAAATATATAACTGGTCATATACAGATGAGCAGAATGCTAAAGCAGAGTGGAATATAGAGGATGGTAATAATCCATATGCTCCATTACCAAAGCTCAATATCTTTACCTATCAATTATCTCGAGCATTGCAAATTAAAGCAGAAGAAGCAAAAAATGAAGGCAGTGAATATGCGTTTGAGTTAGGAGAATTCTTTAGGGTTATCAAAGTTAATGGAAAAGATACATTTGTATATGAAGATAAAGTGAGGCTTTTCTTAGATAATTTAGCTAATCCAAATTATCAATACCCATTTTCAAATAGAGACTCTCTCGAATCGCTTCGACATACTTTCTGGTTACTCCCTGGTGTACCTCAAAGTAAGTTGATGAAGCAATTACTCCAAGAACACCCTTTCTTTCAAGATTATACTATTATTTTAGCAGCAGGCGAAGGTGATGAAGATAGACTCACTAACTCTGCTCTGGCAGAAGTGCGGGCAGCAATAAATGGACATAATAATGAGAAGCATCCACTAGAAACTAAAACCATTACGTTATCTTGTGGTCAGTTAACAACAGGTGTTACTGTTCCTTCATGGACAGCTGTGCTGATGTTACAAGGGGGTAAGAGCCCTTCATTATATATGCAGACTGCTTTTCGTGCCCAGAACCCATTTGAAGTTGCAACGAGCGGAGGAGAAGTATACACAAAAGAAAACTGTTATGTTTTTGACTTTGCCCCAGATCGTATACTGCAAACTTTGGCAGAAATGGCGGATAGAAGTGGAGCTAAAACAAATATCACACGAGAAGCTAAAGTTCAAGAACTCATTAATTTATTATTTGTGTATGCAGAGGATGATGAAGGGAGAATGCAACAACTCGATGCCAATCAGGTATTAACTCTTCCTTTGAAACTTATTACAGAGGAAGTAGTCAATCGAGGATTTATGAGCAATCGCTTATTTGAAAGTATTAGTGGTATTTTTGGAGCTCCTCAAAGTGTGATGGATATCATTAATAAAATGACACCTGACGAAGGAGGTAAACAAGGTGATAGTACTAAAAATAAAGTCTCAAATAAACCACGAATATGGGTTGATAAAGAAAATAATATTCATATAAATGAAGATATTATAATTAACACTACTAATGGTTTATTAGGTGATAAGCAATATATAGAAATTGGGAGCGAAGAGGAAAAAGAAGTCTCTACAATTAAAAGCAATGTAGCAACTGAACTCCGTAATAAAAATATACCTTCTGATGCGGCCAATGTCATTATAAAAGAATTAGAGAAAAAACTTCCCAAAGTTGTAGCAAAAATACCGGATCCAGTTCCGCAACCAGGAGATCCAGATTATCATCAGCCAGAAAAACCAGATGAAAAGCCCGCCCCTAAAGATAAAACAGAAGAAGAGAAAACAAGAGACCGTCTCAGAGGATTCTCCAGAACAATACCCAGTTTTTTGATGGCTTATGGTGACTCTAAAACAACATTACATAACTTTGACGAGAATATCCCAGAAGAAGTATTTCAGGAACTTACCAGCATAACTAAAGAGGAGTTTAGACAGCTCCGAGATGGCTTTGAATATGAAACAAAAAATGAAGAAACTAGTCAAATTGAAAGCCGTCGTTTTGAAGGGCTATTTAATGAAAATGTGTTCAATGCATCAGTACAAGAGTTTTTGCATAAACGTTCAGAACTTTCAGATTATTATCTACAAGACCGTACACAAGATATTTTTGAGTTTATCCCCCCACAAGCTACTAACCAGATTTTTACTCCTAAACATGTAGTTAAAATGATGGTAAATAGTCTAGAAGAACATAATCCAGATATATTCAAGCGAACAGATACAACTTTCATTGATTTGTATATGAAGTCAGGATTATATATTACAGAAATTGTAAAAAAACTCTTTACTAATACACGGAGTCAATATGGTAGTGATATAGACTGTGTAAAACATATTTTAGAAAATCAGGTATATGGACTTGCCCCAACTGGTGTATTGCACGCTATAACTAATTCACTTATCTTTGGTTTTGATGATGCTCATATCATCAGTACCAAAAACTTTGCTCAATTAGATCTTATCCCTTATGCGAAAGATGATGAAGGTCTTTCTCTCCAAGACAAACTCTATGAACAATTTAATCTAGATAAACATATGAAATTCACAGCAATAGTAGGAAATCCCCCGTATCAGGAAACTGTAGGTAAATCTCAAACACAGACACAAGGTAATTCAAATTGGATATACTATTATTTCCAGGAACAGGCTGATAACATTTCACAAAATATATGTCTTATTTATCCTTTTGGAGGCTGGTTTGATGCACCTGAAAGACTGGGAGGGATAGGTAAAAAAATATTAAGCGATGGGCATACGGTATTAATAAATGCATACGAAGGTACCTCTGATAAAAGAGCTTGGTATAGAACGGATAGAGACCCTGTTCCAATATTTGGGAATAGTGTTAACTTATCAGCAGGTGTTTCTATTGTGCTTCGTGATATGACAAAATATCACGAAAAATATCGGTATTCTAATCGTATATATACAGACGATGTAGCAGAAGTGGAAGTAAAAAATTGGCAGTCTCTCACTCCTAATCCTTATTTCTTTTCAAGTTGGAAAAAATTAACAACAGGTACAAAATTAAACAGTAGGATTAAAAAAGGTGTATTTGGAATTGAATCTGACTTTGTAGAGAAGAACCCTACAAAAGTATCTTTTAAAAAATCAGATTGGGATAATGCAATTCAGTTACTCACTAACGATAAATCAGGATCTTCAGGAAGAGCTAAGCTTTTTTGGGCAGATAGAAATGTAATTAATAAGGGGCAACAGTATATAGATCAGTATAAAGTTGTTGTTACGTCGGCTTACCCGAAGAAAACTTTTGTTTCGGGTAAGCCGACGATTGAGAATGTTAAGTTGAGAGCTAAAGAACTTATAGAGATACTTCCTAGTGGTTCGGCATTTGGAAGGAGTAAACTTTCATTATTTATGTCAGATGATGATGAAGATTGTGAAAATTTTGTCAAATACTCACAAACTAATTTTTTTGCTTTTTTATTATTACAAGAACCTAATAGAAGATCTTCTTTTGGATATGTAATATTAGATCAAGATTTTACTTCTCAATCAGATATAGATTGGTCAAAGTCTATTCCTGAAATTGATCAGCAGCTATACAAAAAATATGGCCTAGACCAAAAAGAAATTGATTTTATTGAAAACCACCTATAGTAAGTGATATTAAACTTATGAATGGGGCACAAAAAAATATTGATATCTTAGAAAATACTCTTCGAGACAAGAGGATTATTTTGGATATATTATTACTCCATTATCCCAGTGAAAAAATTATCAACCTTCTGAGAAAACAGCGAACAGAAAAGCTTAGTAATTCTGAAAAAGGCCATATAACAAAAAGCAGAATTATCTGGGCTACAGATGCTTATGAAAGTCAAAAATTTGATAAAAAGAAATTTGGTGTGACAAAACCTATAAAGCCAGAGTTAATAACTGGAAAAGGTAATCTCCTGATTCAACCTCGTGCCTCTAAAAGTAAAGAAGAACAATTATATCGTACCAAAGATAAAGCTGAAGTCTTTACTCCACTTACAGTAGTGAAGCAAATGAATAAATCAGTGGATATTTATTCCATAACTAAGCATAATTGGCAAAAATATATCAAAGAATTAAAGCTAGAAATTACTTGTGGAGAGGCTCCGTATATTGTGAGTAGATATGACCCTACAGCTCAAGAAGGACACTTGATACCGATTAAGAATCGAGTAGGTTTTTTAGATATTAAATTACAAGTGGTATCCAAATATACCGAAGATGAAAAAGATTGGTTGCATTGGGCAGAAGAAGCTTTTAAAGCAAGTTATGGCTATGAATGGCAGGGAGATAATATTTTGCTTGCAAGAGAAAATCTTTTATACTCATTTATCGATTATTATGAAGATAAATTCAAGAAAAAACCAAATAATGAGTTACAAGAAAAATTTGCTATTATAATTAGCTGGAATATTTTTCAAATGGATGGCTTGAGATATGTAATCCCAATGAGTTGTAACCATAATGAAAGCACTATAATACCCTCAGAAAATAGAATTGATGGATATACTCCTGAGAAAATAGAAAAATATGAATGTGAAGGATGTAAATATAATCGACCACTTAAACATAAGGGGAAATATGCCAAAATTATGGACTGGGAAAAAGGGAAAGTGAGGAGGTTTGTTGATTTGATATCTAAATAATTAGGATATGTTTACCGTGAAGTCAGGATTTATATGGAATTTCTCACATGGTGATAATATTATTTATAATCTTGAAGTACTTGCTGTATTATATGATGCATTTAATTCTTCGTCTTCAAGTGATCAGAGAAGACTGTGTAAGCCAATTACAATTATTCTAGTTTCTATAGTAGAATCAGTAATCTATGATCTTTTTTTAAGGATAAAAGAGTCTAAAAGTGAAATCCCATCTAGTATTCCAAAGAAAATGATAGATGATATTTTAACTATTAAAATGGTATAATAATCACACAATCACCTATGAAACTCTTCCGCTATCGCAAACCATCTCTCAAAACATTGCTCGGAGTGACAAAGCTGAAGCGTAGGATAAAGAAGGCTACGGGAATTTCTGCAATTCAATCTCTCAGCCCTTCTCGAGTTAAGCGAAAAATCAAATATAATATAGGGTATAATAAACCTATTTTCAAACATACCAGAGAACTGAGCAAGGGCAAAGTCCCAAGTTTATTCGGCTGGTTTTCAAAATTGTTTAAGTAATAAAAAAAATCCCCCGGCAAGGTGTCGGGGGATGGAGGTTATGGGCGATGGTGTCACTCAAGGAATAATCCTTCAAGGTCGTATTGGGCTTGCTCGATATCTCTTTCAAAGGCAGCCCAATCTTCAGGTCTATCATCAATCGGCTCCGGTACTTCTTGCTCTGCATCGAGGTCATCAGCGACCTCACACCTTTCTTGATTGGCTGCGATGTACTCGGCTTCCGCTTCGAGAGGGGTGGGGTGAGTTACTGGTACGTGACGCTTTACAATCGTTGAGGATTGAAATGCCATGGATAGCAAGATCAGTTTCAGGAAAAATAGTAGCACATTTTCTTAATTTTGTCAATAGTATATGACTAAAAATTCCTTATGTCAAAAAGTAAAGTCCAATTAAATTCACTCAAAGCCTGGTTAAGCGGCTGGTCACGAAACTATTTTCGAGCAAATGCTCCTCGCTACAGAGAATTATACCGTTCTAAAAGGGGGGCATTTATTGATTAATAGATATTGGGTTTGATATAATGTATTTATGAAAGAATATATTATATTTTTAGATGAATCTGGAGATCATAACTTAGTAAAGTATGATATTCAATATCCTATTTTTACTTTGGTAGGGTGTATTTTTGAAAAAGTATATTATGAGGAGCAAGTTATTGCTAAAGTAAATAAGCTTAAAATTAATCATTTTAATAATAAAAATACCATATTACATTCTTATGAAATTCGTAAGGCAAAAAATGATTTTAAATCTTTACTCAACCCTTTGAAAAGAAAAGTTTTTATAGAAGATATGAATATATTAATGCAGGATTTAGATTATACCATTATCTCTAGTTGTATTCGTAAAGATAAATTAACTTCTATATATAATGATCCAAGTGATCCATATGAACTTTCATTTTCGTTTATTATTGAAAGATTTATTAAATTTCTTCAAGAGCATAATGGTACGGGGATTATCTCAATTGAAGCGAGAGATAATAAGTCTAATAATGACTTAATAAATGTGTATAATGTTTTTCGATAAGGGCGAAAACGGTATGTATCTCAAGATGATTTTGAAAAACATATTCAAAAAATTGAGTTTATTGGTAAAACAAAAAATATTAATGGTCATCAAATTGCTGATCTTGTAGCATATCCAATTAGTAGATTTTGTTTAGATAAAGATCAGTATAAAAATAAGCCTCCTTTTTCTATATTAAAGTCAAAATTTAGACGTAAGGGGAATAGAGTGAAAGGATATGGATATAAAGAATTTCCGTAATAAAAATGAGTGGCCCAGGTATTCCTAGTCCACTCATTTGTAACCTTATAGTAACATAATATTTGCTATTTGTCAAGTATACGATAGGTATGAGTTTGATTAAAAAGCAATATGTAAAAAATGCATATTGCAAATGTGGATAAGCTAGAGAAGATTCAGTTGTTGCATTTTTTGCAATAGCTCAAAAAGAAGGTTGGGGATATAATGTCATTAAAAAGTGGTTAGTGCAAAATTTGCACAGACCATTTTCCACAAAGCTTTCAAATGTAATAGGCAAATACAAAGCCTCGTCAAAGGACGAATAGCGGAAACTATTTTCGAGCGAATGCTCCTCGCAACAGACAAGTACACCGTACTAAAAGGGGTTTAAAATACTACTATCTTCATGAATTATATTATGATATCTATGATTATGGTGTTATGATATATACATATATAAAATAGTATGAGTGAAGTTGCGATTGATACTAAAAAATTAGATAGAAGTAAGACTATTCTGAAATGGATGGGAATTATGATATCTGGAATTGGTTGGTTGGGTATATGGGGTGTGACTCCTTTCTATCTTTGGATATATGCCAATGGGCTTGGTCAATATTTTTTTGATGTGATGATATCGGATATGATATTAACTCTTATCTTGTCGAGTATTTTTGTTGTATTAGGGAATCGTGTACGAGTTGGGGTTGATCGTAGTATAAGGATGTATCTACAGGTATTGATTATATTGATGGGTATTATATCCTTAGGGTTTATTATTTTTGAAAATACAATTAGTATTACGAGTTGGGTATATGTTGGGGTGCTTGTATTCCTTATATGTTCTTGGGTTGTTTTGATTCAGATATTGAGGAATAAGGACTTTGTAGCAACATTACATAAGCCTGTATATAAGTATTTTGATACGAAGGGGTGGATTATCTTTTTCTTGATTGCTTTTGGTATATTATCGGTGACTTTTTTTCTTGAGTGGAGTGCATTAGAGGATGAGATGTATTTGGACTCATCGTCAGAAGAGGAGTATAGTGAAGAGACAGATAGTAAGCTTGCTGCTATGGTGTCAATATTAAATGATAGACCTTTTCCGAGTAAATTGAACGATAATATTACTCTGTTAGGAATTAAGGAGCAGCAATCTGGTTCTATTCAATATACATATGAAATACAAAATATAGATTCTAGTCAATTATCTACAGAATTCCTTAAGGATTTGATGGTTAAAGAGTACTGTAGTAATGAATTTATTAATTATATTTTAGACCAAGAGATAGATATTGCGCATTCATTTACAACGGAGAAAGGTGAGAATTATTTTGTTACTCTTGATTTTAGTAGTTGTGAAGCTTCTTCGTTAAATCTTCTATAAGAATATACGAGAGTGATCCAGCTGTTTTGAAGGAGTTTTTGAGGTAGGTAAAATCCCCCCCCTTCATCAAAGATACAACCTCTCGAGAGGGGAATTTTAGCTCAATCCACCTCCGGCACTCCGTGCCACCTCCCCCAAGGGAGGACAGAAAACATTGTAAATTTTAGGGTAAATAAAAACCCCGACAATGTGCCGGGGTTGGTTGTTTTGTTGAATTTCTAATTCATAAGCATTACGCTTAGATCGTATTTACCCTCTTTAAGTTCTTTTTCTAGTTCTTCCCATTCTTCCCAGTCTTTATAATCTGGATTTTCTTCGATACCGACATCTTCTTTGAATTGAGTAGATGATTGATCAGCTGTTTTGTCGTGATCTGGATGAGGAGGGGTTATTGTTTTGGTCATTTGCTATTATCAATATGTGGACATAAGTAAAATATCAAAATTTATACTTACTGTCAATCAGACAGGTGGAGGAGTAACTTTAGGGACAGAATACTCCCAACCCCGTCCAGCAAAGCTGTACACCCCTCGAGAGGGGAATTAGCTCAATCCACCTCCTCCAAGGGAGGACAGAATACCCGCACCTAATTTTGGTGTTATTATAACTTGACAAATAATATAATCTATGCTATAATCTTTTTCAATGTGGTCATAGATGGCGTTTATACAAGTATGTATATGATTGGTATCTATATTCCATATCATATTCATAATCATATTTTGTATGGCGTACTCTAATAATAGTAGTAGTCGATTTTCTAATCGCTCTAACTCATCTTCTCGATATAATAATAGTTCTTCTCGTGATTCTTTTGGCGGACGACCTCGCTATGGCGGAGGTGGTGGCCGAAGATATGGTAAAAAATCTGGTCCTAAACAACTTGACCATTCTTTATTTGTGAAGGTTGCTGAACCTCTTCCAGAGGCTGAGACCAAAATCACTCATACTTTTAAAGACTTTGGTTTTGCATCATGGATTGATGCTGCTCTTACTGAAAAGGGTATGATTAATCCTACTCCTATTCAAGATCAGGCTATTAAACCTGTAATGGAAGGAAATGATGTTATTGGACTTGCTGGTACTGGTACTGGTAAAACTTTAGCTTTCTTGCTTCCTCTATTACATAGTATGACTTTAGATCCTAAAAAGTCAGCTGTGATACTTGCTCCTACCCGAGAATTGGCTCTTCAAATTGAACAAGAGCTTCACAAAATCACTAATCGTGGTCAGGGTATTTATAGTACTGTTTGTATTGGGGGAACTCCTATTCGTAAGCAAATGTTCCGATTATCTCGGCATAATCATTTTATCATTGCAACTCCTGGACGATTCAAAGATTTGATTAATCGTAAGGCTATTCATATGGATAGTTTTTCAACCATCGTATTAGATGAGGTTGACCGAATGCTTGATATGGGATTTATTGATGAAATTCGATATATTCTCGAATTACTTCCAAAAGATACTCAAAAATTATTCTTCTCTGCTACAACTGAAGGGAAAACTCGTCAATTGATGGAGACTTTCCTTGTAAATCCAGTTAATGTATTGTTATCTAGCAATGTATCTAGTAATAATGTTCATCAAGATATTGTACCTGTTACTCGTAATGATAATAAAATGGACTTATTGATGGATATCTTGAATAAAGATGAAGTGAAAAAAGTTCTTATTTTCTGTGAGACCAAAATGGCGGTAGAAAATTTGTATCGAGATTTACAACAACATGGTTTTGATGTTGAATCTATTCATGGTGACAAGACTCAAATGCATAGACAAATTGCGTTGAAGAAATTCAAGAACAATGAGGCTTGGATTATGATTGGAACCGATGTGGCTTCTCGTGGAATTGATGTTGGGGATATTACTCATGTTATCAATTATGAGTTACCTCGAACTGAAGAAGATTATATTCATCGAATTGGTAGAACTGGACGAGGGAATAAAATTGGTTGGGCTCTTACTTTTGTAAAAAAGTATTAATCCAAGATAATTAGACTCACTAGCAAAAGCTCCTAACAATTATATTGATAGGAGCTTTTGTGTTTATGTGAGCTCACTATTATTTCACCCCTCTCATTTACAATTCGCATTTACCTTGTCACTATGCTATAATAGTGATGTATATGCAAAATACACTTAATTTACTATCTCATAATATATTATATGACTACAATTTCATTATTGTGGTTGACTTCAAGCTTAATAATAGGTACTGGTATAGGATATGGTCTCAGATTAATCATTGTCAGAAGATCAATCAATTCAAAAGAAGCTAAAATTCAATCGCTACAAGCAATATTCGAAGAAGAATCTAAAAAACTCAAAAAAGAAGCCGAACAAGAGGCTGAAATACTAAAAGATAAGGCCAGAGCCGAAGCCTCAGAAATTAGGAAAACAGCGGTTCTCCTTGAGGAAAGTGTTTTGAGAAGGGAAAAGGATTTAGAACAACAAGTACAGGAATTAGAAAATCATAGATTGGAACTCAAGACAAAGGGGGAGAGAATTAAGGATTTGTATCAAGAGGTTGAAGAGCTCAAACAAAAACAAATCACTGAACTTGGGCATATTGCTGGACTTAATACCGAACAAGCTAAGTCTGAGCTTCTCGAAAAGGTAGAAGAGACTTCTCATGAAGAATTATTATTACAAATAGAGCGTTTAGAGGGAATTAGGCATAATCAATTGGAACAAAAAGCCAAGAATATTATGGTTCTTGCTATGCAAAAATATGCTCAAGGTCAATCTGCTGAATTTAATACTGCAAGTGTGGCAATAGACAGCGAAGAGGTAAAGGGACGTATTATTGGAAAAGAGGGGCGTAATATACGGGCTCTCGAGAATGCAACAGGAGTACAGGTTATTATTGATGATAGTCCTGATAGTATTGTTTTATCTTGTTTTGACCCTATACGGAGGCATATTGCTAAGCTTGCTCTAGAGGCTTTGATTGAAGATGGTCGTATACAACCAGCTCGTATTGAAGAATTTGTCATTAAATCAAAAGAATTAGTACAACAAAAGATTAAAGAGGCTGGTGAAGCAGCTCTATATGATACCGGTATTACGGGTATAGATCCTAAACTCACCTATATACTCGGACGATTGCAATTCCGAACTAGTTATGGACAAAATGTACTTATGCATAGTGTGGAAGTTGCTCATTTGGCGGGAGCTATTGCGGCAGAACTCGGGGCTAATGTGATGATTGCAAAAATGGGAGGTCTTTTTCATGATATTGGGAAGGCTCTCGATCATGAGGTTGAGGGTACTCATGTGGAAATTGGACGCACCGTACTCAGTAAATATGGTATTAAAGAAGAGGTAATCAAGGCTATGCAGTCTCATCATGAGGAATATCCGTATGAGAGCCTAGAATCTCGCATTGTACAGGCAGCGGATGCCCTGTCAGCTTCTCGACCTGGGGCTCGACGTGATTCTGTGGATAATTATATCAAGAGACTGGGGGAATTGGAGGCTATTACTAATGCTTTTTATGGAGTAGATAAAAGTTATGCCATTAATGCTGGCCGTGAGATTCGCGTATTTGTGACACCATATAAAATCAATGATATACAAGCCAAAAAAATGGCTCGCAAAATTGCTCTTAAGATAGAAGAAGAGCTTAAATATCCTGGTGAAATTAAAGTAACTTTAATACGAGAAACCCGTATTATTGACTATGCAAGATAAAAAAGCTTTACAATTCCGCATATATACTATATGATGAAACAAGGATACAATTATCCAATCAAATACTAATGGAAAACAATATGAGAAAGGAGGTGTGTGTAGATGGCAACTAAAGCAGAACTAGTATCAGCAATCGCTGATGTAGCTGGAACCTCAAAGAAGGATTCTGAAGCAGTACTTCAAGCTTTCATTGATGTAGTGACCAAGACCCTTTCTAAAGGTGAAACCGTAACTCTAGCTGGATTTGGGACTTTCTCAGTAACCCAACGACAAGCACGAGAAGGTGTTAACCCACGAACTCTAGAAAAGATCAAGATCGCTGCAACCAAAACTCCTAAATTCAAAGCAGGAAAGAAGTTGAAAGATGCAGTTAAATAATAATTATAACTTGCATTCATAAAAAAGCGTTGATAAGACGCTTTTTTATGTTGCTCAGATGGTTATTATTTGGTATATTATATAAGATTTTTTCTACTATAATCTCATGAGCTGTTCACCCCTTCATGATAAAGTCCATGAACTCCTTGGAGCTCTAACATTTCTTGTCAATCACCAAAATACCAATGATTTCCCAGAAGACATACAACAGGCTAAAGAAACTATTCAAAAGCTCTTCACTGAGCTCAGTCAACACCTGGAGCTTGGAATCAATATCTGCCAATTTCTAGACGAAAATCCAGGGCTTACTGAGTGAGGTTACCTCCTTGATATCAACTTTCCTCCCAACGAATGGGGGGTTTTTCTTTATTATGTATCCAAGACAGGAATTGAACCTGTATTGTCTTACTTATGAGGTAGGCTAACACCATATCACTCCGCAATTGTGTTTTCCATTATGGCATATTTTGTTTTACACTATCCTAAATTCTAAACATCATAATTATATGCTACAATAGCCTATATGATTATTCCTATTAATAAGCCAGCTGGAATTACCTCACATACGGTGGTTAATAAACTGCGCCGATTTTATGGTATCAAAAAAATTGGACATGCCGGAACCCTAGACCCCTTTGCCACTGGAGTATTAATTCTGCTTGTGGGACGTGAGTCTACCAAAAGAAGCGACGAGTTTATGAAACAAGATAAAATATACCGCACAAAGCTAAAATTAGGCTTTATAAGTGATACTTATGATAAAGATGGAGCAATACAAGCGTATAATACGGATATTATCCCTACTCAAGAACAAATAAAATTAGTAGTCAATCAATTCATTGGGGAAATTGAGCAAATACCTCCTATGTATTCTGCTATCAAAATCAATGGTAAGAAAATGTATGAATTAGCCCGTAAAGGTGAGCATATAGATATACCCCCTCGTCAAGTAACTATTACTCGTATTGATATATTGGAATATGCGTATCCCTATCTCATATTAGATATCTATTGTGCTAGTGGTACTTATATCAGGTCCCTTGGGTATGATATTGGGATGAAACTTGGTACAGGAGCTTATCTCGAGGAATTGGAGCGCAGACAATCAGGAGAATATACTATTGAGAATTGTTATAGCTTAGATAATTTACCAGAATTGGAATGAAAAAGCCGGAGCACGTAATGCGTCCAGCTTTAGATCCTTAGCTAACTCTGAGGATCCTTTTTTTGCAAAGCTTTTTCTTTTTCAGCAAGTATATGATCCAATCGACATTTCACTTCCCTGAAGTTCATATTAGGATTTTCTATAAATTCTAAACAAACTTCAGATGTATGTTCTTTACCACAAAGGCTATATTGAATCTCAGCAAAAGCTGGATCCCCTCCAAAAAACAAGAGGTAGAGAACAAATGTAAATGAAAGAAGTAGACACATAAACCTTTTTTTCATGAGCTTGTGTCATAGGGTCCGACAAAAAATATATCATATTGTTTAACCTTTATCAAGAGTAATCAACATCACTTTTTGAGGGGGTGGAAATTATCATGTGTTTCTTCGGCAAAGGTATCTGAGGCATGTACATATTTGGTTGTGGTCTCGAGGGATTCATGTCCGAGTAGGACTTTGATAGCGGCGGGATTGGCTCCTGACTCAGCTAAATAAGTAGCAAATCCATGCCTAAGGGTATGGGCGGAGATAGGGTAGGGGATATTGAGTAATAGACGATAGGATTTGATTTTGGATTGGAGATAATTCTCGGATATATGGGAATTCAGTAGGGAAGAGGGGAGAGTATGATCTTTTATATTCCCTTTGAGTGTATCAAAACTCTTTTTGGTGATAAATACATAGGTAAATTGATTGATATACTCCCCCACTTGATATTGAGAGGGGAGGGCTTGCTTGATAATTTGATATCTTTTTTGCAAATATTCATTTAATATAGTATGAGCTCTTGGGGTTAAGTACACAAATCTTTGCTTATTCCCCTTGCCTCTTATCAAAATTTTGGAATCATCTTGATGAATTTGATCAATGGTTAAATGGGTAACTTCAGAAATTCGCATTCCTGAGGCAAAAATTAATTCTAATATGGTTTGATTCCTGAGGCCAATAAATGCATTAGATTCTAATTGTTTTGGGGATTCTATGAATTTTATTAAGGTTTCTAGCTCGGGTAAATGTAATTTGTACTTCCCTAGCTTCATTAATTTGATTTGCTGAGGTAATAAGGGGCATGGGTGTTCATTGTCTATCAGATACACAAAATATGACCTAATACTGGTTAGCATTCGGTTTATAGTTTTGGGTTCTAAGGGTTTAGCTTTTTGATGCTGTGATTTAGCTTTGAATACTTGTCTATCCTCAGCTAATAAATCTGCCTGATATATGGTTATGGTTTTCTTGGTAATACTATTAAAGTCAAAATCATTATCGTTGAGGAATTTCTCAAATATCAATAAATCTCTTTCATAATTACGAATAGTAGCCTTTGAGTAGTTACTAGTAGTCAAAAAAAGTAAAAAGTCTTCTAATAAGGGCAGTTTTTGGCTTGTTGGCATATATATGCGGTTATTATGTGTATTGTATCAGAATAGTCTCAAAATTGGATTATGTATATATTCAGTATATAGGAAAAGTTATGATTGGGGAAATACTCTAATAACCAAGTTACCTCATCCCACCCAATACAGAGAAATGTGGGGGAGCTTTGTTCAAAGGGGTCTGGAACACGAGAGTTTTACTGTGAAGGAAGGTTGGGAAACAACACAGTTTCCCAAGAGCAAATCCCATTTGCGAGGAAGGGGGAGTGGTAATTATATAAAATGAACTGTATATCTGTATTTCTGTATACATAACGGAGTATAATAATGATTATACTCCGTTGTAATTCTATTGTCAAATAGTATAAAACGAATATCTTAAGTCCTATTCCCTATTCTTTCTTACCATAATACTATTATATAGAGCTAATAATAATAGTATTATAAATAATACCCCACAAATAAATGGCATGGTAATGAATCCGAAATAATTAACTGGAGCATCTGCACAGCTAATTCCATTAGGATCACATAATAAAGGTTTTGCTATCCATCCCATCTGCAAACTATAATGATATACATCGAGTATAATTCCAAGTATAGCTAATGGAATTATATAATCAGTAAATTTATTATCATTTTTGAATATTCCTACAAACGCAATAGGGAAAATAGGGAACATTAACACTCTTGCATACCAACATAAATTACAAGCTGGAATACCTAGCTCAGGATTAAACCACTCCCCTTTTCCTGCTAAATGTAAGAAAAAGTCTCCATAGTATAAATAATAGCTCGCAAGTAAAATTGCTAATAAAGATATTACAAATATACTATATTGTGCAATATTGCTTAATTTTTTATTATATTTCATATGTTTATGATTTATTATGTATTTCAGTTCTCCAAACCACTTCTGGTATAGCTGCAACAATACCAAATACAAGCCAAGTAAAGCCCATTAAGAAATTATCATTAAACATGCCTGTAATAAGTGTTACTAATAATACTCCCAGTAATATTGTCGCTAATTTGGATTCAGTTTTAAAAATAAGAAATCCTTGTTTGGTAATAATGTATAAGAATGAAAGGAATAGGGAAATTGCAATAATTCCACCAGATACTGCTACCGCCAAAAGGATATTATTCGTATTATATCCCTCCCCTACTCTATTTTCATATCCAGTAAGACCAACCCCTGTAAAAATATATTTATATATAATAACTCCAGCACTAATATATCCATCTTTACGACTTAATACATTCACATCTGCCTCTTTGCGGACTTTGACCTTATCTGGATTTTTATCGCCCTCTTTGGGGTCAACTGCAACTTCTTCACCTGTTTTTTCATCAATTGTATAGTAGTAAGTGGTCTCTTGAGTAATAATAGAATTAAAACGGTCTTTAAGACTAAAGTCGGAAAGCCCTAATTCAGACATACCAGCAGCCCCGAATATCACTGCAAACAGAATAATACTAAATTTTCCTAATTGTATGTATTTTCTTACAAAAATAGCCTGATACAATACATATAAACCAGTTACTATAATAATTGCAAGCCAGCTTGCCCGAGTTACTGAGAGAATACTCATCAAAACAGTTCCAAATATCAAAAACCATAAGGCAAATTGTTCTTTAGATTTTTTGGCATAAAAAGCTAAAGGTAAGCTGATAGCATATATAGTAGCTAGCCACATACCAAACCAATTTGGTTCTGGTAAAAGACTATCTACTCTTCCAGGAAATACCTGCCAACTATTCCATCCCAATTGAAAGGCAATTGTTTCATAAAGTCCAATGAGAATGAGAATACCTGTACTGATGAATAGTAAATTAAAAGCTTTATATAACCTTTCTTTGGTATTGATATATCTAAATATAATATAAAATACAAAAATATATCCTAATAATACGAGATTTCGAATCATTACTGTTTTCAAATCTCCCTCTCCCCTATTAAAAACACCTCCTATGGCAATCATAAGCCACATTCCTGATAATAAAACTAAGTGGATATTATCATAATACCAATCAAGTGAAGTTATATTATTCCAAAGTGTAGAAATTGGTTCTTTGTTGAATAAACGAGGTATAAGTGTAATTACAATAAGCGCAAGAAGAATTTGATGTATTCTAATATCAAGAGTCCCAAATGATATTTTTACTATTTCAAAGGGAAGAGTAAATATAAGTAGTGATATGAGTATATGGAGCATATATTTAGATTAATGATTTGATAATAGTATAAGCCTCTTCTATTTCCTCCTTACTCGTATATTGAGATAAGGAAATACGTATACTTTGGGTAGAGGCATGAGAGTCAGGTGGACTAATTGCCTGAATAACATAAGATGCTTGCAATGCTCCACTATGACAAGCTGATCCTGCTGAGATAGCAAGCCCTTCTAAATCAGCTGCAATCACAAGACTATCTGATGCTTTTGTGGTTACTATATTAATATTTTGAGGTAATCGATTTTCTCTATCTCCATTTAATTGTATATCTTCAAGAGCTAATAATTTATCTAAGAGAGTATCTCTCAAAAGCCTCACTTTATCTAATAATGCTTTATGCTCTGGAATAGTGAGTAACCGAAAAGATTCTCCAAGTCCTACAATAAGGGGTGTATTCAATGTACCTGGGCGCAGACTATATTCTTGTCCTCCACCATAGGTAATAGACTGTATAGGGGTATCTTTTTTGATAAATAGAGCTCCAATACCCTTGGGCGCATACATTTTATGCCCGGATATACTATATAGATCTAAATTGGCATAATGTAAATTGATTTCTTCTGACCATATGGCTTGAGCCCCATCAGAATGAAAAAGTGGATATACTGATTCTGGATGATATTTTTTGAGCATTCTTCCAATATCCCGAATTGGCTGTATAGTTCCGATTTCATTATTAGCATGAATAATACTCACTAATACGGTTTTATCAGTTAATAATGATTGTATATCTTCTACTTTTACAATACCACGCTCATCAATAGGAATTATTTTGATATATATTCTTTCTGGATATGATATTTGTAAAGCTTTTATTGTCTCTATCACGGAACTATGCTCTATTGGAGTTGTAATAATTTCAATTTGCTCTTGTGTTTGTAAAGCTTTGAAAATAACTCCCTGTATTGCAATATTATTACTTTCGGTAGCTCCACTAGTAAAAATAAGTTCTGAGAATTGTATCCCTAAATAATCAGTAATAATGCGACGGGCTGTATCTATACTATGCATTGCTTGTTGCCCCCCTGAATGTTGACTATGGGGATTTGCAAAATTATTGTGCATAGCTTGAGTAATAACTTTCAATACTTCAGGATGAATTGGGGTACTCGATTGATTATCAAGATATATCATAAGCTTGCAAGTATATTCTCTAATTTAGTATTCTCTGAAGCTGAAATATCTCCAATTAAGGCTAAGTTAACATGTTCTGATTGTGCATATTGTTGCAGAAAATCAAGAATTTGCTGTTTTGTAACTGAGCCATATAATTCCATTTCTTTGTCTAAATCAAATGGTTGCTTCAATAATAATTCATTCATACCAATAATAGCGGCTATCTCGTCACTGGATTCAAATTCCATAACAGTTTGACCCTTTATATGTTCTTTTGCTATTAATAATTCTTTATCTGATACTGGTAAATTTTTTATATTTTGCAATTCTTGTACTATTCGCTTTACCGTCTCAATAACTTTGGTATTTTGAACACCAGTATTAATACTAAATACTCCGGTATCATCAAAATGATGGCTATCGGCTCGAATATAATAGGACAATCCTCTTTTTTCTCGAATTTCAGTAAATAAGCGAGAGCTCATATATCCTCCTAATATAGTACTTGCTATTGTAGCAATATATCTCTCCTCATTATGAATAGATGGAATATGAAATCCGAGCATTAAATGCGTTTGATCTGTTTTCTTACTTCTAATTGCAACTTGTGGTTTAGTTTGCTGAATAGTAACACTTTCTCTTTTCGGTATATCTTTTTGATTGCGCGCATGCCGAAAGGACTCCTCTACCCTATCAATAATAGCAGTATCTACTTCCCCAGCAATAATAATATAGGTATTCCCTGTTACATATTTTTGAGCAACATATTCAATAAAATCTGGTCTTGTAAATGAATGTATAGATTCTCGAGTCCCAATAATTGATCTCCCAAGAGGGGTATCTCCATACAAGAGAGACTGAAAATCACTATGTATTTGCCTTGTTGGCATATCTAGATACATATTAAGCTCTTCAGTAATAGCTCCTCGCTCCACTTTGATATCGCTTTCCTGAAGAAGAGAATTTTGGAAAATATCAGCGATAATATCAAGGGCTATATATTTTTTTTGATTTCTTACTTTTACCCAATATCCCGTATATTCATAGCTCGTAAAAGCATTATAAGAGGCTCCAAGTCCATCTAATTCTTGTGCGATAATTTTAGCATTGGGTCTTTTTTGAGTTCCTTTGAACATCATATGTTCCAGGAAATGTGATAATCCCTTTTCTGTATCCGATTCATATCGAGACCCAACACCTACCAAGGTTAAAACAGTAGTAGTTTTGGAATCTTTGAGTGGAATACCAATTATAGTGAGCCCATTATCTAATTTACGAGTTTTATACATATACTATATCCTCTATCTTGCTACAAATGAATCCAATATTCTTTGATATAATTCTTGATATACTTTAGTTTTATTATAGCATAAATATACTCCTAATGCATCTACATCTTCTTTTTTATCACAAGTACCAGAATCATATTGTGGAACTTTACTATCTACATAAATCACAAATTCAAATCCATCTTCACTGCTAAATTTTACAGGATATCCATTTTGATT
This sequence comes from uncultured Candidatus Saccharibacteria bacterium, assembly GCA_964585065.1. Taxonomy (GTDB): domain Bacteria; phylum Patescibacteriota; class Minisyncoccia; order SW-4-49-11; family SW-4-49-11; genus CALRBF01. The sequence goes on along the minus strand of CAZPCB010000001.1, from coordinate 75,150 downwards.
AGCTACTTGTACAAAATCAGGATATTGTAATTCAAAATTAGGGTCAGTAAAATTGAGCCAAGTTTTTACTGTGGTAAATGATTTGACTTCTGGATTTGTATTAGAATTATCAGTAATAGGTTTAGTATCCGTCAACCAAGGTTTTTCAGGATATTTCTGGAGTAAATAATCATATAACTTAATATATGTTCCCTTGGACTCATCAAATAATGGAGTTCCTCCTGTATATACCGTATCTGTTTTATCCCCATATTGATTATAATCATTTTTCTCAAGCCAAGCTTCAATTTGAGCTTTTTCATTTTCTGGTAAGTCTAGATTTATGCCCTCTCTATTAGAATTAGTATCTTCGGGTTTTGTCGTAATTTCTTCGGTATATGTCACCCCATTATAGACACATTGAGATGGGTATATTTCTAAGATTTTACCTTTCTTTGACTCGACACAGGATTTGAAATCAGTAACTTTACTATCTGGCTTCTCAAGGAGAATAAAATATATATATGATCCTCCTATTGCAAGGAATAGGATTAATCCTATTGGGAATATGAGCTTTGGGTTTTTATTTATCCAGTTTTTCATATATTTGATTTTATATTATTTACCGTGACATTTTTTATACTTTTTCCCACTTCCACAAGGGCAAAGGTCATTGCGACCTACTCGGGGTAAAGATTCTCCCATAGGATTTGGGGCAATAATATTTTGAGCTATTTGAGGAGTTGGCTCAATTCTTAAAATGGTATTAATATAATTGTCTCGAATTGAGGTTAATAATTTTTCAAATAACATAAAGGCCTCATTTTTATACTCAATAAGAGGGTCTCGCTGAGCATAACCACGAAGCCGAATTCCCGTTTTTAAATAATCAATTACCTCCAGATGTTCCATCCAAAGATTATCTATTGTTTGAATGTATACTGAGTTCAATACTCCCTGATACTGCTCATCAGTTACCGATTCAAATCGTTTAGCAAGAATACCTTCAATAATTTCCACTAAAGTTTCAATCATAGATTGTTTTTTGGTCTCTATAGTACCTTCTTGATCTCGAATATTCTCTAAAGTAGAATTAAAGTCAATAGTATTACCAATAAGCCCTTGAATATCCTCTACGATTGACTTCAAATCCCATTCTCTTGTACTTTCAATAGTAGTATAGAATGATACAATTTTATAAATATTCTCTTGAATAAGTTCAGAAGTTTGAGATTTAATGTCAATTTTATTTAAGAGAATATCTCGCCTCTTCTTATAAATAATTTCTCGCTGTTTATTAATAACATCATCGTATTCGAGTAAATGTTTGCGAGAATCAAAGTGAAACCCTTCAATTTTAGTCTGAGCTCCCTCTATAGATTTTGCAATAAGAACATTTTCAATAGGCTCATCTTCAGGGAAATTAAATCTCTCCATCAGAGACTTAATTCTATCTCCTCCAAAAATCCGCATAATCTCATCATCTAGAGAAAGATAAAATTGAGTAATTCCAGCCTCCCCCTGACGACCAGAGCGCCCTCTTAGCTGATTATCAATACGGCGAGCTTCATGTCTCTCACTTCCTATCACATATAATCCGCCAAGTTCTAGTATTTCTTGTTTTTGCTCTTCTGTGGCATTAGCCCCTCCGAGCTTAATATCTACACCTCTTCCTGCCATATTTGTTGCAATGGTAATAGCTCCCTTTTTCCCCGCATCTGCAATAATAAGACCTTCTGCCTCATGCTGTTTTGCATTTAAAATAGTATATTTGAGCTTGAATTTATCAAAGACTTTACCAAGCTCTTCGCTTTTTTCAATAGAGGCTGTACCAAGCAATACTGGTTGTCCTAACTCAGACACCTCTTTTACTTTTTTTGCAATTGCAGTAAATTTAGCCTTTTCATTTTTATAGACTACATCGGCTAAATCCTGCCTTTTGATTTCCTTATTAGTAGGCATTATCACCACATCTAATTTATATACTTTATGTAATTCCTCAGCACTGGTAACAGCCGTCCCTGTCATACCAGCAAGCTTATCATACATACGGAAATAATTCTGTAAGGTAATAGTTGCTAATGTCTTAGACTCCTGTTGTATAGCTACTCCTTCCTTTGCCTCGAGAGCTTGATGTAATCCTTCAGAATAGCGTCTACCTGGAGTCATACGACCAGTAAATTGATCCACAATGATAATTTCTCCATCTTTAACTACATACTCCTTATCGAGATGAAATAAAGCCTGAGCTTTGAGAGCTTGCTCTAAATGATGTACAAAGGCTAAACCTTTTTCCTCATAAATATTAGTAATATTAAGAGATTTCTCAACTTTATCTATACCTGATTCTGTAATATTTACGGTACGCATTTTCTCATCTACCGTATAGTCTTTTTCTGGCTTGAGAGTAGGGACAAGGCTCGCAAATGTTTTATATAAAGCTGGAGACTCCACATCAGGCGCTGAAATAATAAGAGGAGTTCGGGCCTCATCAATCAAAACACTATCTACCTCATCAACTATTGCAAAATAATATTCTCGCTGTACCATAGACTCCTTGGAAGTCGCCATATTATCGCGCAAATAATCAAAACCAAATTCATTATTAGTCCCATAGGTAATATCAGCAGCATAAGCCTCTTTTCGACTTACTTCTATCAAAAATTCTTGTTCAACTTCATAAGAACCTTTTTCATCTCTCTCCTTATCCTCTGCAGGGACTTCAGTATAGAGATAGGCTCCCTCTCCTGTAACAATACCAAGAGATAAACCTAAAAAGTTATAAATTTGTCCCATCCAAACTGCATCTCGCTTTGCAAGATAATCATTGACTGTTACCACATGAACTCCTCGCCCTGTGAGAGCATTGAGTACCGTTGGCAAAGTTGCTACTAAAGTTTTACCCTCTCCAGTTCTCATCTCGGCAATTTTACCTTGATGCAATACAATACCTCCAATTAACTGTACATCAAAATGTCTCTGTCCAAGAGTACGGCGAGAGGCTTCTCTTACAAGAGCAAAAGTAGGAGCAATAACTTCGTCAAGACCAACACCTTTATCCTGTACTTCTGATTTAAGTCTTGTTATTTCTACTCTAATCTCCTCATCAGATTTATCTTTATAGGTATTTTCTAGAGAGTTAATTTGCTCTACAATTGGTTGAATTTTAGATAATGTTTTTGCATTTGGGTCTCCGAATATTTTTTGTAAAAAAGTCATATATACTATTTTCTATCATTTAATCTGTTTATATAGTATACGCTGATTTTAGCGAAATTTCAAATATTATTTACAAGCATATATTCCTATAACATAATTATTCCCTGGTGGATAATTTTGTGACCCTCCATAGCCCATTTCTCCTCCATTATAAAATGAACCCTGTCCATCAGCAACGGCTATATCACCAGCAGTAGGGTGACAGAGACTACCCTCACAGCCGGGTCTATCTGCTCTTACAACTACAATTGACCCAGCAGGTGCTCTATATGGATTATCCGTTGGTAATTTCACAATACCAAGATTTGATGCATTATTCCCTTGATTTAAATATTCTCCAAATTGTCTTGCCTCTGGCCAATATGCAGAGGGTATTTTACTATCAAATCCATTTTTAGGAATACCACAAAATCCAGCTTGATTAATATATTTTGCTACATGTGTATAACAACGTCCATCAGGCTTTTTACCACCACTATCTCTGCGAGCAACTTCTAATAATGAAGCTGAACCATTCCCCGCAACAGGTGCCCCACTATCTGCTCCTAAAGTAGAATTACTCCCAGCCGATCCTGGAGAAGAAATACTACAATTCCCTTGCAATAATCCTGGGTTAATAACATTAATAATAATAAATATAGAAAGTCCTATAATGAGTCCAGTAATGGTATTAGTAAATATTTCCTTAGCTTGATTAACTTTCCCAGCATTCACTCCAGCTGTCACATACATATACCCCCCATATATAAACATACCGAGTACCGCAGTAAAGAGAGTTGCAAATCCAAGATACCAAAGAGCAGTAATCAGTTGACACAAATCACCTATTCTACCCACTCCCGGAAAATTAGTATAGGACTGATAAGTCACTTGAGCAAAAGTATTTGTAGCAAATATAAAATAAGATACTATAAGTAAAGTTATAGATAATGGTATATATTTATATCTCATTTTAATTTTTTACTATTTATGAATGAGCGGGTAGAGGGATTCGAACCCTCATCATCTGCTTGGAAGGCAGAGATAATTAGCCTTTATACGATACCCGCTTTATGTATAACTACTATCTAATAGTATCAAATATATGTTTTGATGTCAATAATATATACCTCGCTTTTCTATCCACCCCGTCCACTCCCATACAAAAGTATGAGAGTGACCACCCCTCAAGAGGGGAATATATACCAATGTCCTGTACGAAAAATTCCCCTCTTGAGGGGTGCCCATGGGGTGGGGTGGAATACTTACACCTAAAAGGTTCCCCCCTACATAACTAGAATTTTATCTACAATATATATCATTCATAATATTGCAAAAATTGGCGTTTATAGATATAATGTAATAACTTAGGCGCATAGTTAAATGGTATAACAATGGTCTCCAAAACCATCGTCGTAGGTTCGATTCCTACTGTGCCTGCCAATAATTCAACTCTATGTCTATTAATGATAAGATATACATCTATATTCAAAAGTCGCATATTCGCTTAACTCAGCATATGAGAGATGTGATTGATATTATCATTAAAAGTAAAACACCTATAGAAGCTAAAACTATTTATACTCAATTAAAAGATAATCATAAATCAATTGACTTATCCACAATTCATCGTATTCTAGAAAAACTTCATAGTATTCAATTAGTAGATGCTATTTATAGAGAGAAAGCGACTTCCTATGAATTATCATCTCAATTTTTACCTCATCATCATCATTTTACTTGCTCTGAATGCGATACCATAATTGATATTGATGAATGCCTCATTGATCCCCTATTAAGCTCAATAGCTCATATTGGAAAGCCTATATCCCATTCCTTTGAAATACAAGGCATATGCAAATCTTGCCAAAAATAAAAAGGAGCTAATTAGCTCCTTTTTATTAGGTGTATTATTTCTTCATTTCTCGATGAAGAGTATGTCGTCGTAAATCAGAATTAAATTTCTTTAACTCTAATTTTTCGGTATTTTTCTTCTTATTCTTACGTGTATAATAACCGATTTTACCGGTTTCTGTACACTGTAATTTGATTAAATTATCTTGACTCATAGTAATATCATTATATAATTTGGGGGAGCCGATAATCAGGATTGAACTGATGACCTCACCCTTACCATGGGTGCGCTCTACCAACTGAGCTATATCGGCGCACAGTCTTGTAGAATTATATACTAAAATACTCTTTTTGTCAAAGTTTATTCCACAACTACAGACTGATACCAGAATTTACCATTATTACTTCCATCATAACTAAGCTCCCTATCCCCTGCAGTCACAAATACTAATTTATTGGTTGCAGTTCCCTCTTCTTGAGGCTTGATAAAGAATCTATTATTCCCCTTAGCATATTTACCACAAATTGCTGTGGAATCTGTTACTTTAGTATCTTTAGCAATAACACTATATTTACCATCTTTTTCTATTATTTGACAATTTGTATTCTGTATTGGAGTTAATAATTGAATGGCAATAATATCTGGAATAGTATTAAATCGCTTATCTGAATCTATATTAATAATTTCTATTGATTGGCCTGATTTAATAGCGTCTTCTGAGAGTGATAAATAAATCTTGGTATCAAGAACTCTTACATATACTACTTTTTTATCAATAATACTTTCTTTTTCATAGGTAAGAGCGATAGCATTTACTCTTGAGTAAATATAATCTGTAACAGAGTTTTTATTATCTAGTTGTAGTTTAGCTTTCAACTCAATACTTGGCAATCCTGCTACTTCATATTGACTATAGTCTTCTGGTAAATAGTTCGATTGTGCTGGTTCGGGTAATACCTGATTTTCTCCGGAATTAGCTGAGCCATTAGCATTCTCTGAATTTCTATTAATAGGGTTTTGGGCTGTTTGTTGATTAGCATTATTAGTACTCGAAGAGCCATTATTACGTAGGAGAATATAGGTTAAGATAATACCAATAATAGCTATTAACCCTACAATTCCCCAAATAATAATAGCTCTTCGATTCATGCTCTTTTTATTTTATTGATATGTATAGTATTAGTATACATGAGAAAACATATTCTGCAAAGACTATCTCTCGGATTCAAATCCAGTTCCGGCTGGAATAAGTCTTCCAATAATGACATTCTCTTTTAGTCCTCTCAAATGATCTTCTTTTCCGAATAAGGCAGCATCAATTAATACCTTGGTGGTATTTTGGAAAGATGCAGCTGATAAGAAACTTTCAGTATTAAGAGCAACCTTGGTAATACCTTGCAATAGAGGATCTACTTGTATCAAGTCATCTTTATTCTCAGTGGATCGATTGAATTCAAGAAGTTGATCACGAGTAATGGTTTGTCCCTTCAAGTAAGTAGATTTTCCTGGTTCTGTCACCATATAGCGTGAAGTCATTTGTCTTACAATCATCTCAACATGCTTGATAGCGATTCCAGCTCCTTGAGAATTATAAATTTCAAGAATTTGCTGAATTATATATCGAGTTAAGGTATCAATACCTGCATGCTTATAGAGTTTTTCAAGATCAAGATGTCCCTCTGTAATTGGTTGTCCTACTTCAATCTTATCACCTACTTTCACAAGTACAATATCTACTACTGGATCAGCCACAAGTTCCTTGATATCTGCTTTTGACTTCTTAGCTTCTTTAGATTCATTCGTCTTAATCTTAATTCGAATTTCTCCAGCTGTTTCAATCACATCTACGACAGTTCCTGCTACAGTTGACATCATAGCTTGAGTTTTTGGATTACGAGCTTCGAATACTTCTTCTACTCGTGGAAGTCCCTTAGTAACATCAGCAGCCCCAGCTGAACCTCCTTGATGGAAAGTACGCATAGTCAACTGTGTTGCAGGTTCTCCAATAGCTTGGGCAGTAACAATTCCTACTGCTTCTCCAATTTTTACAATTGCATTACGCCCGAGATCAATTCCATAACAAGATTGACATACTCCTCTAATGGTTTTACAACTTACCAAGCTTCTGATTCTTACATTATCAATACCAAGTGTATCAATAGTTTCAGCTTCAGCATGAGTAATGAATTCTCCTGCCTTTACAATTGTCTTCTTAGTCTCGGGATTTACAATATCATCTACAGTTTTTCGTCCGAATATGAAATTAGTAAAGCTATCCCCTGCTTCTTCAGCGTCCCTACGTGATAATACGAGTCCAGTTGTATCTCCACAATCTGATTCTTTTACCACAATATCTTGATTTACATCTACTAATCGTCGAGTAAGATATCCAGATGTAGCTGTCTTCAAAGCGGTATCTACAAGTCCTTTTCGAGCTCCATGAGTAGAAATGAAATATTCTAATTCAGTAAGACCCTTGAGGAAACTAGATGTAATCGGAGTTTCAATAATTTTTCCTGATGGAGATACCACCAATCCTTTCATTCCTGCCATCTGATTTAATTGTCCCCAAGATCCTCGAGCTCCAGAGTCAATCATAGAAAATACCGGTCCTTTTACATCAACTTCTGATCGTACTAATGCTCCAATTTCAATAGAAGCCTTGCTCCATACATCCACAATTTGAGCATATCGTTCTTTTTCGGTCAATAATCCATCTTCGAATTGATTGGTTACCTCCTCAACACTATTTTGGGCATTGGTAATAAGCTTATCTTTTTTATCAGAAACGGTGAAGTCACTAATAGCCCAAGATAATCCTGATCGAGTCATTTCAGCAAATCCAAATTTCTTAATTCTATCTAGGAATTCCCCTACTTGTGGTTGAGTGAATTCATATAAAGCTTTATTCAAGAGATTCTTCAGCTGTTTTTTACCAACTACTTCATTTACATATTCAAATCCTTCTGGCAATATTTCATTAAATGAAATTCGCCCAACTGTTGTTTTGATAGGAGTATTTCCAACTTTTACTTCATTGCGAATTTCTACTAATTCTCTTAGAGTAATTTGCTTATGGTCATAAGCGGTTACAGCCTCATCAAAGTTTCTGAATACTTGAACAGGCTTATCGCTCTCATCAGCAACCGTAGTATAATAAATTCCCAATACCATATCTTGTGATGGTGCTGAAGAAGGACTTCCATCTGAAGGTTTAATCAAGTTATGATCAGATATCATCAATTCTCCTGCTTCTCGTACAGCTTCCTCAGATAGAGGTACATGTACCGCCATTTGATCTCCATCGAAATCAGCATTGAATGGGCTACATACCATAGGATTTAATTGAATAGCCTTTCCTTCAATCAAAACTGGTTTGAAAGCTTGAATACTCAATCTATGAAGAGTAGGTGCTCGGTTCAAGAGAACATATCGATGTTCAATAACATCATCAAGAATATCCCAAACAACATCTAATCCTTGTTCTATTAATCGTGTTGCGCTTCGAATATTATGAGCATATTCATCTTCTATCAATCTATTGATGATAAATGGTTTGAATAATTCAAGAGCCATCGTCTTTGGAATTCCACACTCATTAATCTTGAGATTAGGTCCTACCACAATTACTGATCGAGCAGAATAATCTACACGCTTTCCAAGAAGATTTTGTCGGAATCGTCCTTGCTTTCCTTTAAGAGAATCGGCAAGAGATTTCAATACTCTCTTTTGTCCTGTTGAAGCTACTGTTGTAGATTGACCCTTGCGCATTGAATTATCAATAAGAGCATCTACTGCTTCTTGCAACATTCTCTTTTCATTTCGTACAATTACCTCAGGAGCTCTTTGTGACATCAATTTCTTTAATCGATTATTTCGATTAATTACACGTCGATACAAATCATTAAGATCTGACGTTGCAAATCGTCCTCCATCAAGAGCCACCATTGGCCGTAGGTCTGGTGGTATAACAGGAAGATGAGTAAGGAACATCCATTCGGGTCGAACATGAGCCTGATGTAATCCTCCCAAGAATCGAATTTTCTTGATAATTTTCTGAGCTTTGATACCATCAGCAACTTCTAATTCTTTTTCCAAATTCTTAAGTTCTGTCTCAAGATCAATTCCAGCAAAAATAGTACGAAGTACAGCAGAACCTGTCTCAGCCTTGAATACAGGAGCAAATTTCATTGACATCAAACGATAATCAATTTCTGAAATAATATTCCATTTCTCAAGAGTAGCAAGGAAATCTAAATTCTGTTGCTTAGAATCAAGCAATTCTTGTAGAGCCTGATCACTATCATTACCACGAGTACCTAAATCATTAAGCTTATGCTTATATTCTGCTTCAACTTGTTTGATATAATCTTTTTTTAGATTCTCATCAACTTCAGTAATGATATAGCTAGAATAATATACTACCTTTTCAACATCAGATAATGTTTGATTTAAGATTAAAGCAATTCGGCTTGGAATATTTCGCAAAAACCAAATATGTGCAACCGGAATAGCAAGTTCAATATGAGCCATTCTCTCTCTTCGAACTGAAGATTTGGTAACTTCAACTCCACATTTATCACAAATAATTCCCTTATATCGAATTCGTCGATATTTTCCACAAGAACATTCATAATCTCTTACTGGTCCGAAGATTTTTTCTGAAAATAAACCATCTTTCTCAGCTTTCTGAGTTCGATAATTGATAGTTTCAGGTTTTGTAACTTCTCCAGATGACCATGCAAGAATATCTTCAGGAGAAGCTAGAGTTAATTGTATAGAATCGAAGTCAACTACATTCATAGATATAGTCTCTTTCTCATTGTTTGGGGTGATTTGATTATTCATAGAGATATCGTATTAAATGATGATTATTCTTCGTCTGACTCAACTATTGTCTTGGCATTCTTGAGAGCAACATTAATTCCAAGTCCCTTTAATTCATTTACCAATACGTGGAATGATGAAGGAATATACGGAGCTTGAATTTTTTCTCCCTTAATGATTGACTCATAGGCACGAGATCGTCCAATCACATCATCAGATTTAATGGTCAACATTTCTTGAAGCATATGAGAAGCTCCATATCCTTCGAATGCCCATACTTCCATTTCTCCCAGTCTCTGTCCTCCCATTTGAGCTTTTCCTCCTAGAGGTTGCTGTGTAATAAGAGAATAAGGACCAGTAGATCGCATATGAAGCTTATCTTCAATTAAATGGTTCAATTTCATTACATACATAACTCCAACTGTAGTCTTTTCAAGATAAGCATCTCCAGTTTTTCCATCAAATAATTGAATTTTTCCATCTTCAGGAAGATTTGCTTCTCGAAGTAATTCTTTAATCTTATCAAGACTTACTCCATCAAGAGCAGGGCTTGCAACTTTTAATCCAAGAGCAGAAACTGCAAGTCCAAGATGAGTTTCATATACTTGACCAAGATTCATACGAGATGCAATACCAAGTGGTGTCAAGAGAATATCAAGTGGAGTTCCATCAGCTGAGAATGGCATATCTTCTTGTGGAAGAATTTTTGCAATAACTCCCTTATTTCCATGTCGTCCAGCTAATTTATCTCCAACACTTACTTTTCTTAGATGAGCAATACTTACTTGAACTCTCTTGATAACTCCACTTGGAAGCTTATCTCCATTTGCTCGAGTAAATATTCTTACTTCCACAACTTTTCCTTGATGACCATTTGGCATTTTGAGAGAAGAATCCTTTACTTCTCGAGATTTTTCACCAAAAATCACTCGGAGCAATCGCTCTTCTGCTGTCAAATCAGTTTCTCCCTTAGGACTAATTTTTCCAACAAGAATATTTCCTGGCTTTACCGTTGCTCCAATTCTTACAATACCTTCAGCATCTAAATCTTTGAGTCTTTCTTCTGAAACATTAGGAATATCTCGAGTAACTTGTTCTTCTCCAAGTCGAGTATCTGATACATCTACTGAGAAATCTTCAATATGTACCGAGGTAAATACATCTTCTTTTACAAGACGATCTGACAAGATAATAGCATCCTCAAAGTTATTTCCTTCATAAGACATAAATCCTACTCTCAAGTTTTGTCCAAGAGCTAATTCTCCATTTTGCATAGATGAACCATCGGCAAGAAGATCACCTCTTTTTACTTTTTGTCCAGGAATACATCGTATTTTTTGATTAACACTAGTATATGCATTAGACTTTAAGAATTTGGTTAATTCAAATAAAGTTCTCTTCTTTGACTTTGTTGCCTCAAAGAGAATATGAGCAGCATCAGCTTCAATAATACTTCCATCTTCTGGAGCTACAATAATTTGACCACTATATCGAGCTGCTTCTCGCTCCATACCAGTTCCTACAATTGGAGAATCACTTTTAATAGAAGGAACTCCCTGCTTCTGCATGTTTGAACCCATCAAAGCTCTAGCTGAGTCATTATGCTCAACAAATGGAATAAGAGATGTAGACACAGAAATCAATTGCTTTGGAGATACATTGATAAATTCAATTTCATCTCTCTCAACAATAATCACATTACTGTCTTTTCGTGCAATAACACGCTCATTAATAATGAGCCCATTATCATCGAGGTCTACTACTGCGGATGCAATAACATATTTCTTCTCCTCAGCTGCATCAAAGAATATTACTTCATCGGTAACTTTTCCTTTCACTACTTTTCTGAATGGGGTTTCTAAGAATCCATATTCATTAATATGTGCATAGGTAGCTAATTGACCAATAAGCCCAATATTAGGTCCTTCAGGTGTCGCAATAGGACAAATACGCCCGAAATGGGTAGGATGAACATCTCGAACCTCAAATCCAGCTCGGTCTCGAGCAAGTCCATTTGGCCCTAAAGCAGATACTCTTCGCTTATGCTCTAATTCTGATAAGGTATTAATCTGATCCATGTACTGAGACAATTGACTTGAAGAGAAAAATTCATGGATAGCAGCTACTAGGGGTCGTGCATTAATTACACTCGTAGGGGTAATTGTTTGTGGATCAGCTGTACTCATTCTATCTTTTACAATTTTTTCCATTCGAGCAAATCCAACTCGAGCTCGTTCTTGTACTAATTCTCCAATTAATCGAATACGTCGATTGCTAAGATTATCGATATCATCAGGCATAGCCTGTGGGTCATTATTAAGACGAATAATTTCTTTTACAATTTTAATAAAATCATCAATTTGTAAAATTCTATGCTTTGGATCTTCTGTTAAATCAACTCCTATTCGATTATTTACTTTATATCGCCCAACTTTACCGAGATCATAACGACTAAAATTAAAGAACATTCCTTCAATTAATTGTTTAGCATTATCATCGGTGGCTAAATCTCCTGGTCGAATTCTTCGATACACTTCTACAAATCCTGATTTTTGATCACGAGCAGCATCTTTTGCAATAGTTTCTTTGATGAATTTCACTTTACCCGTATCAACATCAGCAAAAGTTGAAATAAGTTCATTATCTTTACCGAGTCCAAAGGCACGCAAAAGAGAAGTAAGAGCAACTTTACGCTTACGATCAATTTTCACCCACATAACTCCAGCTCCATCTGTTTCAATTTCAATCCAAGCTCCACGAGTAGGGATAAGCTTAGCTCCAAAATATCTCTTATCTCGAGAAATATTCTCAGTAAAGAATACTCCAGGTGAACGCAAAATTTGAGCAATAATAACTCGCTCTGTACCATTAATAATAAATGTACCTCTCTCAGTCATTAAAGGAACATCTCCAAGAAATACTTCTTGAGTAACTTTTTTATTCGTTGTATTATTAATTAACGTAATTTTAGCTCTAAGTGGAGCTTCAAAAGTGATATTCTTTACACGGGATTGTACTTCAGAAAGTTTTGGCTCATCCAATCGATATCCTACAAATTCTAATCGATATTCAGTACCTGTCCAGTCCAATACTGGATAATGCTCTTCAAAGAGGTCACGAAGCCCCTCTTGTAAAAACCATTTATATGATGCTAATTGCGGCTCAATAAGATTTGGTAACTCGAGATCAATAGTGGGCTTAAAGAAAACTCTCTGATTTTTTGCCATATGCATATACTTAATCTAATAGTGCTTTGATGAGGACTTGTTCGGACTTACTTATAAACGCATAAAATAAGCAATGGAAAATCCATTACTCTCTTTTTTACTAAGCAATATGTATCTGTATCATCATTATTTGATAGCCAATCCAATAAAGTCTCACTCGTCATCACTCATCCGTTGCAAATATTATACACCTTTTTGTGCATAAAGTCAAATATATAGATACACCTCCTTATTGTCCTCCCTTGGGGGAGGTGGCCGTCAGGTCGGAGGAGGACTATGACAAAGAAATCCATACCCACCACTATGTGTTCCTCCCTCGCCAGCGAGGGACAGTATAGATTTTAAATTTGTACCAAGCAAAATTAATATTACCTCAAACTAAAGATGATGAAAATATATCTTGTGCTCCCGCAGGGGTTCGGTCACAAGTAATTTCCCTGACGGTAAATTCTCGCGACCCCGTCTCGCCGTGTTCGCCTTCCCTTTCAGGGAAACTCACACCAGGCTCCGACTTTCTCACCCCTATAGGAATATGTCACTGACATATTCCTTCTATCTGTGCTCCCGCAGGGGTTCGAACCCCGAATGACGGTTCCGAAGACCGTAGTGATATCCAGTTTCACCACAGGAGCAGTAAAGTAATTGGTAGCCTCGACGGGATTCGAACCCGTGTTACCAGGATGAAAACCTGGCGTCCTGACCGGACTAGACGACAAGGCCAACTAGAGAATAGTATAGCAAGATTTCACAACTCGGTCAATATGTTGTGTTACCCCTAATAATAATCTATTACATCACTTGATGGAATAAGATTGGCCGTTTTTAAAAATCCATACAATAATCCCTGTGTAATACCTGACATCCAACCAGCTGACAAAATACAAATCACTATACCAACCAATTTAATTTTATCATCTCCCCTAAAGGATGAATTACTCCCTCCACCAGTTGCTAAAATTCTATGTATGGGTTCTGAGAAAAACATAATCAAAAATCCCAAAACTATACCAATAAGTCCTATAATAAGCTGACTTTTACCTGTTGCAAATATAAGGAATATTACAATACCTAATAATAAAAATCCTCTTACAATATTGACTTTAGCAAGTTCACTTCTTTGAAGTCCTAACTTTAATAATCCTTTTTCCTCTAGAATATCTTTTACAAACCCAGCATATATAAGACCTGCGGTCAGAGGAATAATAGGGATAAGCCAAAAGTACAGCATATTTATTTGATGATAATACGAATACGAGATGTAAGAGCCGGCAATACTGGACTAAATCCTGGAATTAATTTAAGATCCGCTGAGTCTACATTATCGAGACCCTTGAGATAATCCTGTGCTTGAGATATGGTTTTAAGCCTTATATTGCGAGATATATCCCCCTCATCAAATTTTGGTTGTAGAGAATAGTCTACATATACTCTTGCTTTTGCTGCTTGTTTATTTGGAAATTCCTGTGGAGGGTCAAAGTTAATTTTAATATCAGATCCCAATTCTCTTGAATCAATCACTTGTGAGGCCAATAAAGATTTTATTAATTTGTCTAAATCTTCTTCTTTATAGAATACTCCCTGCAGATTACCCGAGGCTTTTACCGTAAAGCTTCTTACTCTATCTCCAACATTTGGTAACCCAGTATATTGTATATCATTGAGTTTAGTCTGTATCACCAAGGCTCTAGTATCTTGTCTTTCACTAACTTGCTTATTTACCACCTCGGTAAGCTTTTTTTGTAAATCTAATCTGGCCTTTTCTATATCTTGTTCTGTAACAATAATTCCATCTTCACTAGCTCCATTATTAATGGCCAATCCTAATTCTCCATAAATGGCTGCTAATTTAGTTGGATTATCATCAAATCCTGGAATAGTTAATTTTCCTGCTGGTATATTATATTCTTCTCCTGGATTATCAGCTATAATTTTCCCTTCTACAGAGCCTTTTGCAGGAACAGTGACAGCTTCCACAAGACGAAATTGTTTTCCTTTTGCTGAAAGAAATCGAGTGTTTGCAACCAATGATTGTGAGGCAGAAGTTTCATTTTTAATGGTAATAGTACCATTTGCTTTTGTACCCCCAGCCTGTGAGCCAGTTCCTTCATATGTTCCTTCTACAGAAGCACTAATAGTATCTGTAGCGGATGGGATGGCTTTATTCTCAACACTAATATCAGTAATAGCGGGATCAAAAGTAATATCAAAATCTTTAGATAATGATTCCAGTTTTGTAGTAATAGTAATATCTGCTCTTGGAATAAGTATAGCTGCTACGGCCACAAGAATTATTGTCACGACAATCATTCCTGCCAATAAAAATTTCCAGGAAGGTCCATCTGATTTTTTCTTTGGTAATGGTTGTGGATTGGCAGGTTCTGGATGAAATACTGCTTCAGTACTTGATTCAGATATAGAGTTTTGGGTTTTTTGATTCAATTGATATCCAAAAAAATCAGTATAGGGGTCATTTTCTATACCTGTCCTTTGTGATGTAGTATTAGGAATAGTATCAGAAGTAGTAATAGGTATATTGCTTGTAGTTAATAGAGATACTAATTCATTATCTGCACTAAATAATTCTATATCATATTGAGCAATTAATTGCTTAATGGTATGTACAAATAATCCCCTATTTACAGGATTATATAATATATCCATATTATCTGGTATATAAATCAAAACTTTTCCGCCTTTTACTGCATCACTTTTAATTTGATATACAATATCTGAAATACCGTCTTTTGGATTTAATATAAGTGGTTTTGAAGTTGTGTTTTTCATAGTGATTTATTCACTTAAACGATATGGAAGATGAATATCTGTAGGAATATTGGCGGCATGTATAAGGCCGAGAATATCAATATATCGGGCATTATCTATTTTACTTGTCATATCAATAATATGAGGGAATTGCTTTGGTGTAAGAATTGACACTCCTGGCTTAACAGTACTATTAAGTGATTTATACCAATTACTATATTCAAGAGCCTCTTTTATACCTAATAATTGAGCTCCCTCGCCATATAATAATACATATGGTGGGAGATTTTCTAGTTGAGCTTCCTGTAGGCTCAAGATTATTCCCTGCAACCAAAGAGATATTTCTGGTTCAAGAGCATCCGTAATGCGACGAGACATATCTCTTGGTAATTGTAATCGGCTATATTCCTGACGAACAGTTTCTGCCTCATCAATAGTGATTTGGAAGGTATTGGCAATAGCTTGAGTAAAACTATGACTCCCCATACTAAATGACTGTATATATTTGATTTTTTGATTCTGAACAATACTAATAGTAGTATGTCCAAATCGAATATCTACTAATATAACCGCTATATCTCTACTTCTATTATAATCTAATATAAGCTGCCCTACGGCATATCCATGCTGATATACTCCTTCAATAGTTAATCCAATACTTTTTTCTATATTGACTAATGATTGTTTATAGGAAGTTGGAATATAGGTGTTCAGTGTCTCTAAAGTTATCGTTTGAGCCTTTTCATCAATTGGGGATAAAGTCTCAACACCGTCTAGCCTAATATCATTTAATGAAATCTGTACCAAAGATAATGGAAGCTTATGTCCCTGAGAAGTGGCATAAGACTCTGCATCAAATTGAACATATATATCATCAATGGTATTAATCCATTCTTTTGGCTTAATACTTTTGTTAGGTTTATCACGATTTATCTCAGCAATACGGTCTTTAATTTCTACCAATGGTCCTGAAACCCCCAATATTGTTCCTGTTTTTATCTCATCATTACTTGTCTCAGCTTCAAGCCGAGCATTTTCTATTGCTTGTATTAATACTGTTTCTTGTTCAATAGTATTGGTATTCACTACTCCAAAAGGTAATTGAGTTTGACCAATACCATGAATCAAAGTATTACCTGTCTTGTCATCAACAGTATAATCAATTACCGTCACTCTATTCTCAGAGATATCTATGATAAGAGGTTCAGATGCTGTTTTTTTACCAAACATGGTATTATTATTTATTTTGGATAATATTGTACTATAAGCCAAATCACTTGTCCTACGAATCCCACTCCCAAGGGAATTGCCAAATTATCATCGAGCTTAGAGGCAAAGGTTTCAATAATAACTCCCACTAGAGCTAATATAAGTGGAATAATACCAAATCCCCATATGCTACTTGCTATTGCAAAATTTGCAATTAAAGCTAATAATATACCTTCCCAAGTAGTTTTATTTTCTGTATTTGGGAATACTCTCATTGTACCATAAATTCCTCCAATTGTAGAAAATGTATCCCCAATAATGGCAATTAATATTGCGGTGAGAGAAACTCTCGGATCAAAAAGAGCTGTCGCCACAATAGCAGCTAAAACCAAATTCAACCCATCTACATTGGTATTTTGCTCCTTGGGTTTTACTAAACTCGCAAATGGAACCCAAAATCGAGTATCTAGTCGCAAATATTCATATATCAAGAATCCTATTACAAAGACAGCTAAAAAGCTCTTAGCATATAACTCTGCATCGATAAAAATCTGAGCAGATATATACCAATACACAGCAAAAGGAAGTATAAGTCCTAGATGGAGAGATTTGCGAAGTAATATATCTCGTTTTGTTTTCATATTATTCTATTATACCACGAATACGGCGTATGCCTCGAGCAACAGCCTCTTCTTTTTTAATTTTAAATTGACCTATTTCTCGAGTATTATGAATATGTGGGCCCCCACATAATTCTTTTGAGATATCCCCAAAACTATATACATCTACCTGTTCTGGATAATTACGATTGACTAAATATAAAGCTCCAGACTTTTTTGCCTCATCAAGAGACATAGGAGTAATACTGACATCCACCCCAGCTTGAATATATTCATTCACTTTATTTTCCACCATTTGTATTTCCTCAGGAGTTAATTTTCTCTCAAAACTAAAATCAAATCGTGTACGCTCAGCCGTAATATCTGAACCTCGCTGTTCTACTCCCTCCCCCAATATATCTCGCAAAGCCTTATTCAAAAGATGGGTAGCACTATGAAGTCTGGTTACAATAGCTAATTCCTCTTTATTGGCCGCTTTAATTTCACCATTATCGAGAATTAGTCCATGCCCACCAAATTTTTTGGTAGCTCCAGCCCGAGAAATATTCTGATGTTCTGCTTTATAATTCTCAAAATCTTGCTCATCAAAAGACAAGCCTTGTAATTTTAATACTTCTGGAGATAAACCATATGTTGAAGCTAATAGAAAAGCCTCTTCTCCTGACATATGAGGAATACGTTTTTTCTTTAATATTTTATCGGCATATCGCATACCTCTTGATACTGATTCACTAAATAATGCATATTCCCCTTGAATACTATGAATAATACTATCCTTTGCAATAATAAGCTCAGGATATCTTTCTTGATAAACTACAATAATACCCTCAATAGTATTAAATACTAATTCTAGAGGTTTATCATAAGATGAAATAAGACTTAATACTTTGCGTAATAATCGTCTCAATATATATCCTTGTTCTTTATTGGATGGCACCACTCCTTCGGCTAAAAGGAAAATACTGGCTCGAATATGATCAAATAATATACGATATATTTCTTCTGATTGATGAGGAAATTGATTCCGAATATTCTCCAGAATTAGAGCAAATACTTGGGTCTCATATACTGATTTAACCCCTTCACTTTGAGTAATTATACGCTCCAAGCCACCACCGGTATCTACACCTTGCTGTTCTAATTCTTTTAGGCTTCCATCTATTCCTGCATAATATTGATTAAATACAATATTCCATACCTCTACACCATTTACAAAAATCTCCGTAGTAGGACCACAAGGTCCCTCAGCACCCGTAGGTCCCCAAAAATTATCCTCTCTTCCAAGTTCCTTAATCTCTAATGTTATTCCCTTATCCTCAGCTAATTGTTTCCATATAGCAAGAGCCTCGGTATCTTTTGGGCTTTTCTCGTCCCCTGTAAAAATCGTTACATAATCAATTGCCATCCCTAATTCCTCGGCAATAAACTCATATCCTAATTTGATAGCCTCTTGCTTAAAATAACTCCCCTCCCCATTCGGATAATGAAAAGAAAAATTCCCTAACATTTCAAAAAAGGTATTATGCGTATCATCCCCCACCTCATCAATATCATCTACTCTCAAACATTTTTGTACACTAATCACCCTATTTCCATAAGGAGATAATCTCCCAAGATAATAGGGTTTAAATTGTTGCATACCAGCTGTAGTAAATAACACTGAATTATCCCCCTCCGGTAATAATGATGATGATTGTACTCTTTTGTGTCTCCTAGCCTCAAAATATTCAAAAAACTGCTGAATAATTTTCATAGTGAATACTATATTTAACCTTAGCATTAGAATACCATAATACTGATTATTAGGCAATATATGATATACTAATCTATATGAAAACATCTCTTATTGTATATTGGGCTCGGCGTGATTTGCGGCTTACTGATAATTCTGCATTATATCACGCTATTAATACTGCAAAAGAACATAATATTCTTTTTGCTCCTATTTTTATATTGGAAAACTATATGCTGGAAGCTAAACCCCAAGCTCAATTTGGCTATGCACAAAGACATATATTAAGTCAGGCTTTACCCCAATTCATACAGCGATTCCCTCAATTTCATTTAATTAAGGGTAAAGGTGCGCACTCCATTATTGAGCTTAGCAAATCCTATGATATTCAAGTATATGTCAATCATGATATATATCCTGATTTTACTAAGCAATTACAAAAGATTAAAGATGCTGGAATTACTATACACCTCTATTCAGATAGACTAAGTATTGATAGTAATACTCGTAGTCAAAATGGGAATTTGTATTCTGTATTCACCCCTTTTAAAAAATCTATTTGGCAAGAATTCTTGAATACTGAAGCCTATCCCAAACCCGACCTTCAATCTGTATCATATCAAGATAGTATACCTGGCTGGAATTATATAGAATCTAATCCCAATGCTATACAGCAAGAATTCTCATCCAATAGAGATATATTAATTGAAGATAGAGTATATGATTTAACTCAATATATTCCTCTTCCCGATTTATCTCTATGGTATTATTCCGAAGCTGAGGCTTTAGCATTATTCCAAAATTTTCTTGATTCTGGCTCTCTTGATAATTATCATCTCAATCGTGATTCTCTGGAACTTGACACCATTGATAATGGTAAAACCTCCAAAATGAGTTTAGCTCTTGCCTGGGGATTTATCTCCAGTAAAACTCTTAGGCAAATGATACAAAAACATAGTAATAATAGCCTAGAATCTGCCCTAATAGATAGTCAATATCCAGGAGCTGCTATATATATCTCCGAGCTTATTTGGAGAGAATTTTATGCCTATTTACTCTATCATCAACCCGAATTACTTAATACAGAATTTCAGCCACAATTTCGTAATACTATTGATTGGATATCAGGAGAAAAAGCTCAGCAGAGATTCCTCTCTTGGATTAAAGGAGAAACCGGTTACTCTATTGTAGATGCTGCTATGAGACAATTATCTCAGACTGGATGGATGCATAATAGATCTCGTATGATTGTAGCGAGCATATTGACCAAACATTTAGGTATTGATTGGCGATGGGGACAAGAATATTTCCGGGCTACTCTGATTGATTTAGATGAAGCATCTAATAATGGAGGTTGGCAATGGGGAGCTTCTGTTGGAGCTGACCCAAAACCAATTCGTATATTTAATCCTTATCTTCAAGCTGAGAATTATGATCCTAAGGGAAGATATCAGTCAAAATGGCTTGGAGAAAATTATATTCCCCCACTCATACCAATTATTGAACATAGTAAGGCTAGACAATTAGCAATATTACGCTATAAGCAAGCTAAATATTTATACTCTCAGCAAAAATAAAGAGGCCTACTTGAAATTCAAGAGACCTCCAAATGATTGACTTGTTTGTGTATTCGATGGCATTGAAGAGAGTCCTCAAATGGAATACCTACTCCTGAGACTAGCAGCCACAAGGTAGGGGCCTGCAAACTTGTATAGCAGCAGGTAGGTGAAATAGAATCCTCCCACCCACAGAAAGAGACGAGCATCTTTCCGTAGCAAGAGAATTAAATTACGTACAACCATAGCATAAGCCCCAAAAAGAGCAGCTATGATTGCGAGTGCTGTTTTTACGAAGTTTACAACAGGAGCAAAGAACTTGCCCCAGGCAACGCTGTTACCTATTTTTCTATTTATAACTACACCCGTTGCTGTCACATGGCCCTCCAAGATAAAATGTACTTATATAGTATATCAAAGACTTATAATATATTCTATATATTATGTCAATAATAGTTATCCACAAAAAAAGAGGGGCTCTGGGGAGCTCCTCAATATAATGCTGGGATCAATATATCACCAAATCCCTTTTTGTAATAGTCTGAGAAAGATCAATAGCGATATTCCAAATAGGAATCCAATGAGAACCCAAGCTACTTGATAATCACTAGACTGAGTGTTCTTTGTTTTGTCCATACAAATCTCCACAGAGATGTATATATTTAGTATACATAGAATAATTTATATTTGTCAAATTATATCAAAATTTACCAGTACTTCCAAAACCACCCTCTCCACGAGACGAATCAATTAATATATCGGTAAATTCAATATCACAATATTCCACTCTTTGTACTAACAATTGAGCACATTTTGCTCCTTTTTCTATTATTTGTACTTCATGAGATAAATTAATGAGGGATATTTTTATTTCCCCTATATACCCAGCATCAAAAACTCCACCTAGACTTTTCAGCCCCTTATTAAAACCAATACTTCCTTTATCCCAAACTAGAGCCGCATATCCTACTGGTAAATTCATGGCTAGTCCCGTAGGAATAACTTTCTGCTCACCTGGTTGAAATACTATTTCTTCAAGGGTATACAAATCCATACCAGCATCTGTGGGATGCCCATAGCTTGGTAATTTTGCATTAGGATGAAGTTGTTTGAATTGTAATTTCATATACACTAGTATATCAAATTATGATATACTATACAAAATAAATTTGCTTTTATGCCTCAAGTATTCCTCGCCAAAACTGAACCCTCAACCTTTTCTATTGATGATTTTGAAAAAGAACATATTACACTTTGGGATGGAGTACATAATTATCAGGCTATTAATGTGATTAAAACTTGGCAAATCGGAGATTATGTCTTAATTTATCATTCAGTCAAAGAACGCCGTATTGTAGGAATAGGTAAAGTAATAGAAGAGCCCTATCTCAATCTTGCCGATAGTCGCTTTAGCTGGGCTGCAAAATTAGAATTTGTCACCAGATTCAGCCCTGAGGAACAAATTAGCCTCGATACTATCAAACAATCACATCTTTTTGATGATTTTCTTTTGGTAAAGCATAGTCGCCTCTCCGTAATGCCTTGCCCAGATAATTTTGTTATTTGGCTACAAGAGCAAATACCTCGCATTATATTGACTTAATATGATGAATCTGATTCATGAAATAGTTCTCAAAAGTCAAGAATTAGAGCCCAAATTACAATCTCAATTACTAAGTTTAGAAACTGCCACTATATCCCTACCAAATAAGTCAAAAAACATATCTATATTAGATATGATTAATCAAATTCAGCATATTAACCCCAAGCTCACCATTATCCCCTATTATTCCCTCAAATTTCATCAAGCAAAAACTCTTGATGAGACAGCCCAGGAATTCTTATCTCTCTTAGAACAATTAGAATCCTTACATATACCTGAGATATTACTTATTAGTGGGGTCCCTAAATCAAAATATACCACTCTTGATATATTGTCATTTATACAATCCCATTATCAGGATACATATCCTCATATTGCTATTGCCTATAATCCATTCCTCTTGGATAAAGAATTAGAGCAAGAAAATAATCTCCTTACAAATAAAATCAAAACTGGACTTATATCTAGCGTATATTTACAAATTGGTATAGATATACATACTATACAAAAGGCTGTCGCATTCATACAATCCTTACAATCAGATATTACGATATATATTAGCCTTATGAATCCTTCTCCCCTTCGCTTAGCTCAATTTAAATATCGCCCTTGGAAAGGGGTTATAGTATCTCAAGAATATTTAGCCTCTTCTCAAAGAGCACAAGAAATAAATCAAAGTTTATATCAGCTAGCTAAAGAACTCAATATTGGAATTATTCAAGGCTAATACCTTATACTTTATCCAAATATTCTCCATATCCTTCACGCTCCATATCCTCTTTTGGGATAAAGCGTAGAGATGCTGAGTTGAGACAATATCTCTTACCTCCTTTATCTTGAGGACCATCATCGAATACATGCCCGAGATGGGAATTAGCTCCTTTAGATCTTACCTCAATTCTTGTTTGGAATAATTTATTATCCTCTTTGGTAATCACTGCATCATCTTTAATTGGCTTAGTATAAGACGGCCAACCAGTACCTGAATCATATTTATCACGAGAAGAGAATAAAGGCTCCCCAGAGACAATATCTACATAAATACCATCTCTTTTATTATTATAATATTCATTCTCAAATGGAGTTTCTGTACCACCCTCTTGAGTAACCGTATATTGTATTGGAGTTAATTTTGCTTTCAAATCATCTGATGTCATATATATTTCTTATCCTGTGTACAGTATATAGGAGTAACCTATATTATACAATATATATATTCAATATTTATACTTATCCCCAATTTAATATTTGAAAAAATACATAAAATTATTTATAATAGATACGTCCACCCTATCCCCCTCCTTCCAATGTGCCAATACACTAGTATTAGGGCCGAAGTAAAGGAGCTGCATGATCACACATGCCAACACTGTTTCGAACAATTTCATCCAAGCAAACTTCAAGTTCATCATATTATCCCCCAGAGGGAGGGCAGAGATGACAGTTTTGAGAACCTAATCCCATTCTGTGCAGATTGTCACACAGAAGTAGAGGCAAAATTAATACCTACAAATAGGTATGGTCGGGTTATTTATAACTGTAAAGAAATTCGAGAACGTAATAAACTTGAACTCCTTTTCCCTCGACTTGAGGAGAAAATTCTCACATTAGCAGCTTGAAGCCAAATCTGAGAGGAGCAATGCTCCTCTTTTTTCTCCAATACACGTCATATTTGTTATAAGTTGACAAATATATTTTATGTATGTATACTATACCTGATGAAGCTGGGTTCATCCATCCCCAAGGAGTTGCTATTAACTTCGCCCCAGTCTGAGCACAAAATCAGACAAGTTGATATAACTCCCATTCCCAGACTGAGCCCCACCTGTTGTGATGCTGGTGGGGACTTTTCTTTTTATGACAATACTTTGATTTTTTCTAGGATAATATCTACTCCCTCGTCAACGGTAATATTATTGGTATCAATTTCAATAGCATCATCAGCTTTTTTGAGAGGAGCATGTTCTCGCTCAATATCTTGTCTATCCCTCTCAGCTATTGAAATTTTAATATGTTCTAAATCTCCCTCTATACCTGCTTTTTGTAATTGTCTATATCTACGTTGAGCCCGTATATCGAGTGAAGCGGTAAAATAGAATTTATAATCAGCTTCAGGAAATACCCTAGTCCCAATATCTCTACCTTCAACTACAATATTTTTATCCTTTGCAAATTTACGTTGAATATCTAAAACCTTATCTCGAATTTCTGGAATTTTTGCAATTGTTGCTACATTATCTGAGACATCTTGATTTTGGAGCACATTATAATCAATACTATTATAGTCTAAGCCCTCAGCTAATGTTATCAAAACATCTGAGTCTCTAAGATTTAGATGTTGATTGAGAGCATTATAGGTAATCCATCGATATAAAGATCCAGAATTGAGATGAAAATATCCTAATCGTTTTGCCAGTGATTGAGCGGTACTACTTTTTCCTGTTCCTCCTGGCCCATCAATCGTGATAATCATACTACTTTCATATTAATTTCTACACATTTCATATAGAATATCATAAAATAAATACCTTGTCTAAAGTTTATACCCTTGTTTATAGGGGAACTTCTATCAATATAAACTCAGCATTTTGAATTGCCTCAATATGAATTTCCTCCTCAGTATCCCATATGCCGACTGCATCTCTTGTATGTAATTCTTGATTATTCACTTTAATTCCACCTGATATCACAAAAATATATATCCTATTTCCTAATTTTTTGAGCGTATAATCTAGTATTTTATCCTTTTCTACATAGGTTCTTTGAAACCAGGCATCCTGATATATACCTATTCCCTCTTCTCCCCTCTCAATAGGTGAGATAATTTGGTGGAATATATTAGGCTGGCTATATATATCAAAATATCTCTGCTCATAGCGTGGTACTATATTCATTGTATTTGGGATAACCCAAATTTGGAGTAAGCTTACAGCCTCATCAGTATGAGCATTGAATTCACTATGAAATACGCCGCTACCCGCACTCATAACCTGTATATCCCCAGGCTTTGACACTGCCACATTACCCATATTATCTTTATGTTCTAATCCTCCTGATAGAGGTATAGTGATAATCTCCATATTATTATGAGGATGAGCTCCAAATCCTTTACCCCCTGCTATACTATCATCATTGAGTACGCGCAAAGCCCCAAATCCCATACGGTTTTCATTATAATATTCAGCAAAGCTAAAACTATAATTGGTTTTGAGCCAATCATAATCAGCCTTACCACGGGAATCAGATGTATATACTAATGATTTCATATATGTATTATAGCATAAAGAAAAAAGGAGATATCATTGATATCTCCCAAAGTAAACCGTATTTCACCTCAGGGCTTCAAACCCAGGATGTGTTGTGATCAGAGTATTAGCTTCTTCATAACTCATAAACCCAAACACATTGCTATGGCCAACTTGAAGAACTTCACGCAGATCCAATATAGAGTGAATATGGTCCATAAATGGTGGAACAAATCCTCCTGTTCCTGCAAAAAAATTCATTAAATTAATGTAGACTATTCCCTGAGCCTCAGACCAATCATCTTGCCTCTCCACAATAGCTTTTGCTGTGGGAACAACTTGAGCTTTGTTGGTAATTTCAATAATCATTAGCTTTACAAGAACACCCTATAAAAATACTCTATTTTAACTATTTTGTCAATACAGACCGTCAAATAAAAAGGGAAGCCTATATAGCCTCCCTGTCGCGAACATATTCATGTGGAGGACTTGGTTGTCTGTGTTGTAGCATTAACTCAGCCGCAATTATATCTTCAGGACAATCGCCCTTAAATCTACATTGCTTATATACAGCTGCATGCTCTTGAGTAATAGAGCCATAGCAATTCTGAGCAAAATACTCTATTGCTTCCTCAAAATTAAATTTACCAGGTTGCCCCCTCAATAAAAGCATATTAATAGCAACATATGTCCTCATAGTATTCATGACCTGGCTACGTATAACCGGTGTTTTACAAGCAAAAGCAATAATGCTCGCAAATCCTATATGATGTTCTTCTGGACTATCGGGATAATTGAGTTTCCCCCAAGCTATAGCATCCTCGTAAAAATTTCTTGTCAGAGTTTCAGACATTGATTTGAATGCGACAACTTTTTAAGAATATCCTAATACCAAATTGATGTCAATTCTATATTGATAAATCGCTCAATATTCTATATACTAATACTATATTTATATTTCATTTATGAATGCAAAAAAAATAGCCCCAGGATTAGTACATGATATCCCTGATGATTTGAGAGAATTATTATTGAGTAATGATGCCTTGCTTGAAAAATGGAATAATCTCACTGACCTTGCTCGTAATGAATGGATTTGTTATATTACCATAGTCAAAAAACCCGAAACTCGAGCCAATCATCTTGTCCGTCTATCTGAAGAAATACTTATGGGAGAAAAAAGACCTTGTTGCTGGCCTGGCTGCCCACATCGCAGAGAAAGTGCCAAAAAGTGGTTTAAGAATTTGGAGTAATACTATATTGATTCAAATGCTCTTTTTAAAGCTGGTTCTTGAATCACAGCATGGCTTGCACCATATACGACAAAAACTCGCTTGTGTGCTTTGAACCCTTCAAGAATATCTTCAACAATTTTTTTATCTCTCATAATCATAGAAGCTTCACTAATTCGATTCAAAACTGTTTGTGTTTCTTTCTTTTCATCCCATGGTATTGGATCAACTCGATTTGGAGCGTTTAAATCATTTTCAACATCCACCTCTTCGCCAAAAATTTGTTCACCTAGTTTAATTGCGCGCTCGTATGAATAATCAAAAACTTTCCCAGTTGGTTGTTCGTTTGAATCGGTCAATAAATCCCGAAATATATCTTTCAAATCCCTCTCGTTTCATTTGACGGTTATATTGTGGGAGAATGTTAAAAACATCCCATGCAAATATTTCGTCTTGAGAAAATCCTTCACTACGTAGATGATTATATAAATCCTCATCGGTTGGTTCGGGCGATTCCCAATCAATTCCTTTCTCAACTCCTAATTTTAAGGTGAGTCCAGATTCACCCATACTATCTATTGCTTCCTCGCGGGTGGCAGATTTGACACTCTCATTAAATTTTGTTTTATCTCCCCGAATATGCATACCCTCGACAAAAACAATATCAGGATTCGCTCTATTAAAAGCGGCCTCAATTTCTGCGAATAGAGGATTGCTTGGGTCGCTTATGTGAGGCGATCCAAAATAATACAGTTCTTTTTCTCCAGCTTTCAATTCAAAAATATAAGGTCTTACATGTTCAATTTTGCTGTATTCCTCGATAGTCATTATACTATCTAAAACCACTTCCATATCAAAAAATTTTGGCTTTTCTACTTCATTTTCCTCAATTTCTGTCTCTGGTATTCGTCTTTATTCAAAGTTTTCCATAATTAAGCGAGATATTTCATAATTTATATTGAATCTCTTAATTTCTCTAATATATTTCTTATTTCAGGAGAAATAGCTTCATGAGATAAGACTTTTTGCATATATTGAGGAATTTGTTTTTGATAAGCAGGAGAGGTATCTGTATCATTAAATTGATTATGTATACTTTGCATTTCACTCTCATAATTGACTAGTATCTCCCGAGTAATAGTTTCTATTTCTTCTTCTGTATACATATCCCCTAATGCTCCGAATAATTTTCCAAAATCGGAATTAAACTTCTCTGGCTTCTGTTCATAGCTTTGAAGAATATGCAATATTTTATATGCAAGCATAGTATCTGGTCTTGCAATATAATAATCTTTATCCTCAACCTTAATTTTAGCAATTTTCTTTACCTCATATGACTCAACCGGATCGCACATAATTTTGAATTGATTCTCCCCTCTTTTCAAAGCCCTAAGCCCCTCTTCAGGCACTTCATCAAAAGAAGGTCCTCCTCCACCCTTTTTTAATCTCATAGGATTATCTCTATAATGCGCAGTAGGTACATAATCTAAATCCCCAATTTGTCGAGAAAAAGAAGTTAATATATCTTGGGTAGATTCTGGTACTTCTCTTATACTTAATTCAGTCAGTTTTTCATCTACCTCAATACATGTCTCTGCTTGAGATAAAAGCATAGTAGCTAAAGAACCTGAAAGATAATAGTTAATTTGAGGCTCAATACCCTCTGTATTATCAACTTGTGGATAGCGATTAGTCAGATATTCTGCAAATTTTGTTGCTGATTCCAGAATTTCCTTTTGC
Organism: uncultured Candidatus Saccharibacteria bacterium; assembly: GCA_964585065.1. GTDB lineage: Bacteria > Patescibacteriota > Minisyncoccia > SW-4-49-11 > SW-4-49-11 > CALRBF01. Next base: position 46,364 of record CAZPCB010000001.1, on the reverse strand, counting down.
TCTGGGGTTATTTCTATCTCTTTCTCTTCAACTTCTTCTGAGAATCTTGATGAATAATTTTCAAAATTTTCCATATTATTTCTTCATTTATATACTTTTATCTATTCAAATAGGTTATACTCACCTGTAATATAGTTGCAAAGGAAACCCAAAGCAAATATGGAATACTAATATAAGTCACCCAACGCATATATGGCCAAATAGCAATCATAGCCCAGATAAGGGTAATCAATAATAAGATAATATCTATAGAGGCTAATAGATTATTCCTGAGCCCAAATTGCAGTGGTGAGAAAGCAGCATTGAATACTAAATTGAGTATAAAAGGTAAAGCTACTATCCATGGAATTCTCCCTATGGCCACTTGATAGAATACTGTACCGAAACTAGCAAATATAATCAGATACAATATAGACCATACCGATCCGAATAAATAGGAAGGAGGAGCCCAGGACGGTTTGATGAGATTTTCGTACCAATTATATGTGTTCATAGTAGAATAGTTACCTATTGAGTTTATTATACCACAAACAGAGACATTATATCTTTTGCAAGAATAATTCAATATCTTCCTTTATATCCATTGGGTTTGTCGTAGGTGCATAGCGATTAATAGTAAGTCCGTCTGCGGAAACTAAAAATTTAGTAAAATTCCACTTTATGTCATCCCCCAAAATACCAGAATTTGCATTATCTTTGAGATATGTGAATACAGGATGAGTATTCTCTCCATTTACATCAATTTTTTCTGAAAGTAAAAAAGTAACTCCATAATTTATCTGACATACATTTACTACCGTTTCATTGCTCTCAGGTTCTTGACCCGCAAATTGATTACAAGGAAAGCCAATAACAGTTAAGCCCTTATCTTTATACTCTTGATGCAATTTCTCCAGATCCACAAATTGCGGAGCTAGACCACATTTAGTTGCTGTATTCACGAGTAAAAGAACTTGCCCTTGAAATTGTTGTATAGAGATGATATTCCCCGCAGTATCGTTAAAAGCAAGATCATAGAATGACATAGTGTTGAGTTTAGATATTATATACCTGTATTATATCATATAAAAGGAAATAGGGGGGGTATCGGGTGTTACATCTTTTACATTAAAAGATCCCAACGTTCTAAATATTTTCCGTCCTTGTCACTGAATTGTCGCATGGATGTATCTTTATGCGTTTGCCCTTTTTTACCTGGTGTTTCAAGCCATTTTTTATGTCCCTCTTTTACGTGTTTAGCAACGTCTTTACTTGGAACGATAAAATATTCAGGTCGTTCGTCTATTTTTTTAAACGCAACAAAGATATAAAACATATTGCCTGAATGCAAGTTTTCAGCCTTTTGTCCAACAGGCCATTTGCGTCCAGAATATTGACTCGTCTTTACTTGTATTGCAAATATTTTATTGTCCACTAAATTAGAAGCATGAATATCAATACTATCGTTATTTCGTAAAGTAATAGAAGCCATATAACCACGTCTTGATAATTCACCCGCGACATAGTATTCACCTGCTATTCCTGTTATTCCTTTTGATAATTTACCCAAATTATTTTGTTTCATAATTACTGTTTTAACGGTACCTCTTCTACTTTCTTAGCTTATTAAATCTCTATATATTATATACTTTTCATTCTCTTCACGCCAGTATATATACTAAACTAATTATGAAGTTTTTGAGAATACTCATACGGAGAGAGATTCCGAACTCGTCGCAAATGGGATTTGCTCCTTGAAACCCTCACCCTACGGGTACTCCCCCTCCTAAATAAATATAGGAGGGACGAAAGCCTCCAAAGGGAGACAAAAAACCATATACCCTTCCCGAGTTCGAATCTATAAAACTTCCTTCAGGATTTCATACATCGTATGTATGAAGGCAAAATCCCCCGTGCAGGAAGGCAGCGAGGGATTTATTCCCGAGTGTCGGAAACCGTAGGTGTCCGAGACGGGGCTGGGGGGGATTTTGCGGAGAGTAAGAGATTCGAACTCTTGATACCTTTCGGTATACACGCTTTCCAAGCGTGCGCACTAGACCAACTATGCGAACTCTCCAATATCTTGCTTATTTTATCAGATATTTGATTTATTGACTAGAGTTATATATCGGTTTACTATACATATATACTAAATTATTTTATGAATATACAAGATATTGTTATTACTATTGCCAGTATTATTATTTCTATATCCCTGATCCCTCAAGTGATATTAGGGTTTCAGACTAAAACTGGACCAGTAAGTTATTGGACTTCTATTCCCTATGCTCTATCGCTAACTGCTGTTGGTTTGTCTTTTGCGTCTCTGCAATTATGGTTATCTACTATTGTTACGGCTATCACGGTTATCTTGTGGTTTATTCTTGCTATTCAAAAATTTATTTATACAAAAAAATAATATATTAAAAAAATCTCCTCTTTTTCATTTAGCAATCTATTATTTTGTTTGCTAGAAACCTATATATCGTATATACTGAATGCAGTAACTCTATGTAGTAATTAATTATCAGTATGGATACATCCAATAAACCAGATGCATTAACAAAAATTGCCTTATTCTTCCTGAATAAATGGCGAATTACTGTTCTTTTATTAGTGGGTATTCTTGCAATTGGAACTGCGGCTTATACCACATTCCTTAAACGAGAAGGCTTCCCTACTATTGAGGTTCCGGTTGCCCTTATTCAAACGCCTTATTTTGTTAATGACAAAGGGCTTGTAGATAAAGATGTTACCGGCCCAATTGAATCGGCTATTGGAAGCATACAGGAGATTAAAGCTATTACCTCTACCAGCGCTGATAATTTCTCTAATATTACAGTCGAGTTCAAAGAAGGTACAACTTCTAAGGCTGGGGCAAAATTATTAGAAGATGCGGTGAATGGAATTAATTTACCAAAGGATACAAAATCCTCTTTTGTCACTATTAATGCTGCTTCTTTTGATGGAGAAAATGATTTGGTATTTAGTTTGATTGGCAATGGGAAATCTACTCAAGAATTACAAGATAAAGCAACTTTTGTTGCAAAGGAAATAGATGCTGTTAATTCAGTTACTCGAACAAATGTAATTGATTTACAAGAAGTTCAAACGAATCCTATTACGGGAGAATCTAATTTAGAGCAAATTAAATTTGGAAGATCTGCTCATCGTAATGCTGATAATAAATTAGTATTTACTGATGCCATTCTTATTGGTGCTGTCAGAGACACTAATGTTGGTACTATTGAATTCTCACAGGCTATTCAAGATAAAGTTCAAAAGCTCAAAGATTCAGGGGATTTAGATGGATATGATGTGATATTTGGTGGTGGAGATGCTTCTAATTCACTCAAAGCTCAATTATCTTTACTCCAGGAAAGTGCTATATCTGGGCTTCTTGCAGTAATGATTATTATGATATTAATTGTGAACTGGAGGGCTTCTGTGGTTATTGCGGTATTCATCCCTGTCTCTATTGCACTTACTTCTTTAGGATTATATCTAATTGGATATTCTCTTAATACTCTTACTTTATTTGGTCTTATTCTAGTGATTGGATTAATCGCAGATGATGCCATTCTCGTGATTGATGCTATTGATAATGCCCGTAAAGCGGGACACCGAGGTAAACAAGCGGTTATAAAGGCCATTAATACTGTTGGGCTAGCTGATATATCAGGAACTGTTACTACCATTCTAGCCTTTATTCCTATTGCTCTTGTATCTGGTACTTTAGGAGAATTTATTAAGCTTATTCCTATTACCGTTATCTTGACTTTAGCTTTATCTCTTATTGTAAGTCTTACTCTGATTCCTTTCTTTGCAAATCTGGTATTACCTCATTATGAGGCTGAGACTGGAGTTAAAGTAAAGCGCAAAGGTATTAGTAAAGCATTGTATAATGTTCTCTATTTTGTTCCTGGTATTATTGATTGGATTAATATTAAGGTATATCAGTATACTAATTGGTATCTTAATAATATATGGCGTAGTACTATAATATTTGTATTAACAATTGCTCTTATTGGTGGAGGAATATTTACTGCAACTAAGCTTAAATTTGCTATTTTTGCTCCAGCCAAAGATACCAATGAAATTACGGTTACTTCTATATTAAAGGATAATCGTGATATTCAGAAATCTATTGATACTACTAAGGAAATTGAGAAAATCATAAAGGATACCAATGCTGAGTATATTGATGATATTACCTACTTTAATGCTGATTCAAATGGAGTATTAATGTATATTACTCTTACCCCTCTTGGAGAAAGAGAGAAAACTTCAGCTACTATTGTATCCGAGATTAATGATAAGATTGCAGATAATGTAAAGCTTAAGGATTTGAAAGTAAAGGCAGGTATATCTGGAGCTGGGCCTCCAACTGATGATTATCAAATTACTTTCCAAGTATTCTCAGATGATCAAAAAACTCTTGAGAATTCAACTAAAGAAATTCGAGACTTTACCAAGGATATTAAATTAAATGGTGGTGAAATAAAAGATGTAATCATCAATAATATTGATACTATTACTCGAAAAGATGGACGTCGTTATGCCTCAGTACAAGTTGCTGTGTCTGACCCTGAGAATACTAATTTGGTATTAGAAGCTCAGACAGCTATGAAAGAAAAATTTGATACTGATGAATTCCGCTCCAAGTATAGTTTAGCCAAAGATGGAGTTGCATTTGATCTAGGACAACAAGGAGAAAATCTTGACTCCTTCCAATCTGCGATATTTGCTCTTATTGCGGCTATTATCATTATGTATATACTCTTGGTATTGCAATTCAATTCCTTGAGTCAACCATTCCTAATCTTAATGGCTGTCCCATTCTCATTCCCTGGATTATTCTTTGGACTCTATTTGACCAATAACCCATTAAGCTTCTTTGCCTTAATTGGTATTACGGGATTAGTCGGTATTGTGGTTAATAATACTATTCTCTTACTCGACTATTCTAATACAGTCTTAGAAGAAACGGGATCTATTCGAGAATCAATTTCTGGGGCAATAAAATATCGTTTCCGAGCTTTGATTACTACTTCTCTCTCAACTATTGTGGGTATACTTCCTCTAGCCTTTGCTGACCCATTCTGGGAAGGACTTGCCTATGCATTGGTATTCGGACTTGCATCTAGTACCCTATTGGTAATATTTGCCTATCCGGTATTCTATGTTGCCTTAGCTCATACTCGACGATTTGTGTGGAGAAAAATATTCCGCCAAAAAGACTTTAATTAAGTCACGGGAATCTCAAGATAAAAAAGGGAGCCTATAAACTCCCTTTTTTATTTACTTCTCTTTTTTAGATTTTTGCCAAAATGTTTTATTCTGTATTTTTTCTGGAAGATAACTTTCAGTATCATAGAGCTCATAATCTTTCCCATAGCCCAAATCTTTCATTAAATTAGTAGGAGCATTACGAATATTCAATGGTATTGTAAGGTTCCCTGACTGTTTTACTTCTCTTTGAGCATCTTTAATAGCATCATATACTCGCCGATCTTTAGGTGCTTGAGCCAAATACACAACTCCATGCGCGAGATTAATAGAAGCCTCTGGTAATCCCACTACTTCTACTGTTCGGAATACTTCATTGGCAATCACAAGAGCTGTTGGTAAAGCCATCCCAATATCCTCACTTGCAAATATAATCATTCTACGAGCAATAAATTTAGGGTCTTCTCCCCCTTCTAGCATACGAGCAAGATAATATAAAGCTGCATCTACTTGGCTGGCTCTCATACTTTTGATAAAAGCACTAATAACATCATAATGCTCCTCCCCTGCCCTATCATATCTAAGATTGGTATCTTTCAGAATAGCTTCAATATTCTCAATACTGATAGAATCACCATACATAGACTTGGCTCTCTCATAAATTCCTAAAGCCTTACGGGCATCTCCATTAGCATATTGAGCAATATACTCGCTTATACTAGCATTATCTAATCCCGCCTGAGTTAATATATTTTGTATTTCCTCTACAGTAAGTGCAATAAGTGTATAGATAATACAACGAGATTGTAGGGCAGCTATAATCTCAAAACTTGGATTCTCGGTACTAGCTCCAATCAGAATCAGAGTACCGTCTTCTACAAAAGGCAGTAAATAATCTTGTTGAGCCTTATTAAATCGATGTATCTCATCCAGGAATAAAATCTTTTGCTGCTCCGTATTATCTTTGATAATTGCTTCTATATCTTTTTTGCCTGCTCTTACCGCTGAGACTTCATATAATTTGCCATCAATTGCATTACTGTATATACGGGCTAAGGTGGTTTTACCCACTCCAGGAGGACCCCACAAAATAAAAGATTGTGGTAATTGCTGTGTAATACACAGATAGAGAGGTTTCCCTTCTCCTACAAGGTGTTTCTGCCCTATAAAGGCATTCAAATCGATGGGCCTGACGCTATCTGCAAGTGGCATAGAATATAATTATATTAATACTTACAGTATATCATAAACACAAAAACTAGGTTTGTAGCCCAGCTTTTGTTGTGAAGTACCCTATAATTATCTCGCTGTTCTCTTGGCAATAATATCTTGTTGTACATTGCTAGGAACTGGCTGATAATCATTGAATTCCATTACTGCATTTCCTCGTCCTTGTGTCATAGACCGAAGTGTAGTTACATATCCAAACATTGAAGATAGAGGTACTTTTGCTGATACAACTTTGAGTCCACCAGTTCTATCATTCATTTCTTCAATAAGTCCTCGTCGTGAATTCAAATCTCCCACCACATCTCCCATATATTGTTCTGGGATAGTTACTTCTACTGCCATAATTGGCTCAAGAATAATAGGATTTGCTTTTTTTACAGCTGCTGAAAGAGCCATAGAACCTGCAATTTTGAAAGCTGATTCAGAGGAGTCAACATCATGATATGATCCATCATATACCGTTGCTTTGATATTAATCAATGGGTATCCAGCTATAACTCCTCGGTCTATAGATTCCTTAATACCCTTTTCAATAGCAGGTACATATTCTGATGGAATAGATCCTCCCTTTAATTCATTACCAAAGATATAATGTTGTGGCTTCTTTGGGTCAATTTCAACTGTCTCAGGATCAAATGACTCAACACGAAGATATACATCTCCATATTGTCCTTTTCCTCCTGATTGTTTGATATATTTTCCTTGTGCTTCAGCAGTACCTTGAATAGCTTCTTTATAAGCTACTTGTGGTTGTCCTACATTTACTTCCACACCAAATTCTCGCTTCATACGATCCACAATAATATCAAGATGAAGCTCTCCCATTCCTGCAATAAGAGTATCTCCAGTAACTTCATCAGAACTTACTTTAAGAGTTGGATCTTCATCAGATAATTTGTGAAGAGCTAAACTCATTTTTTCTTGATCAACCTTAGTCTTTGGCTCAAGTTTAATCTGAATAACGGGTTCTGGGATTACAATTTTCTCCAAGATAATAGGATTTTTCTCATCACAAAGAGTATCTCCAGTAGTAGTATTCTTAAGTCCTACAATAGCTCCAATTTCTCCTGCAGATAATTCATCTACTTCTGTTCGGGAATTAGCATGCATCAAAACAAGTCGAGAAATTCGCTCTTTCTCCCCCTTGGTTGAGTTATATACATAACTTCCACTCTTAAGAGTTCCCGAATAGACTCGGAAGAATACTAATTGTCCAATATAAGGGTCAGTTGCAATTTTGAAAGCAAGTCCTGCAAATGGCTCATTTTTATCTGCCTTTCGCTCTAATTCTTTTTCTTCATCATGTACATCAGTTCCTTTGGCAGCATCAATATCCAGTGGAGATGGAAGATAATCAATAACAGCATCAAGAAGCTTTCGAACAATAGCAGTTCGAGAATCTCCTCCGAGTACCGGGAAAATCTTTGATTCAAGAGTTCCTCGTCGAATAGCATATTTCATCTCTTCAGTTGAGAGCACACCATCATTCAAGAATAATTCAATAAGTCTATCATCTACTTCTGAGACCTTCTCCATCAATACTTGTCGATATTCTTCTACTTGCTCAAGCATATCTGCGGGGATTTCAGCCTCAACAATTTCAGTCATACCAGCATCATCAGCATAGACATAGGCTTTATTCTCAACCAAATCTACAAGACCTCGTATACCTTGCTCAAATCCAATAGGAAGCGCAATCACTACAGCATCTTTAGATAATCGCTCCTGAATAGATGCAAATGATTTATAAAAATCTCCTCCAGTTTGATTGATTTTGTTTACAAAACAAATTCGAGGCACATTATATCTATCAGCTTGTCGCCAAACCGTCTCAGATTGTGGCTCTACACCAGATTTTCCATCGAATACGGTAACAGCACCATCAAGAACACGAAGAGATCGCTCCACTTCCATAGTAAAATCAACATGGCCAGGAGTATCAATAATATTAATTCTATGATCTTTCCAAAAACAAGTAGTAGCAGCTGAGGTAATAGTAATTCCTCGCTCTCGCTCTTGTGCCATCCAATCCATTTCAGCCGCACCATCATGAACTTCACCAATTTTATGCTTTAATCCAGTGAAATACAAAATTCGCTCTGTAGTAGTAGTTTTACCTGCATCAATATGCGCAATAATTCCAATATTACGAACATCATCAAGAGGAATATCTTTGTGATCTTTGGCCATAGTATTTGATTATTAATTACTAATTAGTATACTTACCGCGTAAATCCTGACCATGATATTCATAGACAGGATTCTTAGCAGTATTTCAATTATCTCAAATGAGCAAAAGCTCGGTTTGCTTCCGCCATTCTCTGGGTATCATCTTTTTTCTTGATAACAGAACCAGTTTTATTGAAAGCATCCATTAACTCTTCAGCTAATTTTTTATCAGTTGATTTACCTTTTTTCTTGCGCACAGCATCAAGAATCCATCGGAAAGCAAGAGAAGTTTTTCGTTCTGGTCGAACTTCTACCGGTACTTGATAATTAGCACCCCCAACTCTTCGAGATTTCACCTCAACTGCAGGAGATACATTTTTTACCGCAGTATTGAATACATTCAATGGTTCTTGTGAATAATCTTTCTCAATAATATCCATAGCTCCATAAAATACATTTCGAGCTACTGACTTTTTACCATCCAACATAATATAGTTGATAAATTGAGAAACCAAAAGATTCTTGTATCTTGGATCAAGTTCGATTTCTCTGGTATAATTGCGCTTTCTTCTAGCCATAATATTACAATATCTTAATTAACCTTATTTCTTCGGCTTTTTTACCCCATATTTACTTCGCTCTTGAGATCGTCCATCTACTCCAGCAGTATCCAATACTCCTCGAACAATATGATATCGTACTCCAGGCAAATCTTTTACTCGCCCTCCTCTTAGCATTACTACTGAATGCTCTTGAAGATTATGTCCCATTCCTGGAATATACGCAGTAACTTCTTGTCCATTAGATAATCGGACTCTTGCAATTTTACGTAAAGCTGAGTTAGGTTTTTTTGGAGTTGTAGTAGTAACTTTCACACATACTCCTCTTTTGAAAGGAGAATTACTCTCCATAGGCTTATTTTTGAGAACATTAAAAGTTCTAGCCAATGCTGGGGACTTGGTTTTCTTTACTCCGGTCTTACGACCTTTTCGTACTAATTGTTGTATAGTAGGCATAAATAATAATTATAATTAGCGGGGTGAGCATCTTTACACCTAAAGACACTCAAAAGCACACCTCTTTTGGGAACTTGTTCTATTGTAATATATATAGTGCTATTTGTCAATACAATATATAGTATATAAAATACTAATAAGTAAAAGATACTTATTGTCAATTAATCTCTCATCTCTGATACAGTCCTGTCAGAGCAATTTTATATGTTTATTAGCTGTTATTATTAATTGACAAATTTATGATTTTGTGTTATGAATGAGGAGTTCCATGCTCATTCACAAACTCATGGCTAAATTCGAGCCCTTTTATCTTCCACCTATTTGGATTGTACCGGATGATGAGATTCATGTAATCTCATGGTTGGGCAGTCGCCCAAATCATACAGGAACTGGAGTTCTTTCTAGAATTGCCACTCCGGGACCACACATAATTGTCCCAGGGGCAAAATTGGTAGGAGCATATAGCACCAATCAATTCCCCGTATATCTATTTAGGCATGACACTCCAACACCTGGAGATTATGCTGAACTTGAGCTACCAGATATCACATTAACTGCAAAAGTTAGTGTGATTGCTCAAATCAAGGGAAAGAATCTATCTGAAAAAGCATATAATGTGTACAATGCGCATTATAATGCTGAGGATCAAGATGTATTACAGGCAACTGAACGCATTTTGAACCCTTACATACGTCTAGTTCTGCAGAAACATTCTTATGCAGAATATACCACTCAGCGTGCAGATGGGAAAACCCTAGATGAGATTCAAGTCTCCAAAATTACTCCTGATCAATTACTACAAGCTCTTGGACTGAAGCAAGTTGGAGCTAGAATTGATAAGGATGAAAACCCCACAGAAGATATAAGAAAGATCCGTGACTCAATCCTAGACAAACTTGACAATATTGGAGTTGACTTAATGTCGATTAACATCGATGATTTGTCTCTTCCCGATACGGTCAATGAAGCTAGGAATAGATCTGCCGTAGAGAAAGCGGAGCAACAAGCTGCACTCGATCGCGAGGTAGCCCGAGCTCGAGTAATTGAGCAGCAGGTCAAAAACCGAGTTACAGAGGCAGAGGGATTGCTCAGTGCTGTGAAAGCATTGAGCAATGATCCCGGTATCTCCGATGAACAAGCCTACAGAGCATTGGTAGAGATACCTGCTCTGAAGGAAATTGTCGGAGATAAAGATAAGTTCATCACAGAAGGTGGGCTTAGTGGCCTCCTTGCCATGCTACAATCAAAGTAGACTTATAATCTACTTCCTGAGCCGAGATATTATCTCGGCTTTTTTCTTTATTGTTTATGTCTATAAATATTGACATTTTACCTAAAATATGCTATATATATTATGTTCTTTTCATCGAGGCACTATGGCAAATCGTCGCTATAGCCTTAACAATCAATCCAACCCATCATCCAGCACTACCTCAAGTAGTAATTCTTCAAAAACATCTTCACCCTCCTCCCCTGCTCCGGCAGGGAAAGGGAAAGGAGTGAGCCTCCCTTCTGGGACCTTTCCCCACTTACTCCTCGGAGTAAGTGGGGGATGGCTTCTCGCTCGGATGCTTCTCTTTGGAGGAGCTCTACTCCCTCTCGAGATCATCGCAATCTTGATTGGAGCTGGAGTATCGCATTTTACTGGGGGTAACAAACCCCTATCGAAGTTGGTGATGGGTGTCGCTCTCTTGAATTTCTTTATCCCCGGACTCAACCCCGGAGTGAAGCAAATTCGGGAAGCACAGCTGAACCCTCCTGCTCCAATCGAGCAGGTAGCTCCACCAGTTGAGGAGCCTCCTCCTTCCACTGAAAGAGTTGTGGTATCTGGTAAGAAAATCACCCTCACTGGTGATGGAAATTACTCAGTACCTAAAGGGCGGAAATCTCTTTGCTTCACCCATCTAGGACTAGTTGATGGCTCCACACGAGTCCCTCAGGAATTAACCCTAAATGGAGAGTCCTTCTCAACACTTGGAACCAAATGTTTCCCCTTAAAAGAAGAGTTGGAGGGAAATCTACAAGTCGATTTTTTCTCTGAACAAGACTACGGTGCACCCGAAAAAGTTAAAGGAATATATGCTTACTGGAACACCCAACCAGGAGGACAGTCTGAATGGCCTGTCATCCGACTGGGAGAGTAACATTTGCTCTCAGTAAGTAAATACTAAACCTACCCACTATGGTAGGTTTTTTCTTTTTATTAATATTTATACATTTAAACCAAAGCCGAGATAATATATTGTGTTATGAGGAAAGCCCCCATAATTATCATAAGTCCCACAACTGCATTCCTAATTCCATCCAAAGCCTGCCCTACTTCTCCTGGATTAGAACTTGTCATATATTTAAATCCTGACATAACTAGAATAGCCACAGTAATCGCTCCTAATATACCTAATAAGGCATTAATAATACCTGCGATAAGCTCAGGAATAGAGTTAAACCTTATAGGGTTCACAAATCCTACACTTTGGGGGGATGATGCATCTGTAGTAGTTCCATTATTAGTTGATGTACTTGGTGTAGCAGCATCATTAGTACAAACTGGACTTCCTCCTTGCTGTACACATACTTGCCCACCTGTACATGTTGATGTGCCACATTTTCCATTTTTTGTTAAATCATTAGTACAAACTGGGCTTCCACCTTGCTGCACACATACTTGTCCACCTGTACATGTTGATGTGCCACATTTTGCTGGAGATATTCCCCCCGGACTACCTGGTGGTTTTTTACTAATGTCACATGGTCCTGTTTTAGGCCCTGGAGCTCTACATACACCTAATTCGCTACCAGATTTACAAGCATCTCCAATGATAACACAATCTTCCCATCCATTCTTCTCAGAATCAAGTGTTTTACAAGTCAATGGATTATTTTTTGCTATACTATCTGCATTGGTCCTATCACAAAAACCACTTTCAGTCTGCGTTGCAGTTCCTCTGGGAGTATTTTTTCCTCCAGTAGTTACTGTTCTTTGATAGGTACATGCATCTCCATTTTTTTTACCTGAGCAAGCTGTATTTTGAGCAGCTGTCTGAGCAAAGCTATTCTGAGGGATTATTAATCCTATACCTAATAAAAGTGAAAAGATAATATATTTCATATTAATTGCTATTAAATAAGGTATTAATATTGGCAGTAGTATCTGGAGGGAATACAAATTCCAATACAGCATTGGATGCTACAAAGGCAAAGAATATAATAATAAGTCCTATAATTGCATTTACCATTCTTTTACTAGCATTTTCTGCTTTACTCTGATCTCCTCCTGCTGTTGCATATTCAAATCCTGCAAATAAGAAAATCACAAATACTATAATACCAATAAATCCTAATATCCATCTTATAATAAGAGATACTGTCTCTATGAGGGTCGGTCCCTCAGATATACCTGTATTAATAGGGATTGTTCCTGGATCAGGGAGAGTAGCATCAGGGGCTCTTTGAGCCAAGGAAATACTTGAACTTAATACAAATCCCCCTATTAATAAAGCTATTATAATCAATAAGACTCTCATATCTATTTTACTATTCTATATATTACAAGTATATCAAGTATTCTATTATCTGACAAGAATACTATATTATTTGAATATGTATTCTCTAAACAATAAAAAGGGATTATATCCCTTTTTATTGTTTCATAGTATCTATCAATTTGATTAATTTCCTGGGAATACGAATGACAATATTGCATTTGAAGCTACAAAGGCAAAGAATATAATAATTAATCCAATTACCGCGTTAATCATTCGAGATTGTGCAGTTTTTGCTTTTCCTTCATCTCCTCCTGCTGTTGCATATTCAAATCCTGCAAATAAGAAAATAATGAATATTACAATTCCGATAAATCCTAATGCCCATTGAATAACCACTTGTACTGTAGCCACAAGGTCAGTAGATTGATTAGTACCAGCTACTTGAGGTATTTCACCTATGACTCTAGTATCTTTTACGGGAGTTGCAGCTCCAGCTAAAGTAGGAGCTAATACTAATACAGGTAATAATGCTCTTGTTGCTATTGATTTTATCTGGGAAGTATTCATAAGAATATCTTAATAATTATTGAATAATATGTTCTATGTTTTTATACTATCATATCTTATATTACTATGCAAGTGATACTATTGTGGATAAGTCAGTATATTAAGATCCTAGACTAAAAACAAATCCTAATACTGCATTGGATAGTATAAAAGCCACCCCTACAATGAATACTCCGATTACTGCAGAAGTAATTCTACTAATAGCTTCTTCAGTTTTTTTAGAGTCGCCCCCTGCTGTTGCATATTGGAATCCAGAAAAGAGTATAAGTACAAATAATACTATCCCTATTAATCCCAATCCCCATTGCACAATAGCTGACACAAAAGTAAACAGATCTCCTTGCTCCCCCACTCCTGTTCCTGTAGGTATAGCTAATATAGGAGGAGGCGATGTCTCCTGGGCTTTCGCTGTTGCTATTATGAAATAAGATATAAATTTTTCTATCATATATGAGATATTAAGGGCCCGCGGCAATCAAAGCACTTGTTACAAAATTAGTAATGAGGAAAGCTCCCATAATAATCAGTAGTCCTATTACTGCATTAGTAATAGCCCCCGTAGCTGCTGCTGTTTTACTCGCATCTCCTGAAGATGTCATATAAAGATACCCTTGTAAAACTATGATTACAAAGAATACTGTTCCAAGTAATCCTAATATCCAGCGAATAATATTAGCAATAAACCCAATGAGAGTTCCCTCTGTATTAAGTCCAGAATCTGCACTACCAAAAGCATTGAGTCCCTCTAATAATCCCCCTCCCCCAGAAGTGTTACCTCCTCCATTAGCTGCACTATCTGGATTTTTTGTATTATCTGCTGCTGGCTGTAATGTATTAGCTTTAGGTACAGGAGCACATACAATCTCCTTTGCTTTATTTTGAATACATGCCTGTCCAGATCCACATTTAATAGAAGAGTCCCCCGCACAAACACCACTACTATTCGCCTCATTTTTTAAACATTTTGTAGCACCATCTACTGTTACACATACCTGTCCTGAGGCACAATCTGGACCAGTCCCACAAGCAGCAAAGACATTATAGGTATTCCCCATAAATCCTATTACAAATAAAATTGCTAAACTTGTCGATAAAATAAATTTCATAATATCTGTATTTAATTACTTTTAATTATATCATCTTTTTCTTAATTTCCAAATAAATAGCCCCAGTCCCCCAGCAAGGAATACTATTCCTCCTATTAAAATAGCAATATTCCCTAATGTGTTGGATTGTTCTGTCTCTGAATTTGTGTCAGTATTAGGAGTAGGAGTATTGGTTGACAATAATACAGTTCCCGCTTCATCCCGAATTATTCCATTTTCTTTTTGAAGAGTTTTCTGAGTTTCCTCTGAGAATTTAGTATTATCATTATTACAATCAGAGGGACAGGAATTAATATTTTCTCCTTTTTCATATTCACATATCAAATTACTAAAACATGTCTTATATTGTGATATATCAAATTCAGAAGTAATCGAATTATTAGATATAACTTTCACCTTGTCTGCGATATTAATATTAGGAAGCAACACTTGAAATGGGGATGGAGTCTGTGGAGGTGTTATAATTTGTGAATATGTAACAGTACCATCAGATACAATTTCTAACTTATATCTATCATCTACACCTCCAGATTGATATTTATCAATACCCTCAGTCTTAATATAATTAATTGGATTATCTACTTTATTATCTAATCTTATATTATTACCATCAAAATATAAATCAATATTTAAACTATCAGCACTAACAAATTTGAATGGATACAATGCTATACAAAATACTATTATTGATATTAAGTAACTTTTAAAACTCATATTATTTCTATAATTATTTACAACCATTATAATAACTTGAAACTCTCTGACAATAATTACGAGTACCACATGCCCCAGATAAGCCAGCATTATAACAGCTTGCTACCTTTCGGACATCTGAAAGAGGACAAACTCCTGCATTTTGTTTAATAAGCCAAGCTCCACAATCAATATCAGTAGATAAATCAGATTTAATCTTATCTAAGCTAGCTTTTGGGTCGCTTATTCCGGTAAATTTAGCTCGTATTAATGGAGTACATTGTGTAAAACCAGCTGAACAATCACTATCACTATAGGATCTACTACATGCAGCCGTAGTAGAAGGATTACACCCCTCACCTTCATCAATTATAGCTAATAGTAGATTTGATTCTATTCCATATTTTGCAGCACTTTTTTCTATTTGATCTTTTAACTGAGGGTTTTTTGCTAAACATTGACTATTTTTACATGTGACAGGCCCCCTATTTGTTGTAGCTGCTCCTCCTCCATTACCTCCATTATCATTAAAAGTACTAGCAGTATCACATTTTACCTCGAATATTTTTCCTGGTTGAAAAGTAAGTACGGCTGAGAAATTTTGTTCTTGGAATCCAAGTCCTACTAATAAAAAGCTGAATAGAAGGAAACTCGCCATGACTAATAATAGTCCAATCACTGCATTGGTAATAATGCCATATCCTGTACTTACTGCTCCTGGATTACCCGCTGAGGTGAGTATATATACTCCCCCAATCACAACGCTTAATACCGCGAGTGAAGCCAGTAGTCCTAGAGCAAAATTAAAGACATCTCGAATTAAAATAAATATATCACAAATGGTACAATCTCTACTCACTCCACATTTTACTAGCCCTGTTTCTGCCCCTGTTGAGCCTCCAGGGGTACCGACTTGACCACCTCCAGGGGTACCGACTTGACCACCTCCAGTTTGCCCAGACCCTCCACCAGTAATGGCAGCTTCTTTTGTACATATAAAATTTCTACATTCAAGACCTGCAATACATTCATTTCCATTCCCTGAACAAGATTGACCTTGAGTTTTAGCCCCTCTTGGACTGGAACAAACCTGATTAATACAGGCTAATCCATTTTGACAAGTATCACCTGAGCAGGATGATCCTAAGCTAGTACGACAAGTTAATCCTAAACCTGGATTATTTTTATCTTTAACCTGGCATTTTCCATTTAAACGAGAGCTTCCATTTTGAAAAGTACAGTTTTGCTCTAATGATGTTGCCCCTGCACTACAAGCTGCATCTGCACTCTGTGCATTAGTATAGTTAATACTAAAAAATGAAACTACTAAGAATATTATACCAAAAACTATACTGAACTTTATATATTTCATTTTTTCACATTATCAGCTAATGTTTGTATTTCTGATTCAGCTTGACTAATAGCTTTTGAGTAATCAAGCAATCCTGAATTTACTGAATTAATAGCCTCAATAAATATTTTATCTACTGAATTATTATCTGGTTGTCTCCAAGTTTTTGCTTGTAAAATTTGTTTTACAAATACCCCATAATCTATATCTTGAGATTGAGTATCTACTAAATCTCTTCTGGCTGTTGGACGCTTAGTTTTCAAGAAATAATCTTGGGCATTTTCTTTTTCGGTGGCTGATTTGAGAAATGCAAAAGATTCTTTTGGGTATTTGGATTGACCGCTGACTCCATATCCCCAATAATTTGCAAAGTTAGCAAGTCCAGAATCTAATGATACTTGAGGAAGAGGTGCTACTGCAAAATTAAGTCTTGGGGCTTTCACTTTAATTGCTTCTACCTGATATGAATATCCAAATATCATAGCTACTTCTCTTTCATAAAAAGCATCTATTGAATTATTTAAGGTTGAATTCCAGGTATATACTCCCTTTCGTGGATTAGCAAAGTCAGTATAATAGGCCAGGGATAATTGAGCAGGATTTATATTTTGTCCATTGACATTCTTACTTTGTGAGAATATAATTTGACTTGTATCCTTAGGGTCTGTAAATTGAGCTCCCGATTGTAGCATTAATGCCATCAATATATCTGGTGAGCGATTTATATTATCCCCAGTACCAAGTGCAACCCCTGCCTGTTTAATATTACCAAATTGATCAATTTTAGTTAATTCCGGGACAATTTTTTGTAATTCTTCCCAAGTTGCTGGTGGATTTGCAATTCCTGCATCATTGAAAGCATCTTTATTATATAATAATGCTAAGGTATCGGTATATAGGGGAAATCCATATATTTTACCCTCGTCAATAAAGTCTTGATTGACCACATCTACAAAACGATCTTGATAATCTTTAAGCGTCATAATTTCTTCTGGCATTGAAGCTAATTTATTCTTATGCTTTCCGAGCCAAGTATGTTCTATTGCAAATATATCTGGTCCTCTTCCCTCAGCTAAAGCATTCACTAATTCTGTTTCATAATCTTGTGGCTTGAATTTACGATATTCTATACTTACATTAGGATATGTTTTACGAAAATCACTTCCCAATTTCGTCATTGTCTCGCTTTCATCCCAGACTCCCCATACTACCAAATTTGCTTTTTGTACTTTTTTCTCACCTCCAATTTTAAATCCAAGTGCATTACCAAGCATCAATATAACAATAGCTAATATAGCTACTCCCGCAATAATAATCACTTTGCGATTTTTGGTAAATGAATCTAGAGAATTATTCCCTGCCATATTTATGATTTTTTAAATATATATCCATAATGATATTTTCCCGCATCAATTTTATGATCAATTTCAAAACCATTATTTTGTATCAGAGAAACCAATTCTCTCTCAGGAATTCTTGATGCTTTGAGAGGTCCTATTGGGCTTGAAATATCCCATTCTATTACCACTAATTTCCCTTTTTCCTTTAATATTTTATGAGCTTCTTTGAGCAAATGTTTTTTATCATTTACTTGAAATAGAATATTATGTATCATGACTCTATCTACTGATTCTTTTGGTAAAGTAGAACCACTATCAGTCTCTAAATTAGTCAAAATAAGTTCAATATTGGTAATACCTTGAATTTTGTATTTACTTCTAAGAGACTGATGAGCTGATTCCATCACATCAATTGCAAACACCTTTCCAGTTGGCTGAATAAATTGAGCAATGGCAATAGAAAAATCTCCGGCTCCTGATCCAAAATCAGCAATTTTCATTCCAACTTCTAAATCGAATTGCCGTACTATTTCACGAGGTGATAGAAATCGAGTAGTGGTTTCTAACATAATAAGATTTTATTTTATATCTGTATCTAGTATATAGTTATTCCTATAAATCGTCAACTATTCTGATGACTCTATCTCTTCTTCTTTTTCATCTTCAGTGGTCACGGCGATTGAAGCAATAGTGTCGTCTTTATTAAGTCTCATAATTTTTACCCCTTGAGTATCTCGGGATAATGTTGGAATATCTTTTTGTATATTCAGCTTAATAATATTCCCCCCAAGAGAAATGGCTATTAACTCCTTGCTATCTGGGGTTACTACTTGAGCTCCCATAACAAGACCAGTTTTAGTGGTTATTTTGGATACTTTTACTCCTCCACCACCTCGTCGCTGTACTTTATAATGACTTAATTTACTTTTTTTACCATATCCTTGTGCGGTTGCAATCACGAGCCATCCTTGCTCATCTCCAGAGCGAATTGTTTGCATAGATAATACTGAGTCATCAGGTTTTAATGTAATTGCTTTAACCCCAGATGCTGTTCTTCCCATTGGTCTCAATTCTTCTTGAGAAAATCGTATAGCTTTGCCTTGAGCTGTGAATAAGATCACATCATCATCAGGATGAGTAATAGTTGCCTGTATAAGACTATCTTTGTCCTTAAGATTAATAGCAATAATTCCACCCTTTCTTACATTAGCATATACCGACATTGCACTTTTCTTGATGATACCAAATTTAGTTACAATAGATACAAAGCTATCTGATGCATCTTCAGTTGGTAGAATTGATTGAATTTGCTCATCTTTGGTAAGTTCCAGGAAATTAACAATAGATTGACCTTTGGCAATACGAGATCCTTGTGGAATTTCATAGGCTTTCAATTTCAAAACTCTTCCATCATTAGTAAAGAATAGTAATTTCGCATGAGTAATAGTATGGAGGAAAATCGATACTGAGTCATCTTCTCGCGTTTTTACTCCAGAAATTCCTACTCCACCTCGCCTTTGAGAACGATATTCTTTCGGATCTACTCGCTTAATATACCCATCCTTAGTCAAGATAATAATAGTATCTTCATTCGGGATAAAATCTGTCTCTTTAAAATCTCCCAACTCTTCTTGGAATACACGAGTTTTTCGTTCATCGCCATATTGTTCAGACACTTGTTTCAAATCATCTTTGATAATTTGGAAAATTCTCTCTTCTGATCCAAGAATTGACTCTAATTCTTTAATAAGAATTAATAATTCTGCTAATTCATCAAGAATTTTTTGTCGCTCTAATCCAGCCAAAGTTTGTAATCTCATATCTAGAATAGCCTGTACTTGCAATGTACTGAATTCAAAACGCTTAATCAAATTTACTTTAGCAATTTCTTTACTCTCAGATCCTCGAATAATACTAATAACTTCATCAATAAAGTCAAGTGCTTTTTTGAGTCCTTCCAAAATATGAGCTCGATCCTTCGCCTGTTGTAATTCGAATTCAGTTTTTCGTGTTACAACTTCCTTACGATGAATAATATAATATTGTAGGGCTTGTTTTAATGACAATGTCTTTGGTTCAATACCATCACAAAGAGCCAACATATTAACATGATAGGTTTTTTGTAAATCAGTTAATTTGTATAATTTATTAAGTACCTTTTGTGGATACGCATCAGATTTGAGTTCAATCACCACTCTTACTCCATCACGATCAGATTCATCTCGAATATCCTTAATACCATCAAGTTTTTTATCCCTGACCATATTGGCCATTTTCTCAATAAGGGTAGATTTATTGGTCTGATATGTCATTTCTGAGACAATAATATCAAAAGCATTTCCTTTTTTGGTTCTCTCTACAATTTCAGCTTTAGCTCGAGTAACAAGAGGTCCTCGCCCAGTAGCATATACTTGCCGAATATTTTCAATATTATATAATTCTCCTCCAGTAGGGAAATCTGGTCCCTTAACAAAATGCAATAATTCTTCAATAGTAATTTCTGGATTTTCAATCAAAGCAATAGTTGCTCCTACAATTTCCTTCAAATTATGGGGAGGAATATTAGTTGCCATACCTACAGCAATTCCTGTTCCTCCATTAATAAGAAGATTAGGAACTCTTGCTGGTAATACGGTTGGTTCTTCGATACTCCCATCATAATTGGGGATAAAATTAACGGTTTTTTTATCAATATCGACAAGCATTTCTCGAGCAATTTTGTCCATTTTTGCCTCAGTATATCGCATAGCTGCGGCTGAGTCACCATCCATAGATCCAAAGTTTCCTTGTCCTTTTACCAAGGTATATCTCAGAGAAAAATCTTGTGCCATACGAACCAAAGAATCATATACAGCAGTATCTCCATGAGGATGGTATTTTCCGAGTACTTCTCCGACTATGGTAGCAGATTTACGGAATTTTGCTTCTGGCCTCAAACCAAGTTCATGCATAGCATACAGAATTCTTCTATGAACTGGTTTTAATCCATCTCTTACATCAGGAAGGGCTCTATCTACAATTACGCTCATTGAATAATCAATATAGGCGCGCTCCATTTCAGCCACAATATCTGTAAGCTCAATATTTCCTATATTCTCAATTGTTGAAATTTTGGTATCGTCTGCCATAGTCTTTAAGATTTAATCTGCTGTATAAGGGGTTTGATTTCGACAATATCGAATGGAAGCTCTGATTTTTTGATACTAAAGTCATCTTGAGGCTCTTGTTTTACCCCATATTCACTCACCAATCCCTGTAATTGTGAATCCTGTGTATATACTGGGATTACAATACGAGGCTCAATAGCATTAATAAGATGTAAAGATTTCTCAGACCCAAATGATTCACTCAATGATAATACGAGAATATCTGGACTACCAATGAATTCCAAATCCTCTGAAGTCAATTCTTTTTTAATACCAAATACTATGGCTACTAATATATTTTCCACCGAAAGAGAAATAAGATTAATTTTATCTTCATCTTCAATTTGCCGAATTGCAGCAACTCGAACAGTCACTCCCTGATAAGAATATTCCCCAGCCCCATTTATATGAAATCCCTTTACATTGTCTATATCAATGGCTTTAGTAGATATCAGTAAATCATTTTCTTTCTGAGGTATAATAAATTTCCCACTCTCAGCTTCAACAGGATTGATAATCACGCGATAATCTTTTCCTTTGATTGTAATTGTCGTATTATTTTGCCATTGAATCTGCATATCTGATTATTTATTCTGAGTAATAGTATCGTGAAGAATTTGTCTTGCAATTTGTGGATTAGCACTACCCTTAGAATAGCGCATTACCTGCCCTATTAAGAATTGTAACACATTTTCATTCCCATTCTGATAGTCAAGCACAACTTTAGGGTTTTCGGTAATGACTTGATCCACAATTCCTTGCAAAGCATTCGTGTCATTGACTTGCTTTAATCCTTGTGATTCTACAATATCACTCGGGTCTGAACCTGTCTCAATCATTTGCAATAATAAAGTCTGAGCTCCTGTGGATGATACTTCTCCACTAAATACAATTTTGATAAATTCAGCATAATTCTCGGGACTAATAGGAGAGTTATCAAATGTTAACCCCTTCTCAGAATAATGTTTAATAAGCTCGGTGAGAAGATAATTGGCAGATAATTTGATTAATTTGCTATTCTCCTCAGCAGTAAATTCTTTTGTATCAGCTTTTATCCAAGCTTTTAATTCAGATACTGTTTGCTCAAAATAATCAGCTAAAGCCTTATTTCGTACCAAAATCTCAACCTGCTGTATAGCTAATTGATATTCATCCAGGAATCGCTTTCTCTTGGCAATAGGAAGTTCAGCAGTAATAGAAGCGGCATCAGTAACAATAGCAGATGTCTCAAAAGGTGGAATATCAGGTTCCACAAAATACCGGTAATCATGGGCATTTTCTTTTTTACGCTGACTAAAAGTAATAGATTTCGCATCATCCCAACCTCTGGTTTCCTGCACTACCCCTCCCCCTTGTGATATAACTTCTGTTTGGCGAATAATTTCATATTCAATAGCCTGCTCTACTACGCGAAATGAATTCAAATTCTTAATTTCTACTTTAGTCCCAAAAGCTTCTGTACCCTTTTCTCGAAGAGAAATATTCACCTCACAACGCATTTGTCCCTTATCCATATCTCCATCGGATATATCAAGATAACGCAATATTAATTGTAATTCTTCACAGAATATTTTTGCTTCCTCGGCATTGCGAATATCAGGCTCAGTCACAAGCTCCATCAGAGGAAGTCCAGCTCTATTATAATCTACAACGGTTTTTCCATTAATATGAGATAATTTACCTGTATCCTCCTCCATATGAATTCGCGTAATACGAATATATTTTGGCCCCTTAGAAGTTAATATTTCAATATTTCCCTCATAACAAATAGGTCTTTCATATTGGGTAATCTGATACCCCTTTGGCAAATCGGGATAAAAATAACTTTTACGTTCAAACCAAGTATAATCGGAAATTTTACAATTCAAAGCTTGCCCAAATCGAGTTATTTTGACCAAAGCCTCACGATTAGGAACGGGTAAAGTTCCAGGATGACCGGTACAAATAGGACAAATATTAATATTAGGCTTATCTTCTAATCCTCTCCCATTTATACAGGAGCAGAACATTTTAGAATTTGTTTTGGACTCGACATGTACTTCCATCCCGATCACTGCTTCGTATTCTTTCATATAAACACTGTATAGGTATTATTTTATACCTCATTATATCATATACTCTATAATATTGCTAGAAGTCTACTCTTCTATTCGTGGAAATATATGAATATTCTCACCTGCAAGAAGTTTTTTCATTAACTTTGCGGTTGATGGCATTATCGGCTCAATTAAATCAGTAATTTGATGTAGGGATTCAAGCCAATTTTTCATAAGAGCTTCTAATTCTTCAGTTTTCCCCTCTTTATATAATTCCCAAGGTTTATGAAACTCTATTTCTTGTCCAATAAGATTTATTTGTTCAAATATAGTATGTATTCCCTCATATATATCATATTTTTGTAATGCATTATGATAATCTTGAGACAATTCTCCTGATTCATGAGGTATTTCTATATCGTATTTCTTTGCCATTCCAATCACACGACTAAAAGTATTACCAAATTTATTGACAAGTTCTGATTCATAAATTCCAATAATTTTCTCCTTAGTAATATCTCCATCATTACCAATTCGCATTTCTCTCAGGATCACATAGCGAAGTATATCATTACCAAGACCATCAGTTATCTCATCAAAATAAGCAATAATATCTTGGGGCACTATGACATTCCCAATACTTTTACTCATTTTGCGTCCATCAGAGAGGAAAAATCCTGTAACGAGAATAGTCTTAGGTAAATTCTCTTCTGGCACTCCGAGGGCCAAAAGAAAAGCTGGCCAATATACTGCATGGAATTTGAGTATATCCTTCCCAATAATATGTAAATCTGGTGGCCAAATATCCTTAATATTATCAAGAATTTCATCCAGAGATAAAGAATTAATATCGATGTCTTTCTTTGCTAATATTCCTGACATATAATTGAATAGTGCATCTATCCAAACATATAAAGTCTGCTCGGTGTCAAATGGCACAGATATCCCCCAGCTTACTTTCTCTCGTGTCACGGAGAAATCTCCCACTTCGGGGTTTTTGAGTAGCTCAATTGCTTCATTACGACGAGATTCTGGTGAGATATGAATAGTATTATTCTCAATTAACTCAAGAACTTTCGCTTTATATTTACTCAGTCTAAAGAAATAATTCTTCTCTAATACAATTTGAGGCTTTTCATCATGATCAGGGCATAATCCTCCTACTCTCAATTCAGATTGTGTTACAAATGATTCAGCTCCTACACAATATAAGGCTTCATATTCTTGAGGGTATATATCATCACTGTCTAATAATGTTTGAATAACAAATTGACATAAAGCCTTATGAGTAGGATTAGTGGTGCGAATAAAATAATCATAGCTAATATCCAAATCTTTCCAAACTCCTTCCCAAATAGCAGATAATTTATCGGTATATTCTTGGGGAGTTATATTATCTTTTTTAGCAGCCTCAGCTACTTTTTGTCCATGCTCATCAGTTCCTGTCAAAAAGAAAGCCCCCTCTCCAAATTTGCGATTATAGCGTGCTAATACATCAGCAATTGTGGTTGCATAATAATGCCCCAAATGAGGCTCTCCATTGAGATAATAAATTGGTGTGGTAACAAAAAATGACTTACTCATATTATTGTTATAATACCAAATACTATCTATTTGTGCAAACGAATCAGGATAAAATATAAACCCGAACCGTATCCTCCTCCACCCTACGGGCACCTCCCCCAAGGGAGGACATATTCTCTAGCTAAATACAGTAGATAGGACTAAATTATGCAATTTCAATAATAGTATATTGTTGAGTTCCGGCAGGAGTTGCAACTTCTACTTCTTCTCCGACACTACGATGTATAAAAGCAGATCCAAGTGGAGATTCATCTGAAATTTTACTTTCAGCCGGATTAGCTTCAGAAGCTCCTACAATAAGGAATTCTCTTTCTCCTCTTTTTCCACTCACTTTGATACGAGACCCTATTGATACAAATTGAGATTGCTTTGGAGCCTCAATGATTTCTGCATTGCGGATCAAATCTTCCAGCTCTAAAATTTTAGACTCATTAAAAGCCATATCATTTTTAGCTTCATGATATTCTGAATTCTCTTTCAAATCTCCTTGCTCTTTTGCAAATTTAATTTTCTCAACAATTTCCTTGCGTCGTACCAAAAGAGCCTCAAGTTCTACTTGTGCTTTTTCTAGCCCTGATTGGGTCATATGATACTTCTTCATAATATATAAATGATTAATTAGATAACAGTAAATGACAGGCATTATATCTGTTAGAGATTAATTCTGTTCTTTTGTGTGAATGTATAAATTGTATATTCACTTTTACTGTTAATGGAGTATACTATATGTATGTATATTTTGCAAGTTGTCCCTCTTATCAAACTCCCTGGTCAAATAAGTCAAACTTTGACCTATTATGCTTCCGAGAGCATTCTCCCGGGAACTCTTATATTAGTGGAAGTTCGTAACACAGATATTACAGCAATTGTTTATTTTTGTCAAGAGCTGACAAATGCTAAACAAGATTTAAAGAAATTTGCAAGCTTCAGCCCCAAGCCAATTCGTAAGCGATTTTCTGATAATAGCTTATTAACAAGCCAACAATTGGACTTAGCCCAATGGATGAGTAATTATTATGCCCATGCTCTTGGCAATATTATCAAATTATTCCTGCCAAAATTATCGAACAAAATAAAACGCTACCCGAATATACTCAATGTCCCCTCTCCTGAAATAGAATTAGGCCCTGATTATATCCCTAAAGCATTCCTCGGGACTCTCTCCAAAAGAATCAAACACTATCATACCATTCTCAAATCAAATATAGGCCAAATACTGATATTAGTACCCGATACTATTAGCCTCGAAAGACTTTCCCGTGAATTTGTAGATTATAATCCCCTCCTTATCAGCTCACAACTTGGCATAACCGCTCAGAGGGCCGCTTGGTCTCAGGTAAAATCAGGAGAGGCTAAGATTATTATTGGAACGAGAAGCAATATATTCTTACCCTTTCAGCATTTAACTCATATTATTATAGAAGATGAATCTTCTGAATCCTATTATTCTTTTGACACCAAACCTCATTATCATACCACCAGTATTGCGGTCGAGGTAGCCAAATTACATCAAGCCCATATCACCCTCGCCTCCACTATTCCGAGCATTAGTACTCTTGCTCTATTAGAGTCTCATAATCTCAGTCTCCCCACTGAGGTATATCCCCATATTCCTAAGTCCAAAATCAATTTGATTGAAATGCAGACAGAATTCTATAAGGGAAACCGAGATTTATTATCAATACCAGCCCAAAAAGCTATACAGAAATCTCTACAAAATAATCAATCCGCCATTATATATGTCAATCGCCGAGGAGAATCCCTATATGTATCTTGCCGCGATTGTGGATATCACCTCCGAGACCCCAAAACAGGAACTTTGCTCACAGTGCATCGTGTAGACACTTTACCAAAAGCCATACCCAATTATACCGAGAATCAAGTATTATTATCCCATAGCTCACATAAATGGTTCAAGATGATACATATTTGCCCACAATGCAAATCCCTCAATTTACATCAAGGAGGAATTGGAATTGAGAAAATTGAAGATTTTAGTAAATCCTTATTCCCCAATACCCCCCATTTTGTACTTTCTAGTGATACCGCCAGCAATCTTGAGCATCAACAAAGTATTATAGATAATTTTAATCAGACTAAACCTGCAATTCTCCTCACCACGCGTATGATACACAAATTCCTGGATATAATTCCGAAAACTCTCACCATTATCCCCTCCGCTGAATCCCTGGTCAATTTCCCCGATTATACTATTCGAGAAAAGTCAATACAGGTTTTATCCGAACTTATAATGCATAGTGATAAAACTCTAATACAGACATTCACTGCTTGGAATCGTGATGAGGAAAGCCCCTCACATATTCATACCATACTCAATCACCCCATTGCCGAGCTATGGGAACAAGAATATGAGAATCGTAATCTGTATCATTATCCCCCGCAATATGAGATTATCGCCATACATTCACAACATCATATCAGATCCAAATCTCTAGCCCAGGCTCTCCGCATCAAAGAGGCTTTATCCAGTATACATATACGAGCCCTTGGACCTTTAGAAAAATATATTGCTCGAGGCAAAGGACTGTATCGCTTTACCCTCACCATACAAACCACTCCCAAACAAGCCACCTCTATCAAACGCAAATTAGTCCCTATATTGGAATATGGCCAGGAAATCGAAATCAATCCTCCGAATTTGGTGTAGTATCTTGCTTTTTTGACTAATTTATGCTATAATATAGTAACAAATTGTTATAGTATTATATGATTCTTGATATTGAAACAGGGCTTAAAAATCCTATTCTCCGTACCAAATCTGAACCTATTGATTCTATCACTCGAGATATTCATAAATTAGCTCGAGATATGAAATCTAGTATTAGACCTCATCATGGGATGGGGCTTGCTGCTCCACAAGTCGGACATAATGTGCGATTGATTTTGATTAATGTACCAGGAGAGCATTTTGAAGAGTCAGGATTTGAGGATTGTGCTCTTGATCAGCATTATGTAATTATTAATCCTGAATTAACCGCTTTGAGTAACGATACTGCTACTATGGAAGAGGGGTGTTTGTCTTTACCTGAATATTTTGCTGATGTGATTCGCCCTACCAGTATTGAATTTACGGGGCTTAATCTAAAAGGTGAGAAAATTGGTGGTAAGGCTTTTGGAATTTTTGCTCGAATCCTGCAACATGAAATTGATCATCTTGATGGCGTATTATTTGCGGATAAGGCTCTTCCTGTAAAGCTAAAACAAAGTGGGAAAGTGTATGTCTAAACCCCGTATTGTAGTTTGGGGTACTCCACAGCTTACGGTTGCTATTGCTGAGTCCCTACTCGATTGGGCTAATATTGTGGCTATTATTACTACTCCTGATACTCCGCAGGGGCGTAAAAGAATTTTAACTCCTAGTCCCCTCAAAGTATTTGGGGAAAGTAATTCTATTCCCGTGTATAGTCCTATTTCTCTCAAAACTCCTGAGACTAGTGAATTATTGCGTACATTATCTGCTGATATTTGGCTAATAATTGCCTATGGCAAAATTATTCCGCAGGCTATCTTAGATATTATGCCTCATCGGGTGTTGAATATTCATCCTTCTAGATTACCTCAATATCGTGGACCATCTCCTATACAGGCGAGCCTCCGTAATGGGGACAAGAGTACCGCTGTTAGTTTGATGGAAATTGATCATTTGATGGATCATGGACCTATTATTGCTCAGGAAGAAATAACTATATCCCCTACTGATACCTATATTGAACTTGAGGCAAAAGTTATCACTGTTGCTGCTGATATACTGAGAGAAAATCTCATTCCTTTTATGAATGGAGAAATTACTACCTGGGTTCAAGATGATGCTAAAGCTAGTTTTGTGAAAATGGTTCAAAAAATAGATGGGCTTATTGATTGGGAGAGTCAATCAGCCGAGGATATTATGAATGCCTATAGAGCTTATACTATTTGGCCTCAAATATATACATATCTCAATACAGACAAAAAGATTGTATTCGATAGATTAGATCTTGAGCATATATCTGATATTAAGCTAAAGCCAGGATATTGGCAATTGGATTCTGTCAATCACAATCTGATTATTGGGACAAAAATAGGTAATATTGCGGTTAAAGAATTAACTGTAGAGGGGAAAAATACTATTACTGCTGATAGCTTTGCCAATGGATATGCAGGGGTGTATTTTGTGAATAGAGAATTATTGTAATACTTTCCACCCCGTCTGTCTAAAGACATCCACCCCTCAAGAGGGGAATTTTTAGGACAGTACATTGTATATATTCCCCTCTTGAGGGGTGGCAAGCTTTGCTGGACGGGGTGGATAAAATACAAACTCAAACTCTATCCACCTCCGGCCTAGCGGCCACCTCCTCCAAAGGAGGACAATAAAACTTTCCCTCGCCGGCGAGGGTGTCGACGAAGTCGACGGGTGTGGACTGAGCTAATTCCCCTCTTGAGGGGTGGAAAAATAATATCAGAAATTGACAAAACTGCTATTTTATGCTATAGTTTTTGTCTGTAGAACTAATATCTCATATGGTCATAGCATTTGTTGGTACCAGAGGAATTCCATATCAAAATACTCGAGATAGAAATGAGTATAATTGTGAAATTGTAGCGACTCAATTGGCAAGACGAGGGCATTCTGTATATGTGCTCTCAGACCCTAATTATACCCAATTAACGGAATATAAGGGTATTCATATTATTCCAAGTCAACCTAAAGTTAAGTCCATTATTCGTGAGCTCAAGAAAATAGAAAATCTTGATATTGTACATATTAGATCCCTAGAATATGCTTGGGTAGCTTTTTGGGTATCATTACAAATGCCTCAAGTACGGGTTATTTTTGATTATCATCAATATACTTTTGTCAATAGCAAAAAGAATAGGCGACATTATATGCTACTCTCTTATATATCTGCTCAATTTTCTGATTCTTTGATTATAGATAATCCAGAATTACAAACTCTATTCAACTCTTCTTTTAAATCAAAAGTATATAGTATACCAACAGGAATTGATACTACTTCTATTGTAAATTCTCAAAATAATTTCAAAGATTTATACCCTCAAGAATATATTCTGGTTCATAATGGGCAATATAGAGATTCTGAGAGTTTAGAATTATGGTTAAAGGCATATCGCAAACATAATCTGAATCTTCCTATTATTGTACTGGGTAAAGTAAAGCCCGCTATACGTGAGGCTTATCAAAATGATACTATACTTTTTGTAGGAGAATTAAGCGGGAATACCGAACAGTCTCTGATTCAAAATGCTCATATATTTGTAGAGATTTCTCCTAATAATGAAGATAAATATCCTCTATCCCTAGCTCTGATTGCAGGAATTCCTGTTCTTGCTTCAAAAGGAGAATATAATCAAGAATTAATAAAAGCAAATGGAATATTCTTTACTCCGTATAATTATAGCTCTATTGTAACTGGTCTCAATATTATTGAGGATATGCATCCTATTCTGAAGCGTAAAGCTGTAGAATATATGCTAATAATTCAGGATATATTATCTATTGAAGGACAAGTACATAAATATTTATATGCTTATCTCAATACATTTGAAGCCAAAAAAGTTCGTAAATCAAATCCTGAAACTAGATTCTCTATACCCGTAATTGGATAATTATTCTGTGGGATTTTCTTCTGCTGTTTCTGCGTGAATATGCTCTTCTCCATGATCATGAGTATGACCTACTTCATCGTGATTATGCTCAAGTTCTAATTCTTGTGTCAAATTCTTGGTAATTTCCTCTTTATGCTGTATTAATTCCTCTTTTAATACTTCTATTTGATTTGCAAATATATCGCTAAGAGTCGGAACATTTTCTTGAATATAGGTAGTTACTACTTCTGGATTATTATCATTGAGTAATGTATCTAATTGCTTAGCCTGATCTTCGCTAAGGGTATCATAAGCGGCACTGAGTACACGAACTTCAAGAATTTGGGTTAACTCATCTACCAATTGAGCTCTATTCTCAACAGGTAAATCTTCTAGTCCTAATAATGCGATAATATTGTCTTCTGGATTTGCCATATTATTGTTTTAATGTTAATACTTGCTCAAGTGCTTTCTTGATACCTGGCATTGTACCTGGTTTCAAAAGAGTAGATAATGGTGGGATTTTTCTTCCTCCTGTCAAAGAAGTCTCTCTCCAAAACATAGAGGTTGGGAATCTTTTATCTTGAGTTAAATTAACCCAATCAATATCTGCACCTGATTTAATACCTTTTTGGCGGAAATATTCTTCTACAAATTGAATATTCTGATTACCTGATAATCTCTCAGGGTTATTGACAATAGCATCATATAACCAATCTTTTCCTTCTGGAGTATTCAAATATGTTGTTAATACTTCTTGTCCGAGAGATGAGTCATGAGGTAAATCTCCAGCAAATCTATCAATATAATTATTGATTTGAGTTAATGGTTTTGCTCCTTCTGGGAAATCTAATATATCTGGTGCTTGCGTAAATTTACTCAATAATTGTTCTGGAGTAGCGGTTGTAACTGAAACCACTTCTATTGGGGAGCTTACGGATGAAGCCGTAATATTCTGTAAATCTAGGCTATCTAATCCTTGTAATGGCCCTGTTCCTAAATGTCGAGTGATTTCATATAAATCGGTATTGGATAATTGTGATAACTCTCCAGCATTATCTACTCCTAATTGACCTAATAGAGCTTTTCCTGCTTCAGTTTGACTTGCTAAATTAAATATGGTTTCTGAACCTTGTGATGTGTGCATATATGTTTCTAATCCTTGTTGAATTTGTTCTTCAGTAGCATTAGCCCCTAATTTTTTGGTAATTTCTCCAATTAAAGTTTCCCCGCTACTTAATTCGGATATATCTTTAATCTGTTCGGCTGATAAGTTTTGAGTAACTTCTTTGGCTATACCCTTACCAGAATCTAATTCTTCTGGTGTTGGCAAGTCAGGTGCTGGAGGAGCTGTTTCAATAGTATTTTGTGACGCTAAGTTTGCTCTATTCGCATCTAATAAAGTTCCTATTGTAAGTAGACTTCCTCCTGCTACAAAGCCAATAATATCTGCAGTTTTACGCTTTTGTTGTTGTTTTTGTAATTCTGTAATACGCTTTTCTGATAAAACAGTTAATAATTTACTCGTATATTGTTGATTTTGTTCTGGGGAAGAGAATACAAATTTCTCAGGTTGAGCCTTTACTTCACCTTCATCACTATTACTAATCTCTGAATTTATGGTTTCATCTTTCACTTCCTGAGTAGTGGTAGGATTTACTTCTTTTTCAGATTGATTGATAATATTTTCTTGCTGAACCCTGCTACCCAATTCATTTAATATAGACTCATAGGCTGTCTGCTGTGATTCATTAGTAAATTTACCTCCATTAAGCCGATAATAAGCTTCTAGAGTACTGAGCTTTGTACTTAAATCAGCATCTTTTGCTCCTTTAATATACCCCTCTTGCAATGACTCCCCTACTAATTTTGGTATAGCTGCCTGCCATTTGATTTTACCTTTAAACAAATTAATATCTCCATCTTCAAATCCAGCACGAGCTAATTCTCGACTTGATACTCCAGACATAAGCCCACCTACTGAACGCCTCAATACGGCAAGTCCACCCGCAACAGGTAAGCCAACTCCAGTTAATGCTAGGGTAGTTCCTACTCCGAGTGCTACCAAATTGAGTCTTCCAATAATCTTTTTATGTTTAATAGCAAAGTTGACAAATTTTTCTTTCAATGGATTTATTACCTTCTCGAATCCAGATTGCAATTCTTGTGATTGTAGTATTCTCTCATCTCGCAAATTCTTAACTTCTTGTACAAAAGCTTTATGAATTTCTAATTCTAAACCTTCAGCTGCCATAATACCAAAAGTTTTTTCAACTGTTTTATTATATTCTTCTCTTAATCTTTCTAATTCTGATTTTGCATTCTCATCACTACGATTTTTATTGTAAAATTCTTCTGCTTTAGCATATTGAACTCTCAAATCAGCAAAGTCCTTATTATTATCTCTTCTTGATTCGATATCTGGTGCTAATAAAGGAGTAGATTTATCGGAAGAAGCCTCTAATGGTTTTTCCTGTTCTGGTAGAATATGTTCAATTGGAGTTTCCCATGGATCAATAATAACTGATTCTAAGAATTTCTTATCACTCAATTTTCCAATAATATAATCGGGGGTTTGTGGATTAAGTCCCTGTACTATATATCCTGTATAATATTTATTCTCATCATTATCAGTTACAAGACTTTCCCCATACCCATATACAATATGGGCTGGTCTTTTTCCCTTTAATAATTCAGTAACACTTCGGGGGCGATCTAATTCTATAGTATTACCATTTAACTGAATATGAGTTATTTCTCCATTTTGATTAAATTTATACCCTAAATTTTCTAATTTTTCCCCTAAGTCAATTTGTTCTGGATGAGCTAATTCTATATCTCTTTGATGAGGTAAAGTTAAAATTTTACCTCCTTTAGTATATGCTAATTTATCTATTGCATCCCAAGCAATTTGTTCTCTTTTGCGATATTCTTCTTGAGTAGCCTGATTTCGAGTATGTCGAAAATGTGTTTCTCCATATTGTTGATATAGATAAATAGCTGCATTAGCCTCTTGTTTTAATTTTTCAATTTCTTCTGGACTAATTTCTTTATTAATATATGATTCTAATCCCTCATATTCACTAATATCAATATTAGAGTCAGTTTGCTCTAATTCAGAACTAGCTTCTATTATTGGAGTATCTGATACTTGCTCTACTTGAGAATTAGGTACAAATTCTACTTCAGAGGAAAATTTCCATGGATCATCTACACCATTACTCTGTTTTGCCTCTTCTTCTACAATAGCCGTGGTCTCAGCCAAGGCCCGCTGTAATTCTGTTTGCTCCAATTCTTCTGCAGGGGAAACATTTACCTCTAAATTAGGGAATACTTTTTTAAAATTATCCTCATAGCTAGCTTGA
>CAZPCB010000001.1:0-12361 GCA_964585065.1 uncultured Candidatus Saccharibacteria bacterium | reverse complement strand
CATCGGCTGGAGTGGGATTTACCTCTAAATTAGGGAATACTTTTTTAAAATTATCCTCATAGCTAGCTTGAGGAGTTGTCTCATCGGCTGGAGTGGGATTTACCTCTAAATTAGGGAATACTTTTTTAAAATTATCTTCATATGTATCTACACTAACTGTTACTTTTTCACCTTGTTCCTGAGCTGGGATTTGTAATGCCTCATATTCTTCTTGGTTCAAAGCCTCAAACCCATAATAATTACGTAAAAAATTTACTTTTTCTAAATCTAATTCACCCCCATTTAATTGTGGTATTGTATCTTTTTTCTGAAGCTTTCGTCTTAATTTAGCTAAATTATCTGTGTCCGTAATACCAATTATTGGTCCTAATTCCTTATTAAATCTATTCCTTTTTTTGACTGAAGCAGAAACAAATTCTATAAGTCCTTGACCATTTTCTAAACCTCTATCAAATTCATTAGGCTCTCTATAATCTTCGGGTATTTGTCTAAATGATTCTCCCATAATATCTATTTATTTTACATTATTTTTATTATATCATATTGATATATAATTCTCAATTTTTTAATCAGCTTTGCGGGGAGCTATGATTGCCCAAGGGGTTTTGAGTAGTATAATAATATCCAGCCATATACTCCAATTCTCTATATAAAAGGTATCATATAATACTTCTTCTTCAAAGCTTAAGTCTGAACGTCCATTGACTTGAGCCATACCGGTTATTCCCGGTTTGATTGTGAGTACTTTTTTATGATGTTGTTTATATTTATCTACTTCTCGTGGTTGATGGGGACGCGGACCTACAAGACTCATACTTCCTGTGAGCACATTAAAGAATTGAGGTAATTCATCTATACTGGTTTTACGAATAAATTTCCCTAATTTAGTAACACGAGGGTCATCTTTAATTTTATTGACGGGACCTTTTTTGATACCTTTTTCTGCTAATAATTTTTGTTCTAAAGCAATAGATGCGGCATTATCCTCATCGGTACATAATTCCTCATACATACTCCGGAATTTGTATACATCAAATGGTTTTTTTGCTACTCCCACTCTACGACTTTTATAGAGAATTGGTCCTGGTGAATCAAGTTTTATTGCAATAATGGTAATAAGATAAATTGGGGAGAGTATAATAATAGCTAATGTAGCAACAATAATATCGAATAATCTCTTCCAGATACTTCCCCATCCTTCTAAGGTTGTACGCTTTACTCTAAATAATAATACTCCTGAGAGATTTTTTACCTCTACCTGTGTATATATATCGAATATATTGGGGATATATTGAAAATCAATTTTATATTCCTCACATAGATAATTTACTGTAATTAATTGATCTTGTGGTAATTTGGTATCTGCTAAAATTACTTCGTCAATTTGTTTAGTCAATGCTAAATGCCTTAAGCCTTTCAGATTCAATACTTTTTGTGTTTCTACTATTTGATATCCTATACCGTCTTTAGTATTAAGTGCATCAAGTACTAATTTACCAGCTATATCTTCTCCTGTAATAATAACAACTCTATGTATTCCCCATTTATAATGCCTTACAATAGCATCCTGTATGCTATGTACTAATAATCTTCCAATTAATAATAAGATAATAGCTAATGCCCAAAGGGAAATAATCAAAAATCTTGATGAGAATAAATCACGAGAATAAAAGAAATAATATAAAATAATAATTAAAATTGTGATTGATACAGAACTCAAAATACGATAAAATTCGCTCACAATTCCTGGAGTTTTCCTGACACTATACATTCCTGATATTGCAAGGATAATTACGGTTACTAATGCAAATACAATCACAAATCCATTATACCAGTCACTACTGAAATCATATGGTATGGGACGAACCTCAATTGCAAATTCAGATATACGTAATTGATAAGATAATATTCCTGCCAAAAGAATGACAAAAAAATCTATGGGTACTCGTATAGCACTAAATAATAACTCAAATCTATTCATATATAGTAATTGTTTATAGAATTATCCAAGAAGAATATAAGCTGGATTCTGTTATCTATACCCGCAAGCAAATATAGATAGGTAATCATTTATCTTGATAGACTGTTACCAGTATATTCTTGGCGGCACTCTTTTCAATACAGAAAAGCACGGCCTTGCACCTGATAGGGTTTATCTCTTTTCACCTTAGATGAGATATACTCAAATGTCTTGTTTCTGTGATACTATCCCGATTGAGCAAGCTCAATGATGGGTATTACCCATTATCATTTATTACAAAGTAATAGGTGTCCAGACTTTCCTCACTCACCATATTATGGATATGCGCGATTACCATTCTCCTTGGATACTCTTTATTATAAGGGTTTTTGATAAAAGAGCAACTGTATTCTTACTCGCTAGAAGCAAGATCAATGATATGAAGTTGTAATTCTCTATCCCCCCCCCATTCATTGATTTCTAGACGAAATACCAGATCAATAATATCATTACGATGAAGTTTATCCAAAATATAAGCAAAATTAAATCCAATAGCTGAAATCGTTAATGGTCTTCCTGTTTGTGCCTCGGATATCAATTGCAATTTGACATGATTCTGTTCTTTTCCAAGAGGCTTAATATCGGTAATTCTTAATTTACGCACCAAAAATACTGGATTTGGATTATTCATTCCAAATGGAGCTAATTTATAAAATGTATCATATAAATCCCAATCTATAGCCTCGGCAGATAATTCTATATCCACTTTTTTATAAGGAGATAACCTGTTAATATCAACTTGCTTGCGAATTTGACTTTGTAATGATTCTTTAACTGCATCAGTTTGATGAGTATCAAATGATAATCCAGCAGCCTGACTATGTCCTCCACCAGAAATAATAATATCTTGCATATTTTGCACTGCCTCTGCAATATTAAATTCTGGAATACTTCTACCTGATGCTACATTATGATGAGCCTGTTCTTGATACAAAATTACCGGCCTATAATATTTCTCTACTAGTCTTGAAGCTACTATACCCAATACTCCAATTGACCAATTTTTATCTCCCTCAAAAATAACTGCTAATTGTGAAATATCCTCATATTGAGCTAATTTTGCTTCTACTTCTTTTAATACCGTATTAGTAAGACTTTTTCTATG
Organism: uncultured Candidatus Saccharibacteria bacterium; assembly: GCA_964585065.1. GTDB lineage: Bacteria > Patescibacteriota > Minisyncoccia > SW-4-49-11 > SW-4-49-11 > CALRBF01. The sequence goes on along the minus strand of CAZPCB010000001.1, from coordinate 9,236 downwards.
ATCATTGAGCTTTTGTAATTCTTGAGCTAAATGCTCTGCTTCTGTTTTGTCCTGAGTAGTAAAAAGTTTAAAAGCTTGATTGGCATGAGCTATTCTCCCAGCAGCATTAATACGGGGGGCTATTTGAAATCCCACTGAATATACACTAATATTAGCCGATTCTACACCATCTATTTCATCAACTTCTGGAATAATACCAGTTTCTGCAATCAAAGCTTGTAGCCCTATATTTCGAGTCTTAGCAAGTACATATAGGCCGTATCTCACGAGAATTCTATTCTCCCCGACGAGTGGCACCATGTCTGCAATAGTTCCAATAGCTGCTAAATCTAATAGCCATTTTTCATACCCCAATGGGATACTGTCATATCCTATTTTGGTTCTGACCTCACTCAAAAGAGCAGTAATAACCTTAAAGGCGAGTCCAGCTCCACATAATTCTTTAAAGGGATAAGGATCTCCCTTTCGTTTTGGTACAATAATTCCAAATGCTGGAGGCATTTCTTCAGGTACAGAATGATGATCTATTACAATACTATCAATTCCTGATTCTTGTATTATTTCAATTTCCTTAGCACTTCTAACACCACAGTCAACAGTTATAACTATATTAGGCTTTTGAGACAAAATATAGGCCACTCCCTCATCTTTTAATCCATATCCTTCTTTATGCCTATCAGGAATATATACTTGTACATAGGTATCAAATTCTGTAATATCTTTATCTCCTAGCTGGAATCCACCTTTTTTATTCAAAGCAAAATATACTGTTTTTAGCCCCTGATACAAAATAGTACTTCCTGTTACTCCATCGGCATCATAATCTCCAAAAATAATAATTTTTTCTTTTTTCTGTAAAGCTTTAATAATTCTATCTATGCTTTTTTGCATATCCAATATCAAAAATGGATTCAATAAATCCTGATAATCAGAATTAATAAAATTATCTATATCTTTGGTAACCTGAATATCTCTATTCCATAATAATTGTAAAATAATAGGATTTAATTCTGGATAGCTATTGATAATGTCCTTGGTAATAGCCGGCTTTATATGCCATTGATATTTTGATTGCATATAATTTTATTTGGGGTTTTTACAATTCAATTCTATAGTAAATGTATAGGGTTCTGATGATTGTTGTAAAGTAATAGTAATAGGAGTTGTATCCATATCTTGATATTCTACACAATCTGATCCAAAAAATGATTTCATAAATTCTGCATAATCAGGAGAATTTTTACTAATACTTAAATTATAATTCTTATCCTTAACATCGAGAATATCTTGTATTCTATTTACCACATCATTAGGAGTTGTTTCTCCCCTGACAATAATATCTCGAACTCCTAATTTATGGGCATTTGCAATATCTTCTTGTCGCCCTAAATGGCTAAATAATACCACGGGTATTTTTTTATACTTCTCATCTTGTTGTAGAGCTTCAAATAGTTCAAATCCTGTAAGATTCGGCATTTGAATTCCTGAGAATATCAAATCATACACATTTTGCTTGATTTTAGCTAAAGCATCAGCTCCATCTACTGCAGAGTCTATAATAAAATTTGATTCTACTTGAAATCGACCAATATAGGTTGAGAGTATAATGGGGTCATCCTCTACAATTAATATATGTGATCGGGTAATGGCTTCTATTTTTAATTCCTCATTTTCAATTAAAATATCTCGGACTTTTTGTGCAATATCATTAGGGCTTGACTGTCCTCTTACAATAAAATACTGAATACCTAAATCATGAGCTTTTTTTACATCTTCTTGCCTCCCTAAATGGCTAAATATTACAAATGGTATTGTTATCCACTCTGCATTTCCTTGTAATTTTTCAAATAATTCAAATCCTGTGAGATTAGGCATTTGAATTCCTGAAAATATCAAATCATATTCATGTGCCTGTATTTTACTTAGTCCATCAGCACCATCTATAGCAAGATCAACGATAAAATCTGATTCCTGAGTTAATCTTTCTGAGTAAATACTCCGAACTAGATCATCATCATCTATGATTAAAATATGGTATGCTTTTCGCGGTATCATATTAATAGGATATTTCTAATAATCGATTATATTTACTTACCCTTTCGGCTCTGGCTGGAGCTCCAGACTTCATATAGGCTGAGCGACTGGCTACCGTTAAGTCTGATATAAAGGTATCAATAGTCTCACCACTACGATGTGATATCATGGTAGTAAATTGATTTTGATGGGCTAATTGAATAGCATCAATTACTTCAGTTAAAGTTCCAATTTGATTAGGCTTAATCAAAACAGAATTACATAACTGTTTATCAATGGCTTCTTGAATACGTTGTGTATTCGTCACTAATAAATCATCCCCTACTAATCGAAGTTCCGGACTCATTGTTTGCCTAAATGCTTGCCAAGCAGAATAATCATCCTCTGCAAAAGGGTCTTCCAGAGAAACAATAGGATATTGTTGTATCCAATTATGATATATTTCTGCAAGTTCTGAAGCTGTATGCTGTTTTTTATCAAGAGTATACAAATTGGTGTCAGCTGAGAAAAACTCAGTAGCGGCTGCATCAAGAGCAATACTACAATTCTGTCCTGGAATATATCCAGCTTCTGTAATGGCTTGCACTAATAATTTAAGTCCCTCTTCATTATTCTGTAAATGAGGGGCAAAACCACCTTCGTCTCCCACCGCTGTTACTTGTCCTTGTTTTGCCAAAATCTTTTTGAGAGTATGATAAATTTCAGAGGCAACACGAATATTCTCAGCTATTGAATCTTTTTGAGGTATTATCATATATTCTTGTATATCGAGACCTGAATCAGCATGTTTACCCCCATTCAATACATTAAATCCAATTTGTGGAAATACCTTATCTATACCCGTATCATTACCATATAATTCTCGAATATATTGATATAATTCTTTTTTTTGTGAAATAGCAGTAGCTCGAGCAAGAGCTAATGATACTGCTAATATAGCATTAGCACCAAGTCTTGCTTTATTTGGAGTTCCATCTAATGCTATTAAGATATTATCTAATTCTCTTTGTTTCGCACTATCTTTACCGATGAGAGCAGCTGCAATTTCTGTATTAATATTATGTACTGCTTGTAATACTCCCTGTCCCTGATATCGTTTTTCATCACCATCTCTGAGCTCAACAGCTTCATGAGCTCCAGTTGATGCTCCTGAGGGCACATAGGCTCTAGCCTGCGTTCCATCTTCTAATTCTACTAAACTCGCAGTAGTAGGATTGCCCCTTGAGTCTAATATTTCATAGCCAAAAATATGCTTGATTGACATAGTATTTATTGTTTATACACAATTTTTTGTGTTGTTTTTAATATTTTATTATCTTTTGAAACTTGCAGTTCTAATCTATTTTCTCCATCTCTTAGGAATAATATAACTTCAAATTTCCCATCTTCTTTAAGTGTAACCTTTTGTCGATTTAAAGTCAATTGTCCCGCCCTTGATATATTTCCCGTCAAAGTATATTCTGTATTACTATTAATTTCATAGCTATCTTTATTATTAAGTGTTAATACCGGAGTATATCCTAATTGATATACTTGTATTCCTAAATATATTACGACAATCAATCCTATAGTAATACCTATAAACATTCTCATCATAGTATGACTAATAATCAGTTTAGGTTTTGCTTTTTTTTGATCTAATTGATGTATATAACTTTCATATTCTTGATGATATAATTCAATTAAAACATTATATTTAAGCCCAAATACATAACTTAGCCTCTTAATAATGGGAAAGGGTTGATTTAATGAAGTAAATTCATGATAATCTCCTTTTTCAAGAGCAATCAGATATTTTTCTTCAATAGATAATTTATCGGCTAATTGTTCCATAGTTAAATTAGACTTTAGCCGATATTTTGTAAGAACATATCCTAATGTAATTTTCTCTTTACTCATTTTCTTCGATATATCCATCTGAAAATACTTCTCTTGGCTTTGAACCCTCAGCAGGGCCAACTATTCCTGCTTCTTCTAATTCATCTAATAATCGGGCGGCCCTGGCATATCCAACTTTTAATCTTCTTTGTAATAATGAGGCTGAACCTTTGCCTGTTTGTAATACTAAATCTTTTGCCTGTTCAAATAATTGATCTGTTCCCTCCCCATAATCAACTCCCCCATCATGATATATTTGTTTTGGAGTATCTGTTTCTGTAATAGCTAGATTATATTCGTTTTCCCCTTGACTTTTTAGCCATTCTACCACTGCCTTTACTTCATGCTCTGGTACAAAAGCCCCTTGTATACGCTGCGGCTTACCAAGATCTCCCCCTAGGAATAGCATATCCCCCATTCCTAATAATTTTTCTGCCCCCATCATATCCAAAACGGTTCTTGAATCAATTTGGGAAGCTACTTGAAAACTTACTCGAGAAGGTAGATTAGCTTTAATTAGACCCGTAATAACATCAGTTGATGGTCTTTGTGTAGCAAGAATAAGATGTATTCCCACTGCTCTTGCCATTTGTGCAATACGTACAATAGAACCTTCAACTTCTTTTTTATGGCTACTCATCAAATCAGCAAGCTCATCAATTACTACCACAATAAATGGCATAATTTCATATTCTTGTTCATCTTCTCCAGCCTTAATAGTTCCTGAGGCAATTTTTTCATTATAGGTAAAAATATTACGGGATCCCATACGAGCTAATATCTCATAACGCCTTTCCATTTCTGTTACACACCAATTAAGAGCATTCATTGCTTTTTCTGGACTCACAATAGCAGGAGTTAGGAGATGTGGAATACCATTATAGGTAGATAATTCTACTCGTTTTGGATCAATAAAAATAAATTTAAGCTTGGATGGAGGATTTTTGTATAACATACTTAATATCATAGCATTTAGCCCCATAGATTTTCCTGCTCCAGTTGCTCCTGCAATCAATAAATGAGGCATTTTTTCTAGTGGGAATACAATAACTTTATTCATAACATCAAGTCCAAGTGCAAGTGGCAAATGGAAATCATTTTCATTAAATTCTTTTGATTCAAAAATATTACGAATTCTGACAGTAGCTCGCTTTGCATTTGGAGTCTCAACCCCCACATAAGACATACCAGGAATAGGTGCTTCTATACGAATAGCCTGAGCTGCCATTGCAAGAGCCAAATCACTTTGTAGAGATGTAATACGAGATAATTTAATTCCATTAGAGGGACGCAGCATAAATCGAGTTACTGATGGACCTACATCAATTTTCCCCATCTCAACTTCAATACCAAATGTGGATAAAGTACTTTTAATAATTTCTGAGCTTTTTTTGGTATCTCCACTTTGGGCAATATCATCTGTTTTTCCTTTTTCCAGTAAGTCAACAGTAGGCAAATTAAATAGACTTTCTGTCATCCACTCTGGAGTTTTAGGAATAACAGCCCCCTTATCAGCAACTTTTTTGTTATCTAATTTATCCTCATCTTCTGCATCTTGATGAAATATTCGAGTATTTTCTGACTTTGCCTCAGATGTATCTGTAGGAGTAATAGCAATAGTATTATCACTATTATCAGGAGCAGAAGCAAATACTTCTTTCATCCAATCTACGATACCATCCAGATGAATAGCTTGATTCATCACAATAATACCTGCTGTAATAAATCCTGTTATAAGAGCAATAAATCCCCCCCAATATCCAAATATATATTGTACGCCCACACTCACATAATGACCTATATAGCCTCCCCCAAGCCCTTTTTTGGCCTCAGTCAATGATTCTTTAGCATCTGAAAATTGTATTAATTGTATTAATCCTAAGAATAATAATAGTCCCATAATTAATACGAATAATTGAAAATAGTATAAGCCCCTCTCCTTTGGACGTGCTAATAATGTAAGCCCTATATACAGTAAAGCAAATGGTAATAAAAATTTACCTATTCCAAAAAGGAATCCTATTCCTCCATTCAACCCCTCTCCAAATACACCAGCTGATGAGAAAAATGATAAGAAACTCAATAAAGCAATGGCAATTAATATAACTCCTACAATAGAACGCTTAGCTTCTGATTTAATTTTGGGTTTATGAGTTGTTGTTTTCTTTTTTGGCATATTATTGTTTGAATTGTTGTTGTAATTGTTGTATCTCCTTTGTACTAATTTGAGTAAAAGAGTCTATATCCCCGGCCTGATTAATCGGAATAAGATGAATATGTACATGAGCAACTTCTAATCCCTCAACTTTAACTCCTATTTTTTTTGCTCCCGTAATACTTTGTAATCTCTGCGCTATTTGCTTCACATAATCCCATAATTTATGGTAATTTTCACCATCTAAATCAAAAATATAATCTATTTCTTGATATGGAATTACCAATAAATGCCCTAATTGTGCAGGATTATTACTATGTATCACAAAAAAATTACCATTATCATCAAATATAATTCCTGGGATTTCTTTCTTTCTTATTTTTGTAAATACACTTATCATATAGTATCTATTCAATAGATATAGTATATCATACTGAGTAGATTGACTCAATGCATATTTAATTATTTGCAAATGGAGCTATAGGAGGTACAAATGGAGCAGTATATCGTGCAACTCCTTTTGTAAATCTAAATTCATCTAAATTACCGTTAAACAATGAGCTACCGTCAAAAAATGCTCCAATATAGAGAGGATGTGCTCCTGATAAATTTATATTATCAGTATATAAATTAGATGATGAGATACCATCTAACCATACTCTTAACAAACTATTACTATCTCTTGTAATAGCAATATGATACCATTGATTGGTTACTAATGTTTGGGGCAATGTAAAACTCCTTAATTGCATCCATGATCCTCTCGTTCCATAGTATAAATTAACATTTGTAGGAGATGTGAGGTAAAAAGCTGACTCTATAGGAATACCCCATGTTGATTGCGCCCGAGAATAAAGTATCATACTACCAGGTAAACTCGATAATCTAAAGTATCCTTCAAAAGTGAAGGCTCCATCAAAATCTAAAGTAGAACTATATGGGGCTTGAATCCATGCATTTGTACCATTTAGAAGTCCACTAGCTCCACCTAATTGACTTTGTGAAGTACTAATAGAGGCTCCCCCAGCTGGAGTAAATGTCATAGCTGTATTCCCTGAATTCGTAAATGTAGTACTCCCATTACTTCCATCAAAATGAAGTAATGTAGGAGTATTAGCATAATATGTGTCCAGTCCAGGTAAGGTATAGGCACTAGTTGGAGCACTATATGAACCAGTTCCATTGGCATTCACCCCTGCTACTCTAAACAAATATGTAGACCCGTTTATTAATCCCTGTACTGTTTTTCGAGGTAAACTTGAAACTGGATTTGTGGAAGTAGTCCATGTTGCACCATTATCACTACTATATTGTATTACATAATTGGTTATCTCTGAATTCAATGAAGAGTTCCACGTTAAAGTAATCTGATTATTATCTATATTATTGATAGCTAATCCAGTTGGAGCTGTTGGAGGTGAGCTTGAAAAAGAGTCAGGAAATTGTGCTGTTGGAGGTGTAAAATTAGATGTATATCGAGCTACTCCTTTTGTAAATCGAATTTCATCCACAATAGTTCCATTGGCTGATCTAAATGGACCAGGGTTTAGACCTGCATTTGTCTGATTAGAAGCTGTGGTATTAGAAGTCGTTGTTGAAACTAAAACCCCATCAACAAATAATCTCATCGTACCAGAAGATTTCGTAGTAGCAATATGATACCATTGTCCCACAACAAAACTACCTCCCTCTAATCCAAAATTACCTCCATTTTGTTCAACACGAATCCCACCTGAGTTATTAAATATTACTAGTGATCCATAACAATATACCAAATATTGAAAGCCTCCTGTACTACTTGGTTTTAGCCAAAATTCTATTGTATAATCTTCATTTGCTGTAACTGCAAATGCTGTTGGATGTGTTGCTACAAAAGCATCTGTTGTATTATTCAAAACAACTGATCCTGCACCAAATTTATAATATGGATCATATGCAAAAGTAGTTGGAGTACCCGGAGTAACAGAAATATTATTGGGGCTAGAATCAGTATACCCATTTTCCATATGTAATAATAGTGATACATTATTATAATACACATCACCCCCACTACCTATACTCTGTCCTGTATCATTAATAGCAAGCGATTGAGACAGTTCTGCATTTGTACTCTTTATACTTATTCTATTATTATTACTATTCCTTGCTACATAATATCCTGTACTAGAACCTGTAGATTGAGGGTCTCTTGGTATTGCTGCTATATATGTTGGGATTAATGATCTTAAGTCTAGTTTCCCCGTACAATCTACACTAGGAGCATCTGTTAATGGAGTACTTATACTCTTATTTTCCGTTGCACATACCTCTTGATAACTATCTGTTATTCCTGCAGGATATGAACCCGTATCGATTAATATTTGTTCTAAACTTTTATTTAATGTATTGAGATCTACTCTTCTCTCTGCATTCCTTGCTTGGGCTAATTGTTTATTTGGGTTTATGGCTATCAATACTATTGCTGCCAATATCCCTATTACAGCTATTACTAATAGTATTTCTAATAATGTAAATCCTTTTATCCGCTTTTGCATCTTTTTATTTTACTTCTTTATTTAGTATAGCATATATCCTTTTATTTAGTATAAAATATTATTTTTGTATCGTATATAAGGTATCAATAATCGTATTATTATCACCTATAACTCCAATATAAAATCCTCCTTTTAATTCCTGCTTCCCTTCACTTTTGTATTCCCATTCTTCATATCCTGAAGCTTTTAATTCTTCCATAAATACTATTGGGGTTCTTCCTTCTTGTTTCCATATACCATACTTTTTATCTTTCTCGGTTGGAATTCCTACTTTTACTAACCATTCTTTATTGTTAGCTTCATTGATAGTTAATTTTCCTTTATATATTGGGCTATTCCTATTTATGAGTTCTTCTTCTTTTTGTTTCTCATATACTAAAGGCATCTCTTGTTTGGGCTGCTCTACCATTGCTTTCTCTAAATTTATCCCTGCCTCTTCTGACATCTTCTTTAATTCTTCACTTTTATACTGATAATTATCTTTTGCTATATTAGGTATAATAGAGTTAAAATATCCTTGACTATATCCTAAATACAAACCTCCCCCTAATACTAGGATAATGATTATTCCGATGATTAGCTTCTTTTTCATATTATTATTCTTATTATTGATATATTGTTCCAGCTCCTCCTCC